>NZ_JADKSC010000002.1:696276-940853 GCF_015350855.1 Curtobacterium sp. VKM Ac-2889 | reverse complement strand
ATCAGCGAAGACGCCGCCGGCCTGCTGAACAAGACCTTCGGCACCGACGCCGTCAAGCGCGGCCTCCTCGTCGGCACGGCCACCATCACCGCACAGATCAAGTAACACCCCCGCACCACGATCGGCCCGGACCACGCAGCAGCGCGGTCCGGGCCGATTCGCGTCGTGGGAACCACAGCGCAGCGGGCCCGCGCCAGGCAGAACCGGGCGTACCCGGCGGAACCGGGCGTACCTGGCACAACCGGGCGTACCTGGCTGGATCGGGCGTACCTGGTGGGTTCTTTCGACCAGGTACGCCGGTTCTTGCGAACCAACGCGCGCGCGATGGGAAAGAACGGGCGGACACGACGGACGGGAGGCCCAGTGCCAGCTGGCACCGGGCCTCCCGTCCGTCATGTGCGGACGCCGGATCGGCGGCCGCCGTCGTCACGGGCTGGGCGACACCTCACGCGCTCACGCTCGCGAGAACTGTCGCTCAGCGCGAAAGCCCGGCGACGGCCCGCGCCGCCGCGCCACGGCACCGCTCAGCGGCGGCGCCACCACCGCCGCGGCTTCGCGTCGGCCAGCGCCTGCTCCGCAGCCCGAGCGGCCGCCGCCATGCGCAGCTCGCGGCGCTCCCGCCAGGCGAGCACCTCGGCTTCGACGTCGCGCATCGGCGTGACCACCGGCGGCCCGCCGAGCAGCTGTCGCCGGGCCTCCTTCACCCGTGCGTTGAAGTCCACCAGGACGTCGCGCACATCGGTCTCGAGCGACAGGGCGTCGAGGGCGTCGTCGAGTTCGGCGTCCTCCGTCCGGAGCGCCAGGGCCGGTGGCGCGATGCCCCGGATGTCCTCGCGCTCGATCTTCGACTTGATCCACCAGTCGGGATCGTGTTGGCCGTCGATCCCGGGCAGCGGTTTGCCGTGGTAGGGGTTGCCCTCGAAGACTCCTCGGCGTTCGGCTTCGGCGATCTGCGCCCGCGCGTGGGCCGCGACGTCGGCGGCCTTGAGCAGCCGGCGTTCCTCGCGCTCCGACCGCACCTCGTCGGGGTCGAGTGACCCCCGCTCGATCTCCTGGTCGACGAGCTGCTGGTACCGGTAGCGCGCGGCCCGGCGGAGGCGGTCCATGCGTGCATCGACGTCGTTCATCGTCAGACCATGATGCCCCGCGCCCCCGACGGTTCGTCCAGCCCCGTCAGGACTTCTCTGAGACTTCTTCGATGGTCAGCGCCGCCTGGATGAGCGCCAGGTGCGACAGGCCCTGGGGGATGTTCCCCATGAAGTCCCCGTCGACGGCACTGAGCATCTCGCTGAACAGACCGACGTCGTTCGCCTGCGCCACCATGTCGTCCATCAGGTGCTTCGCGTCGTCGACGCGTCCGACGCAGGCCATCGCCGCAGCGAGCCAGAACGAGCACGCCACGAAGGGCGATTCCTCGTCCTGGATGCCGGAGTACCGGTACACGAGCGGGCCGTGCTGCAGCTGTTCCTCGATGGCCCGGATCGTGGACTCCATGCGGGGCCCACGGTCGAACGCCGACATCGCGTGCAGCAGGATCGAGCAGTCGAGTGCGTCGGTACCCGGGTACATGACGTAGTGGCCGAGCTCCTCGTTCCACCCGTTCTCGGCGACCCAGTCCTCGATGAGCTCGCGGTTCTCGATCCACTTGTCACGGGGGCCGTCGATCATCCCCGCGTCGTGCAGCTCGACCGCGGCGTCGAGCGCCTGCCAGCAGCCGATCTTGCTCGTCGTGTAGTGCTGCGTCTCCTGCAGCTCCCACATGCCCGAGTCTGCTTCCGGCCACCGGTGGCAGGCGTCGTCGGCCAGCCCCTGCAGCACCGACGCGGTCTTGCGGTCGAGCACGTTGCCGGCGCGGACGTACTGGCGCATGATCTCGAACACGTCGCCCCAGACGCCGAGCTGCAGCTGGTCGCCCGCCCGGTTGCCGATCGTGACCGGCCCGATGCCGTTCCAGCCGGGGACGTCGCGTTCCTCGACCGAGTCGCTCTTGGACCCGTCGAGTGCGTAGAAGATCGGCATCGTCTCGTCGTGCTCGGCGATCGTGCGCATCACCCACGAGACGGCCGCGTGGGTCTCCTCGCGCAGCCCGAAGCGGGTGAGTGCGTGCACCGTGTACGCCAGGTCGCGCACCCAGGCGAACCGGTAGTCCCAGTTCTTCCCGCCGGTGCGGTCCTCGGGCAGGCTCGTCGTCGGTGCCGCGGCGATCGCACCGGTGGGGGAGAAGATCAGGAGCTTCAGGGCGAGGGCGCTGCGCTGGACGGCATCCGACCACGGCCCGTCGTAGCTGAACTCCTTCGACCAGGTCGCCCAGTTCTCGATCGTGCGGTCGACCCCCTCGAGCGTGCGCTCCGGCTCGGGCAGGAAGATCGGTTCGTCGTACGTGCCGACGATCGTCAGGATCGACTTCGAGCCCTCGGTCGTCGAGAACCGGCCGGAGAACCGGGGTCCGTCGTCGTGAACGGGTTCGAAGCCCTGCTCGACGATCGCGATGGTGACGCCGTCGATCCCGATGACGGTGCCGTTCGCGGTGTCGAGGCGTCGGGGTTCCGCGGTGTTCAGGATCGTGCCGGGCACGACGGCCCACTCCATCTCGACGGAGCCCTGGACCCCCTGGACGCAGCGGCCGATCTCGGCCCACGGCAGACGTCCGGCGACACCGGTGACCATGGCGTCGGTCACGGTGGCGGTGCCGGACGGGGTGGTCCACGTCGTCACGAGCACGTTCGTCCCCGGCAGGTAGGCCCGGGACACCTCCGCCTGGTCGTCGACGGGTCGCAGGGCGACGTGTCCGCCGTGCTCGGCGTCGACGATGCTCGCGAACACCGGCGGCGAGTCCATCGACGGGATCGGCAGCCAGTCGATCCGGCCGTCGAGCGCGATGAGGGCGACGGTCCGCCCGTCACCGATCGCGCCGTAGGAGCGGAGCGGCACGTACCCGTTCGTCCGTTCCTCGTTCTCGGTCGCGTCGGGGGTGTCTCGCGTGCGCTCGGTCATGCGTCCAGCCTGCCCCGGCCCCGGCGGCGACCATCAGGCGGACGTACCCCTCGTGGAGAACGCGCGACGCGCCTCCCGCCTGTGGAGAACCGCCGGAGCACCACCGGCGCGCAGCCGACACGCCCACATGACTTGCGCACCCCGGGCGTGTCGCACTACCGTCGTCCTCCTGCCGATCAGGCAGACCGCCCGCCCCGGGCACACCGGAAGGACCGCGCATGCGCGCCGTGCAGCACAACGAGGAACGCGTCGAGCTCCAGCTCGCCGCGGCCGCCGTGCTGCCCGAGCAGCAGCGGTCCCTCCGCTATCCCGCGTAGGCACGCGACGTCCCACGACGCCTCGTGCCCACCCGGCCCGGGGCGTTCGTCAGCACCGCTTCCTTCCGTCCGCCACGTCCGGCGACGACCAGGAGGCCCGGCGTGCGACCGTCTCGGACCGTCACCTCGACCGTCACGAAAGCGAGACGACACCATGAAGAAGATCAACGACCGATTGCTCAGCTGGGCCTCGATGCTCGAGGACAACACCGAGCAGCAGGCCCGCACGACCGCGCGCATGCCGTTCGTGTTCCCGCACCTGGCCCTCATGCCCGGCGCACACCTGGGCCTCGGGGCCACCGTCGGGTCCGTCATCCCGACCCTCGGCGCGATCATGCCGGCGGCCGTCGGCGTGGACATCGGCTGCGGCATGATCGCGGTCCGCACGCAGTTCACCGCGAGCGACCTGCCGGCCGACCTGCAGGGTCTGCGCGAGCAGATCGAGCGCGCGATCCCGCTGTCGGCCGGTGCGTCGAACCGGAAGATCGTGGCGACCGCCGCACCGCGGATCGCGGAGCTCGAGGCGATGGCCGAGACCGCCGGGTTCGACCCCGACGGCGTGCACGGCGGCTGGCGCAACCAGCTCGGCACGCTCGGCTCCGGCAACCACTTCATCGAGGTCTCCCTCGACGAGCAGGACCGGGTCTGGCTCTTCCTGCACTCCGGGTCGCGGGGTGTCGGCAACAAGATCGCGCAGCGCCACATCAGGGTCGCCAAGAAGGCCATGGAGCGCTGGTGGATCCAGCTGGCGGACCCCGACCTGGCCTACCTGGTCGAGGGCACGCCGGAGTTCGACCGGTACATCGCCGAGCTGCGGTGGGCCCAGCACTTCGCCCTGCTCAACCGCGAGGAGATGATGGACCGCGTCGTCCGGCAGCTGTCCGAGGCCGTCGGCACGCCCGTCGACGAGCGCGAGCGGATCAACTGCCACCACAACTTCACGCAGCGTGAGACGCACTGGGGCAAGTCCGTGTGGGTCTCGCGCAAGGGTGCGATCCAGGCGAAGGCCGGTCAGCCGGGTCTGATCCCCGGGTCGATGGGCACGGCGTCGTACGTGGTCGAGGGGCTCGGCAACAAGCCGTCGCTCGAGTCGTCCCCGCACGGCGCCGGGCGGCTGTTCTCGCGGAGCGCTGCCCGGCGGACCTTCACCCACGAGCAGCTGCGCGAGGCGATGGTCGGCATCGAGTACCGGGACACCGACGCGTTCCTCGACGAGATCCCGGCCGCGTACAAGCCGATCGACCAGGTGATGGCGGACGCCGAGGACCTCGTGTCGATCCGGCACACCCTGCGCCAGGTCGTCAACGTGAAGGGCGACTGAGACGCGCCCACCGACGGACGGGAGGCCCGTGGCGGCACCGCCACGGGCCTCCCGTCCGCCACGTGGCGGACCGCACGGCCCGGCGCGCCCCGGACAGGACGGCGCGCGTCGGGCACGCTTGTCCGTGATGAGCGACACGGCGGAGCACGCAGCGAAGGAGACCGGACGACAGGTCCGGCGAGCGGCCGACAGCCGTTGGTTCGAGGTCACGGCACGCGCCGGGTTCGTCGGCAGTGGCATCGTCCACCTGCTGATCGGGTACCTGGCGATCCTGCTCGGCATCGGGAACGCGTCCTCGGGCGGTGAGACCGACCAGTCCGGTGCGCTGCAGCAGATCGCCGCCGTGCCCGGTGGGGTGTTCCTGCTCTGGCTGATCGCCGTCGGCACCGCCGCACTCACCGTGCGTCTGGTCGTCGAGGCGATCGTCGGCGGACGGTCCGACACGACCCGCGGCTGGCTCGCCCGGCTGAAGGACGTGGCGAAGGCCGTGGTCTACGGCGTGATCGCGTACTCGTCGGCCTCGTACGCGCTCGGCGCCGGGTCGAGCTCGAGCAGCTCGTCGCAGAGCGCCGCGGCGAAGACCCTCGCGACGCCGGGCGGGGTGTTCGTGCTGGTGCTGGCCGGGGCGATCGCGGTCGCGGTCGGCATCGGCCTCGTGGTGATCGGCTGCCGTCGGTCGTTCCGGAAGCAGATCACGCGACCGTCGGGCCAACTCGACCGCGTGGTCACCGTCCTCGGCGTCGTCGGGTACGTCGGCAAGGGCATCGCCGTGGTGATCGTGGGCGTGCTCATCGCCGTCGCGGGGCTGCAGAGCGACCCCGACCAGGCCACCGGCCTCGACGCCGCGTTCGACGCCGTCCGGAGCATGCCCGGCGGGGTGTTCGTCCTCGTCGCGATCGGCATCGGGTTCCTGGCGTTCGGCGTCTACAGCTTCTTCCGCGCGCGCTTCGCCCGCCTCTGACCCGCTTCCGCGCCTGAGCGAGCGCGGACCCGCCCAGCGGTAGACGGGGTCGATGAGCACGAACGTCACCCCCGGCCCCGCGACCGTCTTCGCCGACGCCCGAGCGGTCCTCGCCGAGAGCATCGTCTGGGACCCGTCCGCGCAGCTTCTCCGGTGGACCGACATCACCCTCGGCACCCTCAACACCGCCGGCGCCGACGGCACCGTCCGGTCGAGCGTGCCGCTGCCGCCCCCGCTGGCGAGCTTCCAGCCCCGCGCCTCCGGCGGGTTCGTCGCGGCCCTCGGCGACGCCGTCGTCGTGACGGACGAGCAGGGGGCCGTGGAGCGTGAGATCGCCCGCGTCACGCACAGCACCTCGGGCAACCGGTTCAACGAGGGCAAGTGCGACCCGTTCGGCCGGTTCCTGGTCGGCAGCATGAACGTGACCACCGGCGAACCCGACGCCGCGCTCTACTCGGTCGAGGCCGACGGCACCGTCCGGCTGCTCCGCGGCGGCTTCGGCGTGACGAACGGCATGGAGTGGTCGGAGGACGGCAGCACCATGTACGTCACCGACACCAGCGCCTCGACGGTCTTCCGGGGGTCGTACGGCCCGGACGGCGAGCTCGGCGAACTCGAGCCGTTCATCGTCGGCCACGCGCACGACGGCCTGGTCCGCGACGACGAGGGCTGCTTCTGGAGCGCGATCTACGGCGGTTCCCGCGTCGAGCGCTACGGTCCCGACGGCTCGCACCTGGAGACGGTGGAGCTCCCCGTCGCCAACCCGACGTCGGTGGCGTTCGGCGGCCCGGACATGTCGACGCTGTTCATCGGCACGGCCCGCGAGAACCTCACCGAGCAGGACCTGGAGCAGGCGCCGCCCTCCGGCGCCGTCTTCGCGGTGCCGACCACGGTGCACGGCTTCCCCGCGAACACCTTCAGCGGCTGACCATGTCGTCGCCGCCCGGGCGGACGGCGGCCGGGTATCCTGGGCGACCGCCCGACCGGAGGAGACCCACGTGGACGACGAACGCCAGGCACCCCGTCCGGACCCGGCCGGGGAACTCGCCCAGGCCGAGGACGCCGACGTCACGGTGCAGGTCGACCGGGTCGCACTCGACGGCACCTACGTCCGGGTGAGTTCGATCGGTGAGCCGGGCGAGCGGGCGTTCGTGCTCGTCGCGGGTCTCGGCATCGCGTCGACCTACTACGAGCGGCTCGCGCCGCACCTCAACGAGAACGGACCGGTGCACGCGCTCGACCTGCCGGGCTTCGCGGGCGTCCCGCGGTTCCGTGGGACGGTCTCGATCGAGCGGTACGCCGACGCGGTCGAGCGGGTCATCGACGACCTCGGGCTCGAGGACCCGGTGCTCATGGGGCACTCGATGGGCACCCAGGTCGTCACCGAGGTCGCCGCTCGCCGTCCCGATCTCTCCGACCTCGTGCTCATCAGCCCCGTGGTCGACTCGTCGGCGCGCACGGTGCGGCAGTCGGCGTTCCGGTTCCTGCGGTCGACGCTGCACGAGCCAGCCGCGGTCCGCTGGCACGGCATCACGGCGTACGCGCTGTGCGGCTGGCACTGGTTCCGCAAGGTCCTGCCGCGCATGATCGCGTTCCCGATCGAGGAGCGTGCCGCGCACGTGCAGGCCCGCACCCTGATCGTCCGCGGCGAGCACGACGCGATGGTGCCGCGCGACTGGGTCCGCCGGCTGGCGCGCGTGTTCCCGTACGCGGTCCTGCGCGAGGTCGTCGACGGTGCGCACTCGGTGATGCACGCGCAGGCCGACGCGGTCGCGCGGCTCGCGGTGGCGCACGTCGACCACCGGATCCCCGACCGCGGCGTGTCCTCGCTGCAGCGGGTGCGTGACGACTCGACGGCGTCGGACCTGGCCCGGCTCAGCCCGGGGGACGCCTGGTTGCTGGTCAAGTCGCGGTTCATCGAGCTGTTCGGGATGGCCCGGAACGACGACGAGACGCTCGAGGCCGCCAAGTCCGCGCACGCCGTCGCGATGGCGGACGGCGACGACCTGCCGGTCGACCCGGCGGACCGCCGGGCGGTCGTCGACGAGGTCGCGCCGGAGTCGAAGTAGCCAGCACCGTCGAAGCAGCCAGCCCCGTCGAGGCGGCGGGCGCCGCGGTGTGCGGGTGACCGCCTGGAGGCCCGGTGCCGGTCCGACGGACCGGCACCGGGCCACCAGGGCGTCGCGACCACCGCGACGGGCGAGCGATCAGGCCGTGATGCGGCCCGGCAGCATGTCGGGCGTCAGCGAGTTCGCCTCGGCGAGCACCTTGCGGGCCTCGTCGGTCTTGTCCCACACGTTCCAGAGCAGCACACCCCGGACCGTGTCGTCGTCGTCCAGGTAGTAGACGACGCCGGTCACGGTGGGGTCCTGCCAGTCCTCGACCGTGCGGAGCTTCGCGCTGACCTGCCCCACGGCCTCGTACCCCATGTCGAAGACGTCGGAGTAGAACATCGGCGTGTGGTCGTAGGTCTCGTCGGCGTCGGCCAGGTTGCGGCCGGCCTGTCGACCCTGCTGCTGGGCGTTGTCGACGTGCTCCACCCGGCGTGTGCCGAGGATCCGGTCCGGGTACTCGGCGACGTCACCGGCAGCGAACACGGAGTCGTCGTCGGTGAGCAGCGTCGAGGACACCACGATGCCGTCGCGGACGGTGAGTCCGGCGTCGGCGGCGAGCTGCGTCGCGGGCTCGATGCCGAGCCCGGCGACGACCGCGTCGGCCTCGACCACGGAACCGTCGTCGAGCGTCAGTCGCACACCGTCGGCCGTCTCGGCGCCCTCGGACACCCGGCGGCCGGTGCGGAGCTCGACGCCGTGGTCGACGAAGCGCTGCTGGAACGCCCGTGCCAGGTCGTCGGGGAACATCCGTCCGCCGACGATCTCGTCCGGGTCGACCAGCGTGACGCGTGCGCCGTTCTGCACGATGCCCGCGGTGATCTCCTGCCCGATGTAGCCGCCACCGACGACGGCGACGTGCGCTCCGGCGTCGGCGAGCTCGCGCAGGCGGCGGTAGTCCGACGCGCTGCGGTAGTCGAGCACGCGTGCCGACGGGGACAGCCCCGGCAGCCCGCGGGGCTTCCCACCGGTCGCGAGCAGGAGCCGCTCGTAGCCATGGGTCGCACCGTCGGCCGTCGTGACGGTCTTCGCAGCACGGTCGATTGCCGTCACCGCGGTGCCCAGGACGAACTGCGCCCCGGTCTCCTCGGTGTGCAGGTCGACCTTGTCGTCCCAGCTGAAGTCCGGGTCGGTCCAGAGCTTCTTCGAGAGCGCGGGCCGGGCGTAGGGGCGGTCGACGTCCTCGCTGAGGATCCCGATCGACCCGTCGGTGTCGAGCTCGCGGATGCCGCGGGCGGCCGCGTCGGCGACCATCCCGCCGCCGACGATGAGGTAGCGGAAGTCGGTCATGACGCCTCCTGGTTGTGCTGTGGTGCCACGATCAGATCGTCGCGACCGAGCCGGAGTCGACCCGGTAGTTGGCGCCGTTCACGAAGCTGGCCAGGTCGGAGCACAGGAAGGCCACGACGTTGGCGACCTCTTCCGGCTCACCGCGCCGCTTGAGCTCCATGTACGGCCGCTCCTCGTCGAGGAAGCTGCCGATGGCCTCGTCGAACGATGTGCCGCGCTGCTTGGCCCGCTTGTCCATCATCGCGTCGGTCATCGGCGTGTGGATGAACGCTGGCGAGACCGTGTTCACCAGCAGGCCCTCGGAGGCGTAGGAGCGCGAGAGCCCCTTGGCGAACGAGAGCACCCCGGCCTTGGCAGCGCAGTAGGGCAGTTCGTCGTCGTACGGTTGCGAGGCGTCCTCGGACACCAGGTAGACGATGCGTCCCCAGCCGCCCTGTCGCAGGTCGCCGATGAACTCGCGGGTGATCCGCACCGGCCCCATCAGGTCGATGTCGATCGTCTCCGCCCAGCCGGCCTCGTCGATCTCGTGGAACATGCCCTGGGCGCCGGTGACGCCCGAGGACTGCACCAGGATGTCGATCTCGCCGACGGCGTCACGCACCTTGTCGTGCAGGGCGGCGAGGCTCTCGGCGCTCCGGACGTCGGCGGCGAACGCGTGCAGCTTGCCGAGGGGAGCCTCGAGCTGGTCCGCACTGGTGTCGAGACGGCTCTGGTCGATGTCGGTGACGACCACGGTCGCACCCTCTGCCAGCAGGATGCGCGCCGTGTTCCAGCCGATGCCGGAGTCACCGCCGAAGACGAGTGCGGTCTTGCCCTGGATACCGAGGTCCACCCGGGCCCCTACGCGTGCGCCGACGCGTCGGCGACGGCGGGCGTGGTGGCGGACGCCAGCGGGGTGCTGGGCGCGCGGTTCTCGGCGGAGACCATCCAGGCGAGCTGCTCGAGGCGCTCGATGAAGCCGTGGAGCAGGTCCGCGGTCGTCGGGTCTTCCTCGTCGACCTCGTCGTGGACATCGCGCATGGTGCCGGTCGCCTGGTACAGCCGGAGCGTGACCTGGTCGATGGCGTCGTGCGTGGTGATCTCGCCCGAGGGGAACGCGTCGAGGTGGCTGCCCGCGGAGACGGTCGCCGAGCGGCCGTCCGGCACGAGGTACAGCGCGCGCATGCGCTCGGCGGTGTCGTCGGCGAACTCGCGAGCGGCGTCGACGATCTCGTCGAGCTGCAGGTGGAGGTCGCGGAAGTTGGTGCCCAGGATGTTCCAGTGGGCCTGCTTGCCCTGCAGGTGCAGGTCGATGAGGTCCACGAGGACCGCCTGGAGGTTCTTGGCCATCTTGTCCGAAGCGTGCATGGTTGTGGCTCCTTTCGCGTCGGTGTGACCGTTCCGGTCTACGCGGTGCCGCAGTGCACGTTCTCAGTGCGCTCGGAGGCAGCGTCCCCCGACGACAGTCGGAGGCCTCGGCGCGACGGTGCTCAGTGCGACGGCGCGGGGTCGACCTGGTCGACCGCCTGGCGCATCTGCTCCAGGAAACCGGCGACGACCCGGGCCTCGGACGCGGGGAGTCCCTCGGCGATCGACATCATCCGGCGGTGCATCACGCCGAGCGTGGCGCGGACCTCGTCGTCGGTCTCGGTCGTCGGCGTGATGACGAGGGCCCGGCGGTCGGTGGGGTGCGGATCGCGGCGGACGTGGTTCGACTTCACCAGGCGGTCGATCAGGATCGTCGTCGACGCGGACGAGATCTTGAGGTACGCCGCGAGGTCCTTGGGGCTCACGGACGTGCCGGAGCGCTGCGCCTGCAGCAGGAACCGTACGGCGAGCAGGTCGGTCTCACCCATGCCCATCGAGTCACGGGTCCGGCGGCGCATGGCGGTCTCGGCGGACCGGTACCGGCGCAGGGCGTTCAGCACGGCGACCCCGCGCTGGGTCGCGTCGTCGTCCGGGAACCAGTACCCGGACGCCTCGGTGATCTCCTGCGTCGACATGGCGTTCAGGGTAACCCGTCTCGTATCTCGGTCGTCTAGCGGACTCCCGGGTTCCGCCACGACCGGTGCGTCCGCACCGTCCGATGCGTTCGCAACGACCGTTGCGTCCGCACCGGACGGACAGGAGGCCCGTGGCGGGATCGCCACGGGCCTCCTGTCCGGTGGTTCGTCGCGTTACGCGGCTGCGGACTCGTCCGTGCCGGCCGCGGCCTCGGCGAGCGCGGTGAGCGCGCCCTGCACGAGCGTCGTGACCTCGGCGTCCTCGCGCGGGTGGGTCTCGGCGAAACGGACGACCGACTGCGGGATGGCGACCTTGACGTCCTCCAGGACCTTCGCGCCGGCGATGCCGGCGACCTTGCGGGCGTCGTCGTGGGCCCAGACGCCGCCGTACTGGCCGAACGCCGAACCGATGGCGGCGAGCGGCTTGCCGGACAGCGGCGAGGCGCCGAACGGACGCGATGCCCAGTCGAGGGCGTTCTTCAGCACGGCGGGGATGGTGCCGTTGTACTCGGGGGTGACGAGCAGGACGGCGTCCGAGGCGGCGATCGCGTCGCGGAAGGCGACTGCCGGGGCGGGCGGGGTGTCACCGTCGATGTCCTCGTTGTAGAACGGCAGGTCGACGATGCCGTCGAAGGTGTGCAGCTCGATGCCCTCCGGCGCGTGGTGCGCGGCGGCCTCGGCGAGCTTGCGGTTGATGGAGTCGGCGCGCAGGCTGCCGACGAGGACGAGGACGTTCGTCATGGAGCTCCTTCTGTTGCGGGATGCTGTTGCTGGACGGAAAGGTGTCAGCAACAACCAATGCGATCGTAGGGGGCGCTATTCCCGGTCCGCTGAGTACGGTGGCGTCGTGACCACGCTTCGGACCCCGGCCAGCACGCCACGAACCACCGACCCGACCTGGTGGCGCGACGCCGTCGTGTACCAGGTCTACCCACGCAGCTTCGCCGACACGGACGGCGACGGACTCGGTGACGTCGCGGGCATCACGAGCCGGGTGCCGTACCTGGCATCGCTCGGCGTCGACGCGCTGTGGCTCTCCCCGTTCTTCCCGTCGCCCCTGGCCGACGGGGGCTACGACGTCGCCGACTACCGGGCCGTCGACCCGAAGCTCGGGTCCCTCGAGGACCTCGACGCGCTGCTCCGGGCCGCCCACGAGCACGACCTGAAGGTCATCGTCGACATCGTCCCGAACCACACCTCGGACCAGCACGAGTGGTTCCGGGCCGCGTTGGCGTCCGCGCCGGGGTCGCCCGAGCGGGCGCGGTACGTGTTCCGCGAAGGGTCCGGTACCTCCGGCGAACTGCCGCCGAGCGACTGGGTGTCGAACTTCGGCGGCAGCGCCTGGACCCGGGTGCCCGACGGGCAGTGGTACCTGCACCTGTTCGCCCCCGAGCAGCCGGACCTGGACTGGTCGAACCCCGAGGTCCGTGCCGACTTCGAGGACACCCTGCGCTTCTGGTCGGACCGCGGTGTCGACGGGTTCCGCGTGGACGTCGCGCACGGGCTGGCGAAGGACCTGTCGACCCCGTACCGGCCGTCGGACGAGCAGGACCTGCCGCTCGACGGCTCCGACCCGCTGTACGACCGTGACGAGGTGCACGAGATCTTCGCCACCTGGCGTCGGGTGCTCGACGAGTACGACCCGCCCCGCGCGGCCGTCGCCGAGGCCTGGGCCCCGGCACCGCGCCGCGTCCTGTACGCCCGGCCGACCGAGCTCGGGCAGGCCTTCAACTTCGACCTGCTCGAGGCCCCGTTCGAGCCCGATGCGTTCCGTCGGATCATCGAGCGGAACCTGGCCGCCTCGGAGCAGTCCGGCGCCTCGAGCACCTGGGTGCTCTCGAACCACGACGTCGTGCGGCACCCCACCCGCTACGGCCTGCCGGACGGCACGGACACCGATGCCTGGCTCATGACCGACGGCACGACGCCGGAGCTCGACCGCGCACGGGGGCTCCGCCGGGCACGAGCGGCCACCATGCTGATGCTCGCGCTGCCCGGGTCGTCGTACGTCTACCAGGGCGAGGAGCTCGGGTTGCACGAGGCCGCGGCGATCCCGCGCGACCTGCTGCAGGACCCGAAGTGGCTCCGCACCGGGCACACCGTGAAGGGCCGCGACGGCTGCCGGGTGCCGATCCCGTGGACGCGTTCCGGGCCGTCGTTCGGCTTCGGGGACGCCGCGCCGCACCTGCCGCAGCCGCAGGACTTCGGGGAGTCCTCGGTCGAGGCCGAGGACGGCGACCCCGAGTCCACCCTGTCGCTGTACCGCGAGGCGCTCGCCGCCCGCCGTCGCCTGCAGCAGGGGGAGGCCCTGACGTGGCTGGAGTCCGGCTCCGAGGTCGTCGCGTTCGCACGGAACGACGGGTGGCGGTCGGTGACGAACTTCGGCACGGCCCCGGTGCCCCTGCCCGACGGCACGGTCGTCGCCGCGTCCGGGCCGCTCGACGGGGTCGCGCCGGGACTGCTGCCGGGTGAGACGACGGTGTGGCTGGCCTGAGCGGTCCGGTTGCGCCGTTCTTCCTCCACAGCCCGGAGGCCCGTGGGGGCGTTCCACAGATCATCCCGCCGCCGCCCGGGGGTGACGTCCCGGTCGCGAGCATCGGGGCATGACAGATCCCAGTGCTCCTGCTCCAGCTCCTGCCCCTGATCGGCGGTCGCGCCGGTCGTTCCGGTCGCTCCGCTCGCGGGTCGTCCGCCGTGTCGCCGCGGCCTGCGCCACGGTGACCGCGCTCGGCGTGCTCGCGGCGCCCGCCGTCCTGCCGTCCGGGTCGAGCGCCGCGGCTCTCGACTTCCCGTACGTCAACCAGTTCTCCAGCGCGTCCGGCGGCGCCCTGCACGGTGACGCCGCGGTGTCCGGCGGGCGGCTGCGGCTCACCGACGACGTCCTGAACCAGGCGGGAGCGTGGTCGACCAACGACACGTTCCCGTCCGACACCGGACTCGAGATCGAGTTCACCTACGCGATGTACACCGCGAAGGACGACCCCGGGGCCGACGGCCTGCTGCTGTACCTGGCCGACGGTGCCGCAGCACAGGGCGTCGGGTCCTTCGGTGCCGGCCTCGGGTACGCCTGCCGCAAGGAAGCGACCGAGGGCGGCGGGCGGCAGTGTGACCTGCCCGGCGTGCCCGGGGGCTTCGCAGCCGTCGCGATCGACCACTACGGCAACTTCTCGTCGCGCATCAACGGCTCCGGTCCGGGAGCGCAGCCCGACCACGTGGTGGTCCGCGGCTCGGGCAACGGGACAGAGGGGTACCGGTACGTCGCCGGTGCGACCGCTCCCGGTGGCACGGTGACCTCCGGCTCGACGCCCCGCACGGTCCGCATCACCCTGCTGCCCGACGACGACGGCGGGCTCTCCGTCACGGTCCGGCTGCAGGCCGGCTCGACCATGCGCACCGTCCTCGACTCGGTGCCGCTGCACGGCGACGGCCAGGCTCCGTTGCCCAGCACGCTGCGCCTGGGGTTCGCGGGGGCCACGGGCAGCCACGTCGACAAGCACGAGGTCGACGCGCTCCGGGTCTGGAAGCCGGCCGACCTGTCCGTCGAGCACGACCTGCCCACGACCGTGACGGCCGGTGAGTCGCTCCGCTACACCGTGACGGCGCGCAACCCCGGCCCGAACGCCGCCGACCCGAGCCCACTGCAGGTCGACGTGCCCGACGGCGTCGAGGACGTCACCTGGACCTGCACCGCCGCCGAGGGTTCCGCCTGCGCAACCGGGTCGGGCACCGGGGACGTCGCGACCGACCTGTCCCTGCCCCGAGGGGGTTCGGCCGTCGTCACGGTCGAGGGCCGGGTGGCCGAGGGCACGTCCGGAACACTGGAGAGCGTGGCGACGATCGCCCCGCCGACCTCGTTGTCCGACACGAACGAGGCCGACAACACCTCGCGAGCGAGCACGACGGCGACGGCACCGGTCGTCGCGGCACACGTCGAGACCGACAAGTCGGTGTCGCCGTCGACCGTCCAGCCCGGCGACGAGGTCGAGTACCTCGTCACCGCCCGGAACCGGGGCCCGTCGGTGGCGCAGCAGGTCGGTGCGGTCGACGACCTGCCCGAGGCGATGCGGTTCGTGGGCTCCGACGACGGGTGCACCGCCGAGGGCCAGCGGGTGACCTGCAGCTCCGACGTGTCGCTGGACGTGGGCGAGACCCTGGACTTCCGGATCCGTGCCGCGCTCGATCCCGCGTACCGGGGCGACGGCTCCGACGTCGTGAACGTGGCCACCGCGACGTCGCCGACCGACCCGGACGGTGGTGACCCGTCCACCGGCGTCGCGATCGTCGTCGGCCCGGACGACGAGGCGCCGGAGCCGAGCCCTTCGCCCACCACCGGTCCGGTGCCGACGACCGGCCCCGCCACGGACGACGGGGACGGTGACGCCGGTGGTGACGGCCCCGCGCCGGACGGTCGCGACGACGGGGACAGCGGCGCCGGTGACCCCGCGGCCGGTCGTGGTCCGGGTGCCCCCGTCGGAGCCCTCGCCTACACGGGCGCCGAAGGACTCGGCCTCGCCGCGGCGCTCGCCGCAGTGGCCGCCGCGGTGGGCTCCGTGTGCTGGTGGCTCGCCCGACGTCGTGTCCGGCTGGGCGCCCCGGACGACGACCCGCAGCAGCCCTGACACCACGGGGACGGCACCGCAGGACGGTGTCGTCCCCGTGCAGGGGGGTGTGGACGTCCACAGGGGGTCGAGTCCGCTCCGGTCGGGCGTTCACCACACCGGCGGTAGGATCGGATCCACGATCCGCATGCCCGAAAGAGGTCTCGTGTCCGACACCGTGGACGACGCCACCACCGTGGAAGAAGCGACCCAGCGCGCGCGGTACTGGCCGATCCCGATCCTCCGAGCGGTCCCCGCTGCGATCGTCGCGATGGTGATCACCTTCTCGACCAACCACGCCGCGGGCTACGGCCTGCTGCTCTTCGGCGGCTTCGCCCTGGTCGAGGGCCTCGTGCTCCTGTTCGCCGGGATCTCCCGACTGCCCCTCGACGGTCGTTCGCGTCGCACGACCCTGCTGCAGGCCGTCATCACCCTGCTCGCCGCCGTCGCCGCGATCGCGTGCAACGGCTTCGGGCTGCCGGCCTTCATCACGGTCATCGTCGCGTTCGCGGTGCTGACCGGAGCCCTCGAGCTGTCGCAGGGGCTCCGGGCCCGGCGGCGTTCGCCCTTCGCCCGCGACTGGACCACGATCGGCGGCCTCACGCTGCTGCTCGCGGTCGCCTTCCTCGTCACCCCGCCGGACTACTCCCAGCAGCTCGGTGGCGTGGAGAAGGTCACCGGCACCCTCGACGCCTCGATCGTGCTCGTCGGCCTGCTCGGCGCGTACCTCGCCATCACGGCCGTCTTCCACGTGATCGCCGGCCTCTCGCACAAGTGGGGCACGGCCACGCCGGCCGTCGCCCCGGACGGAGCACCACACGCATGACCACCCCCAGCCGACGTGACCGTCTGCGCCCGGTCGAGCTCCTCGGGATCTCCGCGATCATCGCGGTGTTCACCGGGCTCGTCGTGCTGTTCTCGACGCGGGAACTGCAGCTGGCCGTGATCTTCCTCGGCGTCGCGTTCATCGTGGTGGTCGTCGTGCTCGCGATGCTGCAGCTCGCCTCGTCGAGTGACCAGGACGACAACGACATGCTCGGCGGACACAAGACGCCGGCCGAGGGCGACGGCGACGACTTCCACTGAGTCCCGCCGCTGACGGCTGACGGCTGACCCCCAGTCCTGGGCGGACACGCCCGAGGTCACGAATCCGGAACGGTCCTGTCAGGATCGCCTGTCCTGCCGACACCTCTGAGTGAAGGGGGTGGGATGTGGATGTGACGACCGGCACCGACACGGACGAAGGACTCGTCCGTGCGATGGCACAGGGAGACACCGGCGCGCTCGCCCGGGCGTTCGACCGGTACGCCGCCACCCTCACCCGCTACGCGTGGGCGCTGGTCGACGACCGGTCCGACGTCGAGGAGATCGTGCAGGACGCGTTCCTGACGCTCTGGCAGCGCGCCGCGACCCTCGAGCTGCCGGCGGACACGGTGCTGCCGTGGCTGCTCGTCGTGTGCCGCAACCACGCCTTCAACACCGGGCGCAAGCAGGCCCGGCGCCGCACGGACGAGCTCCCGGAGCACCTCGCCTCGCCCGCCGACCACGACGAGGCCCGCGAGACCCTGCGCTGGGTCCGCGCCGAGATCGCCGCGCTCCCGGACCTCGACCGCCGCATCTGCGAGCTCTGCCTGCTCGAGGGGCACTCGTACGCCGAGGCCGCCGAACTCCTCGGACTCACGGTCGGCGCGGTCACCCAGCGGGTGTCCCGCAACCGTCGACGACTCAAGAAGGTGGTGATGCACGATGAACACTGAGCCTCCGCAGGGAGACGACCTGCAGCGCATGCTCGTCTCGATGAAGCAGAACGTCCTCGAACGTGCCACCCCGCTCCCGAAGCGTCGTCGTGGCCGGTCCGGGATAGTCATCGGTGTCGTCGCGCTGCTCGCCGTCGGCACCGCCACCGGCGCCGTCGCCCTGACCCTGTCGCAGCAGAACGCCGACCCGGTCGCCGCTCCCACCCAGACCCGGCAGCCCGAGCCTGCGCCGTCCTCCACGACGCCGAGCTCCGCCCCGATCACGGGTGCCCCGGTGCCGAAGCCCACCCCGACGTCGACACCGACCCCCGTCGCGGCGACGATCCCCACGGACTGTCGCGCGCTCGTCCCCGCCGAGGACTACGACCGCTTCTTCGGTGACACCCCGCTGACGCAGGCCGACCCACCGTCGGGTACCGATCGAGTGCCGGATGGTCAGGACCCGGAGGGCACCCAGTCGAAGGTCTCCTGCTCGTGGCGTGACCCGCGCGCGGACGTGTCCGGGATCGAGGTCCGGGCCGGGACCGCCACCGAGGCGACCATCCAGCGGGAGATCGAGGAGTTCCCCGCGTACGACGGCGGCGGGACCTGCACGGAGCGTGACGGCGGAACCTTCTGCCAGTCCCGCGGGATCGTCGAGCCGTACGGCGTCGAGAAGGCCTACACGTACTTCGCCCGCGGTGACACCTGGATCACCATCGAACAGACCAACGTCCCGACCGACGGGCTCCTGCCCGCCCTCATCGCGACGTTCTGGGGGGACTGACGGCCCGGAGGCACGTGGCGGACCCGACCCGTGCCTCCAGTCCGTCGGTGGTCAGATCGTGAGCAGGAACGGTCGCCTCGCGCACCGCGACGCGACCGTTCCTGCTCACGAAGCACACCGAGCGCGCCCAGCGTCACCCCACCCGCGCCGCCACGATGTCGCGCGCCAGCGTCCGGACCGCGCGGCTCGGCTCCGGGGACGTCCGGACCGCCAGGCCGATGCGGAGCGGGTCGACCTCGTCCTCCAGGTCGAGCACCGCCCCGTCGTACCGCACGCCCGAGTCCGGCACGACCCCGACGCCGAGCCCGGCCGAGGTGAACCGGATCACGGCGGGCATGTCGTTCATCTCCGCGACGATGCGCCGACGGATGCCGAGTCGCTCGAGTGCTCCGTCGAGGATGATCCGGTTGCCGAACCCGTGTGCCGTGTCGACGAAGGGCTCGTCGGCGAGTTCGGCCAGCGACACCGACGACCGGCCGGCGAGCGGGTGGTCCGACGCGGTGAACACCCGGAACGGCATCTCCCGCAACGGCTCCACGACGACGCCGGCGGGCACGGTGGGCAGGCCCGTGTAGGCGATGTCGAGCCGCCCGGCGACCAGGTCCTGCACGAGCCCGGTCGTCCCCGACGGCGAGGTCATCAGTTCGACGGCGACGAGCGGGTGCTGGCGTCGGAACCGCTGCAGGACGCCCGTCAGGTCGACGATGTCCATGCTCGTGAAGATGCCCAGCCGCACCCGTCCTCGCAGGTCGGCGTCGTCGGCGGTGGCCAGGTCGCGCATCCGGTCCAGGGACTCGAGCACCGCACGGGCGTGGGGGAGCAGGTCCTCGCCGGCGGGTGTCAGGACGAGCTGTCGGCCGGTGCGGTCGAACAGCCGCACGCCGAAGCTGCGCTCGAGCGAGGCGATGCCCGCGGACACCGTTGACTGCGCGGCCCAGAGCCGTTCGGCGGCGCGGGTGACACTGCCCTCGGCGGCGACGGTGACGAACTGTTCGAGCAGCCGGGTCTCCATCGTCTGAGTATCGAGCAGATCGATCACTGACATCAAGGGCATCCGTTGGACTCGATGCACCGCGCACGCGATCATCAGAGCATGTCAACCGTCACCGAGACCCCGACGGGTACCGTCCCCGCCACCAGGGCCGCGCCCGCATCGGCGAGCGACCGCGTCGTCGCGCCGCGCGGACGCCGTGTCCACACCCGTCGGCGTCACGGCTTCGGCTTCTGGGTCGTCGCGTTCGCGTTCCTCACGGTGATGGCCTTCGCGACCGTCCCCGCGCCGCTCTACGTCATCTACCAGGCCCGCGACGGGTTCCCGACGTTCACCACGACGGTGATCTTCGCCGCGTACGGGGTGGGGGTCGTCGGGTCGCTGTACCTGGCGGGGCACCTCAGTGACGTGCACGGGCGGCGGCCACTCATCCTGGTGTCGATCGCGCTCGAGCTCGTCGCCGCCGTGCTGTTCCTGCTCTGGAACGACGTCACCGGCCTCATCGTCGCCCGGCTCGTGACCGGCCTCGGCGTCGGGACGCTGACGGCGACCGCGACGGCGCACCTCGGTGAACTCCGGGTCCGGGCGACCGGGTCGAGCGACTCCGCGAAGGGTGCGAGCGTCGCCGCTGGGGCCGTGAACCTCGGTGGGCTGTCGCTCGGCGCCCTGGTCGGTGGAGCCCTCGCCGAGTTCGTCGGGCAGCCGCTCATGGTCCCCTACGTGGTGTTCGTCATCGCGCTGGCGGTCGCGTTCGTGCTGGTGCTCGCCGCACCGGAGACGGTCGACCGCCCCGAGCAGCCCGTGGCCTACCGACCGCAGCGCATGCAGGCTCCCGAGGGGCAGGGTGCCGCGTTCTGGGCCGCCGGGGCAGCCGCCTTCGCCGCACTCGCCGTGCAGGGGCTCTTCACCTCGGTCGCGCCGAGCTTCCTCGGTACCACCTTCCACGTCACCGACCGCCTAGCCGCCGGCGCCACGACCTTCGGGGTCTTCGCCGCGAGCGCGTTGTCGCAGATCGTCTTCGCCCGACTGTCGCAGCGGGCGCAGATCCGGCTCGGCATGGTGCTGCTGGTCGTCGGGCTGGTCGTCCTGGCCGTCGCCGCGGTGCTGCTGCAGGTCGCCGGGTTCATCGGCGGCGGGGTCGTCGCGGGTGCCGGCGTCGGCCTGCTGTTCCGTGCCGCGATCGGCAGTGCCGCAGCACTCGTCGGACCGGAGCGTCGGGGTGGCGTGCTCGCAGCCACGTTCCTCATCGCGTACGCCGGGCTCACCGTGCCGGTCGTGGCCGTCGGGGCAGCGCTGCTGGTGATCCCGACGCTGCCCGTCCTGATCGGGTACGTGGTGCTCGTCGCCGTCCTGGCCGTCGTCGCCGGCACCCGGCTGGCCGCGCGCGCCTGACGGCGGGCGGGCTTGGCGTCCGCCTCCCGCACCCGGAACCGGGTTCCGTCCTCCGTGAGCCGGCCTGGAGGCGCGACCCACCTCCGGCATACTGGGCGCGTGTCCCAGAACCGCAACCGTCCCGTGATCACGGGGATCGCGGCCGTGGTGGCCGCGGGTCTCCTCGCCGGCGGGCTGTTCCTGACGGCACGGCAGGGCGCGGACGACCCGACCATCGACGTCGGCTCGGCCGCGCGGACGCCGAGCGACGCGTCGACCGCCACCGGCGACGGCACCGTCACGATCACCCGCACGGGGCCGGACCTGCCCGGGTCCGCCGCCCTGGCGCGGTGCGACAGCACCACCCAGGCCGCGGTCGCGCAGTACGAGACCCAGGCCCTGGGCCGCGTCACCCTGCAGTGCGGCACCGCGGCCCAGGGGTACGAGCACATCCGGGTGCGCCACACCGCTGACTGGCGCGACGTCGTCACCGGGCACGGCTCGCGCGACTGGGACGACGCCATGCTCACGGCGGTGCAGACCGCGCTCGAGGACCCCCGCCCCGGGTTCCCGCTCGACGCCGGCGACGGCAAGGTCTGCTACGCCGCACCCGTCCGGTTCGACGACGGTTCGCGCCCCGACGACGAGCCCTGGGTGAAGGTGATCGTCTCGGCCACCACCGACCGGGTGATCACGGCGTACCCCACGCGCACCGACGACTGCTGACCCGGCACCCGCGGACACCCGTTCTGCGACAGACCACGCGTCGATCACCTGGTGGATCGTCGCGGAACCGGGGCGCTGACGCCCGCACGCCCGAGCGCGGGACCCTACGCGTGCACCTCGTACTCGTGCCGCCGGTGCGACACCGGCTCCAACTGGAAGGTCGAGTGCTCCACCGGCACGTCGAAGTGCTCCGCCACACACCGCTGCAGCTCGTCGAGGATCGCGGGGGCGTGCGCCGTCGAGAAGCAATGGTCGTCCACGACCACGTGCGCGGTCAGGTTCGGTACCCCGGTCGCCACGAGCGTCGCGTGCAGGTCGTGCACCGCGATGACGTGGTCGAGCTCGAGGATGTGGCCGCGCACGTCGTCGAGGTCGAGCCCCGGCGGCGTCGACTCGAGCAGCACGTTCGCGGTCTCACGCAGCAGCCGGATCGCCCGCGGCAGGATGAGCAGACCGATCAGGATCGCGGCGACGGAGTCCGCACGCTCCCACCCGGTCAGCATGAGCACGATCGCCGCGATGATGACGGCGACCGACCCGAGTGTGTCGTTGAGGACCTCGAGCCGGGCGGCCCGCGAGGTGAACCCCTCGCCCGATGCCCGCAGCAGCACCGCGTAGGCCACCAGGTTGCCGACGAGGCCGACGATGCCGAACACGAGCAGCGGCCCGGAGTGGATCTCCTCCGGCACGACGAGCCGCTGGGCCGCCGAGATGATCACGTAGACCCCGACGGCGAGCAGGATGGCGGCCTGTGCGGTGGCCCCGAGGACCTCGGCCCGCTGGAAGCCCCAGGTGCGCTGCGCGGTCGGCGACCGGCGGGCGAGCCGCGTCGCGACGAGCCCGATGCCGAGTCCGCCGGTGTCGACGACCATGTGCCCGGCGTCGACGAGCAGCGCGAGCGAACCGGTGACCACGGCGCCGACGACCTCGGCCAGCAGGATGCCCGCCGAGATGCAGAACGCGATGAGCAGGGCGCGCTCCGAGGCGTGCCCGACGCCGTGCCCGTGGTCGTGTCCCATGTGCGACATCGTAGGGATCCGCACCGACGACATGCCAGGATCGAACCGTGAGCCGGTCGCGCTGCGCCTGGTCCCCACGCGTGTGACGCTCGTGGAACGATTCGATGACGAAGCCGACCTGCAGCGCGTGTCCCTGGTGCTCGCGGCACCGGTGGTCGGCACGCTGTACCGGTACGAGGGGGCGTTCCGGTACGAGATCGCGCCGGACACAGAACGGGGATGAGATGAGCGACCAGAAGGGCCGCGTCGTGATCGCGGGAGCGAGCGGCTTCGTGGGGCAGTACCTGCGGGACGCCTTCACGGAAGAGGGCTACCAGGTCGTCACGATCGGGCGGACCGGCGACGCCGTGTGGGGCAACACCATGCGCATCCGGGAACTCGTCGACGGCGCCGCCATCGTCGTGAACATGGCGGGCAAGAGCGTCAACTGCCGGTACGGCCGACGCAACCGCGCCGAGATCATGCGCTCGCGGGTGGACACCACGCTCGAGCTCGCCGAGGCCATCCGGACGTCCGAGCACCCGACGCCGCTGTGGTTGAACGCCTCGACCGCGACGATCTACCGGCACGCCGACGACCGCCCGCAGGACGAAGCGACGGGGGAGATCGGCGAGGGGTTCTCGGTCTCGGTGGCGCGCGCGTGGGAGGACGCCTTCTTCGGCGCCGACCTGCCCGGCACCCGTCGTGTGGCACTCCGGATGGCGATCGTGTTCGGCGACGGCAGCGCCCTGCTGCCGCTCCTCCGGCTCGCCCAGGCCGGCCTCGGTGGGCCGCAGTACGACGGGCCGTGGGTGCCGACCCGATCCCGGCTCCGCGCCGGCACCTACCACCACCACCGGCCCACCCACGGTCGGCAGCGGTTCAGCTGGGTGCACATCGCCGACGTCCTCGGGTCGATCCGGTTCCTCCGCGACCACCCGGAGATCGAGGGGCCGGTGAACGTGTCGAGCCCGAACCCGTCCGACAACCGAACCGTCATGGCGACCATCCGCGACGCCGTCGGGCGCCGGTTCGGGGTGCCGACGTTCCGGTGGATGCTCGAGCTCGGGTCGTTCGTGATCCGCACCGAGACCGAACTCGTGCTGAAGAGCCGGTGGGTGGTGCCGACCCGGCTGACCGAGGCCGGCTACGAGTTCCGCTACCCGCACCTGCGTGGGGCGCTCGCCGGGATCATCGCGGAGCGTCGCCAGCACCGGGGCTGAGCACCGGAACCGGGACCCCGTCGATCGGGGCCGGGGCCGGTGCCGGGGCCGGTGCCGGGGCCGCGGCTGGCGCCGGGTACGCTCCCGGCCGTGGCCCGCGGGCCGGGCGCGACGACCACAGCACGGCGGCCACGACGACCGCGCCGGCGAGCACCTCGACCAGGTCGGGCACCTCGCCGAAGGCCGCCCACGACGCGAGCACCCCGACCACCGGCACGAGCATCGAGAACGGTGCGACCGTGCTCGACGGGTAGGCCGCTAGCAGCCGTGACCAGATGCCGTAGCCCACCAGGGTGGCGACGACCACGATGTACAACAGGCCCAGGTCGGCGGGCAGCGCGGCCGCCGTGAACGCCGAACCGAGTGCGGTGCCGATGCGGTCCGGCCCCTCGACCACGAGCGACAGCACAACCATCGGGACCGGTGGCACGACGGACCACCACAGGGTCAGGTGCAGCGGGTTCGCGGCTCCCGCTCGTCGGGTCGCGACGTTGCCGATCGCCCACCCGAGCGCACCGCACAGTGCGAGCACGACCGGCAGCAGCGCGGCGGTCTGCGAGCGGTGCAGGGCGATCGCGGCGAGGGCGGCCACGGCGACGGTGACCCCGACGACCTGCCGTCCGGTCAGCCGCTCGCGCAGGAACACCCCGGCCAGCACCACCGTGAACGGCGCGGAGGCCTGCAGCACCAGCGAGGCGAGCCCCGACGGCATGCCGGACGCCATGCTGAGGTACAGGAACGAGAACTGCAGCACCCCGAGCCCCAGGCCGACGAGCAGCAGCCGCCCGAACGGGATCCGGGGCCGCGGCACGAACAGCAGCGTCGGGACCGCCAGGATCGCGAACCGCAGCGCTGCGAGCAGGAACGGCGGGAAGTGCTCGAGCGCGAGTGCCGTCGCGGGGAAGTTCAGTCCCCAGACCACGGCGACGACGACGGCGAGGAGACGGTCTCGGGCGGTCATGCTCCTCATCGTCCCGGGCACGACGTTGTAGGTCCATCGAAACCTTCGCGAACCACGATGTAGGGTCCCTGCATGGTCGACTTCGACGTGCAGCTGCTGGCGGTCCTGCGGGAGCTCGCCGAGCGGGGGAGTGTCACCGCCGTCGCCGAGGCCACCCACCGCACACCGAGCGCCGTCTCCCAGCAGCTGCATACCCTGCAACGGCAGGTCGGGGTCCCGCTGGTCGAACGCGTCGGCCGCGGGGTCCGGCTGACCCCGCACGGCGAGGTGCTCGCCGGCCTGGCGTCCGGGGTCGCCACCGCCATCGCGCGGGTGGACGCCGCCTGGCAGGAGCACCTGGGCGGGACGACCGGACCGGTGTCGCTGGCGATCTTCCCGTCGGCGGCGGAACTGCTGCTGCCCGGCGTGCTCACCCGGATGCAGGCGCACCCGGGCATCGCGTTGACCCTGGTCGACGTGGACGTCAGCGAGGGAGACTTCGCACCGCTCGCGGCGGACCACGACGTGGTCGTCGGGCACCGGTCGGACGGCGTCCGACCGGCCGACCAAGGATCGGTGGAGACCGTCCCGCTGCTCAGGGAGCCCCTCGACGTGGCCCTGCCACCAGGCCACGCCCTGGCCGGCCGCGCGCGCGTGGGCATCGACGAGGTCGTCGGGGAGACGTGGATCGGCGTCCCGGAGGGGTACCCGATCGACCGGGTCCTGCACGCCATGGCCGCGGCGACGGACACCCCGCCGAGCGTCGCGTTCCGCACGATCCACCTGCCGCTCATCGAGAACCTGGTGGCCGCCGGGCACGGCATCGCGCTCGTCCCGCGGTACACGACGGGCACGCGGGCCGCCGGCCGCTTCCACCTGGCCGAGCTCGCCGACGTCCGTGCCGGACGTCGCATCGAGGCACTCGTCCGCCCCGACCGTGCCGTCCGTCCCGTGGTGCGCACCGTCCTGGAGGCCCTGGTCGCCGTCGCCCTGGACGTCACCACCTGAGACGGTTGCGCCTACTGCCGGGCGCACGCCGTGCCTCCAGGCCGTGGGCGGGCCACGGGCGGGCCGCGGCAGACGCGCTTCTGTGGCGGCGTGACCGCGTCAGCGCACCTGGAACGGGGTGCCGAGCGGCAGGCGCTCCGCCAGCGCGGTGATGTGGTCGTTGTGCATGCGGATGCAGCCGTGCGATGCGGCGGTGCCGATGCTGGACGTGTCGTCGGTGCCGTGCAGCCCGATCTGTCCGGGGCCGCCGCCGAACGAGTTGAGCACGTCCGAGAACGCCGTCGTGCCGTACGCGTACGGGCCGTAGCCCTCGTTCGTCGGCGCGAGCAGCTCGGTCAGGGCGAACCGACCGGTCGGCGACGGGGTGCCACCGGTGCCGGTGGCGACGGGGTAGCTGTCGACGACCTTGCCGGCCTTGTACAGGTCGAGGGTGTTCGTCGAACGGGTGACGACGATCGCGTACGGGTCCTCGGACAGGGTGACGGCGCTGGTCGGCACCCAGCCCGTGCTGCCGTTCGGGCGCTGTGCGAGCTGCACCTCGGCCCAGCCGTCCTGCTGGTCGACGACCCGGAGGACGAGCGGGGCTCCGGACGCCTGCGGGTTCTCGAGGGTCTGCGTCGCCTTGCCACCCGCGCTCGCGCTGACCGGGACGGACGCGCCCGTGGCGGCAGCGACCGTGGTGCTGGTCGGGGCGTCGATCCCGTCGACCGGTGCTGCCGAACGGGTCGGCTTCGGCGTCGTCGGGGTGGGGGTCGGTGCGGCGGCGGACCGCGTCGGGGTCGGGGCGGGTGCGGCTGACAGGGGGCCGAGCGCGACGAACGCGACGGCCCCCGCACAGACGACGGCCACGGCGGCGGCGATCACAGTCGCACGCCGCCGTGGCTCGGTCGGGAGGATCGGCAAGATCAGCCCGTGAAGGTCGCCGTTCCGGGCACCGGGACGGCAACCGGAGCCGTGCCCGGGTCACCGGCGGCGGCCGGGTCGGCGATGAAGGAGCCGTCGGCCGAAGCGGTCTGGCTCGAGGATCGGCCTTCGAGCGTGGCGGTGTACGCGCCGGCGCTCACGGCACCCTCGGGCAGGACCACCACGACGACGACGTCGCCCTCATCGTCCGCCACCGAAGCATTGGTGCGGATCGAGTAGGTCTCGCCACCCTGCGTGACGGTCGCCGCGACGGACTCGTTCGGTGCGAAGCCTGCACCCGTCACCTGGAATCCGGTGAGGGTCTGCGAAACGCGCAAGGACGTCGGCGCGTCGGCGGTCGCGGTGGGCTGCGGCGTGAAGTACGTCGTGGTGTCGTCGACGCGGAGCGCGGAGATCGAACCGCTGGCGTCGGCGGCGAGGGCCTGGCCGTTGACCTCGAGCGGCGAGGCGAGGCTCTTCAGCTCGGTGCCGGGCACCTCGGCGGTCGGAGCCGGAGCGCCGTTCACGGTCGGGGCCGGGGTGGGCTGGTCGGTCGGGGCCGGCGTCTCGGTGGGCTCGGTCGGCGGAGTGGTGATCTCGCCGGCGATGTCGAGGCCGACGTACACGACGTAGCCGACGACCTCGGCGTCCGCGTCACGCAGGTCGGCGGCGAGCTCGGCCGACGACTCGACGTCACCGGTGGAGGGGTCGATCCAGTTCTTGGTGCCGTCGACGCTCGCGCCGCCATCCGTGACGGGCTCGTCGGTGGCGAAGACCACGGACTGCGCGGTGGAGTCGCCGCCTGCCTGCACGGCGAGACCGAACGACGTCGCCCCGGTCGTCGTCATGCTGATGCCGGAAGCGAGGGCCGGGACGGCGCTCGGGGCCACGGGCTTGTTCAGGCCACGGATCAGTGCAACGGCTTCGCCCTCGGAGACCGACAGGCCGTCCTCGTCGATCGTGGCGTGGTCGGTGATCGTGCCACCGCCGCCCACGTCGGTGATGTCCGCCCAGTACCACTGGTCGGTCAGCGGGAACGTGCCGGTCGGCGCGGCCGTGAAGTCGTCGGCCGAGTCGGTCCAGGTGACGATGGCCGAAGCGGAGCCGTCCGTCGACAGGGCGGTCGAGACCGTCGGGACGAGGGCGGCGGAGACGCCGAGCACGGTGGCGCCGACGGCGGCCGCGGTGATGCGAGAACGAAGCACGGTGTGGAGATCCATCCGGTCAGTGGACAGGGTGCATCCACTGCGACGCCCCCCGTGCTGAGATGTACTCAGCAGCTCCAACCTATCGAACCGCTCAGGTTTCCGCATCCCCCAGCTCGCGCCGCCGCGCTCAGACGTCGAGGTGGTCGACCAGCTCGTCCGCCAGGCCCGTGTAGGTCGCCGGCGTCAGGTTGGTCAGCCGGGCCTTCGCGCCGTCCGAGATGTCCAGGCGGTTCACGAAGACGATCAGGTCCTGCTGGCTCACCCGCTTGCCCCGCGTGAGCTCCTTGAGCATCGCGTAGGGGTCCTCGATGTTCGACTGTCCGGCGGTGACCTCGGCGCGGATGACCGTCTGGATGGCCTCGGCGAGGACCTCCCAGTTGTGGTCGAGGTCGTCGGCGAGCTTGGCCTCGTTCACGGCGATCTCGCCCAGACCACGGCGCAGGTTGTCGAGCGCGAGCAGCGAGTGCCCGAACGCGACGCCGATGTTCCGCTGCGTCGTGGAGTCGGTCAGGTCGCGCTGCAGGCGGCTCGTCACGAGCGTCTCGGACAGCGTCGAGAAGATCGCCGACGAGATCTCGAGGTTCGCCTCGGCGTTCTCGAACTTGATCGGGTTGATCTTGTGCGGCATGGTCGACGACCCGGTGGCACCCGCGACGGGGATCTGCGTGAAGTACCCCATCGAGATGTAGGTCCACACGTCGGTCGCCAGGTTGTGCAGGATCCGGTTGGCGTGACGCACCCGGTCGTACAGCTCGGCCTGCCAGTCGTGCGACTCGATCTGCGTGGTGAGCGGGTTCCACGTCAGGCCGAGGCCCTCGACGAACTCGCGGGACAGGGCGGGCCAGTCGGCCTCGGGGTCCGCGGCGAGGTGCGCGGAGAAGGTGCCGGTCGCGCCGGAGAACTTGCCGAGGTACTCGCCGCCCTCGATCTGGGCGAGCACGCGCTCGAGCCGGTAGACGACGACCGCGAGCTCCTTACCGAGCGTCGTGGGGGTCGCCGGCTGGCCGTGCGTGTGCGAGAGCATCGGCACGCTCCGCAGCTCGACGGCGAGCGTCCGGAGCTTCTCGAGCACGGCCCGGAAGCCGGGGAGCCAGACCTGCTCGACGGTGTCCCGCACGGTGAGCGCGTAGGACAGGTTGTTGACGTCCTCGCTCGTGGCGGCGAAGTGGGTGAGCTCGGCGATCGCGTCGAGCCCGAGCTCGGACAGTCGGCGGCGCACGAAGTACTCGACGGCCTTCACGTCGTGACGGGTCGTCGCCTCGATCTCGGCGAGCTCCGCGATCTGGTCCTGGCCGAAGGTCTCGACGATCCGACGGAGTGCCGCCTTGTCGTCGACGCTGAGCGGCGACGTGGTGAACATGGCGTGGTCGGTCAGGAAGATGAGCCACTCGACCTCGACCACGATGCGCGCGCGGTTGAGGCCGGCCTCGGAGAGGTGCTCGCCCACCGTGTGCACGATCGGGTAGTAGCGCCCGTCGAGCGGGCTGATCGGCTGCGGGGGAAGGGGGGTCATGGGGCTCCCTGACGGACTGCCGGCTCGAGCTGGTGGAAGAGCGCCCGGCAGGCCCGTTCGACGGTCGAGAGCACTCGGTCGAACTCGTGCCGGTCCGCGTAGTACGGGTCCGGCACGTCGGCTTGCTGGGGCCAGGCGGCGTCGTACCGCAACAGGAGCGTCACCTTGGCGGAGTCGTCCATGGTCGGGGCCCACGAACGCAGGATGCGCTCGTGGGAGCGGTCGAGTGCGACCACCAGGTCGAGGTCCGGGAACCGGTCCGGGTCGAACTGACGGGCGCGATGCCTGCTGCCATCGTATCCGCGCGCCGCCAGCGCTGCGATCGTGCGCTCGTCGGCGGGTTCACCCACGTGCCAGTCACCCGTGCCGGCCGACTCCACCTGGAAACGGTCCGCGAGACCGGCGTCGGCGGCGATCTGCGCGAACACGACACCGGCCATGGGGGAGCGGCAGATGTTGCCGCTGCAGACGAACGAGACGCGGAACGGGGCGTCGACGTCCTGGGTCATGAGCACATCATGACGCAGGGCGGGGTCCTCCGCGAGGTCCGCCGACCTCACGCCCGCTGGCGGTTGAGCACCGGCCGGGCGAAGAGCCCGATCAGCCAGGCGAAGACCGCGAGCACGAAGGCACCGACGATGCCCCAGCCGAAGGAGTCGACCTCGAGCCCGAAGCCGAACGCCTCCGAGATGCCGGCGACGATGAGCAACAGGATCGCGTTGACGACGAACGAGATGAGCCCGAGCGTCAGGATGTAGATCGGGAAGGCCACGATCCGGATCAGCGTGCCGATCACGGCGTTCACGAGGCCGAACACGAACGCCACGAGCAGGAAGGTGAGCACGGTCGCGGTGGTCCCGCCGTCACCGAACGGCGTCACGGAGACGCCGCTGACGATCAGCGTGGTGAGCCAGAGCGCGAGGGCGTTGACGACGAGGCGGACGAGGAATCGCATGCGTCCATGATGCCCTCCGCCACCCGCGCACGGGCCGGTAGCCTGAACCCGTGACCGAGCAGCGTGTGCACATCCGGCCCGAGGTGGCCGTCCTCCCCGCCTACAAGCAGGGACGTCAGGCGTCCGACTCCGCCTTCAAGCTGTCGAGCAACGAGAACCCGTTCCCGCCGCTCCCCGGGGTCGTCCAGGCCGTGCAGGCCCAGACGTCGTTCAACCGCTACCCCGACGCCACCGCCCTCGCCCTGCGCGCCGTACTGGCCAACCGCTTCGGGCTGACCGCCGAGCAGGTGCACGTCGCCCCGGGCAGCGTGGCGATCCTGCACGAGCTCGCCCGTGCCACCTCGGGCCCCGGTGACGAGATCGTCTACGCCTGGCGTTCGTTCGAGGCCTACCCGGGGGTCGTCACGGTCGCCGGTGCCACGAGCGTGCAGGTGCCGAACCGTGCCGACGGCGGGCACGACCTGGACGCGATGGCCGCTGCCGTCACCGAGCGCACCCGCATGGTGCTCGTCTGCTCACCGAACAACCCGACGGGGCCGATCGTGACCGCCGCGGAGTTCGACGCGTTCATGGCAGCGGTGCCGCAGTCGGTGCTGGTCGTGCTCGACGAGGCATACGCCGAGTTCGTGACCGACGAGGCAGCGGTCCACGGCCACCCGCTGCTCGCCGCGCACCCCAACCTCGTGGTCCTCCGCACCTTCTCGAAGGCGTACGGGCTGGCCGGCCTCCGGGTGGGCTACGCGCTCGGTCCGGACTACGTCCTCGACGCCGTCCGTGCCTGCGCCATCCCACTGTCCGTGACCGCCCAGGGCCAGGCTGCGGCGCTCGCCAGCCTGGAACGCGAGGCCGAACTGCTCGAACGCGTGACCGAGATCGCGACGCTGCGCGACCGGATCGTCGCCGAGCTCCGGGCCCAGGGTTGGGACGTCCCCGACGCCCAGGGTAACTTCCTCTGGCTGCCGACGGGGGAGCGCACGGCAACCGCCGCGGCCGCGTTCGAGGACGCCGGGATCATCGTCCGGGCCTTCCCGCCGGAGGGCATCCGCATCTCGATCGGCGAGCACGAAGCTGTGGGAACGCTCCTCGAAACAGCCCGCTCACTTGTGGGGGACCTCCAGGTGGCCGACTAGTGCCTGGCGCTACGCTGGCCCGCATGTCATTCCGCGCCGCGGCTCCCGCGACGACCACCGTCCGGCTCCTCGACCCCCAGGGTCGGTTCGTGGAGACCGACGAGAACGCCGAGTTCGCCGCCGCAGCGCGAGCGATCCCGGACGAGACCCTGCTGGCGATGCACCGCCGCATGGTGCTCACCCGTCGGTTCGACCACGCCGGCCACAACCTGCAGCGCACCGGCCAGCTCGGCCTGTGGGTGCCCAGCCACGGGCAGGAAGCCGCGCAGACCGGCTCCGCCTTCGCCCTTCGCGCCCAGGACCACGTGTTCCCGTCGTACCGCGAGCACGCCGTCACGATGCACCGCGGCGTCGAGCCGATGGAGATCATCGCGATGTACCGCGGGCAGACCCACGGCGGGTGGGACCCGGACCAGCGTGGCAACACGCACATCTCCACCCTGGTGATCGGCTCGCAGACCCTGCACGCCACCGGGTACGCGCTCGGCCAGAAGCTCGACGGCGACGTGGGCACGGGCGACCCGGACCGCGACGCCTGCTCCATCGTCTACTTCGGCGACGGTGCCACCAGCCAGGGCGACGTGAACGAGGCCTTCGTGTTCTCCGCGTCCACCAAGGCCCCGGTCGTCTTCTTCCTGCAGAACAACCACTGGGCGATCTCGGTGCCGGTGTCGGTGCAGTCCCCGACGCCGCTCGTCGACCGCCCGCGCGGCTTCGGGATCCCGAGCGTCCTGATCGACGGCAACGACATCCTCGCCTCGTACACGGCGTCCGTCGTCGCGACCGAGCACGCCCGCAGCGGCCAGGGTCCGGCCTTCATCGAGGCCGACACCTACCGCATCGGTGCGCACACCAGCTCGGACGACCCGAGCCGCTACCGCGCCGACGGGGAGCTCGAGGAATGGGTCCTCCGCGACCCGATCGTCCGGTCCGAGGCGTACCTGCGCTCGAAGGGCGCGACGGACGAGCAGTTCGCCGCGTTCGACGCAGAGGGCGAGGACATCGCCGCCGACGTCCGCCGCCGAACCGTCGCCCTGACAGCACCGTCCGTCGACGTCATGTTCGACAACGTGTACCGCGAACCGCACCCGCGGATCGCCGAGCAGAAGGCCTGGCTCGCCCAGTACGAGGCCGGCTTCGAAGGGGGCGCCCACGCATGAGCACCACCGAGCAGCTCTTCGACTACACCCTGCGCTCCCACCCGGGCGCCGGCGAGGTCCCGAGCGACCCCACCCCGACCCTGCCGATGGCCAAGGCCCTGAACGCCGGGCTCGCCGCGGCCATGGAAGCGGACGACAAGGTCCTGCTGATGGGCGAGGACATCGGCCAGCTGGGCGGCGTCTTCCGCATCACCGAGGGCCTGCAGGACCGCTTCGGTGCCGAGCGCGTGCGGGACACCCCGCTCGCCGAGGCCGGCATCATCGGCACCGCGATCGGCCTCGCCCTGCGCGGCTACCGCCCGGTCGTCGAGATCCAGTTCGACGGCTTCGTGTGGCCCGGTTTCGACCAGATCACCTCGCAGCTCGCGAAGATGGCGAACCGCCTGCCGGCGCACATGTCGCTGCCCGTCGTCATCCGCATCCCGTACGGCGGCCACATCGGCGCCGTGGAGCACCACCAGGAGTCCCCCGAGGCGTACTTCGCGCACACCCCGGGCCTGCGGGTCGTGAGCCCGAGCACCCCGAACGACGCCTACTGGATGATCCAGGAGGCCATCGCGTCGAAGGACCCGGTGGTCTTCCTCGAGCCGAAGTCCCGCTACTGGCCCAAGGGCCAGGTGGACCTGGTCGACGGCCACGTCCCGATGCACACCACCCGCGTCGCCCGCACCGGCACCGAGGTCACCCTCGTCGGCCACGGCGCGATGGTCGCCACCCTGATGCAGGCAGCGGACATCGCCGAGGCCGAGGGCACCAGCTGCGAGGTCATCGACCTCCGCTCGATCTCGCCGATCGACTGGGAGCCGTTGGTCGCCTCGGTCCGCAAGACCGGTCGCCTGGTCATCGCGCAAGAGGCCTCCGGCTTCGTCAGCGTCGGCAGCGAGATCGCCGCGACCGTCGCCGAGCGGGCGTTCTACACGATGCAGGCACCGCCGCTCCGGGTCTCCGGGTTCGACGTGCCGTTCCCGGTCTCGAAGCTCGAGCACCTGCACCTGCCGGATGCGGACCGCATCCTCGAGGCCGTCGACCGCGCCCTCGCCTACTGACCCGTCCGACCGAGGACCCGTCCGACCGAGCTCGACCAGATCCACGAAGGAGCCGTAGTGGCCGCCGCCGAATTCCCCCTGCCCGACGTGGGTGAAGGTCTCACCGAGGCCGAGATCGTGCAGTGGCGCGTCGCGATCGGCGACGAGATCGCCGTCGACCAGGTGCTCGTCGAGATCGAGACCGCGAAGTCGCTGGTCGAGCTGCCGTCGCCGTTCGCCGGCACCGTCACCGGCCTGCTGGTGTCCGAGGGTGACACGGTCGAGGTCGGCAAGCCGATCATCCGCGTCGACTCGGACGCGTCGGTCGCGTCCGGAGCCGCGCTCACGCCCCCTGCCGAGCAGCCTGTCGAGCAGCCCGTCGAGCAGCCTGGAGGCGCGACGCCCGTCGCCCAGACTGCCCCGGTCTCGCCGGTGGTCGCGTCCACCCCTCCGGCCGCCGCCGCCCCGTCGGGCCCGGTCGCGCAGACCCCTCCCGCTCCCGCGGCAGCCGCGGCCCCGGCACCGGTCGCGCCTGCTCCGGCTGCTGCCCCTGCGGCAGCTGCGGCACCCGCGACGCCGGCCCAGCCGGTCGCGGTCGACGCCTCCGTCCACGGGACGGACGAGTCCTCCGGCGCCGTCCTCGTCGGCTACGGTTCGGCGACCTCGTCGCCGTCCCGTCGCAAGCCGGGTGCCCGCCGGGCCGCAGCGCTCGCGGCCGAGGCGAGCCGTGCCTCCAGCGCGGACACCGCGGCGGCGGCCGAAGCCTCCGTCGACCCGGGCGAGGAGCGCACGGCCGAGGCGATCAGCGCTCTCGGGACGGGCTCCGCGCACAAGCAGAGCACCGCGACCAACGTGCTGGCGAAGCCGCCGATCCGGAAGCTCGCGAAGGACCTCGGCGTCGAACTGACCGAGATCGTCGCGACCGGTCTCGCCGGCGAGGTCACCCGCGACGACGTCATCCGGCACGCGAAGCAGGCCAGCGTCTTCCGCAACATCGAGACGCCCGAGTGGGGCGAGGTCCGCAGCGAGACGATCCCGGTCAAGGGCGTCCGCAAGGCCATCGCCACCGCGATGACGACGTCCGCGTTCACGGCACCGCACGTGTCGCTCTTCGTCGACGTCGACGCGACCCATACGATGGAGTTCGTCAAGCGGCTCAAGGCCTCGCCGACGTTCGCCGGCGTCAAGGTCTCGCCGCTGCTCATCGTCGCGAAGGCCGTCATCTGGGCCGTCCGCCGCAACCGTTCGGTGAACTCGACCTGGACCGACCGCGAGATCATCGTCCACCACTTCGTGAACCTCGGCATCGCCGCGGCGACCCCCCGCGGGCTCATCGTGCCGAACATCAAGGACGCGCAGGACATGTCGCTGCTCGAGCTGGCGCAGGCGCTCGAGGAACTCACCCTGACCGCCCGCGACGGGAAGACGACGCCGAAGCAGATGGCGAACGGCACCGTCTCGATCACGAACATCGGCGTGTTCGGCATGGACACCGGCACCCCGATCCTCAACCCGGGCGAGGTCGCGATCGTCGCCATGGGCACGATCAAGCCGAAGCCGTGGGTCGTCGACGGCGAGGTCCGCTCGCGCATGGTGACGACCATCGGTGCCTCGTTCGACCACCGGGTCGTCGACGGTGACGTGGCCTCCCGCTTCGTGCACGACGTCGCCTCGGTGCTCGAGGAGCCCGCGCTCCTGCTCGACTGAGCGCCGGTCAGCGGCTCTCTCGTCGGTCGTTCCGCTTCGTGAGCAGAAATGGTCGGGTTGCTTCGAGCCACTCGACCATTTCTGTTCCCCATCTGCGGGCTTCCGCAAACGTCGCGTGGTGTTCACACGGATGTCGGGGGTCGGCGGCATGATCAGTGCATGGTCCACCAGCTCCTGACCCCCTCCCAGGAGATCCGAACGGATCGCCTCCTGCTCGCCCCGCTGACGCCGGCCGACATCGACGACGTGCACGCGCTCTTCTCGGACGCCCGCACGTGGCAGCACCTGCCCACCGGACGGCACGTGGCGCGGAGCTCGAGTGTGGACATGGTCCAGCGCAAGATCGGCGGTCGTGCGCGGCACGGCCTCGGGTCGTGGGCTGTCCGCAGCGCCTCGGACCACGCCTTCGTCGGCGTCGGGGGGATCGACATGACCGCCGGCGGGGTCTGGAACCTCGGCTACCGCCTGGCGCCGGCCGCCTGGGGGCAGGGTTTCGCGTCCGAGATCGCGCTCGCTGCCGTCCGTGCCGCCGGCGACACCGCTCCCGACGTCCCGGTGACCGGCCGGGTGCTCACGAACAACCCTGCTTCCGCCGCTGTACTGCGTCGAGCTGGGCTGTCGCTGGTGTGGCAGGGGGCTCCCGCCGCGCAGAACCGTGCGGCCGCCGGCGTCGAGGGGCAGGTCTGGACCGATCGGCTGCTCTCCGACGAGCAGTTCGCCTGGCTCGTCGCCAACGCCTGACCCGTCAGCGAGCGGGTCCACTGAGCGTGATGCTCCGTGCGGCGCGCGCTTCGACCGATGACGAGTGTGTCGCGATCAGGACGGCCGCTCCGTCGGCCGCCAGTTCGTCCAGCAGGTCGAGCACCATCGCGGCGTTGCCGTCGTCGAGGGCACTCGTCGGCTCGTCCGCGAGGATGACCGACGGACGCTTCACCAGGAGCCGTGCCATCGCGACGCGCTGCTGCTCGCCGCCGCTGAGCTCGTGGACCCGGTCGGTTCCGCGTCCGGCCAGACCGACACGTTCCAGGGCCTCACCCGTCCGGAGGCCTCGGTGTCTCCGCCGTCCGTCCGGCAGGCGAACCACGTCGACGTTCGACTGGACCGTCATGTCGGGTACCAACCCGAAGTCCTGGAACAGGTACCCGAGGTGGCGCCGCCGGATCAGTCGTGCTCGCCGCTCGTTCGAGCCTGCCGACTCACCGTTGATCCGGATCGTGCCGCCGTCGAGCGCATCGATGTGCCCGACACAGTCGAGCAGCGTCGACTTCCCGCAGCCGCTCGGCCCGACCAAGCCGACGATCTCACCCCGTGCCACATCGAACGTCAGGTCGTGCCACAGTGCATGGCCTCCGCGACGCTTCGACGCGTTCCGTACCTCGATCATCGTGATCCGTTCCCTCGGTTGCGTGCAGTCATCCGTGCCGTGACGGCCATGACGACGAGGCTGGTGGCGCTCACCGCCGCGAGTGTCACGAGGGCGAGCGCCGCGGCGACTCCGGCCGACTGCACGACCGGGTCGAGTGCCGATCTGAGCCCGCTTCCGTCCGGCCGTTGCGACCACCAGGTGTTGACGACGGCGATGACGGCGATCGATACCAGGCCGGCTTCGATCGTCAACAGGCCAGCATCGGTGCGGACGGGCGAGACGCCACTGGTGAACTTCGCGAACATCGCGCGGCCGTGACGGCGTCGGTGCGCGATCGTGGCGACCATACCGAGCATGACGCTGACGGCGAGGGTGCTGACCAGGGTGCCCGTCCCGATCGCCACGGTCATCGCTGCATGCCGTGCCTGTTCCGCCGCAGACTGACCCACCGCGACGACCGCGCTGAACTCGGTGCGGAGGCCCGATGCGCCGATCGACCGCTCGGCGGCAGCACGGGATGTGAAGACGACGTCTCCGGTCGACAACCACGATCCGAGTTCATCGGCCGAGAAGACGTCGCCCGGTGTGGGGACGACCACGATCACGGCGTCTTCGAGCCACGCGCGCGACGACGCGTCGTCCGGGTACGAGTAGACCTGCTGACGTGCCAGCGTGCCACCGGTGACGTGCTCGAGGAGGGCCGCGGGTGCGTCCCGCAACTGCCATTCGGTCAAGCCCTCGACGAGCCGCTCGCGGGAGAGGCCACTGTCGGCGGGCATCCACACGGCGATCTCCGCGCCGTCGGTGGTGATGCGGGCCCCGTCCTCGGAACGGACGTCCTGCAGGTCGAGGTAGCCCTGGTCGACGACGAGCGCAGGGACCGTGGACTTCCCGCTGCCACTCGACACCTCGACCGCAGCGGCGAGGAACGCATCACGCCGTTCGAGTGCCCCGCCGGCGAAGTCACCGATGCTGTCCCAGTAGGCCTGCTCCTCGACCGGGCGCGGATCCGGGGTGACCCAGAGCTGGACGGTTTCGCCGGCCGCCCGCAGATCCCGTTCAGCCGTCCCCTGTCGTGCGGTGGTCACCGCGCCGGTCAGTTCGAAGACGGCCGCGACGAGCACCAGCAGCGCGGGCACCCGCGCGATCTGTGCGACGAGCAGGAGCGCGCCCGCTGGTCGAGCGCCTCGCAGTGCGCCGACCAACGGCTGTCGGCACGCGACCACCGTGCCCATCGTGTGCGCGACGACGACCGGTACGAGCAGCCCCACGCAGAACGCGGAGATCGCGACGGCGAGGGTCGCCGCCGAAGCGAGCCCGTTGTAGAACCAGAGCCCGATGGCGGCGACGGGTACCCCGATGGCGGTGACGAGCACGGCGGTCCGGAGCTCAGCCAGTTCCTGGATGACGATGGCGGCTGTGGTGTCTCCGTGCAGTCGGCGGACTGCGCTGCGGCGAGGGGCCCCGACGGTCGTCATCAGACAGAGCGCCACGCATCCCGAGACGAGTGCTCCGACCAGGGCCAGGGTCTGATCCAGGCCGTCGGTGACGCCGATGCGTTGCAGGAGCGGCACGCGCTCCACGCTGACCTCGTACCCGGCGTCGGCCAGTGCGCGCACGGTGGCTCGCCGAGCGTCGTCGTCCCCGAATACCGAGTACGAGCCGGTCGGGTCGAACTGGTCGAGTTCCGACATCGGACGGACGGTGGTGACCATCGACCTCGTGAAGTCCTCGTACCCGTCGAGGAGCCAGCCGGCACCGCGGCTCGAAGGCGCGTCGGTGACGAGCGCCACGCGGCGCGTCGTCGGAGCCGCGCGGTCCGCCACCATCCGCGCGATCGTCGCGTGCTCGGCCTCGGCGACCTGCTCGAGTGCGGTCGCGACCCGCTGGTTCGATCCGGTCTCGGCACCGGCGGCAGCGGTCACCATGGACGAGGCGCCCACGATGCCGGCTTCGCTGACCTGCACCAGGCCGACGAAGCCCAGGACGGAAGCCAGGAGGGGTGGGACGAGGTAGGCGAGCGTCACCGAGCGGATGTTCATGGTCCCCCTTGCGGCGAGCGTGAGCCGGAGCGGACGGTCGCTCGGGACCGCCCGCTCCCGGTCTCAGCAGTTGTGGTAGTACGCCTTGTTGCCGCTGCGTGCCTTCGGTGTCATCGCCATCGCGTACCGGCCGCCTGGCACGTTCGTGACGCGCTTCGACTTCTTGCCGACCGCAGTCGCGCCGTGGCACCGCTTCTCGCGGAAGTAGTTCGACCAGGTGTCGTCCTTGCCGACGCCCCACTGCCAGAAGCTCCCGCCCCCGCCGTCGTTGTTGGTACCGATGCCGCTGGTCTCACCGCCTGCACTCCCGCCGGATGCAGCGACGGCCACTCCGCCGGCTTCCGACCCTGATCCCATGACCTCGAACTGCGCAGCTGAGGCCGCCGTCGCAGTGCCCGTGATCAGGCCGACGGTGAGACCGAGGCCAACGAGCATCTTCGTTCTGGACTTGCGCACGACTGTTTCCTCCCACGTGCCCCCCGATGAGGCTCGACCGATCGTGGCAGCCATGCACACCTGATGTCAAGAATCTGAAATGCATGTGTCACCGAGACCGGGTTGGCTGACGTTGGTCTTCCCGGCCTGACTCGCTACTGTGATGGGGACTGGTCATGTCCGCGCATGACCACCGCCCAGGACCAGCAACGGAGCACGAGGGACGCATGACGAGCCGCATCACCGAGGGTGCCGAACCGAAGCACCAGCAGCTGCGGCGCATCCTGCTCGACCTCGTCACCACGCGGCTGGCTCCCGGTGCTGCGATCCCGTCCGAACGGCAGCTCATCGCCGAGTACGGCGTCTCGCGGATCACCGTGCGTGAAGCCCTCGGGCAGCTGGTCAACGAGGGCTACCTGGAGCGCGTCCGTGGCAAGGGCACCTTCGTGGCGCACCGACCCGTGCAGTCGACGCTGCACCTCGCCTCGTTCACCGAGGAGATGCGGGCGATGGGGCACGAGCCGACCACCGTCGTGCTCGTGCGCGAGGAGCGGGTGCCGCCGGCCGACACTGCGGCGGCCCTGCGGATCGACCCCGACGTGCCGGCCTTCCACGTGAAGCGCCTGCGGATGGCCGATGGTGCCCCGGTGTCGATCGACGACGCCTGGCTCGTGGCCGATGCGTTCCCGGGCCTGCTCGACCACGACCTGTCGGGGTCGGTGTACTCGATCATCGCCACGGAGTACGGCACCCCGATCGACCGCGCGCAGCAGACCGTCGCGGCGAACCCGGCGGCCGACGACGTCGCGACCCTGCTCGGCACGAAGACCGGAGCGCCGGTGCTCGAGTTCGACCGGGTGTCGTACGCGGGGGAGCGGCCCGTGGAGCACACCCGCAGTTGGTACCGCTCGGACCGCTACCGCGTGCAGATGGAGGTCACCGCGACCCCCGCGGTCGCGTAGTCCGCTCAGCAACGCGAAAGCGACTGTGTGCTGCGGGTGTTCCGCAGTACCCAGTCGCTCTGGCGAGGAACAACCCCTAGACCTCGTACAGGGTGTCGCCGTCGAGCACCGTGGTGCCGACGGTTCCCTGGTCGATGCTGTCCGGCGTCGAACCGAGCATGACGACCGGGCAGATCGGCGAGTACCCGGCGGCCGAGATCACCGAGGGGGTGAACCGGACGACGGGGTCGCCGGCGGTGACGGTGTCGCCCTCGGTCGCGAGGAGCTCGAAGCCCTCGCCGGCGAGCTTCACGGTGTCGATGCCGACGTGCACCAGGACGTCGGTGCCCGCGGCGCCCTGCAGAGCGAACGCGTGCGGGTGCAGCTTCACGATGGTGCCGTCGACGGGGGCCACCGCGGTGACCGCGCCCTCGACACCCGTCGGGTCGACCGCGACGCCGGCGCCGACGAGCTGTCCGGCGAACACGGGGTCGGGCACGTCGGCGAGGGCGACGACCGGTCCGCCGAAGGGGGTGCGGACGACGGTCACAGTTCGTCCTGGATGTCCTGCGCGAGGTTGTCGGCGACCGTGCCGACGATGACCTGCCAGCCGGTGCCGCCACCGACGACGGCCTGGGCTCCGGCTGCCTGCAGGGCGGCCTTGTCGACCAGGTCCCCGTCCTCGACCTCGACGCGGAGGCGCGTGATGCAGCCCTCGACCTCTTCGATGTTCTCGGCGCCGCCGAGTGCGGCGATGATGTCGGCTGCCTTGATGTCGGCCATCGTTTCCTCCTCGTTAAGGGTTTGCGTCGCAGGTTGACACCGGACCGCTCTCGGATCAGACTACGGAACTGGTCATGACCGGACAGGACCGGACCTGGCGACACCGCCGAGGTTACCTGCGCTGGCTGCACGACTCAACTCACCCCGACAGCTCCACCCAATGACGAGAGGACCTCCGATGAGCGCCACCACTGCCGCGGATGTGCCGGAGAAGAAGAAGCCGAAGAAGCAGTCACGGCTGTTCGCACAAGCCCAGCGCCTCGGACGGAGCCTGCTCCTGCCGATCGCGGTCATGCCCGCCGCGGGCATCCTGCTCCGCATCGGCCAGCCAGACCTCCTCGGGGCGATCCCCGGCTTCGGCAAGTGGGCCGGAGTCATCTCGGCTGCTGGCAACGGTGTCTTCAACTGGCTGCCGTTGCTCTTCGCGGTGGGCATCGCGATCGGCTGGGCGAAAAAGTCGGACGGCACCACCGCCCTCGCCGCGGTCGTCGGCTACATGGTCATGTTCGAGGTCTGGAAGGTGATGTCGCCGATCGTCCTCGACGGCGTGAAGGACGCCAACGGCGACCAGGCGATGATCAACTTCGGGGTGCTCGGCGGCATCGTGATGGGGCTCGTCTCCGCGGTCATGTGGGAGAAGTTCCACCGTACGAAGATGCCCGACTTCCTGGGGTTCTTCTCGGGCCGCCGCCTCGTCCCCATCCTCACCGCGGTCGCGGGTCTCGTCATCGCCGTCGCGATGTCGTTCGTCTACCGCTACTTCGACATCGCGCTGACCGCGGCGGGGACGGCCGTGGCCGACAACGCCGTCATCGGCGGCGGCATCTTCGGCTTCGTGAACCGCATGCTCATCCCGATCGGGCTGCACCAGCTGCTCAACTTCTTCCCGTGGTTCCAGCTCGGCAGCTTCACGGGCGCGGACGGCGTGATCTACCACGGCGACATCGCTCGGTTCCTCAACGGCGACCCGACCGCCGGCATCTTCCAGACCGGCTTCTTCCCGATCATGATGTTCGCGCTGCCCGCCGGTGCCCTGGCGATCTGGCGCAACGCCAAGCCGCAGAACCGCAAGCTCGTCGGCGGCATCATGATCTCCGCCGCACTGACCTCGTTCGTCACGGGCATCACCGAGCCGCTCGAGTACTCGTTCATGTTCGTCGCGTTCCCGCTCTACGTGATCCACGCGGTGCTCACGGGCACCTCCCTCGCCCTGGTGAACGCCCTGGGGATCCACGACGGCTTCTCGTTCTCTGCCGGTGCGATCGACTACGTGCTGAACTTCGGCAAGGCGGACGGTGCGATCTGGCTCATCCCGATCGGCCTCGGCTACGCGGTCGTCTACTACTTCCTGTTCAGTTTCGTGATCAAGAAGTGGAACCTCCGCACGCCCGGGCGTGAAGAGGACACGATCGCCGAGAACACGATCGACGCGGCCACCAAGCCGTAGACGCGAGCGTCTCCGAAACGGGAGGCCCGGTGCCAGCTGGCACCGGGCCCCCCGTCCGTCTCGCGGTCGCCCTGAGAGCCCTCATAGCGGTTTTGACAATCGTTATCAGTAGGCGTTAGCGTCGTGCCATGCACAACCGCCTCCTCGCCCTCCCGCTCGTCGCCGGCGCCGCCGCGCTCGCCCTGACCGGGTGCGCCACCTCATCTGCCTCGGGGGAGGCCACCAGCAGCGACGGCACGATCAACGTCGTCGCCTCCACGAACGTCTACGGCTCGATCGTCAAGAGCATCGGTGGCGACGCCGTCACCGTCACGAGCATCCTGAGTGACCCGTCGCAGGACCCGCACTCCTTCGAGTCGAGTGCCCGCACGCAGCTCTCCGTGTCGAAGGCCGACCTGCTCATCGAGAACGGTGGCGGCTACGACGACTTCATGACGACGCTCGCGAACGCCTCGGACACCAAGGCCGACACGATCAACGTCGTGAAGCTCTCCGGCCTCGACAAGGGCGGGAGTGCCGAGTTCAACGAGCACGTCTTCTACAGCTACCCCACGATGGTGAAGCTGGTCGAGGCGGTCACGAAGGACCTCAGCGCACTCGACGAGAGCGGCAAGGACGCGTTCCAGAAGAACGCCGCCACGCTCACCACCAAGCTCCAGGACCTCGAGTCCCAGACCGACGCCGTCAAGAAGCAGGACGCCGGCGACAAGGTGGCGTACACCGAGCCGGTGCCCGGGTACCTGTTCGACGCGATGGGCCTCGAGAACGAGACCCCGCCCGCCTTCTCCGAGGCCATCGAGGAAGGCGACGACGTCCCGCCGGCGGCCCTCCGCGACACCCTCGCGCTGTTCACCGGCAAGCGCGTGCAGCTCCTCGCCTACAACAACCAGGCGTCGAGCCCCGAGACCGAACAGGTCCAGAAGGCCGCCGAGCAGAACGACATCCCCGTCGTCGGTGTCACGGAGACGCTCCCCAAGGGGCAGGATTACGTCTCGTGGCAGCAGGCGAACATCGACGCGGTGAAGGCAGCGCTCCAGAAGTGACGACCTCGACCGCAGCAGCGGCGACCCACGGCCCGGCGACCACCTCGGTGGACGACCGGGCTGCGGCTCGTCCGGTCCTCGCGCTCCGCGACGCCGGGTTGTCCTACGGCGCCCGGAAGCTCTGGGCAGGCCTCGACCTCGACCTCGCGCCGGGGGAGTTCGTCGCGGTCCTCGGGCCGAACGGCGCCGGCAAGACCTCTCTGCTCCGAACGGTCCTCGGGCAGCAGCGGCTGACGAGCGGGACGATGTCGTTCCTCGGGCAGCCCGTGCACCGCGGCCACCGGAAGATCGGCTACATCCCGCAGCAGCGCCTGATGGAAGCCGGGACACCCCTGCGCGCACGGGACATGGTCGCCCAGGGCGTGACCGGACACCGATGGGGCATCCGGCGGGCCTCGAAGGCCGACCGGGCACGCATCGACCGGGTCCTCGACGAGGTCGGCGCCACCGCGTTCGCGGACGCCCCCGTCGCCGAGCTCTCCGGTGGCGAGCAGCAGCGCACGCGTGTCGGGCAGGCCATCGCCGCCGACCCCGCCCTGCTGCTCTGCGACGAACCCCTCATCTCCCTCGACCTGCGGCACCAGCGCGGGATCACCGAGCTCATCGACCGCGAGCGCCGGCAGCGCCAGGCCGCCGTGCTCTTCGTGACCCACGACGTGAACCCGATCCTCGACGTCGTCGACCGCGTGCTCTACATCGCCGGGGGCCGGTTCCGGATCGGTTCGCCCGACGAGGTCCTGCGCGCCGACGTCCTGAGCGACCTGTACGGCACGCCCGTCGACGTCGTCCGCACCATGGGGCGCATCGTCATCGTCGGGGCGAACGAGGCCCACGAGCACCACCCGGGCGAGGTCGACCCGCACGCCGACCAGCCCGACGACGGGCGGATCTGATGGACCTGCTGTCGACCGTCTTCTCGTTCCAGGACTACGGCCAGCTCCTCGTGCTGGTGCAGAACTCGATCTGGGCCGGCGCGGTGCTCGGCATCGTCGGCGGGCTCATCGGCCCGTTCGTCGTCGCCCGGAACATGCCGTTCGCCGTGCACGGCATCTCGGAGCTCTCGTTCGCCGGAGCCAGTGCGTCGCTGCTGCTCGGGGTGAACGTCGTCTCCGGCTCGCTCGTCGGCTCGGTCGTCGCCGCCCTGCTCATCGGTCTGCTGGGCTCCAGGGCCCGGGAACGCAACTCGATCATCGCCGTCCTCATGCCGTTCGGGCTCGGGCTCGGCATCCTCTGCCTGGCGCTCTACAAGGGCCGTGCCGCGAACAAGTTCGGCTTGCTCACCGGGCAGATCGTCTCGGTCGACAACCCGCAGCTGACGGTCCTGATCGTGGTCGCCGCGATCGTCGTCGCGACGCTGCTCGTCATCTGGCGTCCGCTGATGTTCGCCTCGGTCGACCCCGACGTGGCTGCGGCCGCGGGGATCCCGGTCCGCACCCTGGCGATCGTGTTCATGCTCGTGCTCGGACTGGCCACCGCCGTGTCGGTGCAGATCGTCGGGGCGCTGCTCGTGCTGTCCCTGCTCGTCACCCCGGCCGCCGCGGCGCTGCGCCTCAGCTCGCACCCGGTCGTCGTGCCGGTGCTGTCGACGGTGTTCGCGGTGACGTCGGTCGTCGGTGGCATCCTGCTCGCACTGGGCGGCGGACTGCCGATCAGCCCCTACGTGACGACCATCTCGTTCGCGATCTGGGTGGTCTGCCGGATCATCGGGTCGCGACGCGACAAGCGGGGACGCAACCGTGTCGCCGGCCGGGGCCAGCGTGGCGGGGACGAGCCGGGCCTCCCGGCAGGGACGACGTCGACAGCCGGTCGGAAGGAAGAGGTGCCAGCATGAACGCCGTGCAGAAGACGAAGCGGAACACGTGGCAACGCGAAGCGGTGCGCGGCGCCCTCGACTCCACCGAGGGGTTCGTCAGCGCGCAGGCGCTGCACCAGCACCTGCGGGACGAGGGCTCGACCATCGGCCTGGCCACCGTCTACCGGGCGCTCGCCGACCTGGCGACCGAGGGCGGTGCCGACTCGCTGCAGCAGGACGGCGAATCGCTCTACCGGGCCTGCACGACGGACACGCACCACCACCACCTGATCTGCCGGAACTGCGGTCGGACCGTCGAGATCGAGGCGGACCCGGTGGAGCAGTGGGCGCAGGACGTCGCCGCCGCCAACGGGTTCACCAACGCCAGCCACGTCGTCGACATCTTCGGCGACTGCGCCGTGTGCACGGCCGCCCGCGCGACGGACCCGACCGGCGAGTAACCTGCCCCGCATGCACGTCATCCTGGTCCCGGGGTTCTGGCTCGACGCGAGCGCGTGGGACGACGTCGCCCCGGTGCTCCGCGAAGCCGGGCACTCGGTGCAGGCCGTCACCCGCGACGGTGACACACTCGACGAACAGGTGGCTGCCCTGGTCGCCATCCTCGACGACGTCGCGTCGGCCGACGAACCCGTCGTCCTGGCCGGGCACTCCGGCGCCGGACCGATCGCGTACATGGCTGCCGACCAGCGCCCGTCGCTCGTCGCGCACCTGCTCTACGTCGACACGTTCCCGGGGCCCGAGGGCGGGTGCGTCAACGACGAGCTGCCCGTGGTCGACGGGGCCGTGCCGCTGCCGTCGTGGGACATCTGGGAGCCCGCCACGGTCCGGGGCATGACGCCCGAGGTGCGGCAGGACGTCGAACACCGGGCGATCCCCGAGCCTGCCTCGGTGCCGTCGGACCGGTTCCACTACGCCGACACCGCACGGCACACGATCCCGGCGACGATCATCACCTGCGAGATCCCCGCCGCCGAGCTGCTCGCGATGGTGGCGGACCACCAGGCCTGGGCGGCCGAGCTCGTCGCGACCGAGGAGCTCTCCATCGTCGGGCTCGAGACCGGCCACTGGCCGATGTTCACGGCGCCGCAGCAGCTCGGTGAGCTCATGGTGCAGGCGCTCGCGCCGAAGCCGACGCAGGCCCCGTAGGGCCGCGGGCCCGGGCGCCGGGCGCACTCGAACGCCGTGGACGCGACCAACGCGGCCACGTGAGCGGCCCTGTCCAGCCGCCACGGACCTCCAGGCCTGGAGGCCCGGCTTGCGACACGCCCGGTCGTCGCGTAACGTGGACCCCTGGTTCTCCGCGTCCGCGCGGCGGACCCGTTGTTCCAAGCCCTCCGACCGTCGCGAACGCCGCGGTCGCGCGGTGTCCGGCTCTCCTTCGACAGGGGATGCGGACCTGGGCGGTGCACACAACCCCCTCGCACGGCCACTCCGGTGGCACTGCGCGTGTGCACCAGGCAAGTGAACTTGGGTGCGGCCGTCCGGTCGCACGGTACTCAGGAGGAAACCATGGCAGCAGTGTGCCAGGTGACCGGCGCCGTTCCCGGCTTCGGTCACAACATCTCGCACTCGCACCGCCGGACGAAGCGTCGCTTCGACCCGAACGTGCAGAAGAAGACGTACTACGTGCCGTCGCTTCGTCGTAACGTCACGCTCACGCTCAGCGCGAAGGGCATCAAGGTGATCGACGCACGTGGCATCGAGTCCGTCGTCAAGGATCTCCTTGCCCGTGGGGAGAAGATCTGATGGCGAAAAAGGGTCAGGACATCCGTCCGATCATCAAGCTCCGCTCGACGGCGGGCACCGGGTTCACCTACGTGACCAAGAAGAACCGTCGGAACAACCCCGACCGACTCGTGCTGAAGAAGTACGACCCGGTGATCCGCAAGCACGTCGACTTCCGTGAGGAGCGCTAAGCATGGCGAAGAAGAGCAAGATCGCGAAGAACAACCAGCGTGCCGTCATCATCGCGCGTTACGCCGAGCGTCGTCTCGAGCTGAAGAAGGCCCTCGTGGACCCGAACGGCACCGACGAGTCGCGTGAGGCCGCCCGCGTGGGCCTGCAGAAGCTGCCCCGCGACGCATCGCCCATCCGCTACCGCAACCGTGACGCCATCGACGGCCGCCCCCGTGGCCACCTCGGTGAGTTCGGCATCAGCCGTGTCCGTTTCCGTGACATGGCCCACCGCGGCGAGCTCCCCGGCATCACGAAGAGCTCCTGGTAAGCACTCGCAGTACCCGACGCCCCGTCACCTCCAGGTGGCGGGGCGTTCGCTGTGTACGGGGTACACGCGACCGTTCATTCGTCACATCTGCCCCTCCAGCACCCCTTCGGAGCCCCGACAACCCCGGAAATCCGGGCGAGTCGGCGGTTTTCGCCCCCTGCGGCTGGTAGGTTCAACTCCGGTTCCGCCGGGCCCTCGGCCCACTGGCACCGTGGCACGGGGCACCCGCTCCGGGCGCCGGACGACATGTGCGTCCGACCGATACTGCAAGAAGTCCGAGGAGGACATCCATGGCTGACAAGTCACTGAACCGCACCGAGCTCGTCGCTGCCGTCGCCGCTGAGTCCGGCCAGAGCCAGGCCACCGTCAACGGCGTCGTCGACGCGCTCTTCAGCGTCGTCTCGTCGTCCGTCGCCGACGGCACGAAGGTCACGATCCCCGGTTGGATCGCCTTCGAGAAGACGCACCGCGCCGCCCGCACCGGCCGCAACCCGCAGACGGGTGACGCCATCGAGATCGCCGCGAGCGACTCGGTCAAGGTCAGCGCCGGCTCGAAGCTCAAGGCTGCGGTCAAGTAAGACTGCTCCGCACATCGAGAGGGACGGCTTCGGCCGTCCCTTTCGTCGTTCCCGGGGCCGTCACGGCCTGGAGGCCCGTTGCGGTTTGCACAGATCGGCCCGCCCCGTTCGGTGGCCGGGTGGGCACCGCCTAGGCTTGACGGGTGAATCGGATCGCGCGCATCGCCGGTCCCGCCGTGCTCCTGCTCGTCGGGTTCGTGGCGCTGCTCACGGCACTCGTCATCGGCGGGGGAGCGAACCCCGCGCTCATCGCCGACCCCGGGCCCGTCGTCCGCTTCGGGCTGCCGATCGCTCGGCTCGTCGTCGACCTGTCCGCGGCCACGACGATCGGCGGGCTCGCGCTGGCGACCGTCGGGCTGTCGCGTTCCGGACCCGAGTGGAACCGTGCGATCGACGTCGCGGCCGGGGCGAGTGGCATCTGGACGGTCGCGTCGGCCGTCGCCACGTTCTGCACGTTCCTCAGCGTCGCCGGTTCGCGCATCAGCATCGACGAGCAGTTCGGGCAGTCGATGGGGGTCTTCCTCACCGGCACCGAGCTCGGGTTGGCCTGGCTCGTGACCGTCCTCGTCGCCGCGGCCGTCACGGTGCTCTGCTTCGCAGTCCGTTCGCGGGGCATGGTCGCCCTGACCGCCGCGGTCTCGATGATCGGCCTGATCCCGCTCGCACAGCAGGGGCACGCCGCCGGTACTGCGAGCCACGACGCCGCCGTCACGGCACTGGGGCTGCACCTGGTCGGTGCGGCGCTGTGGGTCGGTGGGCTCGTCATGCTCGTGCTGCTGCGCTGGGTGCTGCCCGGCGACCGGTTGGCCGCGGTCGTGGCCCGGTACTCGAGCATCGCCCTCGGGTGCTTCGTGCTCGTCGCCGTCTCCGGCACCGCGTCGGCGCAGATCCGCGTCGGGGCGCTGTCGAACCTGTTCACCCCGTACGGCACGCTCGTCCTGGTGAAGATCGGCGCGATCGTCGCCATGGGGGTCCTCGGCGCCGTGCAGCGTCGTCGGGCCATCCGCGCCCTGACCACCTCGCCCGGTCGGCAGCGGCCCTTCTGGACCCTGATCGTCGTCGAGCTCGCGGTGATGGGCGTCGCCTCGGGCTTCGCGGCGGCACTCGGGCGCACGGCCACCCCCGTTGACCAGATCGCCCTGAGCAAGACCACCGACCCGAGCCCGGCGGAGCTCCTGACCGACGACCTGCTGCCGCACGCACCCGGTGCGTGGGGCTGGCTGACCCAGTGGAACATCGACCTGTTCTGGCTGATGGCCGCCGTGCTGCTCGCCGCGACCTACGTGGCCGGCGTCGTGCGACTGCGGCGGAGCGGCGTGCGGTGGCCGGCGCGACGCTCGATCGCCGCAGCCCTGGCGATCGTGTCCCTGGTGGTCGCGACCTCGGGCTCGCTGCACCAGTACGACCGGTTCCTCATCTCGGCCAACGTCGGTGCCCACGTGCTGCTCGGCCTGGTGGTCCCCGCCCTGGTGTGGGCGGCGGCACCCGTCGCGCTCATCCGTGCGGCCGTGCACCCCCGGCACGACGACAGCACAGGGGTGCGCGAGTGGACGGACGTCATCGTCGAGCACCCGTCCGTCCGGTACCTGGCGCAGCCGTTCCCCGCGTTCCTGCTCGCGGCGGCGGTGTGGTGGGCCTTCTTCGCCACCGATGCCGTCCGGTGGTCGGTGAGCGACCCCACCGGTCGCACCGTCAGCGACGCCGTGTTCCTGCTCGTCGGGCTGCTGGCCGTCCCCACGCTCTGCACCCCGGTCCCGGTCGGGCAGCGGCGTCCGACCACGGCTGCCGCGGTCGTCCGGATCGTCGGGGCCGTGGTGATCGCGACGGGCACGGTGTCGCTCGGCATCGCGATGCGCGGCCCGCTCGGGCTGCTGCAGGCCTCGTGGTTCGGCGCGATGGGCCGGACGTGGGGGCCGGGTCCGCTCGTCGACCAGGCCCGGGCCGGCCTCGTGTTGATCGTCGCCGGCACGCTGCTCCTGGCGACCGTCGTCGTGGTGGTGCTCGTGCGGCTCCGGCGAGACGGAGCGGCCCCGGGGGATGCGGCCGCCCCCGCCCCCGCTGCCACTGGCGCTGGCACTGGCACTGGCACTGGCACTGGCGCTGCCGTCGCCGCTGGCGATGCTGTCGCCGCCGACGCTCCTGACGCCGGGGCGACCGTGCCCGACGTCCCCGCTGCCCGCGCCGACCAGGACGACCTGGACTTCGACGACGGCAGCGACGACCTCGAACCCTCGCCCGGAGCGGACGCCCGATGAGCATCGAGCTGAGCGACGAACAGCGCGCGGTCTTCGAGTACATCGAGCACACCCGCGACCACGTGTTCATCACCGGCCGGGCCGGCACGGGCAAGTCCACGCTGCTCAACCACCTGTCGTGGAACACCGAGAAGCAGGTCGTCATCTGTGCCCCGACGGGGGTCGCCGCGCTCAACGTCGGCGGCCAGACGATCCACTCGCTGTTCCGGCTGCCGATCGGGCTCATCGCCGACGCCGAGCTGCGGCAGGGCCCGGACACCCGCAAGCTCCTCAACACGATCGACACCCTGGTCATCGACGAGGTCTCGATGGTCAACGCCGACCTGCTCGACGGCATGGACCGATCGCTCCGCAAGGCCCGTGGTCGGCAGTTCGAGCCGTTCGGCGGTGTGCAGGTCGTGATGTTCGGCGACCCGTACCAGCTGCCCCCGGTGCCCGGCGATGCCGATGAGCGCGCCTACTTCACCGACCACTACCGGTCGATGTGGTTCTTCGACGCCAAGGTGTGGCTCGAGGCCGAGCTCAACATCATCGAGCTCGCCACCGTCCACCGGCAGCGCGACGACGCCTTCGCCGCGATGCTCACCGCCGTCCGGCACGGTCGGGTCACCGCGGACATCGCTGAGCAGCTCAACACCGCCGGAGCGCGCCCGGCTCCGGACGACGCCATCACCCTGGCGACCCGCAACGACACCGTGGCGCGGATCAACAAGGCGGCCCTCGAGCGGCTGCCCGGCAAGGTGAAGACCGCCAAGGCCGACGTCAACGGTGACTTCGGCGGACGGAACTTCCCCGCCGACGAAGCCCTCGAGCTGAAGCCCGGCGCGCACGTGATGTTCCTGCGCAACGACGCCGACCAGCGCTGGGTCAACGGCACCCTCGGCATCGTGACCGCCATCCGCGACACCGTGTGGGTCGACGTCGACGGGGAGTCGTTCGAGGTCCAGCCGTCGGTGTGGGAGAAGTTCAAGTACTCGTACGACGCGGACAAGAAGGAACTCAAGAAGGACACGGTCGGGGAGTTCCAGCAGTTCCCCCTCCGGCTCGCCTGGGCCGTGACCATCCACAAGTCCCAGGGCAGCACGTACGACCGGGCCGTGGTCGACCTCGGCAACCGGGTGTTCAGCGCCGGCCAGACCTACGTGGCGTTGTCGCGGCTGACCTCGCTCGAGGGGCTGTTCCTGACGCGCCCGCTCCGCCCGCAGGACATCATCGTCGACCTGGACGTCCGACGCTTCATGTCCGAGGCACCGCGCATCGTCGCCACCGAGCTCGAAGCCCCGAAGGCGAAGCCCGACGCCGACGCCGACGCCGACGCCGACGCGGACTGACCGGAAGCTGACCGGCGCGTCGGACTGACCCGGTCGGTCTTCTGCATCGGCCTCGCGCCGAGGAACGTCGGTGCGGGCACGCCTGCGTGCCTGTCGCACACTGACGGGCGGTCACGACTCCCCGTTGGTCCTGTGTCGAGTGGTCACTCGTCGTCGCCTGGACGCTCCGCATCCGACAGTTCGTGACCGGCCCGCGCGCCCGCACCGGCCCCCCACACGCGATGCCCGCACCGACCCCGCACCGACCCCGCACACGCGACGACGCCCGCCTGCCGGAGCGGCAGACGGGCGTCGGGAAGTGCAGTCGAGCGGAGGCGTCAGGCGCGCGCGGCACGCAGCGCGCGGAGGTTCTCCTTGTCGGCACCGAGTGCGGTGAGCAGCAGGATCACACCGACGATCGCGTGGAAGACGTTGTCCGTGGTGTTGAGCGCGAAGACGTTGGCCGAGGTGTCCACGAAGACGAAGCCGTACACCGCGAAGACCACGAGCAGGACTCCGACGAGCAGGTTGCCGTTGCGGGAGCCGATGGTGTTGCCGAGGCCGGTGATGAGCAGGACCACGGCGAGCAGCACCCACACCAGGCAGAGCGCCGGGTTCACGCCGAACGCGTTCCACAGCATGCCGCCCTGGCGGTTGAAGAAGCCGGGGTCGCCGTCGGCGGCGAAGAAGAAGCCCAGGACGCCCCAGAGTGCGAGGACGCCGCCGGCCGTGAGTGCGAGCCCCCGGTTCGGCGAGGCGGTAATGCCCGGTTCCTTGATGGCCACTTCGGTTTCCTCCTCGTACACTGCCGACGCGACGTGCGTCGGTCCCGCGTGGTGCGACGGCCCGGCGGGGATCACCGATCCCGTCGTCGTGGCGCGGAGTGCGCGGCCGACAGGGGTGCGGTTCCCAGCCTCCGGCCGGTGCTCCAACGGTATCGTGTCGGACCCCGACCGACCCAATCGCAGCGCCGCTGCCAGTCGTGCGAGGAGCCCGACGACGACCACTCCGAGGAGGACCAGCCCGGTGACCTTGACACCCGAGCGCAGCGCATCCGAATCGCGTGGACCCTTGGTCTCGCGGCGGGTGCGGTGGGCTGCGCTTGCGGCTCTGGGGTTCGTGATCGTGCCTCTCGTCTACGGGGTCGCGGTGCTGACCCCGGTCGGTCAGAAAGCGGAGGACGCCGCGCTCGGCGGGGTCCGGGAGTCCGACCTGTTCAGCTCGGACACTGCCCTCAACGTCATCTCGGTGCCGGTGATCCTGTTGCTCGTCGTCGTGATCGTCGCCGTGGCGTTCGCCAGACGGCGGCTCTCGGTGGGGCTCGGCGCGGGGGTCGTGGTGCTCGCGTCGGCGGCCACCTCGACGCTCGTCAAGCGTATCGCCGTGCGCCCGGAGATCGCCCAGTCGACGACGCCGAACTCGTTCCCGTCGGGGCACGCGACGATCGCGCTGGCGGCGCTGTTCGCGGTCCTGATGGTCACGCCTCGTCGGTTCCGCCCCTTGGTGACCATCGTCGGCGCGGGCTACGCGGTGTTCGTGGCGAACCAGACCGTGGTCTACGGCTGGCACCGGGTCAGCGACATCATCGGTGCCTGCGCGATCGCGGTGTTCTGGCTCGGGATCGTCCGGGCGGTCGGTCCCCGGGTCGACCGCGGGCTCCGGGGTGACCGTGACGGTCGACGAGGCCCGCGGCGGGTGGTGAGCGTCGTGCTCCTCGTGGTGACCGGGGCCACGCTGGCGATCGGTGTCGCGGCGCTCGTGGTCGGGCTGGCCGGTGACGGTGCGTACGACCATGCCGCGATCCTGCTCGCGGGGCGGCTGGCGTCCAGTGCGAGCGTCCTGGCGGTGGTCACCGCGGTCTGGTTCCTGGACGGGATGCACCACGCCGCGCGCACCGACCCGGCCACGTTGCGGTCCGCCGGCTGACCCGGGGAGCCGAGCCGGGCCTCCAGGCCGCGCGACAGTACCGACCGACGGGCGCGAGCCTGGCGGGAATGCCACGCCGTGCGCTACGTTGTACCGAGCAAGTCGATGCAAACGCATCGATATCGCGAAAGGCGGCGCAACATGCAGTTCGGCATCTTCACGGTCAGTGACGTCACGACCGACCCCACGACCGGCACCACGCCGGACGACACCCAGCGCGTCCGCGACATCCTGACGATCGCCGAGCACGCCGACCAGGCCGGCCTCGACGTCTTCGCGACCGGTGAGCACCACAACCCGCCGTTCGTGGCCTCGTCGCCGACCACGTTGCTCGCCTACCTGGCCGCGAAGACGAAGGACATCACCCTGTCCACGTCGACCACGCTGATCACCACGAACGACCCGGTGCGCATCGCCGAGGAGTACGCGATGCTCCAGGTCGTGTCCGACGGCCGCATGGACCTCATGATGGGGCGCGGCAACACCGGCCCGGTCTACCCGTGGTTCGGGCAGGACATCCGTCAGGGCGTCAACCTGGCGATCGAGAACTACGCGCTCGTCCGCCAGCTGTGGGAGAACGACGTCGTCAACTGGCAGGGCAAGTTCCGCACGCCGCTGCAGGGCTTCACCTCGACCCCGCGTCCGCTCGACGGTGTCCCGCCGTTCGTCTGGCACGGCTCGATCCGCACGCCGGAGATCGCCGAGCAGGCCGCGTACTACGGCGACGGTTTCTTCCACAACAACATCTTCTGGCCGATCCAGCACACCGAGCAGATGGTCGGCCTGTACCGCCAGCGCTTCGAGCACTACGGGCACGGCCGCGCCGACCAGGCGATCGTCGGGCTCGGTGGGCAGTTCTTCGCGCGGAAGAACTCGCAGGACGCGATCGACGAGTTCCGGCCCTACTTCGACAACGCCCCGGTCTACGGTCACGGCCCCTCGATGGAGGACTTCACCGCCCAGACCCCGCTCACCGTCGGTTCGCCGCAGCAGGTCATCGACCGGTACGCCGCGATGAAGGACCACGTCGGGCACTACCAGCGCCAGCTGTTCCTCATCGACCACGCCGGCCTGCCGCTCAAGACGGTGCTCGAGCAGATCGACATCCTGGCGACGGACATCGTGCCGGAGTTGCGCAAGCTCAACGACGAGGGTCGCCCCCTTGACGTGCCGTCGGACCCGCCGTCGCACGCGGCGCGTGCTGCTGCCGCGATGGCGGCCGGCACGGTCGGCAGCGACCACGTCGCCGCCGAGGACGAGTGGACGGGCGCGTCCGTCTGATCGCCTGACCACCTGACGGACGGGAGGCCGGGTGCCAGCTGGCACCGGGCCTCCCGTCCGTCCCGGCGCGCGTCCAGGGCGCTGCGTCGTGAAAGCGACAGCCCTGCGGATGGCGCTGCCGTCACCTTCGCGAGAGCGACAGTTGCCCGCGGATCATCCGCGGAGATCTGTCGCTTCCGCGACGGGAGTGGCGCGCTCCGCGGCGGGGCGTGCCGGCACGAGCTTGAGGCCGACGACGCACCCGACGATGCCGGCGATGAACAGCAGGCGCAGGACGGTGACGGGCTCCGCGCCGGTGGCCATGCCCCAGAGCACGGTGAGGGCGGCGCCGGTCCCGGTCCACACCGCGTACGCCGTGCTGATCGGGATGTGCTGCAGGACGTAGCCGAACGCGACGAGGCTGATCACGATCGTGACCCCGAACACGATCGTCGGTCGGAGTTCGGTGAAACCGTCGCTCTCGCCGAGGGCGGTCGCCCAGACGGTCTCGAGCGCGGCGCTGACGAACAGGACGATCCACGCCACGTCAGCTCACCACCTTGAGGCCGATGACGCACGCCACGAGACCGAAGACCAGGGCGAGTCGGGCGAAGGACGCGGCTTCCTGGCGGCGGAGGATCGCGACGACCACGGTCAGGGATGCGCCGATGCCGACCCAGACGGCGTACGCGGTGCCGACCGGGATGGTCTTCATCGCGAACGCCAGCCCCACCATGCTCAGGGCCATCCCGGCGACGAACACGATTGTCGGGACGACCTTCTTGAAGCCGTTCGAGGCGCTGAGGGCGGTGGCCCAGACGGCTTCGAGCACGCCGCTGAGCACGAGGATTGCCCATGCCATGACGATGTCCTTTCCTGCGGGGGTCGTTGTGGTTCCCGTTGTCGTACGACTGTGCGACAACGACCTCGACGGTAGCACGAGTTGGTACGACTGTGCGAGTATGGCGTCGTGGCCAGGAGCATGGACGTCGACGAACGGCGCCGCACCGTGTCCGAGGCGGCGTGCCGGGTCCTCGCCCGCGATGGCCTCGGGGCACTGAGCGTCCGGAACGTCGCCGCCGAGGCCGGGCTGCCGCCGAGCACGGTCCGCTACACGTTCCCGACCCAGGCGAGTGTCCGGTCGCACGCGCTCGAGCTGGTGTTCGACGCGACCGCGGCCCGGGTCGACTCCGTGCCGCGGGACCTGCGCGGGACCGCCTACGCGCACGCGGTCCTGCTCGAGCTGCTGCCCCTCGACGAGGAGCGGCGCATCGAGCTCGACGTCTACCTCGGCCTCGGCACCGCCGCCCTGACCGACGCCGAACTCCGGCCGTTCCACGACCGGGTCGTCGACGAGATGCGCCAGTGGTGCGCGCAGATCCTCCGCGCGGTCGGGGTGCCGGACGCTGCCGTGCCGTACGAGACCCGGCGGTTGCACGCCCTGGTGGACGGGCTCGCGATGCACATCGTGCGGGTCGACCCCGGGGGTGACGCTTCGTGGGCGATCGACACGCTGGACCGGCACGTGGCAGGGATCGCCCGGGTCTGACCGCTGCACGGTGCCCGGAGCGCGTGCACGGTGCCGGGTCCGCGAACCCGTGCGGCGTTGGTGGCTCCGTGCGGCGCTTCATACCTGCACCGAGCGGGCAACCCTGAACGGGGTGACCGAACTCGCACGGTGCGAGGGGCGCGCAGCCCCGGGCAGGACGCGTCGCCTATCCTGTCCCGGTGACGACGACCACGCGGCCGCCGCAGCGCACCCGGAGCCTCACCGGCCCCGGCCTGGTGCTGCTCGCCGTCGTCGTCCTGCTGGGCATCCGGCTGTTCTCCCCGAGCATCGGGACGACCGGGCTGCCCGACGTCGTGCAGGACTTCCTGACGCTGGCGATCAGCGTCGTCGTCGAGTCCCTGCCCTTCGTGGTGCTCGGCATCGTGCTGTCGATCGTCGTCGAGGTCTGGGTACCGGTCGGTGCGCTCGAGAAGGTCCTGCCGCAGAACGCCTTCGGTCGTCGGGCCGTGATCTCCCTGATCGGGATGCTGTTCCCGGTGTGCGAGTGCGGCAACGTCCCGCTGGCCCGCGGTCTGATGATGCGCGGGTTCACGCCGGCCGAGGCGGTCACGTTCCTGGTCGCTGCCCCGATCCTCAACCCGCTCGTCATCATCAGCACCGCGCAGGCGTTCGGTTGGTCGGGGTGGATCCTGCCGGTGCGCATCGTCGGTGGCTTCGTCGTCGCGAACCTCGTCGGCTGGATCGTCGCCGCGCACCGCCGTCCGGCCGACCTGCTGCTCCCCGCCTTCGAGGCCCGGTGCCGTGCGGCCGTCGGAGCGCCCCGGGGCCTGCACCGCTGGCGGCAGAGCGCCGCGCAGTTCGGCGGCGAGACGGCGACGATGATGCCGGCACTGTTCGTCGGTGCCGGGCTGGCCGCCGCGATCCAGGTCGCCGTGCCCCGCTCGACCCTGGTCGCGATCGGCTCGAACCCGGTGCTGTCCGTCGCGGCGATGATGCTGCTGGCGATGACCGTGTCGCTCTGCTCGAACGTCGACGCCTTCTTCGCGCTGTCCTTCGCCTCGACGTTCCTGCCGGGGTCGATCACGGCGTTCCTGATCATCGGGCCGATCATCGACGTCAAGATGATCGCCCTGCTGCGCACGACGTTCCGGGTCCGCTTCCTGGTGCTGCTGTCCGTCGTGTGCGTCCTGTTCGCCGGAGCCGTCGGGTTGGTGATGAATGTCCTCGTCTGATGCACGCAGCAACGCGCCCGCGTACCTGGGCCTCGGGTCGGTGCTGGCCGTTGCGCTCTGCACGCTGTGGCTGGCGCTGGTCGGGCAACTCGACCTGTACATCAACCCGCGCTACTCGGTGTTCACGGTCGTGCTCGCCGCCGTCGGGGTGCCCGCGTCGATCGCCGGCCTGGTGGTCATCGCCCGCGGGCACGGCCACACGCACGGCGATGACGCGGACGAGCACGAGCCAGATGGCGATCGGGGGCGGCGCGGGCTCGGCCGTCGTCGCGCCGTCCGCGTCGTGCTCGGCAGTGCAGCCGCCATCATCACGGTCGGTGTCACCGTCGCGATGCTCGTCCTGCCCCCGACGACGCTGTCCGCCCGCACCGCACAGCAGCGGAGCGTCGACTCGGCGACCCTGTCGAACGCCACCGGTTCCGAGGCAGCGGTGTCCCTGCTCGGCAGCGAGGGCGTCGACACCTCGGAGTACGGCGTCAAGGACTGGGCGGCCCTGATCCGGCAGACCACCGACACCACGGCACTCGTCGGCAAGCAGGTCGAACTGACGGGCTTCGTGGTGCCCGGTGACGACGGGTCGTTCACCCTGACCCGCTTCGTGATCAGCTGCTGCGCCGTGGACGCGCAACCCGTCGGCCTCAGCGTCGTGCCCGGCGACGACGACGGTAGCGGTGGCGGCAGCGGCACCGTCCCCGACGAGGGGAAGTGGGTCACCGTCCGCGGCGCCCTCGCAGCGAACCCGGACCAGTCCGCCGACGCCCGCATCGTCGTCAAGGCCGCGAAGGTCACCGAGGTCGCGCAGCCCAAGGACCCGTATGAGTACTGAGACGGGCGCGAGCTCCGAGCGGCGCCGCGAGCGCCGCCCGGTCGCGCACCGGTTCCACCGCCGGTACGTGGCCGTCGTGGTCGTCCTCGCCGTGGTCGCCGCGCTCGCCGCGGTCGTCGGCTCGCAGCAGGGTCCGCGGCTCCGCGGCGTGTCCTACGACGCGACCGGGCTCGTCACGAGGCCGGCCCAGCGGATCATCCTGACGGCGAACCAGGCACTGCAGAAGGTCGACGCCGCCGACGTCCGGGTCAGCCCGGCTGCGGCGCACACCGTGACCTCGAGCGGCAACACCATCGCGGTCGAGTTCGCCGGGCCGCTGGCCTACGACCGCGACTACACCGTCACGGTCGCGGGTGTCCGGGCGCCGGGACAACGTGCGACGTCCGACCTGACGGCGGCGATCCGCACCGGCAGCACCGACGTGCTCGCCCTGGTCCCCGGGCAGGCAGGCGCGAAGGACCGCATCGTCCGGCGCTCCCTCGACGCCGGCGGCGCCACGACCGTCTACGAGGGCACCGCGATCAGCGAGTACGCCCGGCTCGGCCGCTCGCTGGTGGTCGTGAGCGGCACGGACGCCAGCTCCTCCGTCGACATCGTGGCGCTGAGCGGCGGCGTGCAGGACGACGACGCCCCCGTCGAGCACCTCACCCTGCCGACGTCCGAGGGGCGGGTCACGGCGCTCCACGTCGCGGACGACGGGGCCTCGTTCGGGTTCGAGTACGCCGACACCTCGACCGGGCAGTCCCGGAACACCGGCCTGTACGTGGTCGACATGACGGGCACGCACATGCCCACCGCGATCGCCGCGAACGGCAAGCCGAAGACGGGTGCCGTGCCGATGACCGTCGGGCAGTGGGCCTACGTCCCGCGCACCGAGAGTGCCCTGGTCCGGACGGGCAGCGACGACCTGGTGCTCGTCGACATGAGCGGTCGCGCCGACCCGGTCCGGCTCGGCAGCGCGACCTACCTGCACGGCTTCGTCGGCACCGGCACCACGGCCGTCGTCGAGACGGGCACCGGCATCGAACGGCTGGACCTGACCGACGGGTCCAAGTCGGCGTTGCAGGCCCCCGCGGCCAGCACGGATGCGGCCGTCCTCGGCCGCATCGCCCAGCTGTCCGACGACACGTACCTGCGGGTGCTGGGGGACGTGCGGTCGGACGGCACCATCGCGGCACGGATCGTGCGTGTCGACGGGGGGCGCGCCTCCCGGCTGCCCGTGACGATCCCGGAGGACGCGAGCGTCACCGCGGTCTGCCCGTCCCCGAACAGCCAGTTCGTCGCGGTCGCGACGAAGTCGGCGAACGGCGAGCTCGTGAGCATCGTCGATGCGGCCTCCGGGGCGCTCGAGGCGAGCATCGACGCCGGTTCCGTCGACTGGTGCGGCGCGCTGCCGTCCGGTGACGAGGTCGGCTGACGGTCCGGAGACGACAGACGGAAGGCCCGGTACCAGCTGGTACCGGGCCTTCCGTCCATCATGTGGTGACGACTACGCCAGCGTGGCCGCGTCGATCACGAAGCGGTAGCGGACGTCCGAGGACAGGACGCGCTCGTAGGCCTCGTTGATCTGGTCGGCGCTGATGAGCTCGGTCTCCGGCAGGATCCCGTGCTCGGCGCAGAAGTCGAGCATCTCCTGGGTCTCCTGGATGCCGCCGATGGCGGAACCAGCCCAGCTGAGCCGACGCGGGATGAGCGCGAAGGCCGGCACCTCGAGCGGCTCGGACGGTGCACCGACGTTGACGAGGGTGCCGTCGACCTTGAGCAGGCCGAGGTAGGAACCCATCGGGATCTTCGCCGAGACGGTGTTGATGATGAGCTCGAAGGAGTTCGCGAGCTTCTCGAACGTCTCCGGGTCCTTCGTCGCGTAGTGGGCCTTCGCGCCGTAGCGGAGCGAGTCGGCTTCCTTCGAGGTGGTCTGCGACAGGACGGTGACCTCGGCGCCGAGCGCGACGGCGATCTTGACGGCCATGTGGCCGAGCCCGCCCATGCCGACGACGGCGACCTTCGTGCCGGGGCCGGCCTTCCAGTGGTGGAGCGGCGAGTAGGTGGTGATGCCGGCACAGAGCAGCGGCGCGACCTTCTCGATGTCGAGCGACTCGGGGACGCGGAGCACGAAGTCCTCGTTCACGACGACGGCCTGCGAGTAGCCGCCCTGGGTGATCGAGCCGTCGGCGGGGTCGACGCTGGCGTAGGTGCCGATGTTGCCCTTGAGGCAGTACTGTTCCTGGCCGGCGACGCAGTTCTCGCACTCGCCGCACGAGTTCACCATGCAGCCGACGCCGACGCGGTCGCCGACCTTGTGCTTGGTGACGTTCGCGCCGACCTCGGTGACGTGGCCGACGATCTCGTGGCCGACGACCTGCGGGTACTGGATGGGGCCCCACTCACCGCGGACGGTGTGGATGTCCGAGTGGCAGATGCCGGCGTAGGCGATGTCGATCGCGACGTCGTCCGGGCCGACGTCACGACGGGTGATGGTGGTCTTGACGAGCGGCTCGGTCGCTGACGGTGCCGCGTACGCGTTGACGGTGCGCAATGATCTCCTCGTGGGGGTGGTGCGTTGCGGGCCGGTTCCGGCCCGGAACCAGTCTGCGCGCCCCCGCGGCCGTGTGGGAGGTACAACCAGGACACCCCTGGTGCCGTCGGACGGGCGCGTCGCGGCGGCGTGGGGGTGCTCACGCCGTTCTGCTCCCGACCTTCTGCTCGCGGCGTTCTGCTCGCTCAGGCGAGCCAGGCCAGCCGGGCCAGCCGCTGCCCGGCGATCGTCGCGAAGCGCAGGGGGTCGGCGAGGGCGTCGTCGGGTTCGCCGGTGGTCTGCGTCGCGAGCACGGTCAGCGACGCGGCGGCCGCGTAGTCGTCGAGCGGGGCCTCGATCGCGCCGGCGACGAGCATCGAGCGGGCACCGGGAGCGTGCGCCGCGGTCAGGTCGCGGACCACCGAGGGCACCTTGCCGACGGCGCTCTGTCCGTCGAAGCGTCCCTCGCCGCTGATCACGACGTCGGCGGCGTTCACGTCGGTACCGTTCACGATGTCGTTGCCCCCGAGCAGTGCCGGCAGCCCGAGGACCTCGGCGACGGCCGCTGCCCCACCCGCGAGCGTGGCGCCCCACACCAGCAGGCCGAACCCCACCCCACCCGCGGCTCCGGCGCCCGGGGTGCTCGGGTCGACGTCGGGGAAGCGCGCGGCCCAGATGGCGAGCCGGTCGTCGAAGGACGCCACACGGTCGGGCGTGATGCCCTTCTGCGGGCCGAAGACGGCGGCGGCACCGGTCGGGCCGAGCAGCGGAGAGGTGACGTCGGTGAGCACGGTGACCCCGAGCGGTGGGAGCAGCCGGAGACCGCCGGTGCCGGTGCCGGTGCCGCTCTGCTCTTCGTCGAGGCCGAGCGCCTCGAGCACCGGACGCCCGCCGTCGGTGGACGCGCTGCCCCCGATGCCGAGCACGAGCCCCGTCGCACCGGCGTCGAGCGCGGCGGCGATCGCCTCGCCGAACCCACGGCTCGTCGCCGCGTCCGGCATCGGTGCATCGAGCAGGGGCAGGCCGCTCGTCGCCGCGAGCTCCACCACGGCACGGCCGTCGGGCAGTCGCAACCACTGGGTGGCGACCGGGGCCCCGGCCGGCCCGGTCACGGTGACGGGGACCCGGACGGATCCGGGGACGGCGGTCTCGAAGGCGTCGAGGGTGCCCTCGCCACCGTCGGCCATCGGGACGAGCACCACGTCGTCGTCAGGGCGTTCGGCCAGCCAACCGTCGCGGACCGCCGCAGCGATCGACGCCGCCGTCGCGGTGCCCTTGAACGAGTCCGGAGCCACGATGATGCGCACGGTTCCACCGTAGTGGCCGGTCGCGGGACGCCGGCGTGCGCGCGTGTGTGAGACGCCGGTCTGTGTGGTGTGTGCGTGTGTGAGACGCCGGTGTGTGCGCAGAACGCCTCGTTGTCCGCGAGACGCCTCCGTATTCGGCGGCGTCTCGAGGCCATGGCGGCGTCGAACGAACACGACGGCGTCCATCGACCGCGCCGGCGTGCGTCGAACGAACACGCCGGCGTGCGTCGAACGAACACGCCGGCGTCTCGCGAACGACCGCGCCCCGACGCGTCAGGGCGCGGGCACCGGCTCCGGCAGGGCGAAGCGCGGGTGCGGCACTCCGCCCGTCGCGAGGTCCGCGAGCATCTCGCCCAGCAACGGCGCGAACTTGAAGCCGTGCCCGGAGAACCCCGTCGCCACGGTGAGCGGCCCCATGCGGTCGATGACGAAGTCCTCGTCGGGGGAGTTGTCGTACAGGCAGCTGATGAACGTCGGCTTCGTCGCGTCGACCCCCGGCACGTACCGCGCGACGTACGCCTGCAGCCGCTCGGCTTCGGCGGGTACGGGCGTGAAGTCGCGGTCGTCCGGGTCGACCACGGGCCCGGTGCCGTGGAACCCGACCTTGACGCCCTCGCCGGGCGTCAGCAGCCCGTAGACGTCGTCGCCGTCGGCCCAGTGCACGAAGCTCGGCCAGGCCTCGTCCGGCAGGTGGCTGGGGAAGTGGGCGGGCTGCTCCTGGGTGACGCGGATGGCCGGGAGGCCCGTCCCGCGTCCGGTAAGCAGCCCGCCGACGAGCGTGGGGGCCCACGACCCCACCGCGGCCACCACGGACGCGGTGCGGACCGCGGTGTCGTCGGACAGTGTCACGGTGACGTCGTCACCGTGGTCGTCGAGCCCGGTGACCCGGGTGTCGAAGCGCAGGTCGGCGAGGCCGGTCCGTTCGGCCAGGGTCAGGAAGGCCTCGACCGTCCGGTCGGAGCGGATCCGCCCCGCCGACGCATGGGTCAGCACGTGCCCCTCGAACGCGATGCCGGGCCAACGTGCTGCCGCCTGCTCCGGCGTCAGCGACTCGTGGGGGATGTCCGCGTCGGCCAGGGCGGCGGCGATCGCGTCGACGACCTCGGACCGCCCGTGGTCGACCGCGCCCGTGCGGACGATGAGCTCCTCGCCGGCGGCCTCCTCGAGCCCTTCCCACAGCGCCAGTGCGCGGGTGGTCAGCGCGACGTACTCCGGGTCGGCGTAGCCCTGCCGGAAGATCCGGGTCGCACCGTGCGAGGAACCGAGGTGGTGGCCGCGGGCGTGCTGCTCGACGAGCAGGACGCGCTCGCCGCGGGCCGTCAGGGCGTACGCGGTCGCAGCACCGACGACCCCGGCGCCGATGACGACGTGCGTCGCCGGTGCGGGGATGGTCATGTCGAGAGCGTAGTTGGGTGCGCCGACCCCGACACGACCGTCGCCGTCAGCGGCCCGAGGTCGGCACCGTGGTCCCGAGGCCCCGTTCGCGAGCGACTTCGAGCACCAGGGCGGCGACCGCCAGATCCTGCGCACCGAGCCCGACCGAGTCGAACACCGTGACCTGGTCGTCGTCGACCCGGCCGGCAGCACGTCCGACGATGACCTCGCCGAGTTCGGCCGGGTGCAGGTCCTGCGGGACCGCGCCCTCGACGACGGCCTCGAGCAGGTCGCCCGACTTCGACCAGGCTGTGGCCCGGCTGTCGACGAACACCGTCCCACGCGCCATCGCGGGGCCGTCGAGCTCGCGGTGGGTGGGGCGCGGACGGGCGCCGACGGCGTTCACGTGCTGGCCCGCGTGCAGCCAACCGCCCTCCACGACCGGGCGTACCGACGGCGTGAGCGTGCACAGGACGTCGCACTCCTCGGCCACCTGGCGGGGACCACCCACCACGGTGCATCGTTGAGCGAGGTCGTCACCGACGGTCTCGAGGAACCGACCGGTCGTCGCCGCGGAACGCGACCAGAGGAGCACCCGTTCGAAGGACCGGACCTTCGCGAACGCACGCAGGTGCTCGACGGCGAGGTTCCCGGCGCCGACGAACCCCAGCGTCGTGCTGTGCGATCGAGCGAGGTGCTGCGTGGCGACGACCGAGGCTGCCGCCGTCCGCGCGCGGGTGATGTCCTTGCCGTCGAGGACGCCCAGGCACTCGCCGGTCATCGCAGACGACACCAAGATGCTGGACCGCTGGGTCGGCAGACCGCGGGAGGCGTTGTGCGGGATGTCGGCCATGAGCTTCACCGCCACCAGACCCAGCCGGTCGGACCGCACCGCCATCGGCAGGAAGAGCGCATCGTCGGCACCCGTCAGGGCGACCGGGGCCGGCTGCTGCATCCGGCCTGCTCCGAGGTCGGCGTGGACGGCTTCGACGGCTTCGAGCACATCGACGTCCTCGAGCGCAGCAGCGACGTCGGACGCCCCGAGGACGAGCGTCACGAGACGGCGACGGCGCTCGGCGAACCGAGGAGTTCGTCGGACGACGGGACGTGCGTCGTGAGTCCGCCGTCGAACAGGATCCGCATCCACCGGTCGGACGCATCACGGTCCACGACGGCGGAGTCCCACACGCCGCCCGCCGCCATCTCGTCGGCGGCTCGTCGGAGCAGCGACTGGTCCTTGTCCGGCCAGCGGGCTGCGAGCACGGCGGTGATCTCGGCGTCGGCGTCGCCAGCGGTGATCCGCTGCATGGCCGCAGCGATGCCGTCCATGAACCGTGGCACGCGGTCACCGAGTTCCTCGATACGGTCGGTGCGGGTGTAGTAGACGCTGTTCGGCATCACCCCGCCGGCATCGAGGTGCCGGAAGACGATCGACCCGCCGCCAGCCGCCACGAGTTCCTCGGCGGACACGAGGTCGAGGATGATGGCGTCGCCGAGGCCGCCTCGGTAGAGCTCCACGAGCATGGCGGTCGACAGGTCGCGGACGAAGCGGGTCGCTGCGACGTCGAGACCGGCTTCGCGGACGAGCCCCGCCGTGAACTCGTAGGGCGCGCTGCCGCCCGCACCCGGCGCGAGCACGACCTTCCCCGCGAGCCAGTCCAGGGTGATCGGGTCGGTCTCGTTCCGCGCCACGATGGTCATCGGGAAGGCGTGGTTCAGCTGGCCGACGACGGACAGTGCACGAGCGGTGCCGGCGTACATCGCCGGCACCCAGAGGCCCCCGAGCGCGAGGTGGGCTGCACCCGAGTCGATGTCGTCGAGGACGCCAGTCCACGGGTCGCAAGCGGTGGCGGTCACGGTGAGTCCGCGTTCGGCGAAGAGGCCGCCCAGGTCGGCGACGTACTCGGGCAGGTAGTTGAGGCCGTTCGCGGTCGCCGAGATCTGCAGGGTGTCCATGGTGGTGCTCCGTTCGTGGGGTGCGGCGTGCCGGGCGTTGCCTGGCACGCCGCTGGATCGTGTGGGTGGATCGGGTGGTTCAGGTGGACCTGGCGGTGAGGACGTTCTCGTTCACGTCCTCGAGGGAACGACCGCGCGTCTCGGGGGCGAACCGCGACGCGATCACGAGCACCGCGTACATGGCTGCCGCGAGTCCGAAGACACCGGCGAAGGCCCAGGCACCGTAGAGCGCTATCGCGGCGAAGGGCATCACGGCGCCGGCGATGTTGCCGATCCCGTTCACGATCGAGGCGCCGGACGCTCGGATCGCCGTGGGGTAGACCTCGGCGGTCCAGGCTGCGAGCGTGGTGTTCGTCAGCATCGTGAAGAACTGGAACAGTGCGCCGAGGGCGAGGATCGCGCCGGTGTCGTTCCCGAACGCTGCGAACGCCAGTGCGGTCAGACAGCCCAGGACCCCCGCGGTGGCGACCAACGGTCGACGCCCGATGCGGTTCGCGAGCAGGGCGGCGGCGGTGCACCCGAGGAGCGAGCCGACGTTCATGATCATCGTGTACAGCAGGCTCTGCGAGACGGAGTACCCACGTTCGACGAGCAGCGTGGGCATGAGGAAGTTCAGCGTGACCTGCACCCCGAAGGCCATCCACGACGCGACCCCGATGGCGATCGTCCGGCGCAGGACCAGCCGGTGGAACACCGCTGCGGGTGAGGCGTGCAAGGACACCGGCGGGAGATCTGCGGGGCTGAGCCGGACGGGGCCGACGGCGTCCGCGGGCGGCGTCAAGGTGTTCGAGGCGAGGACCGCGAGCGAGCGGTTCGCGTCGTCGATCCGCCCCTTCGAGAGGAGCCAGCGCGGCGTCTCGGGCAACTTGCGCCGGTACAGGACGACGAACAGCGCGGGGAGCGCCAGGATCACGAAGCTCCAGCGCCAGACGTGGTCGTCGCCACCGAGCGGGACGGCCAACGGGCCGAGGAGGAGCAGGAAGAGGCCGTAGGAGATGAAGTTCCCGATGCCGCCTGCACCGACGTTGATCGTGGCGATGAGTCCGCCCCGGTACCGGGTCGCGACCATCTCGGACAGCATCGCGATGCCGATCATGAACTCACCGCCGACGCCGATGCCGACGATGAAGCGGCTGACCAGCAGCATCTCGAAGTTCGGGGAGACAGCGCTCAGCAGGCCGCCCAGCGTGTAGACGAGCAGGTTCAGGCCGAGCGAGAACCGGCGGCCGTAGCGGTCGGCGAGCCAACCGGCGAGGAGCCTGCCGACCAAACCGCCGACGACGGTCGCGGTGTTGATGGTGGAGAGCTGGACGTCGCCGATCGCGAGGGAGGCCTTGATGTTGGTGGCCATCGCGCCGACGGAGTTCTGCTCGAGGGTGTCGAAGAACTCACCGGCGAGGATGAGCATGAGGACCCAGAACTGGGCTCGTGTGAACCCGATCGAGTCGAGTGCGGAGCCGACGCCTCCGGAAGGCTGGTCGGTGGTGGTGCGTGTTGGTGCGGTGGAGCGCGTTACAGCAGACATTCGTAACTCCAGCGGGGAAGAGTGAGCGGTGCACCGTGCGGTCACTCTTTTGTATACGAAAAGCTGTTTCGGGCTGGTTTCGACTTCGAGACGTTTCGTGACGCATCCGGCTCCAACCGCACCGGATCAGACATGCGGTCGAAGTCGCCGACTGCGCGCGAACTGCGGTCGTATACGTTCTACGCGCTGAGTTCGCGGTAGATCGCTTCGTCGCGACGCAGGTGCTCGTCCATCAGCAGCCCTGCCTGAACCGATGCTCCCCGCAGGATCGCGTTCGCGACGGCGGCGTGGTCCCCGCTGCTCGCGGCGACCTCTTCACGCGTCACGCGCTCGAAGGCCCAGGCGGTCTGGTGGATCAGCTGTTCGATCATCGTCTCGAGTCGGGTGTTCCCGGACGCTCGGGCCACCAGGCCGTGGAATGCGAACCGGGGCGACTGGGCCTCGACCTCCTGGTCGGAGCGGCCCTCGTGGCCGACTGCCCGGAGCAGGGCCGCGCAGTCGCCGCCCGTCCGGTCGGCCGCGAGCTCGGCGGCCAGGACCTCGAGCCCGCGCCGGATCTGCATCAATTCGATGACGACCTCGGTTGAGGAATCCGCGACCCGGACGCCCTTGAACTTCTCGGCGACGACGAAGCCCTCGGTCTCCAGCTGTCGGAGGGCTTCGCGGACAGGGACCCGGGAGACGCCGAAACGCTCCGCGAGCACGTCTTCCTTGAGTCTCGAGCCACGTGCGAGCGAGCCGCTGATGATCTCGGCCCTGATGGCCTTGAGGACCGATGTCGGCTTGGACTCCACGGCTTGATCGTAGTTGGAGCGAGTGACGGGAATCGAACCCGCGCTACCAGCTTGGGAAGCTGGAGTTCTACCATTGAACTACACTCGCGCGCCCCGCAGAACGGGACTCGGCAAGCCTAGCGGATTCTCGCCTGGAAGCCAGCCGACCGCGCACCGTACGCCGTCTGCCGGGCGCGTGTCGTGCCTCCCGAGTCTCCGCTGTGAGGGTGCCGACTCGACGGACAGGTGTCGGACCCGTGTGTACCGTCCAGGGAGTTCCAGCCCCCGAACCGAGGAGGACCCGGATGGTCAGGCATCCCCTCATCGACGACGTGGTCGGCCCGGCGATCGTGGTCGAGTCGGCCTCGCCCGTCGTGTGGCTGACCGACGCGCTCGCCTCGTTGCTCCGCCGCTCGGCGGACGCCGGGCGGACGGTCGTGCTCCGCACCGGACGGTCGGCGGCGATCACCCCGGCGCTCCGGCACGCACTCGGCGCGTACGGTGCCGCGTGGGCCGTCTCCGACTTCGACGGGACGCTGCGTGACGGCCGGACCGGTGTCGCTGCCTCGGACATCGAAGACTTCGTGCACCGGGGCCCCGAACTCGTGGGCACCCCGTCGCCCGAGCACCCGGTCTCGGCCGACTCGGTCCGTCAGATCAGCATCGACCTGACCCTCCGGCACCACCCCGGCCGCGCGGTCGACATGGGCTCGGCGATCGAGGCCCTGTGCCACACCGTCGGCACCTGCCCGACCCGGTGGGGCACCGCAGAACCGCTCACCGTGCCGTGGGACCGCTGGGTCGTGACGCAGTACGCGAAGCACGAGGCACCCGGCATCTCGACCTCGTACGCCGTCGGCGAGGGCTTCTCGGCGACGATGACCGCGCACCTGGTCGGCGGGGTCGTCGTGGAGACGATGTCCGCCGTGCTCACCGTGCCCGAGGAGAACACCGACCCGGGCCTGGCCAACCGCATGTTCGACGCCGTGCAGCGGGTCGCCGACCAGGTCGTCCCCGTCTTCGGCGTCGTCATGCAGCGCCGCGGTGACGCCGACCACCTGGTCCGTGCCGTCTCGCACGGTGAACCGTCGCCGCTCGCCGTCGTCGTCGGGCCCGAGGCCGCCGGCTTCCTGGACCGTGACGGTGTCTGGCCGCCGCCGCGCACCACGACCGCGACGTTCGCCGCCGGAACCGGCTCGTCCGGTCGCCCGGACGCCGACACCGACGGCGGCATGATCGTCCGCTTCGAGGACGGCTGGGAAGCGCTCGAGTCGTTCCTCGACCGCATCGACGAGGACCGCTTCCTGCAGCTGGTCGGCGGTGCGCCGCTCGACCCCGCCCACGACGAGGGCACACTCGACGGCCACGTCCGCGACGACCGGATGGTGGGCGGCCAGGGTGCCGCGTGACGTCACGATCCTGTGCCGGCAGCCGGTCGAGCCGCGCGAGGTCGCCGAGGCGCTGCTGCTGCACGACGAGACCTGGGGCGTCCGCGCACTCGACGACGGCCCGATGGTCCAGGTCTGCCGGGACGCCACCCACCCGGTGATCACCGTGCTGAGCGTGCGGCGCGTGGACTCCTTCGATGAGGTGGAGCGGATCCTGCCGGACGCCCCGACCCTGGCGACGCCGCTGTGGTGGGTCGACACGGTCACCCCAGCCGGCCCCGACGGGGAATCGGGGATCTCGGCCGCGCTCGAGGCCGCCATGGACCTCGACGCGGTCTGCATCGTCCACGGCGACTGAACACCCGCGGGCACCCCCGGGCGATCGGTACGGCGGGTCAGTCCCGCTTGCTCATCGCCGCCAGGCGCTCGTTGTAGGCCTTGAGGTCGGCGTCGCCGTCGCGCTCGGCCTTGCGGTCGAGGCGCTTCGCGTCGCGCTTGTCCGAGCGCATCCAGTTGCGGACGACGAGCAGGGCCACGAACACCATCGGGAGCTCCGACGCACCCCAGGCGATGCCGCCGCCGGTGTGCTGGTCGTCGAGCAGTGCGGCGTCGTTGGTCTGTCCGAGCGCGTGGAACCAGTCGATCGCGAACACCGACTGCGACGTCATGACCGCGACACCGAAGAACGCGTGGAACGCCAGGGTGGCCAGGAGCGTGATGATGAGCATCGGGTACGGAGGACGCTTCGGGCCCGGGTCGACACCGACGAACACCCAGAAGAACAGGTACCCGCTCAGGACGAAGTGGACGATCATCGCGACGTGCCACTCGTGCGACTGCATCGCGGCCTGGTACGCCGGGGTGAAGTAGAACACCACGAGGGACCCGGCGAAGATGATCCCGGCGACGGCGGGCTTGCCGAGGAACTGCATCCAGCGGGAGTGCACGAAGAGCATGAGCCACTCGCGGGCGCCGCGGGAGCCGTCGTTGCGGACCGGCAGCGTGCGGAGCGCGAGCAGCACCGGGCCGCCGAGCACGAGCGGCAGCGGCACGAACATCATCAGCAGCATGTGCTGGAGCATGTGCGACGAGAAGTGGATCATGCCGTAGACCGCGGGGCCGGCCGACGTGGTCCAGATGAACAGGGCGCAGCCGATCAGCCAGGCGATGGTGCGGCCGACGGGCCAGGAGTCACCGCGCTTCCGGAGCTTGCGGACCGCCAGCAGGTACCAGACGGCTCCGACGACGGCCAGGCCGAGCCAGACCCAGTCGATGTGCCACTGCGTCAGGTAGGTCTGCGCGGTCTGCGCCGGCGGGAACGGGAAGCCGATCAGACCAGAGCGGGTGTCCTCGCCCGTCGCCGGGGTCTGCGGGATCGGCGGCTGCGACCGGGACACGGCGACCGAGACGCCGATGGCCACGGCCATGAACACGATCTCGGCCAGGGCGAACCGGGTGAACAGGCGACGGTCGAGCGGCGCACGGAGGAGTCCGGGCACGAGCTTCCGGCGCTGGACGACACCGGCGACGCCGAGCAGGACGAGGATGACCGCCTTGACCGTGATGAGCCAGCCGTAGGTCGTCGTGAGCAGGTCGAGCGGACCGGTCAGCCGGAGCGACGCGTTCACGATGCCGGAGAACGCCACGGCCCCGAAGGACCAGCCGGCGAGCGTCGAGTACCGGGCGATGACCCGGCCCGTCGCACCCTTGGTGCGCGTGCGGAGCAGGACCACGGCGACCAGGCCACCGGCCCACACGCACACCCCGACCAGGTGGATCGCGAGCGAGTTCACCGCGTTCGCGTGCTCGAGCGACCCGGCGGCGTGGCCGGACAGCGCCAGGGGGAGCAGGGCGAACAGGCCGATGACGGTGGCGAACGCCAGGGTCGTCACCCGGGTGGCGAAGGCGGCCACCACCGTGGCGATGAGGATCGCGGCCGCGGACACGACGAGGGCCTGACCGATCTCGACCTGGAACGCGAAGAGCATGAAGTTGCGCGCGAACACCGGGCTGGTGAGCGGGACGCCCAGCGTGTTCGCGCCGGTGAGGACGATGCTCACCGCCGCGGCGAGGAACCAGACGGCGCCGGTCGCTGCGGCCCACCGGGTGGCCCGGTGCTGCACGCTGGACAGCGCGCCGTGGTCCTTCTTCTGCGCGGGAAGAGCGAAGGCGGCGACGATGAGGAGCCCGATCGTGAGCGCCGCCATCGTGTCGTGCACGACGCGGGCGATCGGTAGGCCGTACTCGACGAGCTCGCCGGCGGACACCAGCTGCTGACTCGTGCTGAAGGCGCCGGTGATCGTCAGCCCGAGGAGCGAGCACGCGACGGCCAGGGGGATCGCGATGACCAGGACCGTCGCGACGGTGGACGAGCGCCCGGTGGTGGGGGCGGCGTCCGGTGCTGACCCGGTGGGCTGGGTTTCGGGTGACGTGACGGTCATGACCGTCCAATGGTAGGCGTGTCGGCTGGCAACCGGCCCCTCGGATGCGCGCTCAGACCCGCCGTTCCCAGACGCCCTCGCAACCGACGCCGACGAACCCCACGGCCTCGTTCACGTCGAGCATGTGGCGGTTCTCCTCCGCGTTGAACGTGATGATCGAGGGGTGCCCCGGATGTTCCTGCTGGACCATCTCGATCCCGACCGCCTTCAGGAGCCAGCCGAGCCGGAGCCCGCGGTGTTCCCGGACCACCAGGGTGTCGCCCTGCATCACCGGCTGGGTGCGGGGACCGGGGACCGCGAGCTGGGTGAACCCGACGAGTGACCCGGTCGACGTGTCCTCGACCACGACGGTGCGCATCGTCCGGGGTCCCTCCTCGAGGTGCTGCTCGTGCGTCCGGAGCCGCTCGAGGGTCCAGGCGTCCTCGGGCTCGGTCATGTCGCCCGACGGGGCGTCGGTGCTCATCCGGGTCAGCAGGAGCACGAGGTCCGACTGCCACCGATCGGGTGTCGGTCCTGTCCAGGTGTGCACGCGGTAGTGGTCACCCGACGCGGCGTCCGCAGCCGCACGGACGTCGGCCACCGCGGCCTCGGCGGCCGGGAGCGCGAGACGGCTGATCCGGTCGACCTGTCCGAGCCGCCAGCCTCGACGGGTCAGGAACCGGACCGCTGCCTCGTCCTCCGGCACGGCCCCGAAGCCCGTGGGCGCCTGTCGGTACCCGGGGCCGGAGGCCGGGCCGACCTGCCGTGAGACTGCGTAGGCCTTCCACTGCGTGCGTCCCTGACCCCGAGCGACGTCCTCCAGGTGCTCGGCCAGGAGCGTGCCCACGCCGCGACCTCGGTGCTCGGGTGCGACGCTGACCGCGATCCAGCAGTTCGGGGCGTCCGCAGTCGCCTTCGAGTCGTACGAACCCACTCCGACCGCGGTCCCCTCGTCGTCGCGGACCAGGAACAGTCGGCTGGGGGCATCCGGGTCGATCAGGTAGGGCAGCTGTTCCTCGGGTGTCCAGAGCAGCTCGGGCAGGTGCGTGGTCGCGACCTCGGCCCGGTTCTGCACGTCGACCCACTCGCGGAACACCGAGACGACCGCCGGGTCGTCGTCCATCGAGGCGGGGACCGTGATCTCGTCGACGGTGTACGTGGTCATCACTGCTCCGAACGCCGCCCGCCCGGGTGGTGGGCAGCCTGGCAGCATACCGGCGGGACGTGCGCTGCCGCTAGGCTTCGTCCGTGCTGCTCTCCGACCGCGACATCACCGCCCAGCTCGCCGAAGGCCGGATCGGCCTCGACCCGTACGACGCCTCGCTCGTGCAGCCGTCGAGCATCGACGTCCGGCTCGACAAGTTCTTCCGGTTGTTCGACAACCACAAGTACCCGCACATCGACCCCGCCGTGGACCAGCCCGACCTGACCCGCCTGGTCGAGACCGACCCGGACGAGGCGTTCGTGCTGCACCCCGGCGAGTTCGTCCTCGGTTCCACGTTCGAGGTCGTCACGCTGCCCGACGACATCGCCGCGCGGCTCGAGGGCAAGAGCTCGCTCGGCCGGCTCGGACTCCTGACCCACTCGACCGCGGGCTTCATCGACCCCGGGTTCTCGGGGCACGTGACGCTCGAGCTGTCGAACGTGGCGACGCTGCCGATCAAGCTGTGGCCGGGGATGAAGATCGGCCAGCTCTGCTTCTTCCAGCTGTCGAGCCCGGCCGAGAAGCCCTACGGCTCGGCCGAGTACCAGTCCCGCTACCAGGGCCAGCGCGGCCCGACCGCGTCCCGCTCGTCGCAGAACTTCCACCGCGCGGACGTCTCCGACCCCCGCTGACCCGCGCTGGTCCGCGCGGGTCCGTACCGTCCCTCGCGCCCCCGTCGATCAGACCGGCGGACGAAATGTCGCATGCTGTGTATCGTTGCAGCATGTCCGCTGAACCTCCTCGGCCTGCGACGCCGCTGTCCGCCGCCGTGCTCATCCGCGACGCCCGCGAGCGGGCCGAACTGACCCAGGTCCAGCTCGCCCGACGTGCCGGCGTCACACAGAGCGTCATCAGCACGTACGAGAACGGTCGGCGCGAACCGTCCCTCGCGGCGCTGCAGCGGATGCTCCGCGCCGCGGGCTTCACGACGAGCATCGACCTGCAGCCCGTCGAGGAACCACCGCCCCTGCGCGAGCGAGTCACCGCCGCGCGGCAGGACCTCATCGCGATCGTCGAACGGTTCGGCGGTCACCGGCCGCGGCTCTTCGGCAGCGTCGCCCGGGGCGAGGACGGCCCGGGCAGCGACGTCGACCTGATGATCGACCTCGACCCGGGGCTCGGCATCTTCGCGCTCATGCGCATCCAGGACGCCGCCGAGCGGCTCCTCGGGGTCCGCGTCGACGTCGTCGACGCGGCGGGCATGGCTCCCGAGGTCGTCCGGACCGCGGTGCCGTTGTGACCCCGCACCCGGCGGTCCGCCGGGCCGTCGGCGACCGCATCGACGACGTCATCCGGGCCTGCGAGGCGATCCGGCGCTACGTGGACGACGAGCGGCTGCCCGAGGACCTGGTGCACGATGCCGTGCGGATGCGACTGGTCGAGATCGGCGAGGCGGTGCGGATGCTCCCCGCCTGGGTCACCGCGAGCGAGCCCGGCATCCCCTGGTCGCGGGTGTCCGACCTGGGGGAACGGCTCACACGCCGGTACTTCGACACCACCCGTGCACTGGTGGTCGGCACCGCGCGGACGGATGTCCCGCACCTCGCCGACGCCGCGAGGCGGCTGCGCGCCGCCCAGCCCTGACAGCAGGTGCAGCGCGAGACGCCGGCGTCTTGCGCCGACGCCGTCATGTGCCGTGAGACGCCGCCGGATTCCGCGGCGTCTTCCCGTGACGCCGGCGTCTCGCGTCCACGGACCACCCACCGGACTGGAGGCACGGATCGCCACCTGCGCCGCGCCTCCCGGCCGCCGTGTGGTCGGCCCCCGGACGGCGCAGGACGGCCCCGTCTCGCCGAGGCGAGACGGGGCCGTCCGTGGTGCTGGGGAGATCAGCCCTTCTTGGCGAGCTCCTCGAGGGTGTCGTTGCCCTTGTAGGCCTCGACGGCGTTGTCCTTGGTGACGAGGACCGGTGCGAGCTCGATCGCGGGGACCGTCTTCACACCGTTGTAGTTGTTCGTCTTGTCCATCTTGGTGTCGGGCTTGTCGCCCTTCGACAGGGTGGAGACGAGGTCGACGGCAGCCTGGGCTTCCTTCGTGGTGTCCTTGAAGATCGTCGAGTACTGCGTGCCCTGCATGATGAGCGGGATCGACGCGGTCTCGGAGTCCTGACCGGTCACGACGGGGTTGTCCTTGCCGGCGGCCTTGGTCGCGGTGAGGATCGCACGGGCGAGGGTGTCGTTCGGCGACAGGACGCCGTCGAGCTCGGTGTCACCCGTGTAGTACTGCGCGAGCAGGTCGGTCATGCGCGACTGGGCCTTCTGCGCGAGCCAGCCCTGCGTGACGACCTTCTGGAACGTGGTCTGACCGGAGACGACCTTGATCGTGCCGTCGTCGATCTTCGGCTGGAGGACGTCCATCGCACCGTTGAAGAACACGGTGGCGTTGGCGTCGTCCGGCGAACCGGCGAAGAGCTCGACGTTGTACGGCTTGTCGCCCTTCTTCTCCTCGAGGCCCTTGAGCAGCGCCTCGGCCTGGAGCTGGCCGACCTTGAAGTTGTTGAACGCCACGTAGTAGTCGACGTTCTTCGTGTTCAGGATGTTGCGGTCCCAGGCGATGACGACGGCGCCGCGGTCCTTGGCGGACTTGACCTGCGCGGTCAGCTGCGAACCGTCGGCGGCACCGATGATGACGGCCTTGGCGCCCTTGGTGATCATGCCGGAGATCTGCGACTGCTGGTCGGGCACCGGGTTGCCGGCGTTGGCGTACTGGATGTCGGCCTTGAAGCCGGCGTCCTCGATCGACTTCTTGAACGCGGCACCAGCGAGGACCCAGTTCTGCGAGGTCTTGGCCGGCAGGGCGACGCCGATGAGGTCGCCCTTCTTGATGGTGCTGCTGCTGCCGGCGTCGTCGGACGAGCCGCGCGACGAGCAGCCGCTGAGGGCGAGGCCCGCGATGAGCGCCAGGCTGAGGCCGGCGACGATCTTCTTGCGCATGTGAGTGCTTTCTCTTCGTTGAGGAGGTGTGGGGCCGAGGCCCCGGTGTGGGGAGTTGGGACTAGGGGAGGGTCGGCTTGTCGGGCTGACCGTCGATCGACCGCGGCTGCTGGGCGGCCACCGTGTTCTCCTCGGTGTCCTTCCGCTGGAACTGCCGCATCATGCCCCCGATGAGGGACGGACGACCCTGCGACTTCGAGTAGACGTCGAAGGCGACGGCGACGAGCAGGACGAGACCGCGGATGATCTGCACCTGGTTGGACTCGAGGCCCATCAGCTGCAGGCCGTTCGACAGCAGCGCCATCACGAGACCACCGATGATCGAGCCGGAGATCGTGCCGACACCACCGGCGACCGCTGCGCCACCGACGAACACGGCGGCGATCGCGTCGAGCTCCCAGCCGGTGCCGTCCGCGGGGCCCGAGGCGCCGGAGTAGGCGACGAACACCATGCCGGCGATCGCGGCGAGGACCGACATGTTCATCATGACGAAGAAGTTGACCTTCTTCGCCGAGACGCCGGACAGGATCGCGGCGTTGGCGTTGCCACCGACGGCGTAGACCTGGCGACCGAAGATCGTGTTCTTCGTGACGAAGCCGTAGACGATGGTCAGGACCCCGAGGATGATCGCGACGATCGGGACCGAGGTGCCGACCGGACCGGCGCCGAACAGGTACGTGGCGACGAGCGTGACGGCGACCAGGATGCCGGTGCGGACGATCGAGACCCACAGCGGCGGGACCTCGGCCTGCATCTTCCGGCGGCGGGCACGGCCACGGGCCTCGATGATGATGAGCGCGAGGATCGTGACGAGCCCGATGAGCAGCGTGCCGTTGCTGTAGCCGAAGTCGGGGCCGAAGTCACCGAGGAAGCCGGCGCCGATCGGGGTGAAGTCGTTCGGCACGGGGACGGACGTCGAGTTGCCGATGATCTGGTTCACGCCACGGAAGATGAGCTGACCGGCCAGCGTCACGATGAAGGCCGGGACCTTCACGAACGCCACCCAGAAGCCCTGCCAGGCGCCGATCGCGGCACCGCAGGCCAGGCCCAGGATGATCGCGGCCCACACCGGGAAGTTCCACACGGACATCGACTGCGCCACGACGATGCCGACGACGGCCGCGACCGAACCCACCGACAGGTCGATGTGCCCCGCGATGATGACCATGACCATGCCGAGCGCCAGGATCAGGATGTAGGAGTACTGCAGGAACAGGTTGATGACGTTGGTCGGCTCGAGGATGAGCCCCTTCGTCGTGACCGCGAAGAACGCGAGCAGCACGATGAGGGCGATGATCATGCCGTACTGGCCGATCGAGTTGCCCTTGCCGAAGAGCAGTTTCAGGTTGTTCATGAGGCGGTGGCGCCCTTCCGCGCGGAGGTCATGCTGCGCATGAGCGATTCGGGATCGGCCTGGTCGGCCGGGAGGTCAGCGGTGATCTGGCCCTCGAAGATGGTGTAGATCCGGTCGGAGAGACCGAGGAGTTCGGGCAGCTCGGACGAGATGAGGATGATGCCCTTCCCCTCGGCCGCGAGCTGCTGGATGATCCCGTAGATCTCGAACTTGGCGCCCACGTCGATACCGCGGGTGGGCTCGTCGAGGATCAGGATGTCCGGGTCGGTGAACATCCACTTGGACAGGACGACCTTCTGCTGGTTGCCACCAGAGAGCTTGCCGACGTTGTCCTCGACGCTCGGCACCTTGGTGCGGAGCATCTTGCGGTACTTCTCGGCGACCGAGTACTCCTCGAGCGAGTCGACGACACCGGCCTTCGAGATCTTCTGCAGGTCGGCGGCGACCGTCGAGCGCTTCACGGTGTCGAGCAGGTTCAGGCCGAGCGCCTTGCGGTCCTCGGAGACGTAGCCGATGCCGTTCTCGATCGCCTGCTGGACGTTCGTGACCTTGATCTCGCGGCCGTCCTTGATGATCTGGCCGTCGAGCCAGGTGCCGTAGGAGCGACCGAACAGGCTCATCGCCAGCTCGGTGCGTCCGGCGCCCATCAGGCCGGCGAAGCCGACGATCTCGCCCTTGCGGACGTGGAAGTTCGACGCCTTGCAGACCAGACGCGACGGGTCGATCGGGTGCTGCACGGTCCAGTTGCGGACCTCGAAGAAGGTCTCGCCGATCTTCGGGGTGCGGTCGGGGAAACGCGACTCGAGCGAGCGGCCGACCATGCCGCGGATGATGCGGTCCTCGTTGACGCCGTCCGCCTTGACGTTGAGCGTCTCGATGGCCTTGCCGTCACGGATGATCGTGATCTCGTCCGCGATCTGCTCGATCTCGTTGAGCTTGTGGCTGATGATGATGCTCGCGATGCCCTTGGCCTTCAGCCCGACGATCAGGTCGAGCAGGTGCTGCGAGTCGTTCTCGTTGAGCGCGGCGGTCGGCTCGTCGAGGATCAGCAGCTTGACGTCCTTGTGCAGGGCCTTCGCGATCTCGACGAGCTGCTGCTTGCCGACACCGATGTTCTTGATCTGCGTGTCCGGGTCGTCGGCCAGGCCGACGCGGGCGAGCAGGTCCTGCGCACGGAGCTGCGCGGCGGTCCAGTTGATGACGCCAGCGCGGCTCGGCTCGTTGCCCAGGAACAGGTTCTCGGTGATCGAGAGCTCCGGGACGAGCGCCAGCTCCTGGTGGATGATGACGATGCCGGCCTGCTCGGACTGCTTGATGTTCGAGAAGCGGACTTCCTCGCCCTCGTAGACGATCTCGCCGCTGTAGGTGCCGTACGGGTAGACGCCCGACAGGACCTTCATCAAGGTCGACTTGCCGGCGCCGTTCTCGCCGCAGATCGCGTGGATCTCGCCGGCGCGGACGCTGAGGGAGACGTCGGCCAGCGCCTTCACACCAGGGAACTCCTTGGTGATCGAGCGCATCTCGAGGATGGTCTCGGGTGCGGTGATCGACCGGGTCTCGAGGCCGGTGTCGATCGGGGTTGACGCCACAGTGCATCTCCTTCTGCCGCTTCGGTGCGGCAGTGTGTTCGGGTGGTTCTGCTGCGGCAGCGAAAGCACAGGGGGCCTGTGTGGACTTCGTTGTCGCGTCCGGATCCGGCGCGGTGTGACGCTCATGTGAACGGTCACATCGGCTGGACGGAGGCAATTTACGCACAGCCTCGGTGCGGCTGTCAATTCGGATTGGTCGCGTTTTCGTAACGGCGTGCGTGATCCGGAGGGAACGTCCCCCGGGCTGGGGCCAGGGGCCTCCGGAGCACGCGTTCGTTGCGTGGATCCGCCTGCGGCGGACGGGCGGCGCGGGGCGGCGCCGCCACGCGCCTCCCGTCCGGTTCGTGGGCGCGTCCGGAGCCGCGCTCGCCGTGTCGGAGCGGGCGTCCCTGGCGCTTCCGGGCATCCCTGGTCGGAAGTTCGTGGCAGGGATGCCCGTTTGCGGCAGGTACTCCGCCGCCGCCGGCCCCGAGCACGTCAGCGCGTGCGGGGTGCGCTCGTCGAAGCGCGCACGACCAGCTGCGGGACGATGTCGATCGGGCGGAGGAGCTCGCCCTCACTCGGCAGCAGCAGGTCCACGCAGCGACGCCCGAGCTCGGCGAAGTCGACCTGCACCGTGGTGAGCGGCGGCCAGAAGTGCTTCGCCTCGGGGATGTCGTCGTAGCCGACCACGGACAGGTCCCCCGGGACGTCGAGCCCGTACGAGCGCGCCGCGTGCATGACGCCGAGCGCCATCTGGTCGTTCGAGCAGAAGATCGCGGTGCAGTCCCGCCACCGCAGCAGCTCGCGGCCGGCGTGGTAGCCGAAGTCGGCGGTCCAGTCGCCCAGGATCGGCGGGGCGACGGCCATGTCGCGGTCGGACATCTCGCGCAGGAACCCCTGCATGCGGGCGTCGGCCTCGATCCAGTCCTGTGGGCCGGCGATGTGCCGGACGTACTCGTGTCCCAGGTCGAGCAGGTGCGCGGTCGCGAGTCGTGCGCCCTCCATCTGGTCCACCCACAGGGCCGTGGGGTCCTCGCCGACGCTGGCACGCATGGTGACGTAGGGGGTGCGGATTCCGAGCTCGGCGATCAGGTCGAAGACCCGCTGCTGGGGCGCGATGACGACGATGCCCTCGACGTCCAGGTCGAGCAGGTGTCCGAGCCCTTCACGCACGGCGGCGTCGGTCGCCTCGGCGATGTTCGCCGTCGTGACGGAGTAGCCGCGCAGCATCGCGGCGTCCTCGATCGCCTGCAGTGCGACCGCGGGACCGTAGTGGGCGCGACGGGCCGTCAGGACGCCGATCGTGTGCGTCCGGCTCGTCACCAGGGCGCGCGCGGCCCGGTTCGGCCGGTACTGCAGCTGCTCCATGGCCGCCAGGACCTTGTCCCGCGTCTCGGCCCGGATCGCGTCCGAGTTGTTCAGCACCCGCGAGACGGTCTGGTGCGAGACGCCCGCGATCCGTGCGACGTCACGGATGCTGGGCGAACGCGGTTGCTGTGTCCGCGATGACGCCATTGCTGCTCGTTTCCGCCCGGGTGTCGTGGCACATCGATGTGCACGTTCACATCCGGGCCAGATCATTATGCACGTCCAGCGGATCGGCGCCACCTGTGCGCCGATCCGCCGTCCGCTCAGAGCCAGTTGCGCTTGCGGAAGATCGCCCAGAGCACGCCCATCAGCAGGAGCATGCCGAGGATCGCGACCGGGTAGCCGTAGTGCCAGTGCAGCTCGGGCATGTGGTCGAAGTTCATCCCGTAGACACCGGCGATCAGGCCGGGCGCGAACAGGATCGCCGCCCACGACGAGATCTTCTTGACCTCCTCGCCCTGGCGGTGTGCTGCCCGGGCGAGTTGCCGGCTCTCCTCGCCCTGCGCCAGGCTCGCGCTGGTCATCCGCCGCATCGCCTCGTTCTGCTCCTGCGACACCAGGGTGGCGTGCAGGGTCAGGGCGTTCTCGAGCAGGGCGCGGAACGAGTCGACCCGCTCGGTGACGCGGAGCGCGTGGTCGTGCACGTTGCGGAGCCGGTGCTGCACGTCGTCGTCCACGCCGTACTTGTCGGCACCGCGGAGCAGCCCGGTCACCATCGCGGGCACCGGGGTGGTCGCGCGCTGGAACGCCAGGACCTCGCTGAGCAGCTGGTAGATGCGCTTCGAGACCCCGGGGTCGACCTGCCCGGCGAACAGCTGGTCCTCGATGGCGTCGATCTGCTCCTGCAGCACCTGGACGACGGGGCCGTACCCGTCGACGACCTCGTCGAGCACGGCCGCGGTGACCGCCTCGGACCCCTTCGCCAGGAACTCCGGGTCCGCCTCGACCTGTGCCCGCAGTGCCGCCAGGTCGGGGCGCGCGGCGTGCCGGACGCTGACGACGAAGTGGTCGCCGACGAACAGGTGGACCTCGCCGAACTCCACGGTGCCCTCGGACGGGTCGAACCAGGCCGGCCGGAGCACCAGGAACAGGGTGTCGCCGTACCGCTCGAGCTTGGCGCGCTGGTGCCCCTTGCGGGCGTCCTCGACGGCGTTCTCGTGCAGGTCGAACTCGGTGGCGACGGCCTCGAGCTCGTGCGGGTCGGGCCGGAGCAGCCCGATCCAGGTCAGGTCACCACGAGCCGGGCGCGACAGGGTCGACGGAGACTCCACGCGGCGTCCCCGGACGTAGATCGCGTTGTCGATCAGTGCCATGTGCGTGCTCCTTCGGTGGGGAGCAGGCGGGCGCGATGGCACCCCGGAGGCGATCCGGGGCGGGGCAGGGTCAGCGAACGGGCGCGACGACCGACACGGGCGGCCGGCCCGATCGAGGATGGTCACCCGACATCGCGCCTCACCTGCCCTTCTCGTCTCGTCGTGGCGGCGCCCAGAGCGCTGCCGACCGTCGAGCGTACGCCTGCGGCGTGGGTCGGACAACTTCGATCTCGGCTTTCCACATCGGTCATGAGAACCCTTGCTGCACCCCGACCCGGACGCTAGTGTCCTGATATCCAGAACACTGGATGCCAACACGAAGGAGTGTCATGGTCAAGAAGCAGTCGCCCACCATCGGGATCATCCTGGCGTCGATCGGGTGCGTCGCCTTGTCGTTCGCCCCGGGGTTCCGCGATGTCGCCGTCGTGTGGTGGCTCCTGGGCGCCGCCGGCATCGGCACAGCGTCGATCCGTGAGATGCGACCGAGGCGTCCCCGTCAGAAGAGCACGCTGGCACTCTCGGGGGTGGCGTTCGTCGCCGCGGCCGCTGCAGCGATCGCGCTCGTCGGCGTCGTGGCGCCGGCACGAGCCGACGCGTCGAGTGCCGTGACGGTCACGGACCCCTCCGGCACAGGACGGCTCGTCCAGCTCGCTTCGCAGCTCCGAGTCGAAGGGCGCAACCGGAGTTCGAATGCGGTCTCGGCGGCTCGGGAAGCGGGGTACTCCGCACGCTCAGGACTGCGACCTGACTGGGCTGGTGCCACTGCCTACACCTACGAGGGCGCCGACGTCGTCTCGGTCCCGCTCCTCGGGACCGACGTCCCGGAGATGACGAAGCTCTCGTTCGTGACCGTGGACGGTGAGACGACCATCACCGAGATGGCCTCCGCGATGACGTCCGCAACCGTGGTGCACTTCGCGATGTGGCAGGACGGTCAGCTGACCAAGAACGTGGACCTCACACAGGGAACCGAAGCGGAGCAGGCATCGTCCGTCGGGACGTACGGCCTCGACTGGAAGCGACTGAACAACTGCCTCAACAGCATCGGGATCAGCTGGGCGGTGATCGCAGTCCTCGGCGTCGCGTGCGGCGCAGCCTGCGCGACCATGGTGCTCTGCGCTCCGTGTCTCGCCGCGGCGGCTGGCTTCACGACGGGCACGATCGCGAAGTGCGTGTCGAACGCCTGGTCCTGAGCGGCCCGGTAGGGGCCTGGCAGGCGTCGCTGTCCACCCTGCCAGGCCGCAACGGCCGACTCCGCGCAGCGCCGGCGCGCATTCGCTCAGGCGCAGGTGCACACGCAGACGCAGACGCAGCAGCGTCAGCGCGTGACGTGCAACCCAGCGGTCTCGAGCTCGGCCAGCTGCCACCCGAGCCACGGGCTCCAGGCGAACGGCGCACCGGCGACGGCCTGCCTGAGAGAATCCTCGGACAGCCAGGCCCACTCGGCGACCTCGTCGTCCGCGGGCGCCGGGGTGTCGTCGGTCACGGCACGGAAGACGGGGCAGACCTCGTTCTCCACGATGCCCGACGCGTCGACCGCGCGGTACCGGAACTCCGGCAGCACGACCTCGACGTCACGGATGGTGATGCCGAGTTCGCGAGCGGCGCGACGGGCGATCGCGTCCTCGAAGGACTCGTCCGGACCGGGGTGACCGCAGAAGGTGTTCGTCCACACCCCCGGCCAGGTCTTCTTCGACAGCGCTCGTCGGGTCACCAGGACGTCGCCGTCGGTGTTCCGGACGTGGCACGAGAAGGCCAGGTGCAGGGGCGTGTGGGCAGTGTGGACCGTGAACTTGTCCGCCGTGCCGATCGGGGTACGGTCGTCGGACAGGAGCACCACGGATTCAGGGAAAGCGTTCATCTGAGTCGATAGGTTAGGCCAATGAGCGAGGAAGCGACCACCGTGCCGCACATCGACCTCGCGCTCGTCGACGACTGCCTCGAGCGCTTCTTCGCCGTGTCGTCGGCGCGCGCCGAGCGCTACGGCCGACCGTCGGAAGAGCTGTGGCGCGTGCTCCGCAAGGCGAGCATGGGCGGCAAGCGCTTCCGGCCGCGCATGGTCATGACCGCGTACGCCGGCATGGGCGGCACCGACGCGCACGCCGCCGCCAACGTCGCGGCGGCCTACGAACTCCTGCACACCGCGCTGGTGGTGCACGACGACGTCATCGACCGTGACTGGTCGCGCCGCGGGCAGCCGAACGTCGCCGGGTCGTTCCGTGACAACGGGACGACGGGTGGACTGCCGTTGCCGACCGCCGAGCACCGGGGGATGAGTGCCGCTGTGATCGCCGGTGACCTGGCGCTCGCCGGGGCACCTCGGTTCATCGAGGCCGCGGGCGTCGACGGCACCCGGCGTGAGCGGTTGCTCGAGCTGTTCGACGAGGCCGTGTTCGCCAGCGCCGCCGGCGAGATGACCGACGTCGACCTGGCACTCGGGGTGATGCCGACGGTGGACGAGGTCCTGGCGATGGAGCGGGCGAAGACGAGCGTGTACTCGTTCGAGGCGCCGCTGCAGTCCGGTGCGGTGCTGGCCGGCGCCGACGAGGAGATCGTCACCGCCCTCGGTGCCTTCGGCCGCGAGATCGGCATCGCCTACCAGATCGTCGACGACCTGCTCGGGGTGTTCGGCGACGAGACCATGACCGGCAAGACCGTGCTCGGCGACCTGCGCGAGGGCAAGCGCACCATGCTCATCGCGTACGCGGCGACCACCGACTGCTGGCCCGACCTCGAGCCGTACCTGGGTGACCCGGACCTGACCGAGGCCCGCGCGGACGAGGTCCGTGCGACCCTGGTGTCCTGCGGTGCGCGCGGCGCCGCGGAAGCACGTGTCGCTGACCACACCGCACTCGCCCGGGCCGAACTCGCCCGGCTGCCGTACGAACTCGCCGACCGCCTGGAGGCCCTCGTGACCGAACTCGTGGAGCGCGCCCGGTGACCCACAGCACCACCACGGCGACCGGATCCCGTCCGGCTCGCCTCCAGCTCTACGACGCGACGGCCGAGGCCGCGTCGGGTGTCGTCATCGACCGGTACTCCACGTCCTTCGGCCTGGCGAGCCGCATGCTCGCCCGCGACACGCGCGAGCACATCCGCAACGTCTACGCGCTGGTCCGCGTCGCGGACGAGGTCGTCGACGGCCCCGCGACCGAGGCCGGGCTCGACCGCGAGCTCGCCCGGACCGTGCTCGACGAGCTCGAGGCCGACACCGAACGGGCCATCGCGCTCGGCTTCTCGGTGAACCCGGTGGTCCACGCCTTCGCCCGCACCGCCCACACCACCGGCTTCGGCGCCGAGCTCACCGCCCCGTTCTTCGCCTCGATGCGCATGGACCTCGAGCGCACCGAGCACGACGACGCCTCGTTCGACGCGTACGTGTACGGCTCGGCCGAGGTCGTGGGCCTGATGTGCCTGCGTGCGTTCGTGTACCGCGCGGGCAAGCCGACGTTCGACCAGGCCGAGCTCGTCGCCGGGGCGCGTGCGCTCGGTGCGGCGTTCCAGAAGGTGAACTTCCTGCGTGACCTGCACGCCGACTTCGAGGTGCTCGGTCGCTCGTACTTCCCGGGCGTCGACATCCGTTCCTTCGACGAGGCCACGAAGCACCGCCTGGTCGCCGACGTGCAGGCCGACCTCGACCACGCCGCGCGGACGATCCGCCTGCTGCCGGCCGATGCCCGCAACGCCGTCGGGCTCGCACACGCGCTCTTCCAGGAACTCAACGACCGACTCGCGCGCACCCCGGCGAGCCGTCTCGTCACGACGCGCGTGCGCGTCCCCAACCCGGTGAAGGTCCGCCTCGCGGCACAGGTCCTCGCCGGACGCGGACCGCTCCGGTCGCGCGCAACCACCCACCGGCCGGGAGGCTCGTCATGACCCCGCCCCGCGCCTCCCGACCGAAGACGGTCGCCCCCACCACCCGGCGCAAGGTGCCGGCACGTCGTGCCGTCGTCATCGGCGGCGGCATCAGCGGCCTGGCGGCCGCTGCGCTGCTCGCCCGCGACGGCTTCTCGGTGACGGTGCTCGAGCAGCGCACGCAGCTCGGCGGCCGTGCCGGTTCGTGGGAGCAGGACGGGTTCCGGTTCGACACCGGGCCGTCGTGGTACCTCATGCCCGAGGTGTTCGACCACTTCTTCCAGCTGCTCGGCACGTCAGCCGAGGCCGAGCTCGACCTGGTGAAGCTCGACCCCGGCTACCGCGTCTACAGCGAGGGCCACGACGAGCCGATCGACCTGCGCGCCGACGCCGAGGCCAACATCGAGCTGTTCGAGTCCATCGAGCCCGGTGCCGGCGAGCGGATGCGGAAGTACCTGGCGTCGGCCGAGGACACCTACCGGATGGCCGTCCGCAGGTTCCTGTACACGACGTTCCAGGACCTCACGAAGCTCGCGGCACCCGACGTGCTCCGGCGCCTGCCGAAGCTCGCGCGCCTGCTGCTCGAGCCGCTCTCGACCTTCGCCGAGACCGCCGTGCGCGATCGCCGCCTGTGGCAGATCCTCGGCTACCCGGCGGTGTTCCTCGGCACGAGCCCGTACGCGGCGCCGAGCATGTACCACCTGATGAGCCACCTGGACCTGTCCGACGGCGTGCTCTACCCGAAGGGCGGCATCACCGAGGTGATCTCCGCCGTCGAGCGGGTCGCCCGTGCCGAGGGCGCGAAGATCATCGCCGGCGCGAAGGTCGAACGGATCGTCGTCGAGGACGGCGTCGCCACCGGTGTCGTCCACCGCGACCGCGACGGCGTGCAGCACACGGCCCCCGCGGACCTCGTGGTCAGCGCGGCCGACCTGCAGCACACCGAGATGCAGCTGCTCGAGCGGGAGCACCGCACCCACGGTGCCGACCACTGGAAGAAGCGCGACCCGGGGCCGAGCGCGGTGCTCGTGTACCTGGGCATCGACGGTCCGACGCCGGGGCTGCTGCACCACACCCTGATGTTCACCGCGGACTGGAAGGCCAACTTCGGCGCGATCTTCGGGGACGACCGGCACGTGCCGGACCCCGCGTCGATCTACGTCTGCGCCCCGTCCGAGACCGACCCGAGCGTCTCCCCGCCCGGCACCAGCAACCTGTTCATCCTGGTGCCCCTGCCCGCCGACCTGTCGATCGGCAAGGGTGGCATCGACGGCGCCGGCGACTACCAGGTCGAGCAGATCGCCGACCGTGCGATCGACGTGCTGGCCGAGCGTGCCGGGGTGCCGGACCTGCGCGACCGCATCCGGGTCCGTCGCACCATCGGGCCCCGCGACTTCGCCGACGACCTGAACGCCTGGAGCGGCTCGATGCTCGGTCCGGCGCACACGCTGAAGCAGAGCGCGTTCTTCCGCGAGAAGAACGCGTCGAAGAAGGTCGAGGGGCTGTACTACGTCGGCGCCTCGACGATCCCGGGCATCGGTCTGCCGATGTGCCTGATCAGCGCCGAGGTCCTGCTCAAGCGCATCCACGGCGACCGGAGCACCGAGCCGCTGCCGACACCCCTCGGGGCCCCGAGGGACCGGACCGAGACCGCCTGATGCCAGGGCTGTACCTCGCCGGCCTGGTGGTGTCCCTGGTCGGCATGACCGTGCTGGACGCCCGCTTCCGGTTGTTCTTCTGGCGGGCGCCGTGGCGGGCGGCGGCCGTGACGGTCGTCGGGGTCGCGTTCTTCATGGTGTGGGACATCGCCGGTGTCGCGGCCGGCATCTTCTTCATCGGGCCGCAGAACCTGCTCACCGGGGTGCTCCTGGCGCCCGAGGTCCCGCTCGAGGAGCTCTTCTTCCTGCTGCTGCTCTGCTACTCGACGATGGACCTGGTCGGGTTCGTCCGGCCGCTCGTCCAGCGGGCGACCGACCGGCGGCAGGCGTGAACGGCGCCGGGGCGTACGCGCTCCTGGCCCTGCCGTTCTTCGGCGTCACGGCCGCCGTCGGCGTCATCGCCGGGGTCGTCGCCGCGCGCCGTGCACGCGCCGCGGGTCGGCTGCCCGCGGTGGGTCGCCGGGTCGCGGTGCTCACGTCCGTGATCGCGGGCATCGCGCTGCTGGTGATGACGATGGTGTTCGACAACGTCATCGTCACGCTGCGCATCGTCGCCTACGACCCCTCGCTCATCAGCGGTGCGAAGATCGGTGCGATCCCGGTCGAAGACCTCGCCTACGCGATGTCCGCCATCGTGCTGCTGCCCAGCCTGTGGGTCCTGTTCGACCGGACCGGCGCGCGCCCCGCGCCCCACCCGACCCCAGCACCAGCACCAGCGGAGCCAGCACCAGCAGAGGACACGAAGTGAACGCCAGCACCGCCTCCAGGCCGTCGACCCTGCGCGCCCTGTTCGTGTCGTCGCGGCCGATCAGCTGGGTGAACACCGCGTACCCGTTCGGCGCGGCGTACCTGCTCGGCAGCGGGGTCGGCGTCGAGGGCGGCGGCGGGTTCTCGCTGATCGCGTTCCTGGTCGGTGTCGTGTACTTCCTGGTGCCCTACAACCTGGCGATGTACGGCATCAACGACGTCTTCGACTACGAGTCCGACCTGCGCAACCCGCGGAAGGGCGGCGTCGAGGGCGCCCTGCTCGACAGGAGCGTGCACCGTGCCACGCTGTGGGCCGTCGTCGTCACGAACGTCCCCTTCCTCGTCGCGCTCGTGGTGCTCGGCGCGGTCAGCGGCAACTGTCCGTGGTCGTGGCTCGTCCTGGCGATCAGCGTCTTCGCGGTCATCGCGTACTCGGCGCCGGGGCTGCGGTTCAAGGAGAAGCCGTTCCTCGACTCGCTCACGTCGAGCACGCACTTCGTCTCGCCGGCGATCTTCGGTCTCGCCCTCGCGGGGCCGCACTGGACCGGCGAGCTCGTCGCCGTGTGCATCGCGTTCTTCCTGTGGGGCGTGGCCTCGCACGCGTTCGGTGCCGTGCAGGACGTCCTGGCCGACCGGGCCGGCGGCATCGGCTCGGTCGCCACCGTCATCGGTGCGCGGGCGACCGTGCGGCTGGCCTTCGTCGCGTACCTGGTCGCCGGCGTCGCCCTGCTGTTCTCGGCGTTCCCCGGGCCGATCGCCGCGATCGTGGTCCTCCCGTACGCGCTCAACGTGCTGCCGTGGTGGAACATCACCGACCAGGGCGCCGAGGCCGCGAACGCCGGCTGGAAGCGGTTCCTCTGGATCAACTACCTGGCGGGCTTCATCGTCACGATGGCACTCATCGCGTACGCCTACACGCACTGACAGACTGGACGCACGCACCGCGGCGACCGTGGTGCGACACCAGCCACGACGGCAGCCACGAAGGAGTGCACGCATGAGCGTCCGGATCATCCACGTCGGTCTCGGAGGGTGGGGCGGCAACTGGGCCCGCACCGCCATCCCAGAGGTGTCGGAAGTGCAGGTGGTCGGGATCGTCGACCCGTCGGCGCCGACGCTCGAGGCCGTGCGGACCGACCTCGGGCTCCCGGCCTCCGCCGCGTTCGCGTCCCTGACCGAGGCGCTCGCCACGGTCGAGGCCGATGCCGTCGTCATCACCGCCCCGGCCGTGACGCACGTGCCGCTCGCGCTCGAGGCGCTCGAGGCCGGCAAGCACGTCCTGGTCGAGAAGCCGTTCGCGAACACCACCGACGAGGCCGTCACCGCGGTCCGCCGCGCCGAGGAGCTCGGCCTGGTGCTGCAGGTCAGCCAGAACTACCGCTGGTACCCGGCACCGCGGGTCGTGCAGGAGATGCTCGAGGCCGACGTCGTCGGTGAGGTCTCCGCGATCAACGTCGACTTCCGGCAGTGGGACAACGACCAGCCCGCCGAGACGTACCCGCACTACCGGTTCCCGCACGCGATGATCAACGACATGGCGATCCACCACTTCGACCTGCTCAGGATGATCACCGGGCAAGAGGCCGTTCGCGTCTTCGCCAAGGCCAGCTACCCCGCCTACAGCAAGTACCAGGACGAAGCGGTCGCCTCGATGATCATCGAGCTCGACGGCGGCACGGTCGTCAACTACCGCGGCAGCTGGCTGAGCCGCGGCCCGCGCACCGCGTGGGCCGGCGAGTGGAGCATCGAGGGTGAGGACGGCGAAGTCTGGTTCACGAGCCGCGACGGCGAGCCGAACGCCGTTGCCGGCGACCGGGTGACCGTCCGCCGCACCCAGGACGACGAGGCCGAAGTGGTCGAGCTCCCCGTGCTCGCACACACCGACCGCCAGGGCGGCCTGCAGGCGTTCGCCCGCTCGGTGCAGGGCGGTCCCGCCCCGGAGACGAGTGGGCGCGACAACCTGCGGAGCCTCGCGCTGATGGAGGCCGCCGGCCGCTCCGCGGCGTCCGGCCTGCCCGAGGACGTCGTCGTCCCGTCCTGACCGCACCCACCGACGGCCTGGAGGCACGGGGCGGGCCCGCACCGCGCCTCCAGGCCGTCGTCGGTCGCTCCACCGCGTCGGGGACCTTTCGCGCTCACCGACAGTCCACGCGTCGGAGCGCCCGTGACGTGTCGCTGCGCGCGTGGACTCGCGAGCTGGTCTCGCGTCAGGCGGCGCCCGCCGCCCGCCGCGCCTGCGCGACGGCCCGCCGCACGCCGAGCGACCAGGCTGGCCCGTGGCCCGGCAGCACGTGCTTCGCCTCGGTGTCCGCCAGCAGCTCGAGCGACGCGACCGCCGTGTCGACGTCCGACGTCGCCGCAGGTGCGACGATCCGCGGTCCGATCCCGCCGGTGTACGGGTCGAAGGTGACGAGCGCGTCCCCGGCGATCACGGCGTCGCGGTCGGCGAAGTGCAGGGCCACGTGCCCGTCGGTGTGGCCGGGTGTCTCGATGATCCACGGGGTGCCGGGCACGTCGGCGCGGTTCTCCAGCGGCTCGGTGTCGGCGATGCCGTCGACCGTGGCCGCACCGGCGAGCAGCATCCGACCCAGGGGACGCAGGCCGCCCGGGTGCAGCGCCACGAACCCGAAGCGGTTCGCCTGGGGCCGGTACGAGTACGGGTGCGCGGCGAGGTGCCGGTCGCCCGGGTGCACGAAGACGGGCGTGCCCCAGTCGCGGTGCATCCGCGCAGCGGTTCCGACGTGGTCGAAGTGCCCGTGCGTGAGCAGCAGGCCCTCGACCCGATCGGGCGTGTAGCCCAGGTCGTGCACGGCGAGCTGCAGGTGCGGCCACGCGGCGGGCAACCCCGCGTCGATGACGAGCAACCGGTCGCCGGTCTCGACGAGGTACGTGTTGGTGTGTGCGATCTCGAGGCGGTGGATCCCCTCGGCGGTGTCCCGGAAGAGCATGTGCGGCACGGTAGGCGCGGGCTGCTGGGCAGCATCCCGGGTGGGACGTGTACGAAATGGGGAATGGCCAAGGACAGTCTGCCCGAGCTCGAACTCGCCAACGTGCGCACGCGCGAGCGCATCACGGACACCGTGACGGAGCTGAAGCGGCGCGCGGACCTGCCCGCCCGCACCCGTCTGGCGGTCGCCAAGACGAAGCAGCGGTGGCACCGCGACCCCACGCCCCTGGTGGCGATGGGGCTGACCGGCCTGACCGGTGTCGCGGCGATCGTCCTCGGTGTCGCGCTCCGGAACAAGCCCGCCGGGCACCTGGCGCAGCCGCCGGCGAGCTCGGCCTTCACCGCGCTGCTGCCGTTCGGCGCTCGGGGTGACGCCCCGTCGGCGCAGGAGCGGTCGCAGGGCGGTCGGAAGGGTCGCAAGGCACGGGCGAAGGCCGCCGAGGAAGCCCTCGAGCGTGACCCGGCGCACCGGGGCCGCGTGAAGCAGCAGGTCGGCATCGCCGCGGTGCAGCGACGCGCGAACAAGAACCGCAAGCAGGCGGTCAAGCGGTCGAAGGCGGCCGTGAAGGCGAGAGGCTAGTCCCATGGCGCACGAAGAGCAGAAGCCGGACCCGGACGACTCCCGGAAGCCCGACAACCCCACCGACCTGAAGAAGCCGACGCTCGTCTACACGCTGAAGAAGACGCTGCGCGAGTTCACGAGCGACCAGTGCACCGACCTGGCCGCGAGCCTGACGTACTACTCGGTGCTCGCGCTGTTCCCCGGGCTGCTGGCGGTCGTGTCGCTGCTCGGCCTGGTCGGGCAGGCCGACAACACGATCAAGACCCTGCTGCAGATCGTCGGCAACATCGGGTCCGACCAGGTCGTGGACCTGATCAGGGAGCCGCTCGAGGGGCTCGTCCGCTCGCCCGCCGCCCCGATCACGTTCATCGTCGGTGTCGTCGGAGCCCTCTGGTCCGCCTCCGGCTACGTCGGCGCCTTCGGTCGCTCGATGAACCGGATCTACAACGTCCGCGAGGGCCGGCCGATCTGGAAGCTCCGCCCGACCATGCTCGGCGTCACGGTGACCACCGTCGTCCTGCTCGTGGTCGGCCTGCTCGTGCTGGTGAGCGGGCCGCTCGCCCGGAGCTTCGGCGACGTCATCGGCCTGGGCGACGTCGCCGCGACCGTGCTGCTGATCGTGCAGTGGCCGATCCTGCTCGTCATCGCGATCATCGTCGTCGCGGTGCTCTACTACTGGTCGCCGAACGTCAAGCAGCCGAAGTTCCGCTGGGTCAGCGGCGGGTCGATCCTGGCGATCCTCATCTGGGTCATCGCGAGCGTCGGGTTCGGGTTCTACGTCGGGAACTTCTCGAACTACAACGCCACGTACGGCTCCCTGGGTGGGGTCATCGTGTTCCTGCTGTGGATCTGGATCACGAACAACGCCCTGCTCTTCGGTGCCGAGTTCGACGCCGAGATCGAGCGGGGCCGCGAGCTGCAGGCCGGCATCCGTGCAGAGGAGGACATCCAGCTCCCCGAGCGCGACACCCGCCAGATCGAGAAGCAGGACGAGCAGCGCGCGCATGACGTGCTCGAGGGCATCCGCATCCGCCAGGGCGTCGACAACGACTGAGGGTCGCGCGTCCGACCGGCGCTGACGGGCGCTCTCCGGGTCGGGACGCTACGGTGCGAGCGTGCCGTCCTTCCTCGAGGGGCTCCCGTTCCGGTGGCTCGTCCTCGCGCTCTTCGCGATCGTGTTCTGCCGTGCGCAGGCCACGTACTGGGTCGCGCGGCTCGCGGTGACGGGTGCGTCCCGCTCGCGGTGGGGCGGGTGGCTGCGGTCGCCGGCGGTCCGTCGTGGTTCGGCGCTGCTCGACCGCTGGGGCCTGCCTGTCGTCACGGTGAGCTTCGTCGTGGTCGGCCTGCAGACGGTGATGAACGCCGCAGCAGGGCTGGCACGGGTCGCCTGGTGGCGGTACACGATCGCGATGGTCCCTGGCTGCGTCGCGTGGGCCTTCCTGTACGCGACCGTCGGGCTCGCCGTGTTCTGGGCGGTCGTCGCGGCGCTCGCCGGCTCGCCGTGGGGCATCGTGGCGCTCGCTGGTCTCGTGGTCGTCGCCGGCGTCGCACTGACGGTCCTGCGTCGTCGCCGTGACCGCACAGGAGGCCCGGCCCGGCTTCCGTAGGCTGGCCTCCGTGACGACAGACCAGCTCCTGAACCGTCCGGTCGCCCTGGTGACCGGAGCCACCCGCGGCATCGGCCGCGCGATCGCCGCCGACCTCGGCCGCACCCACCACGTGCTCGTGGGTGGCCGATCCGCCGACGCCGTGGACGCCCTCGTCCAGGAACTGCCGAGCGCGGCGCCGTTCGTCGGTGACCTGGGCGCGGGCGAGGTCCCGGCGCTGCCGGCGCGCCTCGACGTGCTCGTGCACTCCGCCGGTGTCGAGCAGGGCACCACCGTCGCCGACACCCCGCGCGCGGTGTGGGAGCAGGTCTTCGCGACGAACGTGTTCGCGGTCGCCGAGCTCACCCGGCTGGCGCTGCCGGCACTGCGGGCGGCCCGGGGCATCGTCGTGCCGATCAACAGCGGCTCCGGGTTCCACTCGGGCCCCGGCGGTGGCGTGTACGCGGCGTCGAAGTTCGCGCTGCGGGCCTTCGCCGATGCCCTGCGCGAAGAGGAGCGGGCGAACGGCGTGCGGGTGTCGAGCGTCCACCCGGGCCGGACCGACTCGGACATGCAGCGGCAGCTCGTGGCGAAGCTCGGGGAGTCCTACGACACCGACTACTACCTGGCGCCCGAGGACGTCGCCGCCGCGGTCCGCACCGTCGTCGACCTGCCCGAGCGCGGCACCGTCGAGTCGCTCGCGATCCGACCGACCCGACGGCGCTGACGCGCTGACGGCGACGGCGCCGACGACCGACTACCGCAGCTCGATCCGTTCGTCGAGCTCGAGCCGTTCCAGGAACGTCTCGTCGTGGCTCACCACGACGAGTGCACCTCGGTAGGCCCGCAGCGCGTCCACGAGCTGGTCGACGCTCGTCAGGTCGAGGTCGTTCGTGGGCTCGTCGAGCACGAGCAGCTGCGGCGGCGGGTCGGCGAGCACCAGGGCAGCCAGCGCAACCCGGAACCGTTCCCCGCCGGACAGGTCCCCGGCCGGACGGTCGACGGTGTCGCCGCGCACCAGGAACTTCGCCAGCCGGTTCCGGACCTCGGCGACGGGCACGTGCGGGGCGTCCCGGCGCACGTTGTCGAGCACCGTGGCGGTGTCGTCCAGGCTGTCCTTCCGCTGCGGCAGGTACGCGATCCGGTCGACGTGGGCGACGGCCGTGGTCGCCGGCAGCGGGTGCTCCCGGGCCGCGGGGTCGCCGACGAGCTGCTCGAGCAGCGTGGACTTGCCGACGCCGTTGTCCCCGGTGACGGCGATCCGTTCCGGCCCCTGCACGATGACGTCCCGTCCGCGGACGGTCACGGTGGCGATCCGACGCGATGCCGGCACGTCCGGGTCGGGCAGGGTGACGTGGATCGACTCGTCGTCGCGCAGACGGAGTTCGGCCTCACGCTGGGACGCAAGTGCGGCAGCTTCGTCGTCCGCGTACCCGACGCGCAGACGACCGGCGGTCTCCTGCGCCTTCTTCCGCTGCTCGTTCGCCAGGATCTTCGGCATCGAGCGGCCCGCCTTCTCGCCCGCCTTGGCACGACGGGCGATCTTCGTCTCCGCCTCGATGCGCTGCCGCTTCTCGGTACGGTGCCGCTGCTCGGCGACCCGGACCTCGCGCTCGACGGCCGCCTGCTGCACGGCGAGGTGCTCCTCGAACGCGCTGAAGGTCCCGCCGAACACGGTCACCGCCCCGGCGCGGAGCTCCACGGTCTCGTCGACGTGTTCCAGGAGTTCCCGGTCGTGGCTGACGAGCACGAGCGTTCCGCGCCAGTCGTCGACCAGGTCGAGGAGCAGCCCGCGGGCCCGACGGTCCAGGTTGTTCGTGGGCTCGTCCAGGAACACGATCGGTCGCGCGCGCAACCGCACCCCGGCGACGGCGACGAGCACGGACTGCCCGCCGGACAGCGTCGACACCGGCCGGTCGAGGTCGGTGCCGTCGAGCCCGACCCGGTCGAGCACCGCGGCGGCCCGTTCCTCCAGGTCCCAGTCGTCGCCGACTGCCTCGAGTTGTGCGGCCGTGGCGTCTCCGGCCAGGACGGCCCGGAGCGCGGTGAGTGTGGGCCGGATGCCGAGCAGGTCGGCGACGGTGTCGTCCGCGCTGGCGTGGGCCCACGCCGCCGGTTCCTGATCGACGCGCCAGCGGCGATCAGGCCGTGCCGGTGGGGAGAGTCGTTGCGGCAGGTGGTCGACGGGACCCGACGTCGCGATGCTGCCCGACGTGGGGTGGAGCCGGCCGGTCACGAGCCGGACCAGCGTGGACTTGCCGGCCCCGTTCCTCCCGACCAGGCCGGTCCGGCCTCGTCCGAAGGCGGCGGTGAGGTGGTCGAGCGCGACGGTGCCGTCGGGCCAGGCGAAGGTGACGTCGTGCAGGACGACGGACGGACTGGTCGGCATGGAGGTGTCTCCCGGTGTCGATGCTGGGCGCACGACACCGAGGCCACCGCGGTGCGGTGGAGCGCCCGACGGGGCGCGCGATCACGGTGTCAGCGCGTGGGCTGAGCGGTACCGGTGATCGACAGCAATCCGTCTGCTTCCGTCGGGGGACCCCCGTGTCCGCCATCCGTTCCGCCGGTCGGTCTCCCGCCCCGGCGGCCCCGCGATGACGACGAGGTGACCTCCACGGTAATCCCGTGACACGGGCGCCCGCAAGGGATGACAGGCTGGGGGCATGCCGGAGAACCTGTTGCCGACCCCGTCGTCGAACCCCGAGACCCTGCTGCCCGCTGAGCCGGAGGTGACCGCCGCGATCGAGGCGGACGCCCCCGTCGCCAGCGTGGTCGTGTCCCACCCGTCGTCGAGCCTGGCGTGGGCGCTGCTCGCCGACGAAGCGTGGGCGCGCGGCGCGACCCTGGAGTCCTACGCGTACGCCCGTGTCGGGTACCACCGCGGGCTCGATGCCCTGCGCAAGGCCGGCTGGCGCGGTGTCGGCCCGGTGCCGTGGTCGCACGAACCGAACCGTGGCGTGCTGCGGGCGTTGTTCGCCCTGCGCCGTGCGGCCGAGGCGATCGAGGAGCCGGGCGAGGCTGAGCGCCTGACCGACTTCCTGAACGCGAGCGACCCCGAGGCCCTGCGCGCCCTGTCCGCTGGCGCGTAGCGCCCGCACGCAAAACACCGGTGTTCACACTGCACGCCGCGGGATGCGGGTGTGCAACGTGCGAACACCGGTGTTTTGCGAGAGCCGACCCCGCCTAGCCCAGCAGCACGCTCCAACTGAACGCCTGCGGCCAGAGCTGGTGCTCCGGCAGCACGTCGAGTCCGCACGCCCGGCTGCCGAGCCCGTGCTGCGCGGCGTCGAGGTACAGGTACAGGTGGTCCGACGTCGGCAGCTCGTACGGGTGCTCGGCGCGGTCGATCTGCTGCGCGGTCCACGGCGACAGGGTGAACCCCGCACGGTGCGACCCAACGGTCGACACCGTGAACGGCCCGACGGACAACGAACGCAGGCCAGGCCGGTGCCCGGTCTCCTGCGGCCGCGAGTACTCCACCCCGAGCGAGCGCACCGGCGCGGTGAACCGCCCGACCCGGGCAGCGTGCGAGGAATCGGCGTACGACTCGAGCGGTCCGGTCCCGAACCAGGTCGCGTCCCCGTCCGCCAGCGATGCCGGCAGGTCGAACCGCACCCCGATCCGCGGCCACGTGACGTCCCACGCGCCGAACGGCACGGCGTCGGTCTGCAGCACGAGCCCGTCGGACGTCAGGGTCCAGCGGTGCGTGACCTCGAGGCCCCACCCGCTGTTCGCCGCCGCGACGCGCACGCGTTGTTCCAGGCCGGAGTCGGTGCGCGACACCGACACCAGCCGGTGCGTCAGCCGGTCCAGCCCGCGATCGCGCCAGCGCGTCGCCGACGGGGGAGCCGTCGGGTCGCCGACACCGTGCGTGAGCACCGGGTCCGCGGTCTCGTAGCCGCCCTGTGACGCCAGGCTGTCGTTGTCGGTCGGTGCGCGCCAGAGTTCCAGGCGGGGCCCGGCCACCTCGTGGCCCTTCCAGGACACCAGGTCACCGCGCGCGTTGAACGTGCCGTCGCCCAGGTGGTCGCCGTCCCACCCTTGCCTGGAGGCCCGTGGTGCGTCCGCCGCGCGCGCCGCGACGAGCCGCTGGGTGCGTGCGACGACGTGGCCGGTGTCCGCCCACGCGGTCGGCCCCGCCAGTTCCACGGTCAGGTCGAACCAGAGCTCGTCGCCGGGTGCGAGTTCGGACGTGGCCGCGTCGAGCACCTCCGCGGGCACCGGGACCGTCGCCGACGCACGTGCGGCGACGATGCCCGTGGACAGGCGCCCCGAGGCCTCGACCGCGCCGTTCCGCGACAGGGTCCAGCAGAGCCGGAGCCCGGCGGTCGAGGCCGAGTGGTACCGGTTCTCGACCAGCACCGTGGTGTCCGAGACCGCCAGGCGGATCGGGGCCACGACGGCCGCGAACTCGGCGAGCCCCGGGGTCGGGGTGTCGTCGGGCAGCACCAGGCCGTCCATCACGAAGTTGCCGTCGTGCACGACCTCGCCGAAGTCGCCGCCGTACGCGTAGTAGTCCTCGCCGGTGGGTGTCTTCGCGAGCAGGCCGTGGTCCCGCCACTCCCACACGAACCCGCCGTGCAGCCGCGGGTACCGGTCGACCAGGGCTTCGTACTCGGCGATCTGCCCGGGGCCGTTGCCCATGGCGTGCACGTACTCGCAGTGGATGAAGGGCTTCGACTTCTGGCGCGCCGCCTCGGCCGGGCCGCAGCCGAGCAGGGGCGTCGGGGTGCCGCCGCCGATGGACTCGGTCTCCTGCAGCGTCGGGTACATCCGCGAGTAGACGTCGGTGTACTCGCCCGTGTAGTCGCCCTCGTAGTGCACGGGGCGCTCGGCGTCGCGGTGGTGCACCCACTGCGACATCGCCGCGAGGTTCCGGCCGGTGCCGGACTCGTTGCCGAGCGACCACATCACGATCGACGCGTGGTTCTTGTCGCGCTCGACGGTGCGGGCGATGCGGTCGAGGTAGGCCTCGGCCCACGCCGGGTCGTCGGAGGGGTTGCCGACCCAGTCGGTGAACAGGAACCCGTGGGTCTCCAGGTCGCACTCCAGGACCACCCAGAACCCGAGCTCGTCGGCCAGGTCGAGCACGCGGGGGTGCGGCGGGTAGTGCGAGGTGCGGATGGCGTTGACGTTGTGCCGCTTCATCAGCGCCATGTCGGCGCGGGCGTGCTCCTCGTCGAACACCCGGCCGCGCACGGGGTGGGTCTCGTGCCGGTTCACGCCGTGGAACACCACGCGCTCACCGTTCACCAGGAACCGGTCGCCGACGATCGACACGGTGCGGAACCCGAGCCGGAGCGAGACGGCCTCGCCGCCGGCGGTACCGCCGGCGTCGGTGCCCGTCGACAGCGTCGCGTCGTACAGCTTCGGCAGCTCGGCGCTCCACGGCTCGACGCCCTCGACCTCGATCGGTGCGACGTCGTCGGCCGTTGCCCAGGTCACGTCGAGGCCCAGGTCGGGCACCGCGAACCGCACCGGGAACACCGCGTCGAGCGTCGGGAACGTGATCGTGCCGGTCCCCGTCTCCGGGCGCCCCGACGCCGCGGTGCCCGCCGATGCAGCCGTGCCGAGCGTCGCCTGCCAGCCGGCCTGGACGAACACGTCGTCGATCGCCGCCGTGGGCCGGGCGAGCAGCGTGACGTCGCGGAAGATGCCCGGCAGCCACCACTGGTCCTGGTCCTCCAGGTAGGACGCCGCCGACCACTGGTGCACCCGGACCGCGAGCTCGTTCGCTCCCGGCCGCACCAGGTCGGTGACGTCGAACTCGGTCGCCAGGCGCGAGCCCGTCGACCAGCCCACGAGCGTCCCGTTCAGCCACACCCGGAAGTGCGACTCGACCCCGTCGAACCGCAGCAGCACCCGGCCGGCGGCGTCGAACGACGACGGCAGCTCGAACGTGCGGCGGTGGTCCCCGGTCGGGTTCTCCTCCGGCGGGTGCGGCGGGTCGATCGGGAACGGGTACTGCAGGTTCGTGTAGCTCGGCGCACCGTGGCCGTGCAGTACCCAGTGCGACGGCACCGGGAGCTCGCCCCAGGCCGGGTCGTCGTCCTCCCCACCCTCGGTCGCGAAGTCCTCGGAGACCGAGGCGACGGGCGACCACCGGAACCGCCAGTCCCCGTTCAGCGACAGGGACGGGGCGTCGGTGTGCAGCCAGGCACGGGGTGCCAGCCGCGAGTCGGAGCCGGGTGCGGTGGACGAGAGTGCGGAGTGGGTCAACCCTTGACCGATCCTTCCGTGAGGCCTCCACGCCAGAAGCGCTGGAGGACGATGATGGCGATGACGAGCGGGATGACCGAGACGAGCACCCCGCCGGTGGTGAGCTGGTAGAACTCCGGCAGGCGGTCGACCTGCGAGCGCCAGTTGTTCAGACCCAGTGTTATCGGGTACAGCTTCTGGTCTGCCAGCATGATGAGCGGCAGGAAGAAGTTGTTCCAGATCCCGACTACCTGGAACAGGAACACGGTGACGAGCGCAGGGGTCATCTGCCGGAGCACCACGGTGTGGAAGATCCGCAGCTCACCGGCACCGTCGATGCGTGCCTGTTCGAGCAGGGTCGTGTCCACCGAGGCCGCGGCGTACACCCGGCACAGGAACAGGCCGAACGGCGACACCAGGCTCGGGATGAGCACGCTCCAGTACGTGTCGGTCAGCCCCATGGTCGAGAACAGCAGGAACAGCGGCAGCGCCGTCGCGGTCCCCGGCACGAGCACGCCGCCGAGGATCGTGCCGAACACGAACTGGCGCCCCCGGAAGTCGTACTTCGCCAGCGCGTACCCGCCGGCCGCGGCGAAGTAGGTCGCCAGGACCGCACCGACGCCGGAGTACAGGATGCTGTTCGCGATCCACCGGACGAAGATGCCGCCGTCGTAGGTGAACACCTGCTGCAGGTTGCTCCAGAGCGCGAACTCGCCGCCGAACCAGAACCCGTTCGTCGAGAACAGCGCGCCCGTGGTCTTCGTCGCCGCGATGACGACCCAGTACAGCGGGACGATGAAGTACAGCGCGACGACGACGAGGATCCCCGTGACGACGATCTGCGAGCGTGGGGACCGGTCGAGCTTCCGGCGCGCGCTGGAGCTCTGGGAGACGCGCCTGCGGCTCCGCGACGCCAGCGCCGAAGGAGCCTGCGACTGAGGGACATCCGGTAGGGACACCTTCGAGGTCGATTCCGTGGATGTCATCGGTCAGTCCCTTCGGTGGTCGCGACGCGACCGGCCTGGAGGCCCGGGTCGGCTTGGGTGGTGACCGTGCTGCCCGCCGCAGCGCGCGTCTGGAGCGCGGTGCGGGCCTCCCGGCCGTCGCGCCGTGCGCGCTTGCGTCGGTCGCGTTCGTCCTTGGGTGGACGGTTCGTCAGCGCGAGGAACGTGAACGACAGGATGAACGCGGCCAGGGCGATGATGACCGCCTGCGCACTCGCGACGCCGTACTCGTTGAACGCGAACGCGTTCGTGTACGCGGCGTAGTTCGGCGTGTACTCGGTGTCGATCGCCGGGGCGACCGTCGACAGGATCTGCGGCTCCGCGAAGAGCTGCAGCGTGCCGATGATCGAGAACACCGTCGTGAGCACCAGGGCCGGGGCGATGAGCGGGATCTGGATCCGCCACGCGACCTGGAACGCGTTGGCGCCGTCCACCTTCGCGGCTTCGTAGACCTCGCCGGGGATGGACTTCAGCTGCGCCACGATGATGAGCATGTTGTAGCCGGTGTACGTCCACGTGACGATGTTCGCGATCGACCACAGCACGCTGTTGGCGCCGAGGAAGTCCGGCTGCAGCCCCATCGACTGCAGCAGCGACACGATCGGCGACAGACCGGGCACGTACAGGAACGACCACAGGATCGTGGCGATGACCCCGGGGACGCCGTAGGGCATGAAGTAGACCGCCCGGAAGAAGCCCGGCCAGCGTGCGCTCGCCGACTCGAGCAGCAGCGCGAGGATCGTGCAGGCGATGATCATCACCGGGACCTGGACGATGCCGAAGAGCAGCATGCGGCCGATCGATGCGACGAACCCGCTGTCCTGCAGGGCGATCACGTAGTTGTCGAACCCCGCGAACCGGCCGACCACACCGTCCTCGCCGAACAGGCCCTCGCGGTCGACGGTGGTGAACGACTGGAACAGGGCACTGATGATCGGGATGACGAACGTCAGCAGGAACAGGGCCAGGAACGGGGCGAGCAGGATCCACGGGGCACGCTTCTGCGCGCTCGTGGCCTTCGTGCTCGTGCGGAACGCGGGGGTACTGCCGGCCGGTCGACCGGTGGTCCGTGGGGTGGTGGTCTGCTGGGTCATCGTGCCGTCCTGACGCTGAGGCCCTTGTCCTTGAAGGACTGGACGATCTCCCGCTGAGCGAGCTCCACGGCGTCACTGAGCTTCAGGCCCGAGGTGATCTTGCGGCGGAACTGGTTCTGCAGGCTGGTGAAGGCCGACTGGGTCACCGGGGACCAGGACCAGTCGATGTTCTGCTCCTTCGAGGCCGGCACGAAGACGTCCTCGTTGTAGTTCTGGCCGGAGAACCACTTCGACGGCTTCTCGCGCTGCGCCCCGATGTAGTCGACCGCGGGCGACCAACCGATGCCGCAGTACTTGATCATCGCGTCGATGCCCTCCTTCGAGGTGGTCATCCACGTGATGAACTCGAGCGCTTCCCGCGGGTGCTTCGCGTTCGCCAGCACCGCGGCCGTCGAACCGCCGATGGCGCTCGAGCCGAAGCCGTCGGGGCCCCACTTCTGCATCGGGGCGACCTTCCACTTGCCCTCGCCGCCCTGCACCGACTCGATGAGCGCGTCACCCCAGCTCGCACTGGTGACCGCGGCGATCTTGCCGCTCGCGGCTGCCGCGTACCACCCGGGGGAGTACGCGCCGGCGCTCGTGTCGACGAGCTTGTCGTCGATCACGCCGTCGAAGAAGTCGGCGACCATCAGGGTCTTGTCGTCGGTCATGTCGACGACCCACTCGTCGCCGTCGACCTTGAACCAGCGCGCACCGGCCTGCTGTGCGTAAGCGGCGAACGGTGAGGCGTCGGCGACCGGGAACACCTCGAGGTAGTTCTGCTTGCCGGTGCTCCGGACCTTGTCGGCCAGGTCACGCCACTCGTCCCACGTCGTCGGGGGTTCGCCGCCGGCCTGCTCGAGCAGCGCGGTCTGGTAGTAGAAGCCCATCGGGCCGGTGTCCTGCGGGATGCCGTAGATGCCGTCGACGAACGACACCTGCGCCCACGCGGCCTCGTCGTACTTCGACTGGAAGTCCTTCGCGCCGTACCGGGCCAGGTCGACCAGGCCGTTGGCGAGCATGAACTCGGGGATCTGCCGCAGCTCGACCTGCCCGATGTCCGGGCCACCGCCGGCCGCGAGCGCGGAGTACATCTTCTGGTACCCGCCGCTGTTGCCGCCGGGGATCCAGTTCGCCGACACCTGGATCTTCGGATGTGTCTTGTTCCAGACGTCGCAGACCTTCTGCAGGTCCTTGAGCCAGGCCCAGTAGGTGAGCTGGACGGTCTCACCCGAGGCCGCGGCGGGCACGAGGGCCGCCTTGTTGACGTTGGTCGAGCCCGGGACCGCACAGCCGGCGAGGAGCCCCGCCGCCGCCGAACCGAGGCCGAAGCCCAACAGGTGTCGTCTCGTGATCGGTCGTTGTGGTGGCGCCATTGCCGCACTCCGTTCGTCGTTGATCGGGGTTGCCCACACCCAACCACAGAACCGAATGCCGTTGTGGTTTCGTGACCGTACCGACACTGCGCGTTCCCGGCGCACCTTGGAACGGCCCCAGGCCCGGGCGCGGACCGTGGGGTCACAGAGCAGACACCGACGCCCCGGACGGCGAAGGCCGCCGGCGGCACGACCGGGAGGAGAAGCGATGACCGAACGCGGGAACACCACCCATCGCCCCGAACTCGACGAGCAGCTCGCGCACGAGGCGCAGAGCATCGTCCAGGGGCACGGCAGCAACGCCCACGTCGAGGAGTTCCGGCAGTCCGAGCCGGTCCCCGACGACACCGACGGCCCGGAGACCGTCGCCGCGTCGGGCTACGACGGCGAGCTCGAGGGCGAGCTGCAGGACGACACCACCGACGTGCTCCCCGAGGACGACGCCGACCGGGCCGACCCGCTGCCCACCGGCGAGGGCGACGGAGCCGACGCGACCGTGTACCGCACCGAGACCAGGGAGGGCAGCACCGATGGCTCTGACGCAGAATGACGCGCCGCACCTGCAGTCCGGGATCGCCGAACGCCTGAAGCGCGGGGGCACCTGGACGTGGGCCTACGTCGACGCGTCCGGTGACCGTGAGGACCCGCAGCACCACGCAGCCCTGCAGCGCCGGAAGGCCGAGGACGTCCTGCGGTCGGCCGGGGCGGACGCCGAGGTCATCGACACGGTGATGGCCGAACTCGAGGAGACGCCCGGGGTGCCCGCGCCGGTCAGCCGGTACGTGCTCGTGCACGACGGCGAACTCGTGCTCAGCGAGGTCCTGCCCGGTCCGATGCACGCTCCGACGTCGATCGGCCACGACCCCGTGCCCGACCTGCTGCCGCTCCTGGCGCACCGGCCGCTCGACCTGCCGTTCCTGATCGTCGAGGTCGGTCGCGAGGGCGGTGGCCACCGCGCCTACCGTCTCGGCCACGCCGACGTGCCGGACCGGCGCGACGAGCAGCGCGTGCAGGGCCGCACCGACACGCTCCACAAGTTCCAGGGCGGCGGCTGGTCGCACCTGCGGTGGCAGCACCACACCGAGGAGATCTGGCGCGACAACCAGAACGAGGTCGCCACGTCCGTCGACGAGGCCTTCCGGCGGCTGCAGCCGAAGCTCATCGTCGTGGCGGGGGACATCCGTGCACGGGGGCTCCTGCTCGACCAGTTGTCCACCGAGGCTCGAGCCGTCGTGTCCGAGGTCCCGGTCGACCCCCGGGCGTCGGACGCGTCGGAGACCGCGCTCGTCGAGCACGTCGACATCGCGCTCGCCCGGGTCATCGCGACCCGCCGGCACGACTTCGAGGACCTGCTCCGCACCCACGTCGGCCGCGGGGACAACCAGACGGTCACCGGCCTCGGATCTGTCGTCGAGGCGCTGCAGCAGGCGCAGGCCTCGGTCGTCGCGATCGACGCCGCCGCGATCGGCGACCGCACCCTGCTCGCGCTGGGATCGGCGCCGTGGATCGCCACGGCACCCGAGCAGGCGGCGGGTGCGCCGGCCATCGGTCCGGTGCCGGCCGTGTGCGCGATCGTCCGGGCGGTCGCCCTCACCGACGCGGAGCTGCTGCTCGTGAACGCTGCGTCGCTGCCGAACGGTGCGCCAGCCGCGGCGTTGCTGCGGTGGCCGGTGGGACCGGCGGTGCCGGCCGCCTGAGCGGTGACCGGACGACGGACGGGAGGCCCGGTGCCAGCTGGTACCGGGCCTCCCGTCCGTCTCGGCGCGATCCTGCGGGCCGCCACGACGGCCGCGTATAGCGTCCCCGCCATGACCGACGACCGCCGACGTGAGCTCGGCACCAGCGACGCACCCGTGGAGGACGAACTCGCGGAGTCCTTCGACGCGACCATCGAGGAGGGCGCGGAGCGGCTGCAACGGACGGCCCGGGCCGTCCTCGTCACGGGGTTCTTCGGTGGCCTCGAGGTCGGTCTCGGGGTGATGGCGTACCTCGCCGTGCTCACCGAGACCGACAGCCACCTGCTCGCCGGGCTGGCCTTCGGCATCGGCTTCATCGCGCTGCACCTGGCGCACAGCGAGCTCTTCACCGAGAACTTCCTGATGCCGGTCGCGGCCGTTGTCGCCCGCGAGGGGACCGTGCTGCAGCTCGTGCGACTGTGGGGCGGCACCCTCGTGGCGAACCTCGCCGGTGGATGGGTGTTCATGTGGCTCGTCGTCCAGGCGTTCCCGCAGTGGCACGCCACACTGTCGGAGTCGGCGCACCACTACGTCGACGCGCCGTTCGGGCTGCAGAGCATCGTGCTGGCGGTCCTGGGCGGCAGCACCATCACCCTGATGACGCGGATGCAGCAGGGCACCGACTCGGACCCCGCGAAGCTCGTCGCCGCCGTGGCCGGAGGCTTCCTGCTCGCCGGGCTGCAGCTCTTCCACTCGATCCTCGACTCGCTGCTCGTCTTCGGTGCGATCCAGTCGGGCGCGGACATCACCTACGGGCAGTGGCTCGGCTGGTTCGGCTACACGCTGCTGTTCAACGTCCTCGGTGGGCTGGTGCTCGTGACGGCGCTGCGTCTGCTCCGGACGAAGGAGCTCATGCAGGACCGCCGCCGGGAATCCCAGGACGACCCCGAGCGTGCGGACCACGAACAGGGCTGACGAGCGCGAGGGGCGGAGCGGACGGAGGGGGTCGATCGCGTTGCGTCGCGCGGACGGTCAGTCGTGGGAGCGGTCTCGGCGGGGCACCAGCGGGACGGCCAGCAGCGGGAGCACCGCCACGATGCCGAACGACGCCGCGAAGCCGAGCGCGCCGACCAGGGCGCCGATGCCCGGACCGACGGCGCTCGCCGCGATGAACTGCCCGGTGTTCTGCGCCCCGAGCGCCCGCCCCGACCAGAACGGCCCCGCCGCCTCGGCGACGGACGTGTACGCCAGCCCGTTGTCGGCGACCGTCACGCTCGTCGCGAGCACCAGGAACACCGCCGCCCCGGCCAGGTGCGTGGCGTCGACGACCGCGAGCACCGCCATCACCACCGCCGCGCTCACCGCGACGATCCGCAGGGGGCCGACGCGCGACCCGGCCCGGTCGCTCCAGCCACCGACCAGGATCCGGCCGATCGCCCCGACGAACTGCGCGGCACCGACCAGCAGGCCGGCCGCCGGTGTCGACCACCCGAGGCCCACGAGCCAGACGAGCCCGTACGTCGACAGGGTGAACTGCGGCACCACGAGCAGGACCGACACCGCGTGCACCCGCCACAGGAACCCGCTCGAGCGGTAGGGGTTGGCGGTCGCCGTGGCCACCGCGGCACGGGTCGGACGGGGCGGGTCCGAGATCCCGATCGCGCAGCACACCGCGAGCACGGCGCACAGCACGATCGGCAGGACCAGGGCCGCACGGATCCCCGAGCCCTCGGCCAGCTGCGGCACCGTCACCGCGGCGAGCGTCACCCCGAGCGGCTGCGACATCTGCCGGATGCCCATCGCGAGCCCGCGGCGCTCCTTCGGGAACCACCCCACCACGACCCGGCCGCTCGCGGCGTTCGTCGAGGCACTCGTCATGCCGCCGGCCAGGAACGCCAGCCCGAGCAGCACCGGGTCGCCCGCGGCCAGCCAGGCGCCGACGACGGTCAGTGTGGTGAGCACGAGCCCACCGGCGATGACGATGCGCTCGCCGAACCGGTCGGTGATCGCGCCCCACGCGATGAGTGTGAGGACCATGCCGAACGTCGGAGCGGCGGCGAGCAGCCCGGCGGCCGGCAGGGACGTCCCGCGGCTGAGCAGGTGCGGGATGAGGAGCGCCGGCGCGGACACCACGAGCGTCCCCGCCGCCTGGGCCGCGACCCCGAGGGTGAGCATCGTCCAGGCGCGGGCGGAGACCGGTGGTGTCGTGGTGGATCGCTGCGGCGCGTCGGTCGTGGGCATGCGTCTCGGCCGTTCGTCGTCGTTCCAGCACGGAACGAATTGGTATACCACAACGGTATACCATTCCGGCCGCTCCGCCGCTAGGCTTGTCCGCCGTGACCGACCCGACCGACGACGCACCCGTGTCGCAGACGGCCCAGCTCTACGACAACCTGCGCGCAGCCATCCTGACCCTCGACATCGCACCGGGGGAGCGCATCTCGGAGCGTGGGCTCGAAGCACGGTTCCACGCCTCGCGCACGCCCGTCCGCGCCGCACTGTCGCGGCTCGAGCGTGAGGGGCTCATCCTGCACGAGGGCCGTTCGTGGACGGTCACCCCGATCGACCTCGACGAGATCGCCTCGCTCGCCGAACTCCGCGGCATCCTCGAACCCGCCGCCGCACGGCTCGCCGTCGAGCGCGCCACCGCCGAGCAGCTCGCGGAGGTCCGCGGGCACCTCGACACCCTCCGTCCCACCCCCGACCAGCAGGCCGGCATCCGGATGGGGTCGACGTTCCACCTGGACCTCGCCGCGCTCGGCGGCAACCGGTTCGTCACCGATGCGATCGCCGATGCCCTGACGCGGCTCGAGCGCACGCGCTGGATCGAGGTCCGCACGCCCGAGGCGCGCGACGCCGCATGGGACGAGCACAGCGCCATCATCGACGCCGTGCGCGACGGCGACGCCGACCGTGCAGCGGAGCTCGTGGCCGCCCACGTCGCCGGCACCAACGACCGACTGCTGAGCTGGATCGCGCAGGAGCGCCGACGCCTGCGCGGGGCGGGCATGACGATCGTGGGCGCGACCGAGCGCTGACGCGGGCTGCGCTTGGGCGGTGCGCCGGGCCTCCTGGCCGTGGCGGGGGAGACCCGGCGTGCACCGCTAGGGGCGGTCCGCCGACTCCGGCGACGCGTCGGCGTCGTCGAACGTGCGGATCGAATCCGTGCGTTCGAGCAGCGCGTCGCGCACCTCGGCCTCGTCGTGGCTCGCGCGGAGTGCGAGCTTGCTCCCGGAACGTGTCGACTGTGACATGTCGTGTCCTTCCCCTGCGTGTGGGCAACCTGGTCGGTGCGGGCCCGCGGCCCGCCGGTGCGCTTCCTCACGGGACGTACTGAGGTCGGAACAGTGTCGCGCGACCCCCGCTGTCCCGCAAGCGTTTCCGGCACCGTGTGGAGAACTCCCGGTACAGGGCATGCCTAGGATGGTCCGGCCGCATGGTCGAGGCGCGGCACCAGCGGACGTCGGACGGGAGGCACGGGTTGGCCGACCAGCGCACCGCACCTCCCACGGTCTACGACGTCGCCTCTGCAGCCGGCGTCTCCATCGCCACCGTCTCGCGCGTGCTCCGCACGCCCGACGCCGTCCGCGAGGGCACCCAGGACCGCGTGCAGGCAGCGATCCGGAGCCTCGGGTACGTCCCGTCCGGCAATGCCCGGGCCCTCGCCGGCAAACGCACCGGCGTCGTCGGACTGCTGCTGCCCGGCTTCGACGTGGTGCCCGACGAGCGGCCGGACCTGGTCACCGACGGTGGCGTCCGCGTGGTCGACGACCGACGCCACGTGACCCAGCCGTTCTCGTCCAACCTGTACTTCGACGAGGTCCTGCGCGGCGCCGAGACCGAGGCCTGGCAGCGTGGTCTCGCGCTCATGGTCGCCGCCGGCCGGGGGTCGTCGCGCGACGTCATCGTGAACGACGTCGCCGGCCGGGTCGACGGGCTCGCCGTGCTGGCGCAGACGGTGCCCGACGACCTGCTCGAGCACGTCGCCCGACGCATCCCGGTGGTGGTGCTCGCCGACGACCGGCGCTCGCACGGGTTCGACTCGGTGAGCGTGGACAACGCCGCGGGCATGCGGACCCTGGCGTCGCACGTGATCGGGCGTCTGGGGATCCGGTCCCTCGCGTACGTCGCGGGCCCGATCGACTCGCCCGACGACATGGAGCGCTCGGCGGGGTTCCGGGCAGCGCTGGCCGACCACGGGGTGCCGGCCTCGGCGGTGCGCACGGTGCACGGTGACTTCGGCAGGGCCCGGGCGCGGGAGCTCGCGGTGTCGCTGCTGTCCGACGTCGTCCCCCGCGCCGTCGTCTGCTCGAACGACCAGTCCGCGCTCGGGGTGCTCGACGCCGCCGCTGCCCGCGGGCTCCGCGTGCCGGAGGACCTCGTCGTGACGGGGTTCGACGGCATCGACGCCGGTCGGTTCTCGTCGCCGCGCCTGACCACGGTGCACCAGCCGATGGGGGCGCTCGGCCGTGCTGCGGTCCTGGCGATCGTCGACCGGCTGGAGCGCCGCGAGGGGCCGCCGCGCGCCGTGCGCCTGCCCGTCGAGGTGCTGCTGCGCGAGAGCTGCCCGCCCGCGCTGTAGCGGGGTGCGAGCCTCGCACCGTGAGGCCTTGCACATCCCGTGCGCCCTTGCTCGCTCAGTGCGAGCCTGGAGCCGCGCACGGAGCGGGCAACCTCGCACCAGTCGGCGCACCTCGCACCGTGCGCCGCCCGCCCTCGGGGCCGCAACCTCGCACCACGCGCGACGCCCTCGCACCGTGCGACCTCCCGCGCCGACGACACCTCGCGCCGTGCCGCCCCGCGAAACAACACCTGCGGTTGCACGCCACGATGTAAGCGCATACATTGAGCACGTACCGAATCGACATGGAGGTCGACCGAGCAATGACGCTTCCCCCACAGCGCACGCGCGGCACGCGTGACCCAGGCCCACGCCGCCGAGGCCGCCTCGTCGCGGCCATCGCCGGCCTCGCCGCAGTGGCCCTCGTGGCCACCGGCTGCAGCATCCAGGTCCGATCCGAACCCGATCCCACCATCGGCAAGGACACGATGCTCATCAACGCGGACCGCGGCAACCCGCTGTTCGACCGCAACTTCAACCCGTACATCGCGAACGCCCGCACGGCCTCCAAGTGGATGTACGAGCCCCTCATCGAGGTGAACCCCCTCGACGGCAAGCGCAACCCGTGGCTCGCCAGCGCGTGGAGCCAGCCCGACGCGAAGACCATCGACATGACGATCCGCTCGGGTGTCGAGTGGTCCGACGGTTCGTCCTTCAGCGCGAAGGACGTCGTCTTCACCTTCGACCTGCTCAAGAAGTTCCCCGCCATGGACGTCAAGGGCGCCTGGCAGCACATCAAGAGCATCGAGCAGGACGGTGACCACGTCGTCTTCCACCTCAAGAGCGAGGACGTCCCGAGCCTGACGATCATCGGCCAGACGTACATCCTGGGCGAGGACCACTGGGGCGGCGTGAAGGACCCGACGACCTGGCGTGACCCGAACCCCGTCGGCACCGGGCCGTTCGTGCTCGGCAACTACACCGACCAGCAGTACTCGATGAACAAGAACCCGAAGTACTGGCAGGCCGACAAGATCGCCATCAAGCACCTCATCCTGCCGGCGACGAACACCCAGCTCGACACCGTCACCCGCGGCTACGACTGGGCGTACTCGTTCATCTCCGACGTCAAGGGCACCTGGGGTGCCGCGTCGAAGACGAACGAGTGGTGGTTCCCGGCCGGCGGTGTGATCGGCCTCATCCCGAACCTCACGAAGGCGCCGTACAGCGACGTCAACGTCCGCCGGGGCATCTCGCTCGCGCTGGACCGTGACGCCATCGCCGAGACCGCGTCCGAGGGCAACCTGTCGGCGGCGGGCCAGACCGGCCTGATCCTGCCGAACCAGGAGCGCTACCTCAACCCGGACATCCCCGACAAGGGCATGATCACCCAGGACACGAAGGCGGCGCTCGCGAGCTTCGAGAAGTCCGGCTACTCGGTGCAGGGCGGCAAGGTCGTCAAGGACGGCAAGCAGCTCGCGATCACGATCATGACCGCGAACGGCTACTCCGACTGGCTCCGCGCCGCGCAGGAGGTCCGCCGCGAACTCACCGCCATCGGCATCAAGGTGACGATCCAGGCGCCGCAGCCCGCCGGCTACCAGCAGAACATCAACAACGGCGAGTTCGACATGGCGATGGGCGGCATGGGCAACGGTGACGTCTACCAGGCGTTCAACTCCCTGCTCAGCACCGAGTTCTACCAGCCGGTCGGCAAGTCGACCGTCAACAACTACGAGCGCTACAAGAACGCCGACACCCAGAAGCTCCTCGACGAGTACAAGGCGACGACGGACACCGCGAAGCAGCAGGAGATCCTCGACCAGCTGCAGCAGACCGTGTACGACGAGCTCCCCGTCATCGGCATGTACTACGGCGGGCTCTGGGGCCTGTTCAACACCGGCAAGTTCGTCGGCTGGCCGAGTGCGAAGGACCCCTACATGGCACCGCAGAACTACGACTCGGCACCGCTGCTCATCTTCACGAAGCTCCGGCTGCGCGACAGCGCCGCCGGCAAGCAGATCCTGCAGGAGCAGAAGGCGCAGGAGGACCAGAAGTGAAGTACATCCTCCAGAAACTCGTCCTCTTCGTCCTGACCCTCTGGGCCGCGGTGACGCTGAACTTCGTGCTCCCGCGCCTGATGCCCGGCAGCCCGGCCGACGCCGCACTCGCGAAGCTCAGCCAGAACGGTCCGGTCACCGACGCCACCAAGAAGGCCATCGAGGCCCAGCTCGGGGTACCGACCGGCAACCTGTGGGACCAGTACGTCAGCTACCTGCACCAGGTCATCACCCTCGACTTCGGGACGAGCTACACCTTCTACCCGCAGCCCGTCGGCGACCTCGTGTCGAAGGCCCTGCCGTACACGCTGATCCTCGTCGGGGTCGTCACGATCCTGGCGTTCGTCCTCGGCACCCTGATCGGTGTCGCGGCAGCGTGGAAGCGCGGTACCTGGCTCGACTCGCTCCCGACCCTGTCCGGCAGCTTCATGTCGACGTTCCCGTACTTCTGGACCGCCCTGCTGCTGCTGTTCTTCCTCGGCTACGTGCTGCACTGGTTCCCGACCACGGGTGCCTACTCGGCCACGACGACGCCCGGCCTGAACGGTGCCTTCTTCGGCGACGCCCTGCAACACGCGGTGCTGCCGGCGGTCACGATCCTGGTGACGAGCCTCGGCGGCTGGATCATCGGCATGCGCAACGCGATGATCAACACCCTCGGTGACGACTACGTGACCTTCGCCGAGGCCAACGGCCTCCGCGGACGCACCGTCGCCATCCGCTACGCGGCCCGCAACGCGATCCTGCCGAACCTGACCGGCTTCGGTCTGGCGCTCGGTGGCGTGGTCGGCGGTTCCGTCCTGGTCGAGCAGGTCTTCGGCTACCCGGGCATCGGCTACCTGCTGTTCAACGCCGTGATCGGGCAGGACTACCCGCTCATGCAGGCCCTCTTCCTGATGATCACCGTGTCGGTGCTCATCGCCAACTTCATCGTGGACGTCATGTACGGCGTTCTGGACCCGAGGACGCGTCGATGACCAACGCAACCGTGTCGGTGCGCACACAAGAGAACGCACCCAACGAAGAACAGCAGGCGCCGAGCAAGCTCCGCGCCGCCGCCCGCCAGTTCGGCGTCGTCTGGTCGAACAAGAAGGCCCGGATCGGCATCATCATCCTCGGCGTCTTCGTGTTCGTGGCGGTCTTCGCCCCGCTCCTGGCCCCGTACGGCGCCAGCCAGAACGGCTTCGCCCGGTCCGCCGACGCGACGCCCGACCACTGGATGGGCACCACCGCCGCCGGCGAGGACGTCCTGTCCCAGATCATCTACGGCGCTCGCATCTCGGTCATGGTCGGCGCGGTCGCGGGCATCCTGTCCACGCTCGTCGCCGTCGCGATCGGCCTCAGCTGGGGCTACGTCCGCGGCTGGATCGCCGAGGTCATCGGGTTCATCGTGAACCTGTTCCTCGTCATCCCGGGTCTGCCCCTGATGATCGTCATCGCCGCCTACCTGCAGAACGGCGGCATCGCGGTGATCATCGCGGTCATCGTCGTGACCGGTTGGGCGTGGGGTGCGCGTGTGCTCCGTTCGCAGACGCAGTCGCTGCGCGGCCGGGACTTCGTCACCGCCGCCCAGTTCTCCGGTGACGGCGCGACCCGCATCGTGTTCCGCGAGATCCTGCCGAACATGACGAGCCTGATCGTCGGCAGCTTCTTCGGCGCCGCCACCAGCGCCATCCTCGCCGAGGCGGGCCTCGAGTTCCTCGGACTCGGCGACTCGTCGATCGTCAGCTGGGGCACGATCCTCTACTGGGCGCAGAACTCGAACGCGCTCCTCACGGGGCAGTGGATCCTGCTCTTCGCGCCGGGTCTCTGCATCGCGCTGCTGGCGATGAGCCTCACCCTGATCAACTTCGGCGTCGACGCCGTGTCCAACCCGCGGCTGCGCGACGGCGCACGGCCCCGTAAGGAGAAGCGCGCATGAGCGGCTTGCCAGAAACGCACCCGGCAGACGGCCTGGAGGCGCCCACCGGCGCCGCCACGGGCCTCCAGTCCGACGCCCGTCACGACCAAGGCGACGCCTCCGTCCTGCTCGACGTCCGCGACCTGTCGGTCGTCTACGAATCGGCCGGTCAGAGCGCCGTCCAGGCCGTCGACCACGTGTCGTTCCAGCTACAGAAGGGCGAGTTCGTCGGCCTGGTCGGCGAGTCCGGTTCGGGCAAGTCGACGCTCGGCTACGCGCTGACCCGGCTGCAGAAGCCGCCGGCGCGCACGAACGGCGGCAGCATCGTCTTCGCGGGCAAGGACATCCGCGACCTCGACGACGAAGCCCTGCGCCAGCAGCGGCAGGGCGGCTTCGCCATGGTGCTGCAGTCCGGCATGAACGCGCTCAACCCGGTGCGCACGATCCGGAACCACTTCATCGACGTCTTCAGGGCGCACGGCCACGTGTCGCGCGACCGCTGGGACGCCCGGATGAAGGAGCTCATCGAGAAGGTGAAGCTGCCGACCTCGATGCTCGCCCGGTTCCCCGGGGAGCTCTCCGGCGGTATGCGGCAGCGCGTGTCCATCGCCCTGGCGCTCTCGCTCGAGCCGCAGCTCATGGTGTTCGACGAGCCGACGACGGCGCTCGACGTGCTCGTGCAGCACGCCGTGATGGACACGATCATCGAGCTGCAGCGCACCGAGGGCTTCACGGCGATCCTGATCAGCCACGACCTCGGCATCGTCCTCGAGGCCACCGAGCGCGTCCTCGTGATGCACGAGGGCCGCATCGTCGAGGACGGCGGCTCCCGCGAGATCCTCCGTGACCCGCAGGACGAGTACACGCAGATGCTGCTCTCGCACTACGCCGACCCCCGCGCCGAGGTGGTGTCGCTGCCGGGCTTCCCGGACCGCTCGCTCCGCGCCGAGGCCGGCGAGAAGCGCCAGGAGACGACCTCGTCGTTCAGCACCGTCGGGTCCCGCGAGCGCAGCGCTGCCCGCAACCCGATCGTCGTCGACCACATCGTGAAGACCTACCCGGCGCCCCGCCGCGGTGAGCAGCCGGTGCAGGCCGTGCGCGACGTGTCGTTCACCCTCGAACCCGGGCAGTCGCTCGCCCTGGTCGGCCAGTCCGGTTCGGGCAAGTCGACCATCGCGAAGCTGCTCACCGGGGTCGAGAAGCCGACCACCGGCACGGTCCGGTTCGGGGACCTCGACGTCGCCCGCCTCGGCAAGCGCGGCCTGCGGGACCTGCGTTCCGAGGTGCAGATGGTGTTCCAGGACCCGTACTCGGCGCTCAACCCGCTGCACACGGTGGAGTACACGCTGTCCCGGCCGATCGCGAACTACACCGGGCTGACCGGCCGTGATGCCCGGCGCCGGGTGCTCGAGCTGCTCGAGACGGTGGGGCTCACCCCGGTCGAGCAGTTCGCCCAGAAGCTCCCGCACCAGCTCTCCGGCGGGCAGCGGCAGCGCGTGGTGATCGCCCGGGCACTCGCGAGCGACCCGCAGGTGATCATCGCCGACGAGCCGGTGTCGATGCTCGACGTGACGCTGCGTGCCGGGGTGCTCGCACTGCTCGAGGACCTCCGCGAGCAGTGGGGCGTCTCGCTCCTCTACATCACGCACGACCTGCTGAGTGCGCGGCTCATCACGGACGACATCATGGTGCTCCACGAGGGCGCCGTGGTCGAGCGGGGTCACACGGCCCAGGTGCTGCAGGACCCGCAGGACCCGTACACGATCGCCCTCCTCGACGCCGTGCCGAACCCGCGCCGCACGCTCTCGGAAGGACGACCATGACCACCCTGCACGACTTCCCGACGGTCCCGCCGTTCGGGCACCTGCCCACCCCGGACGGCGTCGACGTCGTGGGGATCGACGTCCCGGTCGGGCGGCTCACGGCCTACCGGATCGTGCCCGAGGGGGTGTCGAAGGGCACCGTGCTCATCGTCCCCGGGTACACCGGCTCGAAGGAGGACTGGCGCACGTTCCTGCCCGTCCTCCGCGACGCCGGGTGGACCGCGGTGGCGATCAGCCGGCGTGGTCAGGCCGACTCGGCAGCGCCGACCGAGCCGCGGGACTACTCCCTCGACGAAGAAGCGGCCGACGTCGTCCGGGTCGCGCGCCTGCTCGACGACGGCGCCCCCGTGCACCTGGTCGGGCACTCGCTCGGTGGTGTGATCGTCCGGGCGGCCGCGCTGCAGGACCCGACGGCGTTCCGCGACGTCGTGCAGTTCTGCTCCGGTCCGCACGGGTGGCCGTACCGCAAGGTCGCCGAGCTGACGATCCTGCACGACACCGGTGGGAACCTCCGGCAGCTGTTCGACTCGACGAACCCGCTCTGGGCGTACCGGCCCGACGAGGAGCTGCCCGACGACGTCCGGATGGTGCGCGACCGCTTCGACGCGACGAGCCCGCTCAGCGTCGTCGCCGGTGGCCACATCCTCGAGGACCACACCGACGCCTCCGACGCGCTGCGCGCCACGGGCCTGCCGGTCCTCGTCGCCCACGGCGAGTGGGACAACGCCTGGCCGATCCCGTGGCAGCGGGCGATGGCCGAGCAGACCGGCGCCGAGTACGTCGTCATCCCCGCGAGCTACCACGGCCCCCAGGTCGAGAACCCGCTCGGGACGGTCGCCGTCTTCGACGCCTTCCTGAGCCAGCACTGACTCGAACACGCACTGAAAGGCACCATCATCTCCACGCTGCAGTTCCCCGACGGCTTCCTCTGGGGCGCCGCCACCGCCGCCCACCAGATCGAGGGCAACAACGTCAACAGCAACTGGTGGGTGCACGAGCACGAGCCGGACACCACCATCGTCGAGCCCTCGGGTGACGCGGCGGACAGCTACCACCGGTACCGCGAGGACATCCGCATCGCCGCCGAGCTCGGGTTGAACTCGTACCGGTTCAGCATCGAGTGGGCCCGCATCGAGCCCGAGCGCGGGTTCGTCAGCCGCGCCGAGGTCGACCACTACCGCCGCATGGTCGACGCCTGCCACGAGTTCGGCATCGAGCCGATCGTCACCCTCATGCACTTCACCGTGCCGCGCTGGTTCGAACGCGACGGCTTCTGGCGCGCCCCCGATGCCGCCGACCTGTTCGCCCGCTACACCGAGGCCGCGCTCCCCGTGGTGCAGGACGGCGTCCGCTACGTCTGCACGATCAACGAGCCGAACATCGCGGCCATGCTCGCCGGCGGCGAGGACGCGGCCAACCTGGTGGCCTTCGGCCTGCCGAACCCGGACCTGGGCGTCGCCGACGCCCTGCTGGCCAGCCACAAGCGGTCGCGCGAGGTCCTGTCACAGGTGTCGGGCCTCCGGTCGGGGTGGACCATCGCGACGCAGGCGTTCAAGTCCAACGGTGAGCCGGGCGCGGACACGATGCTCCGCGAGTACGGGTACCCGCGCGACGACTGGTACCTCGAGAACGCCGCCGGCGACGACTTCCTGGGCGTGCAGGCCTACACCCGCACGTTCATCGGTCCGGACGGGCCCCTTCCCGTGTCCGACGACGTCGAGACGACCCTCACCGGCTGGGAGTTCTACCCCGAAGCCTCGGCCGACGGGCTCCGCAGCGCGTGGGAGCTCTCCGGCGGCGTCCCGCTGATGATCACCGAGAACGGCATCGCCACCGCCGACGACAGCCGTCGGCAGGCGTACACGCAGGGCGCCCTCGAGGGCATCCACCGCTGCATCGAGGACGGTATCGAGGTCCTCGGCTACCAGCACTGGTCGCTCCTCGACAACTACGAGTGGGCGTCGGGCTTCCGGCCGACGTTCGGGCTGGTCGCGTGGGACCGTGAGACCTTCGAGCGCACGCCGAAGGACTCCGCCCGCTGGTACGGGCGCGTCGCGCAGGCGAACGCCATCGAGCAGGTCACCGTCTAGGACGGTCGACCCGCGAGCGCGCGGCGGACGGGAGGCCCTGCTCCCGTCCGCCGCGCTTCGTCACGTCCGGCGCGGGTCGGCCCACGGGCCGTGGTGCGGACCGCGCTCAGGCAGCGGCGAGCAGGTCGGCCACGGCCGTCTCGCGGAGCAACTCCGCGCGGTCGGCAGCGGTCGAGCCCTCGTCGTCCACGGCATCGCGGTCGACGCCCTGCGCCAGCACCGCACGGACGGTCTCGACGTCGCCGGAGTCGACGGCCGCGATCAGCAGCGTCGCGCCACGTGAGCCGCGCGCCGCGGTGTCCGCACCCGCGGCGGCGAGGGCACGCACGATCGCGGCGTGCCCGCCCCACGCGGCGCGGATGATCGGGGTGTTGCCGTCGCCGTCACGGGCCTCCAGGTCGGCACCCGCTGCCACCAGCACGTCGACCGCCCGTCGCGCGTCGCGGTCGATCGCCAGCGTCAGCGGTGTGCGTCCCTCGGTGTCCTCGAGCTGCAGGGTCGCGCCGCGGCGCAGGAGCTCCTCGAGCATCTCGGGGTGGTCGAACCACGCGGCGGCGTGCAGCGGGGCGAAGCCCCATCGGGGGTCGACGTCGTCGACGTCGCTCGCGTCGTCGGCCAGGTGCAGCCCGCCGAGGTCGCCGTAGGCCGCGGCCCGGACCACCTCGGTCGTCCACTCCACCCAGCCGTCCGGCACCGGGCCGTGCCAGCCGCGTGCCGGCCGCGACTCCAGGCCCGAGTAGACGGACTCGGCGACGCTCCGGATCGCCACCCGGACACCACGGAACCGGATCGCGACCTCGCCGACGGGGGAGATCAGCAGCCGGAGTTCCCAGGCGTCGTGCTCGTTCAGGTACTCGAGCTCGCCCCGGGCGACGTGCGCGTCACCGGCGAGCAGCGCTGCGGGATCGACCCCGGGCGGGTCGATGACGGCGTCCCGGAGCCGGAGCGACACCCTGGCGTGGTTCCAGCGGCGCCACAGGCCGCTCGGGGTGTCGAGGACCTCGTCGTTGCGGACCACGATGTCCGCGTGCACGACGACCGGGTCGGGCACACCGTGGCCCGGCAGGTCGACGGGGGTGGTCACGTCGTCCTCGTCGGCGTCCGGGTCGACGACGGCGTCGGCGGACTCCACGACCCATCGTTCGATCCGCGAGTCGGTCCACTTGACCGTCAGGAGCGCGGCGACAGTGGGAGGGGCGTCCTCGAGCAACCGGGTCACGTGTTCGCGCTGGCCGTCGAAGTCCTCGAGGGAGACGTAGCCAACGGAGGGCCAGTTCACTCGACTCCATCGCACGGGACGACACTACCCGGCGGGTAGCCGGTGCCTCGCGGCGCGTGGGGTCCGTGGTGGTGCGGTCCGACGACGCTGGAGCCGCCGGATCACCGGACGGTCGACCGCGAACCACACCACGACCGAGGCGGCCACGGCGGCGACCGGCGCGGCGATGCCCGCGACGATCGGCGCTGCGGGGCCGGAGACGACCGCGGCGACCACGGCCACCGTCGCCGGTGCGAGGATCGGGTGCGTCAGGTACAGCGCGTACGAGGCATCGCCCAGCGTCCGCCCGACGGTGCCGGTGCACCGACGCAGGAGCGGCTCACCCACCACCGTCGTCGCCAGGGCCGCGGCCGCGAGCGGCAACAGCAGCAGGCTCGGCACGGACGCGCCCGCGACGGTGCCCACCACGAGCCAGATCGTGGTGATCGCCGCGGTCCGGAGCAGTGCCAGCCGGGTGCGGCGGTCGAGTGCCCACCGGCCGATCACCATGCCGACCAGGAAGCACAGCACGATGCGGTTCGCGTGGAACTGCCAGGTCGGCCACCCGTCCGGCCCGCGGAACGCCGAGGCGACCGCGAGCCCGACGAAGACGACGGACGCCAGCCGCAGGGGGTCGGAGCGGGTGGCGAGCGCGATCGTGACGACCACGTAGAACAGCAGCTCGAACGACAGCGTCCAGGTGACCGTGAAGAACGGCTCGACCACGCCGTTCGGGCCGCGGCCGGGCAGGAACAGGTACGACGACACGATGTACGTCGGTGACGTGGCCGCGCGTTCCAGGGCCTGCGGGGCGACCAGCAGCGTGACGAGCTTGATCGTCATCACCGCCCACGCGAGCGGCAGGATGCGGACCAGCCGACGGCGGAGGAACCCACGCCAGGTCGGCCTCGGGGTCCGCTGTGTCACGAGCACCGCGACGAACCCGCTGATCGCGAAGAACACCGTCACCCCGACCTGGCCGACGGGGATGTCGACCAGGGGTGTGCCGAGACGGGCGTGCAGGTACGTCGGCAGGTGCGAGAACACGACGAGGAGCGCGGCGACGAACCGCAGCACCTGGACGCCGGTGAAGGTCGGTCGTTCGGCTGGCATCGAGCAACTGTGGGCGGGCGGGTTCGCCGATCGCCAGCAGTTCGTACTCCGAGTTCCGTGTTTCGCAGCGTGGTCGAGCCGATCGCATCGCATCGCAGGTGCCGTGCATTCCGATTGCTCGCCAGCACCCGTCCGTGCTGTCGATGATGGCCCGATGGAACACGTCGGGCCCTCCGTTGGCCGCCCCGCTCCCCGTCCCCCCTCCACCCGCCGCCGTGGCCTCACCGCAGCTGCCGTCACGGGCGTCCTCCTCGCGGCGATCCTGTCCGAGCACGCCCAGCCCTCGTCCGCACGGGGCACCACGTCGACGGCCTCGACGACGCCGACGATCCGACCGGTCGGCGGGAGCGGTCTGTTCGGACCCGACGATCGCCCCCGGTTCACGGTCGACGGCGTGGAGCGTGCGGCGGACGTCACCTGGCGGGTCAACGACACCACGGGGACGATCGTCGACTCGGGGACCGGCCGGGCGGGGACCCGATCGGTCGAGGTGCACCCCACGAGCGCCCTGCCGTCCGGCACCTACAGGCTGACCGTGCAGACGCCGGGCGCGACCTCCGCGTCGACCCGGTTCGTGCGGACCATCGCCGGTCCGGTCGGCTCGGACCCGTACTTCGGTCTCGGCGTCAACCCCGTGGCGAGCGCGCTGCCCTCACTCGCCGCACTCGGTGCCGGCAGCTACCGACAGGACCTGCAGTGGAGCGCGGTCGAGAAGGTCGCCGGACGGTTCGACTTCGCGGCGACGGACGCCCGCATCGACCCGGTCGTGCGCGACATGGGGGTCAGTCCGCTCTTCGTCCTCGACTACGGCAACGTCGCGTACACCAACGACCCGATGGCACCACCGGACGTCTCGAAACCCGCCCAGGCCGCCGCGTGGAAGCGGTACGTCAAGGAGACCGTGTCCCACATGCGGGACCGGCACCCGGACACCGATCTGTCCTACGAGGTCTGGAACGAGTGGACCAACAACCACGGGGCGCTGCCCGCGACGCCCGCGGCCTACATCGAGCTCGCACGGGTCACAGCACAGGTCATCCGTGCCACCGACCCGGCGGCGACGATCGTCGGGCCGACCCAGAACGCGGTGTCCGACGACGAGCGCGCCTGGATCGGCGAGTGGTTCGGCCTCGGTGGTGCCGACCACGTCGACGCGGTCAGCATCCACCCCTACAACAACCCGTGGGGGCCCGAACTCTGCGTCCCGACCAATCCGTGCATCGAGGATGCGCTCGCGTGGCTCCGGACGACGGCCGACCGGTACCCGCGCCCCGACGGCAGCGCCTTGCCGATCTGGATCACCGAGGTCGGGTGGCCGACCCAGTTCGCCGGTCCCGGGTGGGTCCGACCGGAGGACCAGACCGCGTACGTCCTGCGCACCTACGCCATCGCCGCGCAGTACGGCGTCGAGCGGCTCTTCCTGTTCGAGATGGCCGAGCCCACCATCGCGAACGGCACCGCACGGACGTTCGGGCTGGTCGGCAACGCCGACGCCGGCTACGAGCCGAAGCCCTCCGCCGCGGCCTGGGCGACCATGCAGCGGGTCCTCGCCGGCAAGCGGTACGTGGCGGAGCACCGGATCGGTCCGGTCCGCCACATGCGGTTCACCTCGCCGGACGGCAAGCACCACGCCCGTGTCGTCTGGCAGTCGGAGGCGCAGCACCTGTCGACGCCCGTGCGCGTCTCACTCCGCGGAACCGGGCGGATCGTCGAACCCACCGGGTCCGAGAAGACCGTGCGGGGCACCGCCGGGAAGCTCGACATGTCCGCGAAGTGGATTCCCCGATTCGTCGTCTGGGACGAGTGACTCCGAGTGACTCCGAGTGGCCCCGCGGTGCACCTGGTGCGCCGCGGGGCCACTCGCGTCACCCGTGCTGCGGCGTCGTTCCCCGGTCGAACGCGTGGTGCACGCCGTGGTCGTCCGTTCCGTGCCACCCCTGCCACCGGCCACGGAGCTGTGCCTGCTGGAACCGGGTCGCATCGTGGTCCCGCTTCACCCGGGCCACGAGGACGGCCACCATCGACCGGGTGACCCAGTAGGCCGCCTGGCCGCGGAGCCGGTGCTTCCGGAGCACCCGGCCGAACCCCCGGTTGTACCGCAGCACCTTGGCCAGGGTCTCGTCCGTCATGCCGTCGTGCCGGAAGTCGCCGTGCCGCACGGTCACGTCCGGCATGTAGGCGATGCGGGCGCCGCGACGGAGTGCACGGATGACGAGGTCGTTCTCCTCGCCCGAACCGAACGGCGTCGCCGAACCGGTACCGAGCGCGACGTCGAAGAGCCCGTGCGTCTCGAGCAGTTCTCGCCGCAGGAAGATGCCTGCGGCGACGATCGTCCGGGGAACCCGCCAGCTCGTGACCCGGCATGCTCGTCGACGCCAGCGGAGCATCGTGCCGCTGTCGTCACTCGCGCGGCAGGGGATCGCTGCTCCATCGAGCTCCCGCCCGTCCATCCGCTCGGACAGGAGTTCGAGGACGCCGTCGTCGAACCAGCAGTCGTCGTCGGGGAACGCCACGATGTCCCCGCGGATCGTGGCGAGCCCGCGGTTCCGGCCACGGCTGACACCACGGACGACGGGCTCGTGCACGTGTTCGGCGTGACCGGCCTCGATCAGGTCCCGCAGGAGCGGCAGTGCGTCGGGCTTCGGGCGCTGCTCGACCACGGTCACGAAGACCGGCACACGTGCTCGGCGGATCGAGTCGAGGCAGCGTTCGATGTGTTCGGGCGAGCGGATCGTCGAGATGACCAGGTGGAAGCGGTGGTCGGGCCCGGTGACGGCGTTCACATCGACACCGTGCTCGTCGTCAGCAGGTCCGACGTCGAGCGCGTCCCCGACTTCCAGGCGAGCAGCTCGCCCCGGATCCGTTGCAAGCGGTCCTGCAGTTCGCGGACCCGTTCGGCGATGCCCGCACGCTCCTGTTCGGCCGCGCGCATCGCGTCGACCAGGGTGTGCGCCGAGTGGCCCACCGTGACGGGGGCGGCACGGCCGGTGACGCTCGACCAGAAGTCGTCGCACTTCGAGGCGTAGGACAGCGGGACCGTCGCGATGCCGAGCGACACCGCGGCGACGGCTCCGTGCAGCCGTTCCGACACCACGAGGTCGCAACCGCCGATCGCGGCCATCGTCGCAGCGACGTCCGTGGAGGCATGGACGACCGACGCCGTCGTCAGACGGCCTGCGAGCTGGCGTGCGGCGTCCTGGTCGGCTGCCGACAGGGCGAACGCGACCACCTCGGTCGCACCGGTGTCACGTGCGTGTTCGTCGACGGCCGCGGCGACGGTGGCGACGTCGAAGCGGGAGTGTGGATCGGACCCGAGGCTCACGCCGATGCGCGGAGCAGCCCGGGTGGGCCTGGGCACGTGCCGGACGAGGGGGTAGAGCAGCGCCGGGTCACCGCTGATGTCGACGGGCATCAGGTGCGCGGAGACCTCGTCCTGGGTGAGGGGACCGCGAACGCCGGCGATGTGCAGCCGCTGGAGCGTGCGCCAGGCTTCCCAGCGTTGCCGCTGCTGCGCCAGCGAGTACGTGTCCGATGCCGACGCCGCTCCGAGACCCACACCGATCAGCCCGTCCGCGCCGAAGTTGCGGATCGCCAGCCGTGCGTGCTCGGCCCACGACGCGAACCCGACGGACGTCCCGCCGCCGAGCAGGACGACCCGTTCCGTGCCGAGCGTGCGGAGCCGGTCGACCCCGAATCGTGGCGCCGTCCGGAGGTAGTCGCGTGCGTTGAGCGGTGCCTGCACCGTGAGGGGGTCGTCGAGCGCAGCGCGCCAGGTCTCGTACAGCAGGTCGTCGCCGAAGTTGGCGTTCCCCTGCCACCCGAGGTAGACGAGGGAACGGCGTGTGGGCGGCTTCATCAGTGGTCCTCCGCGGTGCGACGAGCTCGCGACGATCGACGAGGGCTCTCGCTGACCGGTGCCGACGGCTCGTAGTTGTAGTAGGTCTTCGCGCGACGCTGCACCGGTAGACGGTTCACGACGAGGCCGAGCAGGCGGGCGCCGACCTGGGTCACGGTGCGCTCTGCCGCCGTGAAGTCCGCGCGTCTGGTCCGCCCGTCCACGCTCACCACGAGCAGGACACCGCTGCAGATCGCGCCCAGCACAGCGGGGTCGGTCACCGGGAGCATCGGAGGTGCGTCGACGATGACGTACTCGTATCGGGACTCGAGTTCGCGGACCAGCTCGACCATGCGGCTCGAGCTCAGGAGTTCGCTCGGGTTCGGCGGAACGCGCCCCGCGGCGAGGACGTGGAGGGGGGAGTCCGCGCCGACTTCTTGGACGGCGTCGTCGAGGGCGACCTGCCGGGTCAGGACCGTGGAGAGTCCGACGCGGCTCTCGATGCCCAGGTAGGTGCCGGTGGTCGGTCGTCGGAGATCGGCGTCGACGAGGACGACGCGCGAGCCGTTCTGGGCGAGCATGAGCGCGAGGTTCACGGCGGTCGAGGACTTCCCCTCGCCCGGCGTCGCGCTGGTCACGACGATGCTCTGCGCGTCCCCGTCGAGGTTCGTGTAGGTCAGGTGGGTCCGGAGCTGGCGGAACGCCTCGGCTCGCGTGCTGTAGCGGTTGCCGAATGACACGAGCGGTTCGTTCGCGATGGTCTCGTCCAGGGGGAACTCGCCCAGCACGCTCGCGTGGGTGAGCCGGCGCAGTGCCTCGAACGAGCGGAGGCGGGTGTCGAGGACCTCGCGGAGCACGGCTTGGGCGATGCCGAGCGCGAGTCCGGCGAGCACACCGATGGCGGTGTTGACGGCCAGTCGGGGTGAGAACGGCGTGCTCGGAGCGGTTGCGGGCTGGAAGACGCTGAGGTGCACGAGGCCGTCGGTGGCGGCCGCTTCGTTCTCGACCTGTTCGACCACCTTCACCAGCTGAGCCGTGACGGCGTTCGCGATGGCGGCGGCCTGCGACGGGGACTCGTCGGTCGCGCTGATCGCGATGAGCACGGTGTCGCGTTTCGACTCCGCCGTGACCACCCGCCCGAGGCCGCCGCCGCCAGGCAGCCCGAGCTGCTTCGCGGCCTGTCCGAGCACCTGGGGCGTGACCGCCAGCGCCTCGTACGACTTGACCCGGGCGGCCGAGAAGGTGTTGCCCTGGCTGAGGTCGGTGACCGAGGCCCCGCCTGCCACGGACACGAACACCTCGCTCGTCGCCCGGTACTGCGGTGCCTGGACCGCGGAGAAGGCCGCCGCGAGTCCGGTCGCGAGCAGCAGCACCGCGGCGATGGAGATCCAGCGGTGCCGGAGCACGTCGATGAACTGCGCGAGTGTCATCCGAGCCTTTCCTTCGGGTTTCGATGTGTGATACTCATAGTAGTTGATATGAAATATTACGCAACCAAGTGGAGGAAGCGCGGATGACCGTCCTCGGAACCCTGCTCCTCGTCGCGCTCGGCGTCGGACTGACGGTGCGTCGCGAGTGGTTGCCGGTGATCATCGGGGCGGCTGCAGGGCTGCCGTACTCGGCGGGCGTCGTCGTCGGGGGGAACGGCGTGCCGCTGTTCACCGTCGCGGCAGCAGCCAGCGCCTGCGCACTGCTCGGGACGCGTCGACTGGGGACGTCGCACTGGACTGCGAACGCCTTCGCCGTCTTCCTCGCGTGGACGACGGTGATCACCGCGCTGGCTCCGTGGATGTTCGGCGGCATCCGGGTCCTCGTCTCGCGCGGGGGAGTCGATCACCAGGTGGCCGACCCCGGTGTGCTCGCCTACACGGTGAGCAACGGGGCACAGCTCGCCTACCTGCTCCTCGCCGCCTGCTGCGCGCTCTACCTGGTGCGCGTCCGGGGTGCCGTCCTCGCGGTCGGTGTCGCGCTGGTCGTGGGGACGGTGACGACGAGCATCCGGGGCTTCCTCCTGCTGTTCCGAGCGGACGTGACGGCTCCCCTCTTCGACACCCTGCCGAACGTGGCGTACGCCTGGACCACGACGGAGGACCGGTTGCGCGGGGTCTTCAGCGAACCGAGCGAGCTCGCCGCGTTCTCCCTGCCCGCGGTCGCGTTCTTCGTCGTTGCGGCGCTGCGCTCCACCGGGCGGACCCGGTTCCTCTGGTCCGCGGCGGCAGCCCTCGCGTGCTCCAACCTGCTGCAGGCGTCCTCGGGCACGGCCGTCGTCGCATCCGCCGTCGTGATCGGGTTGGGCATCGTCGTCCTGGCCGTCCGGTACGTCGTCCGCGGTGGCGTCGGCACCCCGTGGCTCGTCATCGGCGTGCTCACTGCGGCCGTGGTCGCCCTGGTCGCCGGTGACCACCTGCTCGCGCCGATCCGGGAACTCGTCGTCGACAAGGTGGACAGCAAGTCGTACGACTCCCGGACGGGCGCGGACACGTTCAGCTGGGGCGTCCTCGCGGACACGCTCGGGATGGGCGCCGGCATCGGCAGCAACCGACCGTCGTCGTTCGGCATGTCCCTGTTGTCCACCGTCGGCATCCCGGGCACCGCGGCGTTCGCGGCACTCGTCACGGGCATCGTCGCGACCGCGATCCGGCGTCCGGGCACGGTCGCGGCGGCCACGGCACTCGTCGCGCTGGTCGTCGCCAAGGTCGTCGGGACGCCCGACTTCTCGACCCCGGTCCTCTGGGTCCTCATCGCGGCCTGCGCGACCCCGACGTGGGTCCCGACCGCCGTCCCCACCCTCCGGCCCACGATTCCCACCCGCCGGCCCACCGTCCCCGCACTGACAGGAACTCGATCGTGATCGCCATCCTCATCGTCTGCGAAGGGAACGTCTGTCGTTCCCCCTACGTCGAACGCGTGCTCCGGGCCCGCCTGGACGCCGTCGCCCCGGGAGCGTTCCAGGTGTTCAGCGCAGGGACCGCCGCCGAGCCCGGTGCGGCGATGTTCCCGCGCTCGTCCGACGCCGTCCTGCGCCACGGCGCCGATCCCTCCGGCTTCGCAGGGACGCCCCTGACGGCACGCGTGCTCGACGGCCCCGCGCTCGTGCTCACCCTGGAACGCCAGCACCGTGCCGCGGTGCTCGACATCGCTCCCGCGCTGTTGCGGCGGACGTTCACGCTGCGCGAGTTCGAACGGCTCGTCCGTCCGCTCCTCGGTCAGGACGCCGTCGGCGCGGGGTTCTGGGATGACTTCCCCAGGTTGGTCGCACGTTCCCGACTCGGCACCGCCCCCACCGAGCCGGAGGCGGACGACATCGCCGACCCGGTCCGTGGGGACGACGCCGACCACGCCCGGATGTGCGCGCTGGCCGACGAGGCGATCGACGCCGTCGTCGCCTGTGCCGCACGAGCGACGGAAGGAGCTCGCGATGCGCGGACTGCTCGTGCATGAGTGGATCGAAGCGGTCGGCGGCGCCGAACGTGTCCTCGACGCCATGGCGGACGAGTACCCGGACGCCGATCTCTTCGGCCTCTGGTTCGACGCCCCTGGCCGGTACCCCGGCCGGCGGGTGATCGAGAGCGCCCTCGCGCCGACGCCGCTGCGGGGTCGCAAGGCCCTGGCCGTCCCCTTCCTCCCCGCGCTGTGGTCGCACGGGCTGCGCGACCTCGGACCGTACGACTGGGCGCTCGTCAGTTCGCACCTGTTCGCGCACCAGGCCCGTGTGCCCGGTGTCGATCCCGAGCGCCAGTTCACCTACGTGCACACACCGGCGCGGTACCTCTGGAACCCGGAGCTCGATGCCCGCGGCTCGTCCGTCGCCGCACGGGTCGCGGGTCCCGCGCTCCGTGCAGTGGACCGCCGTCGGGGTGGGGCGCTCCGGCACGTCGCGGCCAACAGTCGTTTCGTGCAGCAGCGCATCCGAGCGTGCTGGGACGTCGATGCGGTCGTGATCCACCCGCCCGTCGGGGTCGAACGACTCACCGCTGTCGACGACTGGGCGCAGGTGCTCGACGACCGTGAGCGTGCGCTGCTCGAGTCATTGCCCGCGGGCTTCCTGCTGGGTGCGTCCCGGTTCGTGCCGTACAAGCGACTCGACGTGGTGATCGAGGCCGGCCGGGCATCTGCGCGGCCGGTGGTGCTCGCCGGTGACGGACCCGACCTCGAACGGCTCCGGGCGCTCGCCGCTGACTCGGACGTCGACGTCCGCATCGTCGTCCGGCCGTCCGACGCGCTCCTGGCGGCACTGCTGCAGCGTGCAGCCGTCTACGTGTTCCCACCGGTGGAGGACTTCGGCATCATGCCGGTCGAGGCCATGGCGCTCGGCACGCCGGTCGTCGTGAACGCCGTCGGCGGCGCGTGCGACTCGGTGGAGCCCGGTCGGAGCGGTGTCGTCCTGCACGACTTCGCCCCGTCGACGATCCGGTCGGCCGTCGAGGCGGCTGCGGGACTCGACGGTGCGGACTGCCGAGCGCGGGCCGACACGTTCTCCACCACACGCTTCCGGCGCGAGATCGGCGCGTGGACCGGGATCCCGAGCGCGGTCCGTTCCTGACGCGCCCGGCCAGGAGGCCCGCCAGTCGTCGCCGGGTCGGCCCGCGGCAGGCGCCGCGCACGTGCAGTGCCGCCGTCCCGCGTCAGCGGGCGGCCGCCACCAGGATCGCTTCGAGCTGCGCGACGACGCGCGGGAGGTCGAACCGCCTGGCGGTCCGACGGCCGTTGTCGGCGAGCCGATCCCGGGCCTCCTGGCCGTCTGCCAGTCGCACCATGGCGGACGCGAGCGCTGCGACGTCGCCGGGTGGGACGAGGAGGCCGTCCTGATCGTGGGTGATGATCTCGGCGGGGCCACCCGCATCGCTGGCGATCACGGCCCGGCCCAGCGCCATGGCCTCGATGACGACCTGTCCGAACGGCTCCGCGCGTGTGCTGGCGTGGACGACGAAGTCACACGCGGCCATCTCGGCGGCGACGTCGTGCTGGTGCCCACGGAAGTCGACGGAGTCCCGCACGTCGAGTTCGGACGCGAGCGTGTGGAGCGACCGGGCGAACGCGTCGTCGGCGCCGAACAGCGGTGCGCCCACGAGACGGAGTCGTGCGTCGGGGTCGAGACCGGACGCGCGGGCGGCCGCGAAGGCGCGGAGGGCGACGTCCTGACCCTTCCACGGCGTGAGGCGTCCGACCATGCCGATCGTGCACACCGGAGCGGTGTGCGGCGTTGGTTCCGCCGGGACGGACACGGGGCAGGCGACGACGGTGACGGGCCGGGGCAGGCGACCGAGCGTCCGGGCCGTGGTCCGCGAGTTCGCGACCACCGTCCGGGGGAGGACCGCGAACGCGAGCCGGAGCAGCGCTGCGTTCACTCGCGACGACTCATCGGCACCGACGAGGTCGTGTGCGTGGGCGACCACGGGGATCCCGGCCCGCCGCCCGGCGAGTCCACCCCAGATGTGTGCCTTCGCCGAGTGGGTCGTCAGCACGTCGACACCGAGGGCGCGCAGGACGCGGGTGAGTTCGTGGGTGGCGCGGAGCGTGCTGACCGTCTTCGCGAGGAGCCCAGCTCCCGTGGTGGCGGTGTGGTGCCGGACGGTCGCATCGAGGGGAACGACCTGGCAGCGCACCCCGGAGTCGGCGAGGCGTTCCTCGAGCGGGCCGTGTTCGCCGAGGACCACGATCGGTTCGATCCTCGTGCACGAGGCGGTCACCCGGGCGACGAGCAGTTCTGCCCCGGAGAGGGCTGCGGAGTGGCTGAGGAAGGCCACCAGAGGCAACCGATCAGTTGTCATGCATTCAGCATATCAAGTATTGTATAGAACGTGACATACAAATGTCCGCGGGTCCGATGACGCGCCCGACACCTCCCGCTCCAGATCGGAACACACCATGGCCCTGAGCTCCCATCCTCCCGTCCGCCGCTTGCTCGTCACCGGACTGACCGCCGTCGGCATCCTCGCTGCAGTGACCGCGTGCTCCGGCACCGGCGACGACAAGCCGACCCCGAAGCCGAGTGCGAGCGCGACGGCCCAGGCGGACGAGCAGGTCTTCTCGAACCCGCCTGCCGACATCGGGAAGGTCCGGGCCGGGTGCAAGGACGGCAAGGCCGTCGTCGACCAGGCCAACAAGGACGTCACCGTCGGGGACTGCGCGTCGGTGGAGATCACCGCGGGCAACGCGGTCGTGCACCTCGGGAACGTCGAGGAACTCGTCGTCTCCGGTTCCATCAACGACATCGCCGCGAAGCAGGTCGGCTCGGTGCGGGTGACCACCGACGGCAACCGCCTGACCAGTGACAACGAGCCGAAGATCAGCGACGACGGCAAGGACAACGTGTTCCGCACGCGCTGATCGACACACACGCAGAACGACGAATGCCGCCGGCCCCAGGCCGGCGGCATTCGTCGTTCTGTCCCGCTGTTCTCCTCCCGCATCGCGGTTGACGCACGGGAACGGGCGCCCCTCCTGGTGGAGGGGCGCCCGTCGCGTGGTGCTGGTGGTGTTACCGGATGACGTTGATGGTGCGCTGGTCAGCAGGGCCGTTGAGGTTGCCCTTGGTGATCTGCTTGGTGAACAGCGTGTACGCCTGCGGGGTGAGGGTGCGCTCGACGGAGATCGTCCAGGCGCCCTGACCGTTCACCGTCGCGGAGCCCAGGCGGCTCACGGTGCCGTTCAGGACGACCTTGGCGCCGGGGGCACCGGTCCCCGTGAAGACGACCTGGTCGCCTCGGAGGGTCCCACCGTTGCCGGGGGTCTCGATGACGAGGTCCGCGGGCGTGCCGTAGTCGAGCGTCGCCGTCTTGGGCGCCGAGACCGTGCCGTTGACCGTCTGGGTGACGGTGAAGGTGCGGACGCCGGCGACCGTGGCGGGGATCGTGACGGAGTACTTCCCGTCGACGGCCTTGACGCTCTCGATGATCGTCGTGCCTTCGCGGACGATGACGTCCGCCCCGGTCTGGGCGTTGCCCGAGACGACGGCGTTCTGCTCGACGTCACGGTCGAAGACCCCGTTGGCCGTCAGCGCCGTGATCTGCTCGTTGCGGACGGTGACGGTGATGTTGACGCGCTGGGTGAGGCCGCCCTTGCTGGTCTGGAGTGCGTGGAGGTCGTAGACCGCCGGGTTGAGCTGGCGGGTGACGTCCACGGTCCAGGCGCCGTCGGTGATCTTGGTGTCACCGACGGAGGAGCTGTTGCCGCGCATGTCGAGCTTGGCGCCGGTGGCTCCGGTGCCGGTGAAGCGGATGGAGCCGTTGGTGACGGTGGCGCCGTTGGCCGGGGTCTGGATGACCGGGGCTGCGGGGTTGCCGTAGTCGAGGGAGCGGTCCAGTGGTGCGGAGACCTGGCCTCGGACGGTCTGGGTGACGGTGAAGTCGTTGACGCCGAAGTGGGCCTTGTTCGCGGGGATCGTGATCGTGTAGCGGCCGTTGGTGGCGATGGCGGTGCCGATGGTGTCGCCGTTGCTGTCCTTCACGGTGACGGTTGCGCCGGGGTTGGCGGAGCCGGTGATCGCGGCGGGCAGGTTCTCGTCCGTGGTGTTGAACGCGGCGGTCGCGGTCAGCGGAGCAACCGGCGCCTCGTCGGTGATCGTGATCGTGATCGGGACCTGCGTCGTGAGTCCGCCCTTGGTGGTCTGCACGGCGCGCAGGTTGTAGACGTTGTTCGACAGGTCGATCGTCACCGGTGCGTTCCAGACACCGTCGGTGACGGTACCGGTCGCGATGGCTCGGACGGAACCGCGGACGTCGATGCGGGCGCCCTCGTCACCGGTACCGGTGAAGGTCAGGCCGTCCTTCTGGACCGTCGAGCCGTTCGCCGGGCTGGTGATGCGGATCGGTGCCGGCATGCCGTAGTCGAGCGAGACGTCCTTCTCGGGCGAGGTCGTGTCGTTCTTCGTCTGGGTCACGGTGAAGTCGTTGACGCCGGTGTGGGCGAACGACGGCGGGACCGGGATCGAGTACTTCCCGTCGACTGCCTCGGTGCGGCCGACCTCGTTGCCGAGGCTGTCCTTGACGATCACGGTCGCGCCCGTGGTGGCGTCGCCGGAGATCGTCGCGGGCTTGGTGACGTCGTCATCGAACGCGCCGACCGCGGTGAGCTCGGTCGTGAGCGGGTTCGTCGCGACCGTGAAGGAGACCTTCTCGGTGCTCGGTGCCCCGGTGAGCGGGGTCTGGATCACGTCGAACTCGTAGGAGCCGTCTGCGAGGTCCGCGGTCGCGGGGACGCTCCAGGCGCCGTCCTTCACGACGGTGGTCGCGATGAGGTTGTCGTCGGCGTCGCGGATCTCGATCGTGGCACCCTCGTCGCCGGTACCCGAGAACACCGGGCGCTTGGAGTCGACCGTGGAGCCGTCGGCCGGCGTGGTGACGACGAGCGCGTCCGGTGCGGGAACCTCGGCGGCTTCGACCGTGGCCTGCGTGGTGCTGGTGGTGTTGAACGCTCCCTCGGTGGCGGTACCGCTGAGCACGGTGCGCATCGGGAAGGTGCCGGCCTCGGCGTCCTCGGGCGTGTTCACGTCGATGTTCCAGCGCATCAGGGACGCGTCGGGAAGGTTCCAGGTCGTGGTGGTCGTCGCGAAGTCGTAGGTGTACTTCGTGCCGTCCGCGGAACGGACCCCGTTGGTCAGGGTCATGGCCGAGTTCGTCCAGGCGTCGTCACCCGGCTTCTTGAACGAACCCTCGATCGTGCTCTGGTCCGCGGCGAAGGTGGTGCCCTCGGGAGCGGTGAACTCGACCTTGCCCTGCGGGCGGCTGATCGAACCGTTCGTCTTGAAAAGGGATTCCACCGAGGTGACCTCGCCACGTTCGAGCGTGACTGCGGTGCCGGCCTGGCCAGAGATCGCGGCGTCGTTGATCACGACGTCGAGGTCCTTCGAGTCGTGCTCCTCGCCTTCGATCTCCTGCACCACGTGTAGTGCGTTCGTGCCGCGCTCGAGGCCGTCGACCGTGATGCTCCACGCACCGGTCTCGGCGTCGGCCTCGGTGCTCTCGTCGCCGATCGTGATCGTCGCGCCCGGAGTTGCGGTACCCGAGATCACGGCGGACTTGCCTGCGTGGTCGATCGAAGCGATGTCGGCCACGAGGTCGACGACGTTGGTCTCGATGGTGGTGGTCGTCGTGCCCTCAGCCAGGAAGTCGCCCTTGCTGCTGGTGCCCGGCATGGAGAACTCCATTGCGTCGGAACCGGCGGGAGCGTCCTCGTCAGCGGTCACGCCGACCATGAAGCGGTACTGCTCGTCGGCGGGGTGGTTCGCGGCCCACTCGGCATCGAACGTGATGGTCTTGCCGTCATTCGACCGCGAACCGTCGGTCAGCGGGACGGACGTGGTGTTCGCCCAGTCGTCCTCTCCGACGTCACGCATCTGGCCCTGGACCGTGGCCTGCTGGTCGAACGTGGTGCCTTCGGGTGCGTCGAGCGTGACCGTGCCGTCGGTGTTCGTGCGCGCCTCGCGGTTCTCGACCACGAACGGCACCGGGGTGCTCTCGCCGCGCTCGAGCTCGATCGGGCCCTGGTCGACACCGACGAGCGTGCCGCCCTCGACGATCGTCGCGGTGACAGTCTTCTCGTCGACCCGCGCGTTGTTGAAGCGCTGCGTCGCGGTGAGGGAGTTCGCCCCGACTGAGAGCCCTTCGACGGTCATCGACCAGTTGCCGCTCGAGTTGACGTCGACGGTCTTGTTGCCGATCGTCACCGTGCCGTTCGGCGTTGCCGTACCCGACACCTCAGCGGTCCTCGCGATGTTGTTCGCCTTCGTCACCTGCGCGGTCATGGCTCGGGTGCTCGGGAAAATCTCATCGTACGTCGCGAGTTCGTAACCTGTCTGGCCTTTCCCAAGCCATGCTGGCTCATTCGAGTACGGCCAGATACCGATCCGGGAAGAACCCTCCCAGAGGGTGCCGCCACTGAGGTTGATCTGCACCGCGTTGCCGCAAGATCCAACGGTGTAGTCGTGGGTGAAGCCCGACGGTGCTGGGACAATGCACGAGGATCCGATCTTGAGCTCGCCAGTACCCGTAGTGAATGTTGCAGTCGCAGCAGCCGCTTTCGCGGCGGCGAGCGATGAATGGGCTGTGGCGCTGAGATTGGATCCGACAGCCCACCAGGTCGAGTTAGATCTGGACTTCATCACGAACTTGCCGGAGGCGGTGGCCTGGGTCGAGATCGACCGGGGCTCGGGCGAAGCGATCGCCGTTGCTGCACCGAATGACAGGCCGGACACGATGGTGGCAGCGGCCAGCCCGGCCGCACCCATGGACTTGAGGGCAGTCGATGCCCTCTTCTTGTGAGACATGTGCATCTTTCAGGACAGGCCGCGCGACGGCGGCTGTGCGGTAAGGGGGCACGCCCGTGGACAGACTCCAACGGCGCATGTGTATTCAGAATATCACGTGAAATACCAACATACGAACATGCTACCTCACTTGCGCCCGACTGGGAGTTGAGTGGGACTGGCGCAGGTTTGTGCTCCCTGAAGTTGACTCCAGGTGACTCAGGAGTAGGGTTGAGTCCATCGGACGCAAGTCCAACGACTTACCCCCAAGCAAGAGGAGCAACACATGGGACGTGCAGTAGGCATCGACCTCGGAACCACCAACTCCGTCGTCTCCGTTCTCGAAGGTGGCGAGCCCACCGTCATCGCCAACGCCGAAGGCATGCGCACCACGCCGTCGATCGTGGCGTTCACGAAGGACGGCGAGGTCCTGGTCGGCGAGACCGCCAAGCGCCAGGCCGTGACGAACGTCGACCGCACCATCGCGTCGGTCAAGCGTCACGTCGGCACCGACTGGACCACCGAGATCGACGGCAAGAAGTACACGCCGCAGGAGATCTCGGCCCGCACCCTCGGCAAGCTCAAGCGCGACGCCGAGCAGTACCTCGGCGAAGACGTCACGGACGCGGTCATCACCGTGCCGGCGTACTTCAACGACGCCGAGCGCCAGGCCACGAAGGACGCCGGTGAGATCGCCGGCCTCAACGTCCTCCGCATCATCAACGAGCCGACCGCCGCCGCTCTCGCCTACGGCCTCGACAAGGGCAAGGAAGACGAGCTCATCCTGGTCTTCGACCTCGGTGGCGGCACGTTCGACGTCTCCCTGCTCGAGGTGGGCAAGGACGATGACTTCTCGACGATCCAGGTCCGCGCGACCTCCGGTGACAACCGCCTCGGTGGTGACGACTGGGACCAGCGCATCGTCGACTACCTGGTCAAGAAGTTCAAGGACGAGCACGGCGTCGACCTGTCCACGGACAAGATCGCCAAGCAGCGTCTGAAGGAAGCGGCTGAGCAGGCCAAGAAGGAGCTGTCGTCGCAGATGTCGGCGAACATCCAGCTCCCGTACCTGACGCTCACCGCCGAGGGCCCGCTGAACCTGGACGAGACCATCTCGCGCGCACAGTTCGAGCAGATGACCTCCGACCTGCTCGACCGCACCAAGAAGCCGTTCAACGACGTCATCAAGGAAGCCGGTGTCTCGGTCAACGACATCGCGCACGTGGTGCTCGTCGGTGGCTCGACCCGTATGCCCGCCGTGGCCGAGGTCGTCAAGTCGCTGACCGGTGGCAAGTCCCCGAACCAGGGCGTCAACCCGGACGAGGTCGTCGCAGTCGGTGCCGCGCTGCAGGCCGGTGTGCTGAAGGGCGAGCGCAAGGACGTCCTGCTCATCGACGTCACGCCGCTGTCGCTCGGCATCGAGACCAAGGGCGGCCTGATGACGAAGCTCATCGACCGCAACACCGCGATCCCGACCAAGCGGAGCGAGACCTTCACGACCGCTGACGACAACCAGCCGTCGGTCGCCATCCAGGTCTTCCAGGGCGAGCGCGAGTTCACCCGCGACAACAAGCCGCTCGGCACCTTCGAGCTCACCGGCATCGCCCCGGCTCCCCGTGGCGTGCCGCAGGTCGAGGTCACCTTCGACATCGACGCCAACGGCATCGTGCACGTGTCCGCCAAGGACAAGGGCACCGGCAAGGAGCAGTCGATGGTCATCTCCGGCGGCTCGTCGCTGCCGAAGGAGGACATCGAGCGCATGGTCCGCGAAGCCGAGGAGCACGCCGCCGAGGACAAGGCACGTCGCGAGGCCAACGAGCGTCGCAACCAGGCCGAGCAGCTCGTCTACTCGATCGAGAAGCTCATCAAGGAGAACGACGAGAAGCTCCCCGCGGACGTCAAGTCCGAGGTGCAGGCCGATGTCGACGCGCTCAAGTCCGCTCTTGCGGGCGAGGGCGACGACGCCGTGAAGACCGCCTTCGACAAGCTCAACGAGTCGCAGGGCAAGCTCGGCCAGGCCATCTACAGCCAGCAGGACGCAGCAGCCGGCGCCGCCGGTGGCGAGCAGCCCGCGGGTGAGCAGCCGGCCGACGACGAGGACATCGTCGACGCCGAGGTCGTGGACGACGAGGACGACAAGGACAAGAAGTAACGATGACGGATCCCAAGGACAACGCGCCCCACGAGGACGAGCCCCAGGTCGAGGGCGACGCCACGAACGCGGCCGAGCCCGAGGACCTCATCGAGGCGGAGGGGCCCGACGTCGAAGTACCGACGGACGGCCCCGCCGCCGGGGGCCCGGCGGCCGATGCAGCGAACGACCTCTCCCCGGAGGACGAAGCGCTGCTCGCCGACGCGGCCCGCGGCATCGCCGAGGACAAGCTCAGCACCGAGGACCGCGACCTCGTCGCGGAGATGCGTGCGGACATGCTCCGTGCGCAGGCCGAGCTGGTGAACTTCCGGAAGCGCGTCGAGCGTGACCGGGAGGCCAACCGCGAGGTCGCCATCGCCGAAGTGGTGCGGGCCCTGCTGCCGGCGCTCGACGACCTCACCCGGGCCGAGGCCCACGGTGACCTCGCCGAGGGGCCGATGCAGGTCATCGGCCAGAAGATCCGCGGGGGCTTCGAGAAGTTCAAGCTCGTGCAGATCGGCGAGAAGGGCGAGGCGTTCGACCCGAACATCCACGAGGCGATCGTCCAGCTCCCCACCCCGGGCGCCACCGGACAGACCGTCGCGGACGTCGTCGAGCCGGGCTACAAGCTCGGTGAGCGCGTCCTCCGCGCGGCCAAGGTCGCGGTGGCGGTCCCGGCCTGAGCCGGGTCCCCAAGGTGACGACAGAAGAAGGCAGGTGATCCATGGCCAGTCAGGATTGGTTCGACAAGGACTTCTACAAGGTCCTCGGCGTGTCCAAGGACGCCTCCGACGCCGAGCTGAAGAAGACGTACCGGAAGCTCGCGCGGCAGTTCCACCCGGACTCCAACCCGGGTGACGCCGCCGCCGAGAACCGCTTCAAGGAGATCAGCGAGGCGTACTCGGTGCTCTCCGACAAGGAGCAACGCCAGGAGTACGACCAGGTCCGTGCCATGGGCTCCGGCGCCCGCTTCACAGCGGGCGGCGGGGGCCAGGGCGGGTTCGAGGACGTCTTCGGCGGGATGTTCGGGCAGCAGGGCGGCGGCGGACAGCGTGTCCGCTTCGGCCAGGGTGGCCCCGGCGGTGCCGGTGGATTCGAGGACATCCTCGGCGGGATGTTCGGCGGAGGTGGCGGCTTCGGCCAGACCTCCGGCGGCTACCGCGGTTTCGGCGGGCCGACGAAGGGCCGCGACGTCACGGCGTCGACGACCCTCGACTTCACCACGGCGATCGCCGGTGACACCGTCAAGCTGTCGCAGGGCAACGGCCGACCGGTGAACGTCCGCATCCCCGCGGGCGTCGCCGACGGTCAGAAGATCCGTCTGCGCGGCCGCGGCGAGCCCTCGCCCGATGGCGGAGAGGCCGGTGACCTCGTGGTCGCCGTGTCGGTGCGGAAGCACCCGGTGTTCGAGCGCGACGGGCTCAACCTGCGCGTGGACGTCCCCGTGACGTTCACCGAGGCAGCGCTCGGCGCGACGATCGAGGTCCCGACGCTCGGCGGTTCGCCCGTGAAGCTCAAGGTCGCCCCCGGCACGCCGTCGGGTCGCGTCCTGCGCGTCAAGGGCCGCGGCGTCACGACGAAGAACGGCACGGGCGACCTGCTCGCGACCGTCCAGGTCGCGGTGCCGTCGCACCTGTCGGACAAGCAGCGCGAGGCCGTCGAGGCACTTGCGGCTGCGCTGCCCGACGAGAACCCCCGCGAGGACCTCCTCGCCAAGGCGCGCGACTAGCGTCGCGCACGCAATGCAGTAGACCCGGCCTGGAGGAACGGCGCGGCTTCCTGACGGACGCTCGCCGTTCCTCCAGGCTGGTTTCCACCCCACGCGGACGACGGAAAGGAACGCGCCATGACCGACATGGACGAGAACTCGCCCGTCTTCGCGATCGCGGTCGCTGCGGAGCTCGCCGAGATGCACCCGCAGACGCTGCGGCAGTACGACCGGCTCGGCCTGGTCGTGCCGGGTCGCACCCGGGGTGGGTCGCGGCGGTACTCGATGCGCGATGTCGTGCAGTTGCGCGAGATCGCGCGACTCGGCTCCGAGGGGGTGTCGCTGGAGGGGATCCGGCGGGTGCTCGACCTGGAGAACGAGAACAAGGCGCTGCGCGACCGGGTGCGCGAACTCGAGTCGGCGTTGGCCGACCAGCTCATCAACCGGCCCGGTGCGCGGGTCTTCGCCGCCACCGCGAGTGGTGCGGCGATCTCGCTCAAGGCGGGGTCGCGGCCGCAGCGGAACACGCAGATCGTCCTGTACCGCGGACCGCGCTGACGGGGATCGACAGGCGAACGCCCCCGGTGACCGAGTGGTCACCGGGGGCGTTCTGTGTGGGCTGTGTGGCTTACTTGACGGTGAAGCGGACGGGGAGCTCGCTGGTGGCGTTGCCGGGCGTGGTCTGCTTCGCGGTGAGGGCGTAGCTGCCACGGCCGAGGTCGATGTTCGACGCCACGCTCCACTTGCCGTCGGCGTTGACCTCGGCGGTCGCGACGACGCGGGAGGTGCCGCGGATCTCGATCGTCGAGCCGGCCTGGCCGGTGCCGGTGAAGGTGGGGCGGGGTCCGGTGGTGGTGCCGTTCATCCCGGGGGACGTGACCGTCAACGGCGCTGCCGTGGCGGTGACGGAGAAGCGGACGGGGGCTTCGCTGGTGGCGTTGCCGGTGGTGGTCTGCTTCGCGGTGAGGGCGTAGCTGCCGCGGCCGAGGTCGATGCTCGACGTGGCGCTCCACTTGCCGTCGGCGTTGACCTCGGCGGTCCCGACGACGCGGGAGGTGCCGCGGATCTCGATCGTGGACCCGGCCTGGCCCGTGCCGGTGAAGGTGGGGCGGGGGCCGGAGGCGGTGCCGTTCATCCCGGGGGACGTGACCACGAGCGGTGCGACGGCGTCGTCTTCGGTGGTGAAGGCGATGTTGCGCATCACCGAGGAGCGTCCGTCGGCGGTGGTCTGCGTGAACGTGACCTCGTACCCGTCCTTGCTGGTCAGGTCGGCGGTGGCGTCCCAGGTGCCCACGCCCGACCGTGCGCCGTCTGCCTTCGTCTCGAAGAGTCGCTGGCCGCGCTGGTCGGTCGCGGTGATCGTCGCGCCGGCCTCGGCGGTGCCGGCGAACGCCCGCTTGCCCGGCGTGTAGTCGTTCTCGTCCGCGAGGCCCTCGACCCGCAGGAGGCGGGGAAGCGCAACGCGCTCCGATGTCCCGCTGAAGTCGCGGCCGTTGAAGACCAGGTTGACCATGTCGAGCTGCTTGCCGGTCGCGGCGGCGGCGATCGTGTAGCTCCACACCGCATCGGCGCGGGTGGTGTGCCCGACGACGCGGTCTCCGTCGAGGATCCAGAGCCCAGGAGCGTCATCGCGCTCCCCGACCACCTGGACGCGCCCGTCCGGGTAGACGAACACGGACCGGAGGGACGGTGCGGCGGCGGTCGGGTCGATCGGCAGCTGCTCGAGCGCGACGGGCACGCGGGCCGAGGAGGTGCCGTCGGCAGTGCGTCCGACGACGTAGACCGTGGAGCCGACGCGGTCCTGCGGGAGCCGAGCGGAGTAGCCGGTCTCGCCGAGGCTGGCGTCGGCGATGGTGGAGCCGGCTTCGTCCTGCACGACGACCGAGTCGACGTCCTCAGCGACGGAACCCGCCACGACGAACGACCCGTCGAGGACGCGCCCCTTCTGCACGACCGTCGGCGCCTGCGGCGCCTCCGATGCCGCCGGCGAGAACCGCACGTCGCGGAGCTCGTTCTTCCGACCGTCGGTCGTCGTCTGCGTGAGGGTGATCACGTGGTCGGAGTCGGCGAGGTCGGCATCGGCGTTCCAGGTGCCGGTCCCGTTGCGTGCCCCGCTGACCTCGGTCGTGAACAGGGTGGCGCCCGAGGTGGTGTCCTTCGCGACGATCGTGGCACCGGCGGTCGCACTGCCGGCGAAGTGGGTGGTGCCGGGCGTGAACGTGTTCTGCTGCTGCAGTCCGTCGATCTTGATGGTGCGGGGGATCGGGGTGCGCTCGCCGCGGGTCTGGGTGCCGTCGGCGGCGGTGTGGACGCGGATCGCTTCGAGCGGTTCGTCCTTGTGGCGGTCCTGCACGACGAGGAAGAAGATGCCGGTGGTGCTCCGGTCGTACACCTGGTTGCCGCTGACGAGCCAGACGTCGTCGCCACCACCGGCTCGTCCGCCGACGATGCGGGATGACCACGGGGTGCTCCAGTCGATGGAGAAGCGCAGTGCCTCCAGCGAGGGATCGACGGGGATGGAATCGAAGTCCGGAAGAGTCTCCTGCACGGTGGAGTCCGACGACGAGGCGGCTGCGGGAGTGGCGGTGGCAGCGGTGGCGGCCGCGGGCGTCAGCAAGCCGAAGCCGAGGGAAGCGGTGAGGACGCCGCAGACGACCGCGGCGCTCCGGAACGATGTGGATGCCATTGAGGGCTCCTTCTGGTGGGGGGGACTCCCAGTGTATTGACATGTGAAATACACAGGCTGTTGATATCGCGAGTGCAATCACCATGCGCTTCGCCGCGGGCTGTCGCCGGGTACGCTGACGCGGTGCCAGACTTCGCCGACCTCTTCCGCCGACGCGACGACGACGCGCCCGACCTCATCGCGATCGACGGCACCGACCGCTTCCTGCTCGACGAAGCACCGCACGTGCACGGCGACGCACTCCGGCAGCCGGGCGAGGTCGCGGTCGTCGACGACCGGTACGGGGTGCTGACGCTCGGCCTCATCACGCAGTACGGCGCGAGCGACATCCGGGTCGTGCAGGACTCCCTGGTGGGGGAGCGGGCGCTCGAGGCCAACGCCGGCACCTTCGGACTCCGTGGGTTCCACCACCCCGACTCGTTCGAGGCTGCGTTCCGCGACGTCCGGCTGGTCGTGCTGCGGCTGTCGAAGTCGCACGACCGTCTGGACGAGATCGCCCGCGCCGTCGCCCGGTTCGCCGCGCCCGACGTCGTGTTGCTCTGCGGCGGCAACGTCAAGTACATGAACCTGTCGCAGAACGACGTGCTGCGCCGGTCGTTCGGCGACGTCGCTGCCTCGCGTGGCCGGGGCAAGTCGCGGCTGCTCATCGCGCAGGACCCGCTCCGCGCCCAGGCCACCCGTGCCGCGACCACGAACCCCTGGCCCCGGTCGGTGCACGTCGACGACCTCGGCATGACCCTGGTGGCACACGGTGGCGTGTTCGCGGGGACGTCGCTCGACCAGGGCACGCGGGTGCTCCTCGACGCGATGGACCGAGCGGTCCCCACCGCGCGCACGGTCGTGGACCTGGGGAGTGGCAACGGCGTGATCGCAGCGGCGATCGCGCTGCGCCGACCGAACGTCCGCGTGGTCGCCACCGACGTGTCGCGGATCGCGGTGGAGTCGACGCGCGCGACGGCGGAAGCCAACGGGGTCGCCGACCGGGTGACGGTGCTGCGGACCGACGCGGGCGACGAGCTCGCCGAGGGGTCCGCGCAGCTGGTGCTGTGCAACCCGCCGTTCCACGCGGACACGGCGGTGACCACGGACACCGCCGAGGCGATGTTCCGGAACGCGGCCACGATCCTCCAGGCCGGCGGTGAACTGTGGTGCGTCTGGAACACGCACCTGCGCTACCGGCCGGTCCTCTCGCGCCTGGTCGGGCCGACCCGCGAGGTCGTCAGGACCCCGAAGTTCACCGTGACGGCCTCGGTCGCGACGAACCGCTGACGGCCACGGACGGCGAGAGCCGCCCGGGCTGACCCGGACGGCTCTCGCGACGTGCTGCTGTGCTGGGATCGATCAGGCCGGCACGTAGTCGAACGTGTCGGGGTCGGGACCCGTGCGGTGGCCCTTGTCGAGGCCGGTGATGTCCGTCATGTCCTCGTCCGAGAGCTCGAAGTCGAAGATCGCGAAGTTCTCCTCGACGCGGGCGCGCGTGACGGACTTCGGGAACACGATGTCGCCGCGCTGGATGTGCCAACGGAGGACGACCTGCGCCGGGGACTTGCCGACCGACGAGGCGATGCGGGTGATGGTCTCGTCGTCGAGCACGAGGCCCTGCGCGATCGGGGACCACGCCTCGGTCGCGATGCCGTGCTCGCGGTTGTAGGCACGGAGTTCGTCCTGCGCCAGGTACGGGTGCACCTCGATCTGGTTCACGGCCGGGGTAATGGTCGTCTCGGCGGCGAGGCGGTTGAGGTGGTTGGTCTGGAAGTTCGAGACACCGATCGACCGGGCGGTACCGGCGGCGTAGAGCTCCTCGAAGGCCTTCCACGTCGGCACGAAGTCCGAGACGGTGGGCAGGGGCCAGTGGATGAGGAAGAGGTCGGTGTAGCCGCCGAGCAGCTCGGCCGACTTCTTGCCGTTCTCCAGCGCAGCCTCGGGGTCGTGGAAGCCGTTGTTGAGCTTCGAGGTGACGAAGATCTCCTCACGCGGGATGCCGGACGCAGCGATCGCCTCACCGACCTCCTTCTCGTTGCCGTACATCTCGGCGGTGTCGATGTGGCGGTAGCCGACCTCGAGCGCAGCCAGCGTGGCGGCCTTCGTCTCGGAGGGGTCGATCTGGAAGACACCGAAGCCGAGCTGCGGGATGGTCTTGCCGTCGTTCAGGGTGATGTTCGGAACGGTCATGGACCCATGCAACCAAACGCCCCTCAGCGCGCATTCCGCCGACACCCAGGAACGGCGAGCCCGGGCGCGCCGCGCGGGCTGCGCCGCTCGGGCTGCGCCGCGCGGGCTGCGCAGCTCAGGAGAGCGCAGCCGTGATGTACGCCTGCAGTGCCTGCCCGTACGCGATCGCGGGCACCTCGGACGCGAAGCTGCGGTCGACGCCCCCGATCGTCGCGGTCACCGTGAAGACCACGCGCCCGCCGACCGGCACCCGGGTCAGCCCGATGAACGACGGCCCGAGCAGGTCGCGCAGCTGGTCCTCGCGGGGCAGCCAGAGCGACTCCGACGCGGTGACCGAGTCGAGGGCCCACTCCGTGGTGCCGTTGAAGCCGAGGATCGTGCCGGTGGGGGAGTCGTGCCGTTCGACGGTCATCTCGGACACCGTGTAGACGTCGTCGTCGATGCCGGGCTTGTCGATCACGAACCGGTCCCCGGTCTCGGGGTGCCAGCGGAGGCCGGCGTCACGGAGGGACCTGGCGAGTTCGACGGTGATCACGTTCCCACCTTGCCCGCGCGACCCGCCCCTGTCACCACCTAGGTTGCCGAAAGCATCCCGTACTAGCATCGCCGAGCACCCCTCGCGCGAGCGCACCCCGTTCGCGCGCGCGGCGTGACGACGCCCGGGCAACCGGTGCCGCGCCTCCAGGCCGTGGGACCGGTCGTGGGCCGGGCCGCCGGCCGGCGTCCCCGACCGAGGCTGACGGACACCCTGCCGCCGAAGAGAAGGACCCGCATGACCCTCGAACGCGAGGAACTCCGCGACCACTGGACCGTGACGATGGCCGGAGGAACCGGTGCGCCGGACGGCGTCGTGGGCCGCACCATCCCGGCGACGGTGCCGGGCCAGGTCCACACCGACCTGGAGCGGGAGGGCCTGCTGCCGGACCCGACGTTCCACCTGAACGAGCAGGCCGCCAAGTGGGTCGGCCGCGCCGACTGGGCCTACCGCCGCACGGTCGACGTCGACCCGCGCGGACACGAGCGCGTCGACCTGGTCTGCGACGGCCTGGACACCGTCGCGGAGCTCAGCCTGGACGGCGTCGTCGTGGGCACGACCCGCAACATGCACCGCCGCTACCGGTTCGACGCCCGGGTGCAGACGGGGTCCGGTGGCACCACGAAGGACCTCGAGATCCTGTTCGAGTCGCCGTACCGCGAGGCCGGCCGGGTGGCCGCGAAGGCCGGCAGCATGCCGGGCCCGTACGACGAACCGTTCCCGTACATCCGCAAGATGGCGTCGAACTTCGGCTGGGACTGGGGCCTGACCGCGGTCACGAGCGGCCCCTGGCGGCCGGTCGCGATCGAGCGCTGGTCGACCGCGCGCCTGCGCGAGGTGCGTCCACTCGTCGACGTCGAGGCCGGTGAGGGCGTGCTCGACGCCCACATCACCGTCGAGCGTTCGGGGATGAACGACCTGGACCAGGACGGCGAGGACGACGACCTGGTGCTCGTCGTCACCGTGAGCGGCGAGACCGAGGACGGCGCCACCACGCGTCAGCGCTCCCGCGCGCAGCTGACCCCGAAGGACGACGAGACGGTCGTCACCGTGCGCGTTCCCGAGGCACGACGCTGGTGGCCGCGCGGCTACGGCGCGCAGCCGCAGTACGACGTCGTGGTCGAGCTGCAGACCGTCGACGGCGAGGTGCTCGACCGCGACACGTTCCGCACCGGCTTCCGGTCGACCCGGATCGAGACCCAGGTGGACGGCATCGGTCGCCCCTTCGCGGTGCACGTCAACGGCACCCTCGTCGACGTCCGTGGCGTCAACTGGATCCCCGACGACGTCATCGTCTCGCGCGTGGACCGCGCCCGGCTCGAGTCCCGGCTGGGTGCCGCGGCGTCGCTCGGCACGAACCTCGTGCGCGTCTGGGGCGGCGGCGTGTACGAATCGCGCGACTTCTACGAGGTCTGCGACGAACTCGGACTGCTCGTCTGGCAGGACTTCCCGTTCGCGTGCTCGGCTTACCCGGAGGTCGAGCCGATCCGCAGCGAGGTCATCGCCGAGGCGCGGGACAACGTCGCCCGGCTCGCCCGCCATCCCTCGCTGGTGGTCTGGAACGGCAACAACGAGAACATCTGGCTGCACGACGCCGACGGCTGGGGTGCCGAGCTGGGCGATCGGGGCTGGGGCCTCGACTACTACCTCGACCTGTTGCCGACCATCGTCGACGCCGTCGACCCGTCGCGCTTCTACACGGTCGCGTCGCCGTGGTCCGGTTCCGAGTCGCTGCCCGCGAACGAGGTCGACCACGAGACGCACCACTCCTGGGACGTCTGGAACCGGCTGCCCGACACCGCCTACCGCGAGTCGGTGCCGCGCTTCGTGTCCGAGTTCGGCTGGCAGGCGCCGCCCGCTTGGCGCACGCTGCGCGAGGCGGTCACGGACGCGCCGCTGCGGGTCGACTCGCCCGGTGTGGTCCACCACCAGAAGGCGGCGGACGGGATGGCCAAGCTGGCCCGCGGGCTGGAGCCGCGCTTCGGCACGGTCGATCCGGCAGCGTTCGACGCCTGGCACTACCTGACGCAGCTGCAGCAGGCACGGGCGATCGCGACCGGCATCGAGCACTGGCGCACGCACTGGCCGCGGAACACCGGCGTGGTGGTGTGGCAGCTGAACGACCTGTGGCCGGTGTCGTCGTGGTCCGCGATCGACTCGGCAGGGCGGCTGAAGCCGCTGGCGCACGAGCTGCGCCGCCTGTACGACGACGTGCTGCTGACGATCCGTCCGGTGTCGTCGGTGTCGGTGGCGCCTGGGGCGGCCGACGCGTCCGGTGCGGTCGTTCCGACCAGCGCGTCGGGTGCGTCGGGTGCGTCGGGTGCGGAGCGGACGGGAGGCCCGGATCACCCGGGTGCGCCGCCTGCGGTCGGCGAGACGGCCGATCTGGGTGCGCTCGCGGACACGCTCTCGCTGGGCGTCTCGCCCGGCGCCTTCGGGTCCTCGCCCGTCGAGGTGGCAGTCCGGTCGACCCGCACCGGGCACGACAGCGTCGTCCGGGTGCGCCGGATCACCACGGCCGGCACGATCCTGGCCGAGGTGTCGCTGCCGGTCCGGTTGTCCGGCGCCGGCGTCGCGGTGGTGTCGCTGCCCGAGTCGGTGGGCGTCGTCGACGACCCGGCGAACGAGCTCATCGTCGCGGACATGGACTGGCGCCGTGCGGTCTGGACCCCCGGCCCCGACGCTGCGATGCGCTGGGAGCCGGCGCGCTACCGGACCGCGTTCGCGGTGGTCGACGGCGGCGTGGACCTGACCGTCGAGGCTGACTCGCTCGTCCGCGACCTGCTCGTGCAGCCGGACCGTGTGGCGGCCGGCGGCACGGTGGACCGCGGGTTCATGACGCTGCTGCCCGGCGAACGGGTGGTGTTCCGTCTGCGCGGAGTGACCGAGGCCGACGTCCCCGCGCTCCGGGAGGCGCCCGTGCTCTGGAGTCTGGACCGCGCACTCGACCGTTGATATGCAGAACGACACGGTGATATATTTAATGGTGCGCCGCTCGATGTCGTGACCTGAGCGACTCCGGCGTCCGATCGATCTCCTCGTCGATCGGTCGACAGGAGGCCCCAGATGTCGTTCGCGATGCGCCCACCCACCGGAGCGGTCCCCACCGTGCTCCACTCGACCGTGCTCCACCCGACCGCGCTGAACTCGACGGTGCCGACGTCCGCCGGGCCGGTCGGTGCCACGGCGTCACTCCGGACGGTCGCTCCGGCGGGGGCGCGCCGGGGGTTCGTCCCCGCGGTGGCGTTGCTCGACCTCGCGCTGCTGCTCACCGCGTTCGCCATCGCCCACGTCGTGCGGTTCCCCTGGGAGCTCGCATCCGTCCGACCACGCTCGGGCTGGTTCGAGTTCGTGGTGGCCCCCGCCATCGTCGTGGTCTGGATGCTCCTGCTCTCGGCGTTCCGCACCCGCGACCCCCGGATCGCCGGCATCGGCGGCGAGGAGTACCGCCGCCTCGTCACCGCGAGCCTCGTCGCCATCGCCGGGGTCGCGGTCGTCGCGTACGCGGCGCAGCTCGACCTGGCCCGCGGGTACGTCGCGATCGCGTTCCCGCTGGGGCTCGCGTTCCTGGCGCTCGGCCGCAAGGGTGTCCGCACAGTGCTCGCCCGGAGTCGCGCCCGGGGCGAGCACCTGCAGGACGTCCTGATCGTCGGCGACGCCGAGGACGTCCGGTACGTGGGTGCGCGGATCGCCGCTGCGCCGAGTGCCGGCTACCGCGTGCGGGCCGTCGTCACGGACTGCGCTCCGGCCGGGGCCCGTGTCGACCTGGGGGCGACAACGGCTCCGGTCGTCGGGGGCATCGATGACGTGCTCGCGCACGCCCGGGCCGAGGGCGTCTCCGCCGTCGTCGTCGCGGGTGCCGTCCGTGGTGGGCACGCCCGCCTCCGTCGCCTCGGGTGGCAGCTCGAGGAACACGGCGTCGAGCTCGTGGTGTCCTCCCCCCTGGCCGACATCGCCGCCGGGCGGGTGCACGAGCGCCCGGTCGACGGGCTGCCGCTCATGCACGTCGAGACCCCCGACTACCGCCGCCGGATGGGCAAGCGGGCGCTCGACGTCGTCGGCGCCGTGCTCGGCCTGGCGTTGCTCTCCCCGGTCCTGGCCGCGGTCGCGCTGGCGGTCCGCGCTGACGACGGCGGGCCGGTGTTCTTCCGGCAGGTCCGCGTCGGTCGCGGTGGCGCGGAGTTCCCGATCCTGAAGTTCCGGACGATGTGCGTCGACGCCGAGGCGCGCATGGCTGCTCTGCAGTCCGAGAACCAGGGCGCCGGTCCGCTGTTCAAGATGCAGGACGACCCGCGGGTGACCCGGGTCGGTGCCTTCCTGCGACGGACCTCGCTCGACGAACTGCCGCAGCTGTGGAACGTGCTCACCGGGTCGATGAGCCTGGTCGGCCCCCGACCGGCCCTGCCCCGCGAGGTCGCGCTGTACGAGGACTTCGCCGACCGCCGACTCCTCGTGACCCCGGGGATCACCGGCCTGTGGCAGGTCAGCGGCCGATCGGACCTCGACTGGGCCGAAGGGGTGCGGCTCGACCTGCACTACGTCGAGAACTGGTCGTTCCTGCACGACCTGGTGATCCTCGCCCGCACCGTCCCGTCGGTGCTGCGGTCCCGCGGCGCGTACTGAGCGCTGCGCTTCCCTGGACGAACGGTGTCCGTTCCGGGGGCCGGCCTGGGCTTCCAGGGGCGGGGGAGTTACGATGGAGGCACACGGACTTCCGCCGCGTGGGTCGACGACGATCACCGGACGGCGACCAGTTCCACAACAAGGAGTCATGATGCTCGGAAACCTCGGCGGCATTCACCTGCTGATCATCCTCGGGATCGTCATCCTGCTGTTCGGCGCGACCAAGCTCCCGGCGCTCGCCAAGGGCCTCGGCCAGTCGATCAACATCTTCAAGAAGGAGATGTCCGACGACGAGAAGAAGGCGCAGGCCAACGGCACGGCTCCGGACGGCACGGTGCAGAACAGCACCGTCCAGAACGTCCCCACCGAGCCCGCCGCCGGTCCGGTCCTGAACCCGGGGCCGACCGCGCAGCCGAACACCGACTCCCGGCGTTAGGACACCCAGCCCCGTCCTGTCGGCAGCCCCCGCGACCACACCGGTCGCGGGGGCTTCGTCGTGCGGGATCGACCGCGGGGTACCCGGTGCCGCAGGATGAGCACATGACCGCTCCCGTTCCCGTTCCGGCCCCCGTGCCGCACGGTGTCGCGCCGCTCCGGGACGACCGGCGGATCGTGCTGGTGGTGGCGATCCTGGCGTCGTTCGTCGTCGGGCTCGACTCGAGCGTCGTGAACGTCGCACTCCCCGCGATCCGGCAGGAGCTCGGCGGCGGACTCGTCGTGCAGCAGTGGGTCGTCGACGCGTACCTGGTCACCCTGGGCTCGCTCATCCTGGTCGCCGGCAGCCTGTCCGACCTGTTCGGCCGCGTCCGGATCATCACGTGGGGGCTCGTCGTCTTCGGCATCGCGTCCGTGGTGTGCGCGATCGCCCCGACCGGCGAGGTGCTCATCGTCGCCCGGGCGCTGCAGGGCGTCGGCGGAGCGCTCGTCATGCCGAGTGCGCTCGCGCTGATCGTGGCGGCGTTCCGCGGGGCGGCGCAGGCGAAGGCGATCGGCACGTGGACAGCCTGGTCGAGTGCAGCCACCATCCTCGGGCCCGTGGCCGGCGGGCTGGTGGTGGACGGGATCGGGTGGCGGTGGATCTTCGTGCTCACCGCGGTGCCGATCGCCGTGACGATCCCCCTGGTCCTGCGCATCACCGGCGAGGTGCACCCAGTCGTCCGCCCACGCATCGACGTCGTCGGGGCGCTGCTCGCCGTGGTCGGGGTCGGCGGTGTCGTGCTCGGGCTCATCGAGCAGGAGCGGCTGGGGTGGGGTTCCCCGGTGGTGGTCGCCGCGCTCGTGCTCGGTGCCGCTGCCCTCGTGGCGTTCGTGCCGTGGGAACTGCGGGTGACCCGGACGGCCGGGTCGCCGCTCGTGCCGCTCGAACTGTTCCGGGCGCGCAACTTCACCGTCGGCAACCTCGCGACGCTGTCCATCTACGGCGCACTCGGCATGGTCTTCTTCGTCGTCACGCTCTTCCTGCAGGAGGTCTGGCGGTTCCCGGCCTGGCTCGCCGGCCTCGCGACGCTGCCGCCGACGATCATGTTGCTCGTGCTCTCCACCGCCGTCGGGTCGTTCGCCGGTCGGTACGGCCCGCGCTGGTTCATGGCCGCGGGGCCGGCGGTCGGTGCGGTCGGGGCGCTCCTGCTGCTGTTCGCCGGCGACGACCCGGACGGCTACTGGTGGTCGGTGTTCCCCGGACTGGTGCTGATCGGCGTGGGCATCGCGCTGATGGTCACACCCCTGACGAGTGCGGTGCTCGGTTCGGTCCCGCAGTCCGAGGCCGGCTCCGGGTCGGCGGTCAACAACGCCTTCGCCCGGATCGCCGGCCTGGTCACGGTGGCACTCGCTGGCGTCGTGCTCGGCGGCGAGGTGAGCGTCGAGGGGCTGCACCGGGCCATGGTGGTGATGGCGCTCCTGCTGCTGGCCGGTGCCGTCGTCTGCGCGGTCGGGATCCGGAATACGCCCGCGCGGACGTAAGTTGAGTGGAGTAGACTCAAGTCCAGGACCACCGCAACGAAAGGACGGAACGCATGGCGAACCTCCAGGGCGCTCCTGACTCGCAAGAACGACAGAAGACCGCCCTCGAGCAGTACGGCATCGACCTCACGACGATCGCCCGCAGCGGCAAGCTCGACCCCGTGATCGGACGTGACTCCGAGATCCGGCGCGTGTCCCAGGTGCTCACGCGCCGCACCAAGAACAACCCGGTGCTCATCGGCGAGCCCGGCGTCGGCAAGACCGCCGTCGTCGAGGGGCTCGCGCAGCGCATCGTCGCCGGCGACGTCGCCGACTCCCTCAAGGACAAGCGGCTCATCTCGCTCGACATCTCCGCCCTGATCGCCGGCGCCAAGTACCGCGGCGAGTTCGAGGAGCGGCTGAAGGCCGTGCTCAAGGAGATCAACGACTCCGACGGGCAGGTCATCACGTTCATCGACGAGCTGCACACGCTGATGGGGGCCGGTGGCGGCGAGGGGTCCGTCGCGGCGTCGAACATGCTCAAGCCGATGCTCGCCCGCGGTGAGCTCCGGCTCATCGGTGCGACGACCCTCGACGAGTACCGCGAGTACATCGAGAAGGACGCCGCCCTCGAGCGTCGCTTCCAGCAGGTCTACGTCGGTGAGCCCAGCGTCGAGGACGCCGTGGCGATCCTCCGCGGGCTCAAGGAACGCTACGAGGCGCACCACAAGGTGACGATCAACGACTCCGCACTGGTCGCCGCCGCGAGCCTGTCGAACCGGTACATCTCCGGCCGCCAGCTGCCCGACAAGGCCATCGACCTGATCGACGAGGCCGCCAGTCGACTCCGCATGGAGATCGACTCCAGCCCCGTCGAGATCGACGAGCTGAAGCGGAACGTCGACCGTCTCCGTGTCGAGGAGTTCGCGCTCAAGCAGGAGAAGGACGACGCCTCCAAGGCCCGCCTCGAGACCCTGCGCAACGAGCTGCACACGCGCGGGGCCCGGCTGGCCGAGCTCGAGCAGCGCTGGCAGGCCGAGCGCGCGAGCCTGAACCGCATCGGTGAGCTCAAGCAGCAGCTCGACGACCTGAACATGCGGTCGCAGCGAGCCCAGCGCGAGGCCGACTACGAACTCGTCTCCCGCCTGGAGTACGGCGAGAAGCCCCGCATCGAGGCCGAGCTCGCCGCCGCCGAACAGGCCGAGAGCGCCGACCGGATGGTGAACGACAGCGTCACCGACGAGGACATCGCCGCCGTCATCGCGCAGTGGACGGGCATCCCGCTCGGCCGACTGCTGCAGGGCGAGACCGAGAAGCTCCTGCACCTGGAGAGCGAGCTCGGCCGCCGCATCATCGGGCAGCGCACGGCCGTGACCACCGTGTCCGAGGCCGTCCGGCGCACCCGCGCCGGCATCTCCGACCCGGACCGTCCGACCGGTTCGTTCCTGTTCCTCGGCCCGACGGGCGTCGGCAAGACCGAGCTGGCCAAGGCGCTCGCCGAGTTCCTGTTCGACGACGAGAAGGCCCTCGTCCGGATCGACATGAGCGAGTACGGCGAGAAGCACTCCGTTGCCCGCCTGATCGGTGCCCCGCCCGGGTACGTCGGGTACGAGGCCGGTGGGCAGCTCACCGAGGCCGTCCGGCGCCGTCCGTACTCGGTGATCCTGCTCGACGAGATCGAGAAGGCCCACCCCGAGGTGTTCGATGTGCTGCTCCAGGTGCTCGACGACGGACGGCTCACCGACGGCCAGGGCCGCACGGTCGACTTCCGGAACACGATCCTGGTGCTGACGTCGAACCTCGGGTCGCAGTTCATGACGGACCTGTCCCTGAGCGACGTGCAGCGGGAGGAGGCGGTCCGTGAGCTCGTGCAGCAGGCGTTCCGCCCCGAGTTCATCAACCGCCTCGACGACATCGTGGTGTTCCAGGCCCTGACCGCCGAGGACCTCGGACAGATCGTGTCGCTCTACGTCGACCGGCTGGCTCGTCGCCTGACCGACCGCCGGCTCGAGCTCGCGGTCACCCCCGAGGCGCGCGGCTGGCTCGCGGAGCGCGGGTACGACCCGCTCTACGGTGCGCGGCCGCTGCGTCGCCTGATGCAGCGGCAGATCGACGACCGGTTGGCCCGCGCGATCCTGTCGGGTGACGTCCGTGACGGCGACACCGTCCGGGTGGACGTCGCCGCGGACGGCGACGGCCTGACGGTCGAGCCCTTCGAGCTGGCCGAGATCGTCGAGGAGTAGCCCACCAAGACGGACGGGAGGCCCGCCACCGGTTCCTGAGACCGGTGCCGGGCCTCCAGGGTGTTGGCTGCAGAGCATGCCGGAGATCCGCGCGCTCCGCCGCCTCACCGACGCCGTCGAGCACGCCAGCGTGCTCGACAAGGCCGTCGACATCGACCGTGCCGTCGTGAATGCCCTGGCCAAGCCGAAGGCCCTGCGTCAGCTGCTGCACGGAGTCCCGTTCGGTCACCCGATCCACCCGCTCATGGTGCAGGTGCCGCTCGGCGCCTGGATCTCCGCCGCGGTGCTCGACCTGCTCGGCGGGAAGGGCAACGCGAAGGCCGCCAAAACCCTGGTCGGCGTCGGGGTCGTCTCGGCGAGCAGCGCCTCGGTCGCCGGCTACGTCGACTGGTCGGAACTGGACCGCGAGCAGCTCCGCACCGGATGGGTGCACCAGGCCGTGAACTGGACCGGGCTGTCGCTGTACGGCCTGTCGTGGCTGCAGCGGAAGCGCGGCAACCACGGTGCCGGCAAGATGCTCGGCTTCGCCGGGCTCGCCGTCGTGAGTGTCGGCGGGTACCTGGGCGGACACCTGTCCTACCGGCAGCGCGCCGGCGTCAGCGACCACGGTGAGGTGCCGTTCGACGCCTGATCTGCCTCCCAGGTCCAGTACAGGTACGTCACGTGTGATGTATCGATGCGCGTACTCGTGGTGGACGACGAACGGCCCCTCGCCGACCTGATCGCGACGGGCCTGACCCGACAGGACATGGCGGTGGACGTCGCCTACCGAGGCGACGACGCCGACGAGCTGCTGGCGGTGCACGACTACGACGTCGTCGTGCTCGACCGCGACGTCCCCGGGCTGCACGGCGACGAGGTCGCACGGCGGCTCACCGCTCGTGGCGCACTCACACGGATCCTCCTGCTCACCGCAGCGACCACGTTGCGCGACCGGGTGCAGGGGCTCGAGCTCGGTGCGGACGACTACCTGACCAAGCCGTTCGAGTACCCGGAACTCGTCGCCCGGGTCCGCGCGCTCGGTCGGCGGAGCGTCCCACCCGTCGCCCCCGTGCTCGAACGCTCGGGACTCGTCGTCGACACGAACCGGCGGATGGCCACACGTGACGGTCACCCGCTCGACCTGACGTCGAAGGAGTTCGGGGTGCTCGAGACCCTGCTCCGCGCGGACGGCCGCATCGTCTCCGCCGAGCACCTGCTCGAGAAGGTCTGGGACGTGAACACCGATCCGTTCACCGCCGCGGTCCGCGTGACGATGTCGAAGCTCCGCCGGAAACTCGGGGACCCGGACCCGATCCGGACGGTGCCCGGCCAGGGCTACTCGCTGTGAGTCGGTGGGCCCGGGGCTGGAGCATCCGGACCCGGACGGCCCTGACGTTCGCGCTGGCGGCCATGGCGCTCGCGGCCGGGGTCGTGGTCTTCACGAACACCATGTCCCTGGCGGGCGTCGGCGCGGGTCTCGACACGGCGGCCGTCGAGCGACCACCGTCCGGATCGGGGAGCGCCACGACCGCTCCGGCCCCGCTCGCGGTGGACCCAGCGGCGGCGGACGAGCGCACTGGTGCCGTGGCGGTGATCCGCCTCGTCGCGGTGCAGCAGTGGCAGTGGTCCGCGATCGGGATCGCCGGCGCCGGGATCGCTGCCGGCGGCATCGGTTGGATCGTCAGCCGCCGGGTGCTCCGTCCCATCGACCGGATCACGGCGACCGCGAACCGGATCTCCGCGTCGAACCTGCACGAGCGCATCGCCCTGGGCGGACCCGACGACGAGCTCCGACGGCTCTCGCGGACGGTCGACGACCTGCTGGCCCGCCTGGAGACCGCGTTCGAGAGCCAGCGACGGTTCGTCGCCCAGGCGTCCCACGAACTCCGGACGCCCCTGGCAGTGCAACGCGCCGCGGTGCAGATCGGGCTGCACGACGACGCCGACCCGGCCGAGGTGCGTGCCGTCCGCGCCGAGCTGCTCGAGCAGAACCGGCGGACCGAGCGGCTGGTCGCGTCGCTGCTCGTGCTCGCCGAGGCCGACCGCGGCCTGGCGGGCGCGACACGGGCCGTCGACCTCGTCGAGGTGACCGACGAGGTCGTCGCGAGCGCGGCCCGGGACGCGGCCGAGGCGGGAGTGACGCTGACCCACGAACGCCGGACCGGGCCTCCTGGCAGCCTGGTCGTGTCCGGCGAGCCGACGCTGCTGCGGCAGCTGCTCGGCAACCTCGTCGGCAACGCCGTCGAGTACAACGAACCCGGCGGTGCCGTGCGGGTGACGACGGAACCGGACGGCTTCGTGGTCGAGAACGACGGGCCGGTGGTCGCGGCGGACGAGGCGGCGTTGCTCGTCGAACCCTTCCGTCGCGGCGGCGCGGACGCCGGACGTGGGCAGCACAGCGGTCTGGGCCTGTCGATCGTGGCCGCGATCGTGCACGCGCACGGGTGGACGCTGTCGATCACCGCACGGCCGACCGGTGGGCTGCTCGTCCGGGTCGGTGTTTCGCCGGTGCAACCCGACGTGCACGCGGGGCGAAACAGCCCGTCCGCTGTGCTGGAGGCATGAACCACACCACGATGACGACCACCCGTCGCACCCGGTCCCTGATGAGCGTGGCCGCGGCCGTCGTCCTGCTGCCCCTGCTGCTGGCCGGCTGCTCCGACCCGGCACCCGACGACGACGCGACGACCGCCTCCGGGGGCGCGGCACCCGGCGTCGCCCTCGCCGAGTGCATGCGCGACCGCGGCTACGACATGCCGGACCCCGGCACCGGCGGCGGGTCGATGCAGCTCAGCGCACCGGACGGCGTCGACCCCGAGCAGTACCAGGACGACCTCAAGGGCTGCCTCGACGACTCTGCGGCCGCGGGTGACGCGCAGGCCGCGCAACCGATGCCCGGCACCGAGGAGATCGCCCGGAGGACGGCGGAGTGCCTGCGGGAGCAGGGGTTCCCGGACTACCCGGACGACCAGGACGCGCAGATGCGGTTCCAGCCGGACGACCAACAGGCGTTCGACGAGGCCGCCGGGCCGTGCACCGACGCGGCGTTCGAGGCTGTCCAGGGCGGAGCCGGGTCGTGACCCACCGACGCGCCCGTCGCCGGGTGATCATGTCGGGGTGCCTCGTCGCAGCGGTGGCCGCGGGGGTCGGGACGTGGGCCCTCGCCGTGGCGCCGAACGGTGCGGGCGCCTCGGCCAGCAGTGCGTCGCGCGGCGGGACTGCACCCGCCGGAGCCACCGGCACCGTCACGCGCGGTGACCTGACGGATTCGAAGGTGTTCGCCGGGACGCTCGGGTACGGCGCGGCCTCGGGGGTCCCCGGTGCAGCCGCCGGCACGATCACCTGGCTGCCCCGGGTCGGCGACGTGGTCGAACGCGACGGGGCGCTGTACGCCGTCGACGAGCGGGACGTCCGGTCGATGTACGGCACCGTGCCGCTCTGGCGCGACCTGGAGCGGGGGCTGCAGGGCGCGGACGTCCGGCAGCTCAACGAGAACCTGGCAGCGCTCGGGTACGACGTGTCCGTGGACGACCGGTTCGGCCCGCGGACCGAGCGAGCAGTCCGGCAGTGGCACGAGGACCGGGGACACGAGGGCACCGGGGTGCTCACTGCGGACGACGTCGCCTTCGTGGACGGCGCGGTCCGGGTCGCCTCGGTCGAGGGGCGCCTCGGCGAGCGGATCGACGGTGGTGCGGGAGCGGCCGCGGGTGGTGCTGGTGCAGCGGCCGGCAGCGCGGGCGCGACGACCGACGTGCTGCAGGTCACGAGCACCCGGCGGGTCGTCACGGCGACCGTGCCGCAGCGCGATGCCGAGCGGCTCGCCGTCGGCACCGACGTCGAGGTCCGCGTGAACGGCGCCGGTGCGGCCATGCCCGGTTCCGTCGTCGACGTGCAGCCGACGACGAGCGAGGACGGCGGCACGGCCGTCGACGTCTCGGTGTCGTTCGACCCGGGCAAGCGGTCCCTGCCCGAGGCCGCGTCCGCGCAGGTCGACGCGGAGGGCACCACCGAGCACGACGTCCTGTCCGCGCCGGTCGCCGCCCTCGTCGCGGGCGCCGGTGGCAGGTACGCCGTCGACGTCGTGCAGCGGGACGGCACGACCGAGCGGGTCCGGGTCGAGCCCGGCTTCAGCGCCGACGGGCGGGCCGCGGTCACCGGCGCCCTGACCGCGGGCGACCGGGTGGTGGTGCCCGGATGAGCGCCGTCGTTCCCGCCGTTCCCGCCGTGCCCGTCACGGCCGCCGTGCCCGCCGCGGCCGTCCTGCCGGCGGCCGCCGTCCTGTCGCTCCGGGACGTCACGAAGACCCACGGCGACGTCGGAGCCCTGCGCGGGGTCTCGCTCGAGGTCGGCGCGGGGGAGCTCGTCGCGGTCGTCGGCCCGTCGGGCTCGGGCAAGTCGACGATGCTCAACGTCGTCGGCACGCTCGACCGTCCCACCTCGGGCACGGTGACGATCGCCGGCAACGACGTCGCGACGATGTCCGACGACGATCTGTCCGGCCTGCGTGCTGACCACATCGGGTTCGTCTTCCAGCACTTCCACCTGCAGGCCGGGGCGACCGCCGCCGAGAACGTCGCCGACGGCCTGCTCTACCGGGGGGTCCCCCGGCGCGAGCGGCACCGACTGGCCGTCGAGGCCCTGGGCCGCGTGGGACTGGCACACCGGGTGGACCACCGACCGCACCAGCTCTCCGGCGGCGAGCGCCAACGCGTCGCCATCGCGCGGGCCGTCGTCGGCGACCCGACGATCCTGCTCGCCGACGAACCCACCGGGGCGCTCGACACGGCGTCCGGTGCGACGGTCGTCGAGCTGCTGCGCGAGCTCAACGCTGCGGGCACGACGGTGGTGGTCATCACGCACGACCTGGACCTGGCGGCATCGCTGCCCCGGCAGGTCCGGATGCGCGACGGCATGATCGAGCCCGAGGTCGCGCCGGTCGACGAGGTCGCCCCGTGAGCCGCCGTCGGTCCGTGGGCGGACTCGACCTGCTCCGCCTCGGCGTCTTCGGGCTGCGGACCCGACCGGGTCGCGTCGTGCTGTCCGCGCTGGGCATCGCGATCGGCATCGCGGCGATGCTCGCGGTCGTCGGGATCTCGTCGTCGAGCAAGGCGAAGGTCGACCAGGTGCTCGACACGCTCGGCACGAACGTGCTCACCCTCACCCAGGCGCAGGGCCTCGGCGAACCGGTGCCGTTGCCGTCCACCGCACTCGAGTCGGTGCTGCGACAGGACGACGTCGAGTCGGCTGCTGCGGTCGGCACCGTGCCGGACACCGGCGTGTACCGGAACGACTTCGTCCCGGCACCCCAGACGAAGGGCCTCGGGGTCCTCGCTGCGTGGGGCGACGTGCCACGGGTGCTCGGCGGGCGGCTCGCAGCCGGACGGTGGATCGACGACGCCGCCGGTGCCCCGCCGCAGGTCGTGCTGGGAGCGCGGGCCGCAGTCGTGCTCGGCATCGGCGACCCACGGCCGGACCGCCGGGTCTGGCTCGGTGGACAGTGGGTGCAGGTGGTCCGGGTGCTCGAACCCGTGGCGCTCGCCGCGGACCTGGACTCGCGGGTGTTCGTGCCCCGCGGGTTCGCCGAGCAGCTGGGCTTCGACGGGGCACCGACCGCCGTCTACACACGCGTCGACCCGGCGCACGTCGAACGGTCGAGGGACCTGCTCGCCGGCGCGGTCCGGCCGGGGGACCCGCAGGACGTCGGCGTCACCCGGCCCTCGGACGCGCTGGCCGCGAAGGACGCCACCGACGACTCGTTCACCGGGCTGCTCGTCGGCATCGGCGGGGTGGCGCTGCTGGTCGGTGGCATCGGGGTGGCGAACACGATGGTGATCACCGTCCTGGAGCGCCGCGCCGAGGTCGGTGTCCGTCGTGCCCTCGGCGCACGTCGTCGGGACGTCCGCGACCAGTTCCTGGTCGAGTCGTTGCTGCTGTCGTTCCTGGGTGGGGTGGCCGGTGTCGTCCTCGGGGTCGGGGTGACCGTCGTGTTCGCCGTCACCCGGGGGTGGCCGGTCGCGCTGCCGGTCTGGGCCGTCGTCGCCGGGCTCGGCGCCACCGTCGTGATCGGCGGGGTCTCCGGGCTCTACCCGGCGGCCCGCGCGGCGAGGATCCCACCGACGTCCGCCCTGGCGGCCGTCTGACGCGTGCGGTGGACGTCCGCACAGGAGGCCCGGTGCCGGTCCCCCGGACCGGCACCGGGCCTCCAGGCGGTCGCCGCGACCCCGCGGGCGTGATGGCCGATACCTGTGGACCTGTTGGTTTCAGGACGGAACGGTTGCGTTCTTGTGGGTTTGCGACGTACAGTGCTCGAAACCCAACGGAACGAAGGAGTTCGGGCATGTACGCAACCGAGCGGCACACCGCCATCGCCGCCGAGCTGCAGTCCGCCGGTCGCGTGTCCGTCGCAGGCCTGGCCGAGCACTTCGACGTCACCACCGAGACCGTGCGCCGTGACCTCGACGCCCTCGAGTCCGCCGGGGTCCTGCGCCGGGTGCACGGGGGAGCGGTGCCCGTCGGCCGCTCGAGCGTCGTCGAACTCAGCGTCGCCGAGCGCGAGGGACAGCACGGCACCGCGAAGTCGGCCATCGCCCGCGCCGCGATGCGCCTGGTGCCGCCCACCTTCACCGGCTCGATCGCCCTCGACGCCGGCACCACCTGCGCCGCCGTGGCCTCCGAACTCGCCCGCTGGGAGCCCGAGGTCGCCGGCTCGACGATCACCGTCATCACGAACTCGGTGCCGATCGCCGCGACCCTGCAGCACAGCGAGCACCTCGAACTGCACCTGCTCGGTGGCCGGGTCCGCGGCGTCACGAGCGCGGCGGTCGGCACGGCAACCGTCGAGCAGATCGGTGCGCTCCGCCCCGACGTGGCGTTCATCGGCACGAACGGCCTGTCCGCCGGCTTCGGCCTGAGCACTCCCGACGAGTACGAGGCCGCCGTGAAGGGTGCCTACGTGCTCGCCGCCCGACGCGCCGTGGTGCTCGCCGACGCCGCCAAGCACGGCGTAGAGGCCCTGATGCGGTTCGCACGCCTGGACGAGATCGACACGCTCGTCACCGACGACCAGCCCCCGGCCGACCTCGCCGGAGCACTCGCCGACGCCGACGTCGAGGTGGTCGTCGCATGAACGCCCGCATCGTCACCGTCACCCCGAACCCGTCGCTCGACCGCACGATCGAGCTCGCCGGTGAACTGCAGCGCGGCGCCGTCCAGCGCGCGACCCGGTCCACGGCGGAGCCCGGCGGCAAGGGCGTCAACGTCTCCCGTGTGGTCGTCGCGAGCGGTGGGGACACCGTCGCGGTCCTGCCCGGCGACGAGCTCGACCCGGTCCTGCTCGGCCTGGCCACGCGCGGCATCCCGACCGCCGCGCTGCCGATCGGGGCACCGCTCCGCTCGAACGTCACCGTGACCGAGCCGACCGGCACCACCACGAAGCTCAACGAACCCGGCCCCTCGCTCGCCGGGCGCCTCGACGACCTCGCCGCCCTGGTGGCCGACACCGCCGCCGCGACCGCCACCGGACCCGCCGCCCGCTGGGTCGTGGTCGCCGGGTCCCTGCCGCCCGGTCTGCCGGACGACGCCCTCGCCGTGCTCGTCCGGGCCGTCCGTGCCCGCCACGGTGCGGACGTCCGGATCGCCGTCGACTCGTCCGGGGTGCCGTTCACCGCGCTGCTGCAGTCCGGCGAACACCTCGACCTGGTGAAGCCGAACGCCGAGGAACTCGCCGAGGTCGTCGGCGGTGACCCCGAGGAGTACGAGCGCGACCTCGACGCCGCCGTCGCCGGAGCCCAGCGGCTGCGGCGCAAGAACGTCGGCACCGTCCTGCTCACCCTGGGCAGCGCCGGAGCCGTGCTGGTCTCGGACGAGGGGGCCTTCGCCGCGGCCGCACCGAAGATCATCGCCCGCTCGACGGTCGGCGCGGGGGACTCCTCGCTCGCCGGCTACCTGCTCGCCGAGGTCGCGGGAGCGTCGCCGGAGCAGCGTCTCGCACAGGCCGTCGCCACCGGGGCCGCGGCCGCAGCACTGCCCGGCAGTGACGTGCCGGCACTCGACCACACCGACCCGACGGCGGTCTCCGTCCGGGTGCTCGAAACGCACCCGGCTCCGGAACCCGCCTGATCCCCACCCCACCCGATCACCCCACGAACACCGCACCACCGCGCGATCAGCGCCATTGCGAAGGAGCAAGCACATGTCCGCAGACTCGAGTCCGCGCCTCATCAGCGCACAGCTCGTCGGCCTCGACGAGGACCTCGGCGCCACGTCGACCGACGTGATCCAGGTGCTCGCCGACCGCGTCGCCGCGACCGGCCGCGCCGCCGACGGTGCCACGCTCGCCGACGACGCCATCAAGCGCGAGGCGAGCGTCGGCACGGGCGTCCCCGGTGGCATCGCCATCCCGCACGCCCGGTCGGCGTCGGTGTCCGAGCCGACGCTGGCGTTCTCGCGCCTGGCCCGGAAGGTGCCGTTCGGCGCTCCGGACGGCGACGCCGACATCGTCTTCATGATCGCCGTGCCCGAGGGGGCGGACAAGGACCACCTGACGGTCCTCTCGACCCTGGCCCGCGCACTCATCCGTGAGGACTTCACCGCCGCGCTCCGCGCCGCGACCACGGCCGACGAGATCGTCCGGTTGGTCGACGACGAGGTGAGCGGCGAAGTGGCCGAGGCCGGCGTCGGGACGGCGAGCAGCGCCTCCGCTCCGGCGACGGCAGGCAGCGCGACCGCCGCGGCCCCCGCTGCCGACCGCAAGGTCTTCGTCGGCGTCACCGCCTGCCCGACCGGCATCGCCCACACCTACATGGCTGCCGACGCCCTCGTCGCCGCCGCCCAGCGCGCCGGTGCCGAGATGCACATCGAGACGCAGGGGTCCTCGCAGGTCGAGCCCCTCGACCCGGCCCTCATCGCCCGTGCCGACGCCGTCGTGTTCGCGGTCGACGTCGACGTCCGCGACCGCGGCCGGTTCGCCGGCAAGCCGCTGGTGTCCGGCCCCGTCAAGCGCGGTGTCGACGAGCCCGACAAGATGATCGCCGAGGCCATCCGCGCCTCGGAGGACCCGCACGCCGCACGCGTCCAGGGTGGTGCCGCCGTCGAGGGTGAGTCCACCGCCAAGAACGAGCACTTCGGCCAGTCGCTCAAGCGCTGGCTGCTCACCGGCGTCAGCTACATGATCCCGTTCGTGGCCGGCGGCGGGCTGCTCATCGCGCTCGGCTTCCTGCTCTCCGGGTACGGCATCGCGCTGAACCACGGTGACTCGGGGATGAGCAACGCCGCCTATACGCTCACGAACTCCACGCTGCTGAACCTGCCGCCGGAGGGCCTCGGGTACTACCTCGGCGCCGCCGCGTTCCAGATCGGGCAGGTGTCGCTCGGGTTCCTGGTCGCAGCACTCGCCGGGTACATCGCCTACGCCATCGCCGACCGTCCGGGCATCGCCCCCGGCTTCGTGGCCGGGTCGATCGCCGTGTTCATGAACGCCGGGTTCCTCGGTGGTCTGGTCGGTGGCCTCATCGCCGGTGCCGCCGCGTACTGGATCGGGCGCATCCCGACCTGGCGCTGGCTGCGTGGCCTGATGCCCGTCGTGATCATCCCGCTCTTCGCCTCGATCATCGCCTCGGGGCTGATGCTCCTGGTGCTCGGTGGCCCGATCGCCTGGGTCATGACCGAGCTCACCGCCTGGCTCAACTCCCTGTCCGGCGCCTCGGCCGTGCTGCTCGGGATCATCCTCGGCCTGATGATGGCCTTCGACCTCGGTGGTCCGGTGAACAAGGTGGCGTACGCGTTCGCCGTCGCCGGGCTCGGTGCCGGCACCGCCACGAACGTCGTGCCGTTCGAGATCATGGCCGCCGTCATGGCCGCCGGCATGGTGCCGCCGCTGGCACTCGCGCTCGCCTCGACCGTGCTCTACCGCAAGGGCTTCACGAAGCCGGAGCGCGAGAACGGCAAAGCCGCGTGGCTGCTCGGCGCGTCCTTCATCTCCGAGGGTGCGATCCCGTTCGCCGCAGCCGACCCGCTGCGCGTCATCCCGGCGTCGATGGTCGGGGCCGCGATCACGGGCGCGATCTCGATGGCTGCCGGTGTGACCTCACGAGCGCCGCACGGCGGGATCTTCGTCTTCTTCGCGATCGGTGACGTCCTGATGTTCGTCGTCGCGATCTTGGCTGGGACCGTGGTGTCCGCGCTGGTGCTCGTCGCCCTGAAGAAGTGGGTGCGTCGTCGCCCCGTGGACGAGGCCGCTGCGGGCAGCGAGGCTGCCGTGGCCGGCGAGACGATCGGCCAGCGCGCGCCGGTCGCCGCGTAGTCCATCCGCGAGACGCCGGCGTCCGACTGAGACGCCGTGGCGTCGCCGAGACGCCGTCGGATTCGGGGGCGTCTCGCGGGAGCACGGGCGCTTCAGCAAGACGACGGTGTCTCGCGGTGTCAACGCCACCATTCGACGGACGGGAGGCCCGGTGCCAGCTGGCACCGGGCCTCCCGTCCGTCGTCCCGTCGCCTTCGCCCGCCACGCTCGCCGAATCACAACGACTGGTCACGGATCGTCGTCTGCGCCGGTTCCATCCGACACTTGCTGACCAGTCCGCGGAGCTGAGCGGGGTGTCGTGACCGGGCGGCTCCACCGAGGCCGAAACCGAGGTCGTCGCTCTGCACGAACTCGGCCGACACCCAGGTGGCGCGCCGGGTCCTGACAGGGCGTTCAGGGATGCTGGGGGCATGACGACTGCCGTGACCGCCCGCGCCATGACCGTCGCCAGTGGCGACTCCACCGCCCCCTCGGACCTCGGTGGGCTCTCCGGCCTGGTGCTCCAGCTGATCGACGCCCTGGGGGAGTGGGGCGTCGGGCTGATGCTCTTCGTCGAGACGGTGTTCCCGCCGATCCCGTCCGAGGTGATCCTGCCGCTGGCCGGGTTCCTGGCGGGTGCCGGTCAGATGAACCTGGTGCTGGTCCTCGTGCTGGCGACGATCGGCTCGTACCTCGGGGCCCTGGTGCTGTACTGGCTCGGCGCGAAGATCGGGTTCGAACGCACCACGCGGTGGTTCGGCAAGCTGCCCCTCGTCGACGAGGACGACTTCCGCAAGGCGGCCGGCTGGTTCCACCGCCACGGCAAGAGCGCGGTCTTCTTCGGCCGGTTCATCCCGATCGTCCGCAGCCTGATCTCGCTGCCCGCCGGCGCCGACCGCATGCACCTCGGCACCTTCTCGGTGTTCACGATCATCGCGAGCGGCATCTGGAACAGTGCACTCGTGCTGCTCGGTGCAGCGTTCGGGTCGCAGTACGACAAGGTCGAGGCCTACACCGAGTGGATCGACCGCGTGCTCTACGTGGCCATCGCGGTGGTCGTGGTGAGCTTCGTGGTGCGGCGGCTCCGCCGGGTGCGGGCCGAGCGTCGTGCGGGCGGGTCCGACGACCACGACGACCGCGGCAGCAGCAGCCCGGCCGCGAGCGGTGCCCGGGGTCGTCGTCGCGCCGAGCCCGCCCGCGACTGACCGTCAGGCCTTCGTCAGCGCCGACTCCTTGTGGGCGGCCTGCTTGCCGCTCTTGCCCGACTCGACGATCCAGTACGGGTCGTCGTCGGTCGGCTTGAAGTGCTGTCCGTCGAACTCGAAGTCGCTCGTGCGCTTCCGCACGAGCGTGCCCGTCGTCTTGCCTTGCGAGGTGTTCCAGCGCACCTCGTCACCCTTCGACAGCGCCATGCTGTCCTCCTTGCGCGTTCGGTCTTCCTGATGGGTGTCGGACTGTACCCCGGAGATCCCCGGAAAACCGGGGAAGTACGGCGGTCACGATGTCGTAACGGCCCCTGCGGATCAAGAGTCGGACGCGTACCGTTTCCCACGAGCACCACACGTCGGCACCAGCCGCGGAACCACGGCGCTCTGGACGGGACGACGGACACCATGACCCTGCTGGACAGCGCGCGGGCGGACACCGTCCTCGCTGCGCGCTACCGGCTCGTGAAGCTCATCGGCACCGGCGGCATGGGATCCGTCTACGAAGCCCGTGACGAGCACACGTACCGCGCCGTGGCCGTGAAGCTCTTCGCCACCCCGGACAAGATGACCACCGCCGACCGTGTGCGCCAGGAGCGCGAGATCCGGCTGCTCAGCATGCTCTCCCACCCCGGCCTGATCCCGCTGTACGACGCCGGCACCCACGAGTTCGAGGACGGCCCGCACCGGTTCATCGTGATGGAGCTCATCGCCGACACGACGCTGCTGCGCCGCCTGTCCGAGGGCGCGCTGCACAACTACGAGGTGGCCGACCTCGGCGCACAGCTCGCCGACGCCCTGGCCTACGTGCACTCGCGCGGCATCGTGCACCGCGACGTCAAGCCCGCCAACATCCTGATCAGCGACGAGGGCTCGTCCGGGTTCGCCCGCACCGTCAAGCTCACCGACTTCGGCGTCGCCCACTTCGTCGACGGCTCCCGCTTGACCAACGACGGCACGGTCATCGGCACCGCCGCCTACCTCAGCCCGGAGCAGGTCGCCGGCGAGCCCATCAGCTTCGCCACCGACGTGTACTCGCTCGGACTCGTCCTGCTCGAGGCGCTGACCGGCAAGCAGGAGTACTCCGGCACCCTGATCGAAGCAGCGCTCGCCCGGCTCCGCCGAGACCCCGAAGTGCCGGACGACGTCGCCGACGAGTGGCGCGAGCTGCTCAGCCGGATGACCGCCCGCGACCCCGAGCGCCGGCCCACAGCGGTCGCGATCGCCAACGCGCTGCGCGGTGGGTCCACCCAGATCACCGGCCCCGTGCCGCTCGGCCCGGAGCGCGTGAAGCACCAGCGCGACCACCGCATGCACCGCGCTGCCCACCGCCACGCCCGGCGCGGCACGTTCTCGGCGGTCCGCCGGTGGCGCCGACGGAACGTCCTGGTGGGGTCCTTCGCAGCGTTCGGCGTCACCGCGGCCTGCGTGGCCGCCTACGTCGCGGGCGCCCTGCACTGAACCACCCGCGGATCCGGACTCCGGACTCCGGAGACCGGTGCGCTGCGGACAGCGGCACCCTGGCAAGATGGAAAGCATGACCGACCAGCGCTGGATCAAGATCTGCGGCCTGTCGACGCCCGACACCGTGGACGCCGCCGTCGACGCGGGTGCCGACGCCGTCGGGTTCGTCTTCGCGGCGGGCAGCCCCCGCACCGTCACCGCCGACCTGGCGAAGGAACTGGTGGAGCGGGTGCCGGACGGCATCGACGCTGTCGGGGTCTTCCGCGACCAGAAGATCGACGAGATCGTCGGCATCGCGTCCGAGGTCGGACTCACCACGCTGCAGCTGCACGGTGGCGAGTCGCCGTCCGACTTCGCCCGGGCCCGTGACGCCGGCTTCTTCACCATCCGGGCCCTCGCGGCCGAGGACTACCTGCGCGAGACGCCCGAACAGCGCGCCGCGTTCGACCACGACCTGCTGCTGCTCGACGCGGCTGTGCCCGGCAGCGGCCGACTGATCGACCCGGCCACGATCGACGGCGTCGACGAGGCCTGGATCCTGGCAGGCGGGCTGACCCCGGCGAACGTGGTCGCCGCGGTCGAGGCACTCGACCCCGACGGTGTCGACGTGTCGAGCGGCGTCGAGTCGGAGCGCGGCGTCAAGGACCCCGCGAAGATCCGCGCCTTCGTCGAGGCCGTCCGCAGCCTGGGCTGAGCGCGCGCTCGCGCTGATCGGCCGCGGACGCGGCTCTGGACCCGACTGCGGACGGACAGGAGGCGCGGGGCGGGCCTGCAACGGGCCTCCCGTCCGCCGTGCCGTCCGTGTCGGGCGCGGAAGACGCCGTCGTGTCCTGTCGACGCCGCGATGCGTGCGAGACGCCGCCGGATCCGGCGGCGTCTCGGCGACGCCGCGGCGTCCTGGCGAGACGCCGGCGTCTCGCGCGGGGATCAGCGCAGGGTGGGGATGAGCTCGTTCAGGAACGCGTCGGTGTCCTCCCAGCCCTCGACCGCGTGGCAGGGGACGCCCAGCGCCTTCACCGGGTAGTCGTTGCCCTCGGGGTCGAGTCGGTCCCCGACGAAGAGCATGTCGTCGAGCGCGATGCCGGTGATCTCGGCGAGGCGCTGCATGCCGTAGGCCTTGTCGATGCCCTTGCGGGTGATGTCGATGCTCGTCGAACCGCCCGAGCGGACCTCGAGGTCGGCGAGGTCCTGCTGCACCAGGCGGCGCAGGTGGTCCTTCTTCTCGCCCGTCGGGTCCCACTGCTTCTTGACGTCCACCGGTGCCGACTGGCCGAGGGCGGAGAACGTGATCTGGGACCCGCGGTCCTCGAGGATGGGGCCCCAGGTCTCGGACTCCCAGTACCCGGCTTCCTTCGCACGGGTCTCGACCGCGGCGAGGGCGCGGTCCTTCTGCTCGTCGGTGAGGTCCTCGGCGTACTGCAGCGCCCAGTCCTGGTCCTGCCACCGGTAGTAGCGGGTGCCACAGGTCGGCAGGAGGTGCAGGGCGTCGAGCGTCAGCCCGTCGCGCTGCCGGAGCGGGGTGACCAGCTGCTGCTCGAACTGCGTGAAGTTGCCGCCGGAGATGACCGCGACCGGCACGACCTCGAGCAGGGACGCGAAGGTCTCGAGCATGCGGGGGTCGAGGGAGGACTTCGACGGGGCGAGCGTGTCGTCCAGGTCGAAGGCGACGAGGCGGGTCGTGGTCATGCCCCTGATCCTGCCAGAGGCCGCCGATCACATGCCGCGTGCGGTGCTCCGGGCTGCCGGGTGCTGCGTGATGTCTGCGGGGTCACGCGCGGTGCGTGGCAGGGACCCGGTCGCGGGCGTAGGTGATGTCGGTGTAGCCGTGCGGGGCGGGGTTGCCGTCCTCGTCGAGGTTCACGAACACCACCTCGTCGATCGTCAGGATGCTCCGGTGCGTGAAGAGGTTGCGCGCCTCGGCCCGCATGGTGAGCGACGTCCGGCCGAACCGGGTGGCAACGAGGCCGATCTCGACGATGTCGCCCTCCTTCGCCGAGGACAGGAAGTTGATCTCCGACATGTACTTCGTGACGACCTTGCCGTTGCCGAGTTGGATGATCGCGTAGACGGCGGCTTCCTCGTCGATCCAGCGGAGCAGGCTGCCACCGAACAGGGTGCCGTTCGCGTTGAGGTCCTCCGGTCGCACCCACTTCCGGGTGTAGAAGTTCATCTCCGGCGGGGCGTCGTCCTGGTGCTGATCCATGTCACGTCATGGTACGCCGACGGCCGCGCCCCCGCAGGGACACGGCCGTCGTGACGATCCAGGGGCGGCGGTGTGCCGCCGTCGCTCACTCCTTGACGAGGACGACCTCGTCGAGGGCGATGCGGCTGCGCGGGGCGACCTCGCGCTCGGCGGCCTTCTCGTCGAGCTGTGACGGGTGCGCGACGGTGCCGACTGCCGTGACGGTGTACGGGACGAACCGCTCCGGCAGGTCGAACGCGGTGCGCAGTCCGGCGGCGTCGATGCCCGCCATCTGGTGCACGTGCAGCCCCTCGGCGTGGGCCTGCACCGTCAGGGCGGCGAGCGACTGGCCGAGGTCGTACTGGGCGAAGGGACGCTCGTCGCCGTCGGCGGTCACGGTCTCGAGCACACCGACGACCAGGGCGCTGGCACGGAACGCCCACGCGGCGTTGAAGCCGAGCAGGTTCTCGTTGATCTTCCGGAACGTCTCGGTACCGCGGCGGCCGGCGATGAAACGGCGGGGCTGGAAGTTCATGGCCGACGGTGCCCAGCGAGCTGCCTCGAGGACGGCGTCGAGCTGGTCGTCCGAGATCGTCGCGGTCTCGTCGTACGAGCGGGGGCTCCAGCGCTCCTCGAGCAGCGGCACGAGCGGCTGGCTGGAGTCGGTGGACCGGGTCAGGGTGTCAGCGTTCGTCGAGGTCATGGTGCGCTCAACGGTATTCGATGCGTACGCATTTCCGACCTGAGTGACGTCACATCCCCGCCTCCAGGTGCCAGGATGGAGGGGATGGGTGGCGTGTTGACCGGCTTCGCGATCATCGGCGTGATCATCGCCGGTGGGTACGTCGTCGGACGCATCGGTCTGCTCGGCCCGCACGCACAGTTCGTGATGAGCCGGCTCGCGTTCTTCGTGCTCATGCCGTGCCTGCTGTTCCACACCATCGCGACGGCCGACATCGCGTCGCTGCTGTCGTCGATGCTCTGGGTCTCACTGCTGAGTGCTGCCGTGGTCGCCCTCGCCGCCGCCGTGGTGTTCCGCTTCGTGCTGCGGCGGTCCGTCACCACGACCACCGTCGGAGCGCTGGCCTCGAGCTACGTCAACGCGAACAACATCGGGCTGCCGGTGGCCGTCTACGTGCTGGGGCAGGCGACCGCGGTCGTGCCGGTGATCCTGCTGCAGCTCGTCGTGATGGCCCCGATCGCGCTGACGATCCTCGATGCCGCGACCGCGGGTGGCGGCGGGTGGGGCAGGCGGATCGCCGGGCCGTTCCGGAACCCGATCATCATCGCCTCGCTCGTCGGGCTCGTGTGCTCGGCGACGGGGCTCACCCTGCCCGACCCCGTGCTCGAGCCGTTCTCGCTCGTCGGCGCTGCCGCGGTGCCCGTCGTGCTGCTGTCGTTCGGGATGAGCCTGCACGGTGCGACCCCGCTGCGGGACCCGGCGATCCGGACGGACGTCATCGTGGCGTCGTCGATCAAGCTCGTGGTGATGCCGGCGGTGGCGTTCGTGTTCGCCCGGTTCGTGTTCGGCCTCGGGGACCAGGACGTCTTCGTGCTCACCACGCTCGGCGCCCTGCCCGCGGCGCAGAACGTCTTCAACTACGCGCAGCGCTACGGGGCCGCGGTGCCGGTGGCGCGTGACGTCGTGCTCATCTCGACCCTCGGCTCGGTGCCCGTGCTGGTCGCGATCGCCGCCCTGCTGCACCCGTAGCGCTCGAGACGCCGGCGTGTGGCTTTGCGGAAGACGCCGTCGTGTTGTCGAGACGCCGGCGTGTGGCTTTCCGGAAGACGCCGTCGTGTTGCCGAGACGCCTCGATCTCGCCGAGACGCCGCCGCATTCGGCGGCGTCTCGCGCACTTGCGGGCGTCGTGCGCGCACGCCGGCGTCTTCCGCGCCCTGGACGCGCGGCGGGACGGACGGGAGGCGCGTGGCGGGGCTGCACCGGGCCTCCCGTCCGTCACGTGGTGGCGACCACCGCGGACCGTGCGCAGGAACGGTCGGGTGGCGCCCGCCGACCCGACCGTTCCTGCTCACGAAGTGGGAACAGCGCGCGCGTATGGTGGCGGGCACGCGGGGCGGACCGCCTCGCGACCGATGACCACGACGAGGAGACCTCCGATGGACACGATGGCGATGATGCAGAACATGTCGACGACGGACATGCCCGTGCAGATGGACATGAGCACGATGCAGGACACGATGATGGCGATGAACGCCGCGTCGATGGCCGCGACGATGTGTTCCGCGGCCGACATGCGCATGGGCGGCGACATGGCCACCTGCGCCGCGATGTGCTCGAACACCGCGATGCTCGCCGACACCGGCATGCGGATGATGATGCGTCCGATGGGCATGGACACGGCCGCGATGCAGGCGATGCTCATGGCCGTCGTCGCGATGGGCACCGCGTGCGCCGCCGAGTGCCGCACGCACCAGGACATGGACGAGTCGTGCCGCTACTGCGCGATGGCCTGCGACGAGATGGTGTCGAAGTGCCAGGCGATGCTCGACGCGATGGCCGCGTGAGCCGCTCCGGCTGCGCTACGCGACGCGCGCGGTGGTCTGCCGGCTGCCGGCGCTGAGGATCTCGGCGACCGGGTGGTGGGCGACCGGTTCGCCGACCGACAGGACGCCGTCCGCGTCCGCCACCCGCAGCTGGGTGATGCTCCCGTCGAGGAACAGCACCACGGCGTCGGCTGCGCGGGTCTCGACGACGATGCCGTCGCGCCACGCAGCGGGGGCCGCGGTCGCCATGAGGCGCTGGATGGGAAGGATCGTCGTGCGTGACATGGCTTCACCTGCTCTCGAAGGGGTTCGGTGCAGGAAACCTACGTCGACGTGACGGTCCTCGGCGCGACGGCGGACGCCGGGCGTAACAGAGCGGGTGCCGACGTTCCGGCCTGGTGCCCCGGCTCCGCTCAGAAGATCATCGGGCGGTCGTCGTCGAGCGACGTGTCCAGGTCGAGGTCCACCACCACGGGCACATGGTCGCTCGGGGCGTCGCCCTTCCGCTCGTTCCGGTGGATCGACGCGTCGGTGACGACGTCGGCGAAGGCTTGCGAGCCGAGCACGAAGTCGATGCGCATGCCCTCGTCGCGCGGGAACCGCAGCTGCTTGTAGTCCCAGTAGGTGTACCCGTCGGGCACGATCGGGCGGACGACGTCCTGCAGCCCCCGGGCCTCGAACTCGCGGAACGCTGCCCGCTCGGGCTCGCTGACGTGCGTGGACCCTTCGAACACCCGCAGGTCCCAGACGTCCTGGTCGAGCGGTGCGACGTTCCAGTCGCCCATCAGCGCGAGCGGGGTCTCCGGCGACGCCTCGATCCACTCCGACGTGCGGTCGGCCAGCTGCGCGAGCCAGTCGAGCTTGTACGTGTAGTGCGGGTCGCCGAGCTCACGGCCGTTCGGCACGTAGAGGCTCCAGAGCCGCACGCCGTCGACCGTGACGCCGATCGCGCGGGCCTCGACCGGCAGGTCCGGCCCCTCGTGGCCCTTCAGGAACCCGGGCTGGCCCGGGAAGTCGCGGGTGACGTCCTCCAGCGGCAGACGGCTGGCGAACGCGACGCCGTTCCACTGGTTCAGGCCGTGGGCCTCGACGTGGTAGCCCGCAGCCTCGAACTGCTCGACCGGGAACTGCTCCGGCTTGCACTTGATCTCCTGCATACCGAGGACGTCGACGTCCTCACGCACCAGCCAGTCGACGATCCGACCCACTCGGGTGCGGACGGAGTTCACGTTCCAGGTCGCCACGCGCATGGAACAAGAACCTACCGGTGCCGACTGACGACGAGGTCGGCACGTGCATCGTCTGTGCGGCGTCCGGCACGATGGTGTTCGCTGGAGGCCAGCAATCGACCGCACGGAGGCAGCAATGGCATCGACGACGAACCGCGTCGACGGGACCCCGACCGGGGCCACGCTCGGCGCCGGGGCAGGCAACACCCAGCCCGCAGGCACCACCACGACGCAGGTCACCGCCAAGGGCAAGACCATCATCGACGACACGGTCGTCGCGAAGGTCGCGGGCATCGCCGCTCGCGACGTGCCGGGCGTCTTCGCGCTCGGCGGCAACGCCTCGCGCGCGTTCGGCGCCATCCGCGACGCCATCGGCTCGAGCGCGCTCGGCCAGGGCGTCCGCGTCGAGGTCGGCGAGACCCAGGTGGCGGTCGACCTGACGATCGTCGTCGACTACCCGACGCCGATGATGGAGGTCGCCTCCGCGGTCCGCGCCGCCGTCACGAACGCCGTGACCGAACTCGTCGGCCTCGAGGTCACCGAGGTCAACATCGCCATCAACGACGTGAACATCCCGGCCCTCAACGGCGTCGCGGACGAGCTCGACACCCGGGACGGTCGGGTCCGTTGAACGCCACCGTCGTCGGGATGGGCGTCGGTGCCCTGCTCGCGATCGTCGCCGTGACGCTCGGGTTCTGGGCGTTCGTCGTGGTCGCCGTCTGCATGGCGCTCGGCGCACTGGTCGCACGCATCGTCACCGGCGACGTCGACTTCCGTCGCCTGCTCGACGTGCTGCGCGGACGCCGGAGCTCGTCGTGAGCGACGCCGCCGTCGCCACGACCGGCGACCGCGGCGTCCGGGTCCCCGGTTCCGGTCCTGGCGCTGCTCCCGTCGGTGTCCGGGTCCCCGGCTCCGACAGGATCGGAGCCCACGCGCTGGTGCGGACCGCGCAGGCGGTCGCCGCCGAAGCGCTGCGCGTTGCCGCCCGGGAGGTCCGTGCCCGCGTCGCCGACGACGGCCGCGGTGCGCTGGCGGTCGAGATCACGGCCCCGCTCGCCCTGCCGGTGCTGGGCGCGCACGCACTCCCCGACGAACCGGTCGTCGCCACGGCGCACCGGGCTCGCGGCACGATCGCCGAGCGCTTCCGGACCATCACCGGCCGACAGGTTGCCCGCGTGACGGTGACGTTCGCGTCGTCGGTGGTGGACACCCCGCGGAGGGTCCGGTGACCGCAGCACCCACGGTCGGCCGCCCCGATCCGGTCGTCCCCGCCGGTCCGTCGCGCGACGACCACGCCCCGACGTACCGGCGTCTGCTGCGTCGCGAGACCCACGTCTCCCGCTCCGGTGCCGTCGTCGTCGCGATGCTCATCGCCCTGGTGCTCGCCGCCGCTGCGGTCTTCGCCGGGGCGCTCGTCCTGCTCGACCAGAACGTGCTCGGTGTCGACCCCCGTGCCGTGGTCGACGCCGCCCTCGCCGCGCCGGACGGCCTCGACACGACGATCGTGATCGGTGTCGGCGCCGTCGTCGCCCTGATCGGCCTGGTGCTCCTGCTGCAGGGGATCCTGCCGCAGCGGCGCCCACGCCACACGATGTCGTCCGACCGGCTCGCCGTGGTCGTCGACGACGAGGTCCTGGCCTCCGCCGCGGCCCGCGCCGCCCGATCCGCGACCCGTCTGGGCGCCGACGCCGCCGTGGGCACAGTCGGCCGTCGCACGGTCGACGTCGTGCTCCGGCCCGCAGCCGGGGTGGACGTCCCCGCGGTGGCCGCGACCGAGGCCGTCGAGCGGGAGTTCGCCGCGATCGACGCGCAGCCGGCCCTCGCCGCGCGCGTCCGGGTGCAGCCGACGGGGCGGGTGGACGGATGAACGCCACGAACCGCGCACTCGGACGCACGGCACTGATCGTGCTCGGGCTCGTCCTGCTCGTCGCCGGGGTCGCCGCGATTCTGGTGCAGACCGCCCAGAGGTTGCCCCTTGTCGCATCGTGGTGGCGCGTGGTCGGCGATGCCCTCGCCGGACTCGGCACCGGAGCGTCGCGTGACGACTCGGTGTTCGCGTGGACCTGCGTGCTCGGCGGTGGTGTCGTGCTCGGCGTGCTCGCACTCGTGGTGCTGACGACGCTCGGCGGTGGTCGCGAGAGCACCGTGGTGGACAGCGACGGCTCAGCGGACGGCGTCGCCGGTTCGGTGCGCATCGAGTCCACCGCCGTGCAGCACGCGCTCTCCTCGGCCATCGGGGACCTGCCCCAGGTCGGCTCGCTCGCCGTCGACGTCTACCGGGTCCGTGGCGGTCGGGCGATCCGGGTGCGGGTCCGTCCGCGGCGGGGAGCCGCGCCGCGGGAGATCACCGAACGGGTCGAGGCCGTCGTCGCCGACCTGGACGCCCTGCTCGGCGAACGCCTGCCGGTGCTGCTCGAGATCGCCCGTGGCGGTTCGGGGTCGTCCCGCCCGGACCGCGTGCACTGAGCGTCGCCGTGGTGCGCTCGATCGGTGGACTGCCCCGGCCGGGCGAGACCGTCCCGGTGCCGCACGTCGTCGCCCAGGCGGCCCGAGGGCGTGAGGTCGCGCTCGTCTGGCACAACCAGATCGGCGGGACGACGTTCCGCATCGGACCGGACGCGCACGCCGAGGAGTTCGTGAAGGTCTTGCCGCACGCCTACGGTTCGTGGGTCGGCGGCGAGGCCGCGCGGCTGACGTGGGCGTCCCGGTACGCCCGGGTGCCGGAGGTGCTCGACCACGACACCGACGAGGACGGCGTCTGGCTGCACACCCGCGCGGTGCCCGGCTGGAGCGCCGTCGACCCGCGTTGGCACGACGAACCCCGGACGGCGGTGGTCGCGGTGGGGGAGGGCCTGCGCGCGCTGCACGACGCCCTGCCGGTCGACGACTGCCCGTTCACGTGGTCCACGGTGGACCGGCTCGATCGCGCGCGTGCGGCCGACACCGACGCCGACCGGGGGCCGGGCTCGCTCGGTCCGGAGCCGCCGACCGACCGGATCGTCGTCTGTCACGGCGACCCGTGCACGCCGAACACGCTCATCGGTGCGGACCGGCGGTGGAGCGGGCACGTCGACCTGGATGCGATGGGCGTCGCTGATCGCTGGGCCGACATCGCGGTGGCGACGATGGCGCTCGGCTGGAACTACGGACCCGGGTGGGAGCCGCTGTTCCACCGGGCGTACGGGCTGCCGGACGACCCGGAGCGCACCGCGTGGTACCGGGCGCTGTGGAACACCGACGTGGACGACGTGGGGCCTGCCGCGGGCTGAGCCGGAGGCGGGCTGGTCCGCTAGAAGGCGACGCCGCGCGCGGACATGAACGGAACCGGGTCGGTGGTGGCGCCGTTGATGTGCACCTCGACGTGGCTGTGGCAGCCGGTCGATGCCCCGGTGGAGCCGACGAGTGCGATGAGCTGCCCCGCGGAGACCTGTTGTCCGGTGGCGACCCGGAAGCCGCCGTCGACGATGTGGCCGTACGCGGTCTGCACGCCGCCGCCGTGGTTGATGCGGACGTAGTTGCCGTACCCGCCGTACCAGCCGACGTAGTCGACGGTGCCGGCCGACGCCGCGACGATGGGGGTGTAGCAGCCGCTCGCCAGGTCGGTGCCCTCGTGCATGGTCACGACGCCGGTGATCGGGTGCACGCGGTACCCGTAGGGGCTGATGACGTAGCCGCTGGCGGGGCGGACCCAGCCGGTCCCCGAGCCCGCGCCGACGGAACCGCCGCCGCCCGAACCGCTGCTGCCGGTCGAGCCGCCGCCTGACGGAGCGCCCCCGCCGGAGTTCGCGGCAGCCTGTGCGGCGGCCGCTCGCTGCGCGGCTGCTGCGCGCTCTGCAGCTTCGCGTGCCGCCTTCTCTTCCGCCGCCTTGCGGATGCGCTCACCCTTGGCGAACTCGGCTTCGGTCCGGACCCGGCCCGAGGTCAGCGTCGCGAGCTGGGCGTCGAGTCGTGCCTTGTTCGACTGCTGCTCGTCGTAGGCGGCCTGCACGGCGTCGGACGCCGTCTGGGCTTCCTGCATGCGGTCTTCTGCTTCGGCGGCGAGGTCGCCGAGTGCTTCGGCGGCGCGGTCTGCCTGCGCTTCGAGCGAGCTGGCGACGGCGGCGTCGGAGCTCGCGGCGGCCTGCACACGCTCGGCCTGCTCGGAGAGCTTGCTCAGTGCGCCGAGGTTGTAGAGGAGGTCGCTGGCGTCCTTGCCCTGGGTGATCACCGAGGTGGTGACGTCGGCACCACCGGAGCGGGACATCTGTGCGGCGAACTGGCCGGCCTGCGCGGCGCTCTGGTCGGCGACCTCCGCGTGCTCCTTCGCGTCGGCGCGGAGCTGCTGTTCCTTCTCGGCGGCGGTCTGGGCCTTGCGCTGCGCCTTGTAGAACACGTCACCGAGCTTCTGCGCCTTCGCCTCGGCAGCCTCGACCTTGGCGTCGAGTTCGCTGATGATGCCCCGGATCTCGGTGATCTGCCCCTGCTTCGCGGATTCCTTGCCACGGGCGGACTTCACTTCGTCCCACGTGGGGTAGGTCACCGCCTGGGCTGCCGGGGCATCGACCACGACCGTGCCGACGAGGCCCGCGAGCGCCAGGCCGGTGACGGCGAGGCGCAGGCGCACGGGGACACGGGGGACGCGGAGGCGTGAGGGGCGAGACATCGAGCACGAGCCTATACATCCGTACAGCGAGCATCGGACGGCAACGCGCCGCTGTGGACAACTTCAGCAGCGGATCAGAAGCCGCGCTCGCGGCGGATGACGTCGGCGCTCCCGACGACGTCGCGCCGCAGGAGGGCCTGCCCCGCGGTGCCGGCGTAGTCGTAGACGTCGAAGCCGGTGCAGTGGGTGATCGTCGCCGGCGGGCCGAGGGAGTCCTCGACCGCGGTGGTCCAGAGGTCGTGCGACCCGACCACCACGAAGCTCGGGTCGGCTCCGCGGTACGCCCCGAGGTCGACGAGCCACGGGTACGTCTCGAAGGTGTCGCGGACCTGCAGCAGCTCGAGGTTCGTCGACGCGTAGGTGGCGAGGGGACGGACGGTCCAGAACTGTCCGACGCCGGTGACCTGGCGTCCGTGCGCCCAACGGTCGAGGCACGCCGCCGCCGGGTACCGGGCGGTCGCCACGGCGTGGGCGGTCCCGGGGGTCACCGCGACGCCCACCGCGAGCACGGCGGCCATCGCGACCGCGACCCCCGCTCGGACGCCCCGGTGCGGACGGTGGACCCGTGTCCGGCGCACCGCGGTGCGGGTGAGTTCGGCCACGGCGACGAGTGCGAGCAGCGGTGCGGTCACGATCGGCTGCAGGTAGCGCGGGGTCTCGGACCCGGCGACGACGACCCCGACGGACACCGCGACGACGGTCACCAGGGGGAGCAGCGTCGCGACCAGCACGGTGCGGGCGGTGCGGACCCGCCAGGCCCAGACCGTGCCGCCGACGGTGACGAGCACGCCGGCGAACAGCAGCAGCAGGCCGACGTCGCCCGGTGCCGTGCCCGCCCGGTCGTCGGTCAGTGCCGCGAAGAACCGCAGCGTCTCACCGGCCCGCGACGGCTGCACGTACGTCGCGGGGTCGAGGGAGACGAACGGCCGCAGCGGGATCCGCACCAGGTACCCGACGACCGAGCCGATGGTGACGGCACCGGACAGCAGCGCCGCCGGACGCCACGGCACCCGGCGCGCCAGCACCAGGAGCCCGAGCGTGACGACGACCGGAGCGGCGGACCACGGCACGTACAGCGGGTTCGACGCCGTCGTGCACGCGGCGACGAGTCCGAGCACCACGAGCAGCAGCACCGACGCCCGGCCGAGCCGCACCGCCCGCAGCACGAGGATCGCGGTGCCGAGCATCGCCAGCACGGCACCGTAGTAGTAGGTCGTCGTGAGCAGCAGCGACGCCAGCTCGAGCGAGGTCGCCGTCGCCGACGACTCGGTCAGCACCAGCAGGGTGACGAGGCCGAGCGCCCCGGCCGACACCGCGATCCGGGCGGGGCGCCCGGCGGACGGCATCAGTTCGTTCGCGGCCGCACGCACCAGCGCGTAGACGGCGAGGAGCACGAGCACCCCGTTCAACGCCAGGGCCTGCTGCGGCGTCGCGGTCACCAGCGCGCTGAACAGGTACGCGGGCAGCTCCGGGAAGAAGAACAGCGCGGGCGACATCGCCCACTCGAACGGCTGCCCGGCCTGCAGCGAACGCTCGACGAGCGGCAGCAGCACCGAGTCGCCGTCGTACCAGAGCAACGCCACCCGTTCCGTCGCGACGACGTGGCGCAGGGCGATGACGGCCAGGGCCAGCGCGACCAGGCCGCCAAGGGCCTCCCGTCCGATCGTGACGGCCACGGCACCGGGCCGGCGGCCGGCGGCCGGAGCCGGCTCCACGGCGGCGCGACGCGGTGCACGGGACATGCCCCGGAGCGTACCGACGCTGCCTCGGTGCCAGCACGCACAGACGCTCAGGCTGGGGGAGCGCGCTGCGGGCCCGACCGGCTACCCTTGTGCGCTGTGACCGACGCGCGCGAACAGTTGATCCAGTACATCTCCTCCGAAGCGGTGTTCCACGGCGACTTCACCCTGACCAGCGGGAAGAAGGCGACGTACTACATCGACCTGCGGAAGGTCAGCCTGGACCACCGCGTCGCGCCGCTGATCGGACAGGTCATGACCGAGCTCGTGCAGCAGGTGCCGGACGTCTCCGCCGTCGGCGGGCTCACCATGGGCGCCGATCCCATCGCCAGCGCCGTCCTGCACCAGGCCGCCGCCCAGGGACTGACCTACGACGCCTTCGTCGTCCGCAAGGAACCGAAGGACCACGGCCGCGGCAAGCAGGTCGAGGGCCCGGACCTGCAGGGCAAGCGCGTCGTCGTGCTCGAGGACACCTCCACCACCGGTGGCTCGCCGCTCAAGGCGGCCGAGGCACTCGAGCGTGAGGGCGCGATCATCGCCGCCGTCGCGGTCGTCGTCGACCGGGACACCGGCGCCAAGGAGACGATCGAAGCGGCTGGCTACCCGTACTTCGCAGCCATCGGGTTGGCTGATCTGGGGCTGACCGCGTGACCGAGGAGCGTCCGGACGACGCACGCGAACCCGACGGCACCGCCGGCCCGGCAGACGGGGACGACGGCCAGGAGGCTCGGCGTGCGTCCGGATCGGACGCTCCGTTCCACGGTCTCCGCAGCGCTGCGGACATCTTCGGGGCGCCGCGGGGCGAGGAGGACTGGCCGTCGCGCCGGGAGCGTCGCGAGGCCGAGCGCACCGCGCGTGAGACGGGCGCACCGCTTCCCGAGCCGTTCGTGCCCGAGCCCGAAGATGCTGCGCCTGCGCCTGCGCCTGCGCCTGCTCCTGCTGCTGCTGCTGCTCCTGCTGCGCCGGACGACTCGACCCAGGCCATCTCGATGCCCGCCGAGCTGCTCGCGCCGTCGGAGAACCCTGACGCCGCCGTCGAGCACGAGCGCTCCACGCTCCACGACCGGATCCCGGCCGCCGCGGACGTCCCCCCGGACTCCACCGCACCGCACCCGTCGTCGATCGTGCTGCCGACGGCCCAGGCCCACCGCGACGAACGTGCCGCCGCGTCCAAGGCGATCGAGGACGAGCGTCGCCGCGTCGACCCGTTCGGCGAGGGCCGTGCCGACGTCGACTGGCTCGGCCGTGCGACGGGATCGCACCCGGAGCCCGTGGCGCCCGCTGCGCCGCAGCCCCTCGGCGTCGAGAACGTGCTGCCCCCGACCGAGGAGCCGCCGACCTTCACCGACCTGTTGCGCATCACGAGCACCGGGCCGGTCCCCACGCAGACCGGCGCCCACGACCGGCCGTTCGACTGGGCGATCGGCGACGACGACGAGCCCGGCGAGGTCCCGGCGACGCTGACCACCGACTCGTTCGACACCACCGCACTGTCCGCAGGGTCCTGGTCGCTCGCCGACGAGTTCGACGACGAGGACGAGGTCGTGGCCGGCGAGGTCGACACCCCGGCCGCCGGGCTGCCCCAGGCGCCGCGCACCTACCCGGTGCCGCCGGCCGTGCCGGTGCCGCCGGCTGTGCCCGCTGCCGGTGCCACCGCTGCCGGCGCAGGTGCCGCCGCCGCTGCTGCTGCCGGCGCCGCTTCGCCGGACACGAGCGACCCCGCGGACCCGACCGAGGCAGTGGACGCGCCCCGTGCGTCCACCGGAGCCGACGAAGCGGAGGCGACCGAGGGCCTCCGATCTGACGCCCCGACCACCGCGATCCCGGCAGCCGGGACGCCCTGGTGGTCCGAGCCCGACGCGACCGTGCCGCCGACCGCTGCGCCGCCGCTCGTGGAGCCGACCGCGGGTGCCCAGGAGTACCCGGCACACCTGCCGCCGTCGGTCGGACAAGACCTCGACGCCGTGCTCGGACTGGGCCGGACCGAGACCGGTCCTCAGCCGGAGTCGCTGCCCGCCGCCGCGCCGGACGACCTGGACCAGTCCGAGTGGGACGGCCGCGAGACCAGCGACACGAGCGCCATCAAGGACCTGTTCGGCACCGAGGCCGTCGGGCAGCTCGGCGACACCGGCTACGACCCCGAGGACACCGGCACGCGGATGATGCCCGCGGCTGCCGTGCCCACTGCTGCTGCTGCGCCGGCTGCGGCCCGCCCTGCTGCTGGTGCTGGTGTCGGCCGGTCCGCGGCTGGTCCGGACCGACAGCCCGGCGAACGCGACAACTTCATCAACGAGGGCTTCGCGCGGCTGCGGAGCGAGGGCAAGCGCGGCAAGCAGCTGCTGATCTACGGGTCGATCGCCCTGATCCTCGTGCTCATCGTGCTGGTCTTCCTGCTGTCGAAGTGGATCCTCGGCAACAACATCGCCGACCAGGCCGTCCCGACGAAGTCGCCCTCGGCTGCGTCCTCGGCATCGGCGGCCCCGACCGCCGCTCCCTCGACCGCGCAGTCGAGCGAGGCCACCGCACCCGCCGCCGCGCTGCAGTTCGCGACGACCCCTGCCCTGCCCGGTGAGCACCCGTGGACCGACCTGGCCGGGGGGGAGTGCCTGTCCCCGTTCACGAACGCGTGGTCGCAGACCTTCACGGTGGTGGACTGCGCGACGCCGCACATCGGGCAGCTGACCGCACGCCTCGCCGTCGAGGGTGACACCTACCCCGGTGCCGAGGCCCTTGCGACCCAGGCGGCCGACCAGTGCCAGTCCGACACGGCCCTGAACGCCTCGGCCGCGGCTGCCGTGGGCGACGTGCAGGTTCAGGGTTCCTACGCGCCGGACCAGGCGACGTGGGACCAGGGTGACCGGTTCATCGCGTGCTTCGTGACGCGGTCGTCGGGGCAGCCGCTGACCGGGTCGCTGGCTCCGGGGGCGTAGGGGCGCGGGGCGGGGCGCCCCGTTCTGCGACGATGCACCCCGTGATCGACGGGTGCTCTGTCGGAACATGCACGCGCAGCGGATGCGTGCGCAACGAACGACATCCCACCCGTCGAACGACGAGTGGGATGTCGGAACATGCACGCGCCTCCTTTGGCGCGCGGGCGTCAGGCGCTCGCGGGCACCTTCGCCGACACGTCGGACAGCGTCTGCAGCTCGTCGGCGGAGAGCTCGAGCTCCGCCGAGGCCAGCAGCGCCGGCAGCTGCTCGGTGTTCCGGGCGCTCGCGATCGGCGCGACGACGTCGGGCTGCGCCTGCAACCAGGCGAGTGCGACCGTGGCGATCTCGGAACCGTGCGCGTCGGCGATCGAGGACAGCGCGTCCACGACGGCGAGCCCTTCGTCGGTGAAGTAGCCGGACACCTGGCCCTCGCGGTCCTTGCCGGCGAAGTCGTCCTTCGTGCGGTACTTGCCGGTCAGGAACCCCGCGGCGAGCGAGAAGTACGGCACGACGCCGAGCCCGTGCTCGTGGGCGAGCGGTGCGATGTCGGACTCGTACGGCTGGCGGGTGACCAGGTTGTAGTGCGGCTGGATCGCGACGGGCTGGGCGAGGCCGTTCTCCGTCGCTATGCGGATCCACTCCGCGGCGCGGTCCTTCGAGTAGTTCGAGATCGCGGTGTACCGGACCAGACCGTCCTGCACGAGCTGGTCGAAGGCACGGACGGTCTCCTCGAGCGGGGTCGACTGGTCGTCGAAGTGCGCGTAGTACAGGTCGATCCGGTCGGTGCCGAGGCGCTCGAGGCTGGCGCGGGCAGCGGCGGCGACGGTGTCGGCGCCCAGTCCCTGGAACTCCGGGTGCTGCGAACCCTTGGTGGCGATGACGACGTCGTCCCGCTTGCCCGAGGCCCGGAGCCAGGAACCGATCACGCGCTCGGACTCGCCACCCGAGTTGCCCGGCGCCCATGCGGAGTAGACGTCGGCGGTGTCGATGAAGTCGCCGCCGGCAGCGGTGTAGGCGTCGAGGACCTGGTGCGAGGTCGACTCGTCCGCCGTCCACCCGAAGACGTTGCCGCCGAGGGCGAGTGGGAACACGTGCAGGTCACTGGTACCGATGCGGGGCATGCGGAGGTCCTTTCGTGATCGGAGGTGCGGTGGGAGCGAACCGCACGTCTCCCGACGCTATGCCCCGATGCTTGACACGGCCCCGGCGCGAGGGGCTTCGATGGAGGGATGACCACGCTCACCGATGCCCTCACCGACCCGCGATCCTCTGCCCGGTTGCAGGCCGTGATGGCCGCGGGCACCACCCCGGACCCGTCGGACCTCGAGGTGCTCGTCGCGCAGTGCGCCGTGGAGCCGGACTTCTTCGTCCGCGACATGCTGACGTGGGCACTGACCCGACACCGGGCCGAGGACGTCGTGGCCCGGGTGCTGCCCGAACTCGAGCGCCCCGAGCCGCAGGCCCGCAGCCAGGCGCTGCACACCCTGTCGAAGATCGGTGACCCGGACGCCTGGCCGGCGGTGCGCCCGCTGCTCGGGGACCAGGACGACGAGGTGCTCCGAGCCGCCTGGCGCACTGCGGTCGCCCTGGTCCCCGACGACGAGCGGGCGTCGCTCGCGCGGACCCTCGCGGTGCAGCTCGGCGTCGGCGACCGGGATCGTCGGCTCAGCCTGTCGCGTGCGCTGGTGGGACTCGGCGAGGACACCGTCGCGCCGGTGCTGGCAGCGGCTGCCGACCGGGGCTCCGACGTCGTCCGGGAGCACGTGCGTGAGACCGAACGCCTGCTGCACGACCCCGGCGCCGCCTCCGAGTACGCGCTCGAACGGGCTCGGCGCGAGGTCGCCCTCGGCCGGACGCGTTCCGTCAAGGGGTAGGGCCGGCGGGCGCGCCCGGCCGGGCGCGCCGAGTGGTCGCGGACTGTCGGTTGTGGGGGTGTCGGGCGACGGATGGTGACCGGTCGGCGGACGTGAGCGGGGTGTCGTGACCGGCGGGGGCGCCGGACGGGAGGCGCGTGGCGGTCGCGCGCTGAGCCTCCCGTCCGTCGCCACGCGCGTTCGCGGGCCGCGGTGCGGTCGCGACACCCCGTGCGCTGGACGCCGAGCGGTCGCGAATCGTCGGTTGCGGGGCTGTCGGACGACAGTTCGTGACCGCTCGGCGGACGTGAGCGGGGTGTCGCGACCAGCCGACCAGCCGACCGGCCGACCGGCCGACCAGCCGCGACCAGCCGGCCAGCGCCCGCAGCGCGGTCAGTCGCCGTCGGGCGCCAGCCAGATGGACGCGGCGGCGGCGGCCGGCAGGTCGACGAGGGACTCCGAACCGTCGGTCGAGCGTCGTGACACCGCGATGACGCCGGCGTAGTCGCGCACCCGCTCCACCCGCAGGTGCGTGCCCAGCCGCACCCCGAGCTCGTCGAAGTACCGCAGCAGCGACGGGTCGTCGTCCGAGACCCGGTCGACCGTGCCGCACGCACCGGGCTCGATCGCGCCGAGGAGCGTGCCGGGGGAGTCCGGCACGATGCCGTCCGCGCCGGGGATCGGGTCACCGTGGGGGTCGTGCGTCGGGTGCCCGAGGTCGGCGTCGACACGGTCCAGGAACCGCTCCGAGACCGCATGTTCGAGCGCCTCGGCCTCGGTGTGGACCTCGTCCCACGAGTAGCCGAGCCGCCGCACCAGGAACGTCTCGATCAGCCGGTGCCGGCGGACCATCGCCACCGCGACCTGCTGGCCCAGGGGCGTGAGGACGACGCCGTAGTACGGGGTGTGCTCGATCAGGCCGTCACGGTCGAGCTTCTTGAGGTTGCCCGAGACCGTCGACGCCGACACCTTCAGCGACGCGGCGATGTCCCGCGTCGCCAGCCCGGGCCCGCCGCGCTCGCTGGCCTTCCAGATGAGCTTGACGTAGTCCTCTGCCATCGTGGACAGGGAGGGCAGGCGCATACCGCCAATCGTACGTCCCGCCTGGTACAACCGGGAGGTGACCACGACCACCCCCACCCGAGCCCGCCGCCGTCGCTGGCCGGTGCCCACGTCGCTGCTGCTCGGGCTCGCGCCGCTCGTGGTGTTCGCCGCGATCAGCGCCTGGCGCTCGCGGCCGAGTGACGACTACGCGACCCTCGCGCAGACCGTCGACAGCGTCGTGCACGCCCTGGTCATCCCCGAGGGCATCGCCGTCGCCGCGCTCGCCGTGTTCGTCACGGCGCTCGGCTGGTGGCGGATCGCCACGGTCGACCCGGTCCGGACGCGGGTGCGGTGGACGATGCTCGCGCCGATCCTCGTGCTGGTGGTGTGCGTCGTGCGGCTGCCCCTGATCGACTGGACGGCGCTGCCGGCGCACTACTTCCTGCTGCTCGCCGTCGGGGTGCTGTTCGTCGGGGTGTTCGAGGAGCTGATGGCCCGCGGGACCCTGCTCGTCGGGCTGCGCCGCCGCCTGCCCGAGATGGGTGTCTGGGCGCTGTCGTGTGTGCTGTTCGGGCTGCTGCACCTGCTCAACGCGCTCGCCGGGGCGGGCATCGGACCGACGCTGATCCAGGTCGTGTTCGCGGCGTCGTTCGGGTCGACGCTGTACGTCGCGCGTCGGCTGACCGGGTCCCTGCTCGCACCGGTGCTGCTGCACGCCTTCTGGGACTTCGGGTCGATCGGGTTCTCGGCGACCGCGGACACGGGCGACTTCGGGAAGCTGACCCTGCTCGGCCTGATCGGGCTGTTCTCGTTCGGGGTGCTCGCGTTCGGCATCGTGGCGGGCGGGGTCGTCGCCTGGTACGACGACCGACCGCGGCGGCTGGCGAAGCGGTGGCGGACGGTACCGCCCATGGGGGCGGTCGTGGTGCCGGGAGGCGAGCCGCGCCTCCAGGCCGACGTGGTCTGAGGGAACGGACGCGACGGGCGCGGGGCGACCCCGCGCGGACGCGACGGTGCCCCGGAACGCAGCACGCTCCGGGGCACCGGTCTGTCGAGTCAGTCGGCCCGACACGTCGTGTCAGTCGGCCCGACGCGTCGTGTCAGTCGGCCCGACGGCGGAGCTGGCGACGGCGGATGACGACCAGCGCGGTGCCGGACATCAGGAACACGATCGCGGCGATCGTGACCCCGGTGAGCTGCGCACCGGTGAAGGCCAGGCGCGTCGCGGACGGGTCGGTCGCGGACGGGTCGGCGGCGACGGTCTGCCCCGCGGCCCCGGCTCCTGCTGAGGCACTCGAGACCGGCGCTGCCCCGCTCCCCGTGCCCGTGCCCGTGCCCGCACCCGTGCTCGAGCCGCTGCCGGTCCCACCAGCGGAACCGGTGCTCGCGCCCGTACCGCTGCCGGAGCCCGTGTGCGGCTTCGCCGTGGGCTTCGGGGTCGGCTTCGGCGTGACGGCCGTCGACACGATCCGCGAGACCGCACCCGTCTTGGTGTTCAGGAGCACCTCGCGGTGCTGCGGGTGCGTGAAGTCGAACATGCCCCGGAGGGACCCGGCACGAGCATCGAACGACTGGTCACCGATCCGGCCCGTCGACCAGTTGTCCTCGATGAACTTCGTGGTCGAGGTCTGCTCGATGGCGGTGTGGTCGACGTGGTCCTGCTTGGCGAACGGCGAGATGACCAGGTACGGCAGCCGCTGCGAGGGGCCGCAGCGGTCGAGGTACCCACCGGCGACACCGACCTTGGTCGCGGCCGTGGTGCAGACCGTGGTGTCGTTCGAGGAGTCCGTCGAGCCGTTCAGGATCGTCGGCGCGACGTGGTCGTACCAGCCGTCCGAGTCGTCGTAGTTGATGACGATGGCCGTGCTCGACCACTCCGGCGACCGCTCGATCTCGTTGATCTTCGACGTCAGGAACTTCTGCTCGTCGAGCGGGTCGGAGTACGCGGCGTGGCCGTCCTGGGCCTCGGGTGCCTTGAGGAAGGACACGGCGGGCATCCGGTGCTCGGCGAGGGCCGTGTCGAACGCGGACAGGTCGTACTGGTGGTTCGCCCGGTCGGTGGAGCCGATCATGCGGTCGCTCGTCGGTGCCAGGTGGTGCGGGTTCGACGTCGACGCGTAGTACGCGAACGGGTTGTGGTGCGGCGAGTAGTCGTTGCTGACCGAGCCGCCGACGTTCGTCGTGGTGGCGTCGCACTTGGCGAGCGTGCCGGTGCCCGCGTAGGCCGTCGTCGGGGTGAAGCCGCCCTGGAACCAGCCCCAGGTGACGCCCTTCGCGTTGAGCAGGTCGCCGATGTTCTTGCCCGACATCTTCACCAGGTTCGACGTCGACGTGTGGTCCTTGTCGGAGCAGTCGTCGTAGGCGGGGTCCGGGTCGGCGGTGACGGTGCCCTGGCCCGCGGCGTCCTTCGCGACGACGGCGGTCGAGGTCGGCACCGCGGCACCGGTGACCGAGTCCACGCCGGTGCCGCCGTGGGTGTTGCCGCTGATCAGGTTGAGCGCCCCGGGGGTGGAGGGGCCGAAGCCGGTGTCCCAGGCGTTGTCGCTCATCGCGTAGTTCTGGGCGTAGTTCCACAGCCCGGTCGTGGTGTTGCCGTCGTAGTAGTCCATCGTCAGGCCCGGCGAGCCGTACAGCCCGGTGCAGGTGTCCACCGAGGTGCTCTCGACGAACTTGTCCATGGCACCGCCGTCGACGGCCTTCTGCTCGGGCAGGTAGTTGTGGTTCTGGTCGCAGGTGAGCGCCTGGGCGGGCGTCAGCCGTGACGGGGCGTAGGCGTTCGGGTTCTTCGTCAGGGTGCCGGAGGACGCGAGCGTGTTCACCTTCGGGGTGCTCCGTGCGGCGGTGAAGCGGGTGCCGTCGGTGTTCGCGGCCTTCGGGTAGGTGCCGAAGTAGTGGTCGAACGACACGTTCTCGTCGTACATGACGACGACGTGCTTGATCGGGGTGGTGGTCCTGAGGGAGTTGTCCGCGGCGGACGCCGACTGCGGGATGGCGAGGGCCGTCCCGGCGACGGACGCCAGGGCCATGATGGCGAGCGCGCCCTGTTGGACGCGTCGTTCGGAAGGTCGGAACACGTGGAACCTCTCACTGGTCGGGACGGTGGGGTGGTGGGGGAGCGGTGGGGCCCGGCGGGCGGGCGGGTCCGGGCGGGTCCGTGCGGGCGGGGCCGTGCGGGCGACGGCCCGGGCTCGGATGTGCGAGCGTCGGCCCGGCTAGGTCCGTGCGAGCAGTCGACGGCCCAGCCAGTCGTCCGCGTGGCGGACCCCGGGCAGGGCGAAGAAGTAGCCGCCGCCGACCGGTGACACGTAGTCGACCAGGGGCTCGTCGACCAGGCGCTTCTGCACGGCGACGAACTGCCGTTCCAGGTCGGCCTGGAAGCACGCGAACAACAGGCCCATGTCGAGGTCGCCGTTCGTGTCGGTGCCGTTGTCGTAGTTGTACGGACGACGGAGCATCTGCTGCGCACGCGCCTCGGCGGTGCGCGGGTTCGCCAACCGGATGTGTGCGTCCATCTGGATGACGTCGCCGGTCGGGTCGTCCTGGTACCGGGGGTCGTCGAACTCGCCGCTGCGGGTGAGCGGGGCACCGGAGTCGCGGTGCCGGCCGATCATGTTCTCCTGCTCGTGCAGCGAGACGCGGTCCCAGAACTCGACGAACATCCGGATGGTCCGCACGACGTGGTAGCTGCCTCCGGTGACCCAGTCGGGTTCGCCGTCCTGTCCGCCGCGGGTCCAGACCAGGTCGTCCATCAGGCTGCGGTCCGCGGTGGAGGGGTTGCCGGTGCCGTCCTTGAACCCGAGCAGGTTGCGCGGGGTGCCGGAGGGGCGCGGCGGGGACGCGAAACCGTCCTGGCGCCAGCGCACCTGCATGCCGCCGCGGGTGGCCCGGGCGATGTCGCGGACGGCGTGCAGGACGGTGTCGGTGTTGTGCGCGCACACCTGCAGCAGCAGGTCGCCGTCCGAGATCGACCGGTCGAGGTCGTCGTTCGGGAAGTCCTCCATCGTCCGCAACCGCGCCGGGCGCTGCCCCGACAGGCCGTACCGGTGGTCGAAGAGCGAGGCGCCGACGCTCGCCGTCACGGTGAGCCCGTCGGCCGCGACCTGCGGTCCGAGCACGCCGGAGTCGGCCGGCGGCGCGGTGATCCCGACGTCGGCAGGCGTGCCGCCGCGGGTCAGGAACCGGGCCCGCTCGGTGATCGTCCGGAGCAGGTCGGCGAGGTCCCCGCGGTCGGCCGCGGTCACGTCGAACGCCAGGAACGCCGACTGTCGCTGTGCGGGTGTGGTGATCCCGGCCTGGTGCGCGCCGTGGAACGCGTACGAGGCGTCGGCACCGCCGGTGGTCGCGGCGGCTGCCTGGAGGCCCGTCCCACGCCCGGCGGTCAGGCTCGCTGCCGCCGCGGCGGCTCCGGCACCTGCCCCGGCCGCGCTGGTCAGGAACGCGCGGCGTCCGACCCCGCGGGTGGGGCCGGGCTGCTGCTGGTCGTCCGGTGCGCCGGCGGGACACACACTGCCGTCGGCGGAGAGCCCGAGGCGGGCGTGCGCCTCGGCCATCCGGCGGTACGTCGCCGCGTCCATCCCGCGTGGGCGCTGCTGGCTCCGGGGGCCCGCCGGGCCCGGGCGCTGCGGTCGTTCGGTCACGAGGTCCTCCTCGGGTCGCAGATGGCGGCGACGGGCGCGAGCTGTTCGAGCGCAGCGTCGAGGTCGGCGTCCAGGTGCTCGCGGGCGGTGCGGTCGAGACCGTCGAGGGTGTCCCAGCTGCCGTCGGTCCGTCGGTGTGACTCGACGTCGGCGCGCAGGGTCGCCAGCGCACGGTCGGTGGCCCGGAGGCCCGGGTAGCGGGTCCGCAGGATCGACCGGAGCGGCTCGAGCGCGTGCTCCGTCCCGCTGATGTTCGCGTCGATCGTCGCCAGTGCCGTGTGGCTGCCGGCGTCGGTGGCCCCGGTCGCCTCGAAGCGGAGCGCGTTCTCGAGGATCTCGTGCGAGCGCAGGCCGATGTCGAGCGGGTCGACCCGCTGGGTGGGGAACGTCCGGCGCAGGTGTTCGACGGCGGCGACCAGGGCGTCTGCGGGGGCGACGGCGCGGCTGCTGGGCACTCCGGACCACAGCAGCGCCTCGAGGCGGTGGAAGCCGGTCAGGTGCGGGTCGTCGAGTGCGGTCCGTCCGGCGGCCGGGAGCCCGTCGATCGCGGTGTCGTCGTCCCCGAACGCGCCGTAGGCGGCTCCGAGCTGCTCGTACTCGCGGTGACCGACCAGCCAGTCCCGTCGTGCGGCCCGGACGTCACCCGTCCGGACGTCGGAGTCCAGTGCACGCACGTCGGCGAGCAGCGTCGGCAGGCGGCTCTCGATCCAGTCGCCGTACGACTTGGCGGCGGGGATCAGGGCGTCGCGGGTGACCGGGACGATCCCGGGGGTCTCGTCGCTGACGTGCGTGGCGCCGCGCAGGTGGACGACGGCCCCGGTGCCGGGGTTCGCGTCGGCGGGCAGGCAACGGAACCGGTACTGGCCGCGCGGGAGTCGGACGCCGTAGTCGTGCGTGGCACCCGCTCCCAGCCCCTCCGCGTCGAGGTAGACCGCGCCGTTCGTGGGGTCGACCAGCTGCACCTCGATCCCGGCGACGGAGGTGTTGTGGATCCGGAACGTCTGGGGGCCGGCGAGGGCGCGGTCCGGACTCGCGGGCCACCCCGTTCCGCAGGCGTCGGTACCGGCCTGCACGGTGACCGCGCTCGTGTGCGGCGACGTCGGAGGGACCAGGTGCGGGGCGACGATGGCGGTCCCCACGAGTGCTCCGAGTGCGCCGACGACCACCGCCGTCGTGGCACGAACCGACATCGGCACCGATGACCCCATCCTGTAGCAATTCACAGAAAACCCTGGTCAGAGCCGCTTTCAGCTCGACCAGGGCAACCCTAGGGTCGCTCCCGGGGCAGTTTTCCCGTCGTTCACCGCGGAACGGTTCTGTTCACCCGATCGTCATGCGGGCCGCGCCGCGCCGCACGGTGCGGGGTGCGCGCCCCCGTGCGAGCTTGACGGCTGGGTGCGGCGCTGCAGGCTCGCACGGAACCACCAACCCGGCACCAGCTGCCCAACCCCGCACCGTGCGCCGCCGCCAACCTCGCGCCCGGCCGCGGCACCAGCTGCTCAACCTCGCACGGTGCGCCGCCGCCAACCTCGCGCCCGCTCTGTCTCGCCGGGCTCGGCACGGTGCAGGTTCGTACATGCGGTGCGAGCTTGACGGCTGGGTGCGGCGCTGCAGGCTTGCACCGAACCAGCACCGCGGCACCAGCTGCCCAACCTCGCACCGTGCGCCGCCGCCAACCTCGCGCCCGCTCGGTCTCGCCGGGCCTCGCACGGTGCGGGTTCGTACATGCGGTGCGAGCTTGACGGCTGGGTGCGGTGCCACAGGCTCGCACCGAACCAGCACCGCGGCGCCCGCTGCTCAACCTCGCACGGTGCGCCGCCGCCAACCTCGCGCCCGCTCTGTCTCGCCGGGCTCGGCACGGTGCGGGTTCGTTCATGCGGTGCGAGCTTGACGGCTGGGTGCGGTGCCACAGGCTCGCACGGAACCACCAACCCGGCGCCCGCTGCTCAACCTCGCACGGTGCGCCGCCGCCAACCTCGCGCCCGCTCGGTCTCGCCGGGCCTCGCACGGTGCGGGTTCGTTCATGCCGTGCGAGCTTGACGGCTGGGTGCGGCGCTGCAGGCTCGCACGGAACCAGCACCGCGGCACCAGCTGCTCAACCTCGCACCGTGCGCCGCCGCCAACCTCGCGCCCGCTCGGTCTCGCCGGGCTCGGCACGGTGCAGGTTCGTTCATGCGGTGCGAGCTTGACGGCTGGGTGCGGCGCTGCAGGCTCGCACGGAACCACCAACCCGGCGCCCGCTGCCCAACTCCGCACTGTGCGCCGCTGCCGCCCACCGAGCGCCGCCACCCACCCCGCGTGCGACCTCGCCACCCCCCCCCCCCCCGCGGCGCAGGCTGCACTCCGAAAGCGGCCCGGGGTGCATGGGCCGCTAGGGTTCCACCATGAGCATGCAGCCGACCGGTGGGGCGCCGGCGCCGAGCCCCGTACTCGTCTCGATCGGATCCGTGGGGGTGACGCAGGACCGCATCGTCACGCCGAGCGGGACCTGGCCGGCCGCGCAGGTGAACATCACCGCGCAGGACCAGTCGTCGTCGACGTCGCACATCCCGACGTGGGCGATCGTGATGACCGTCATCACGGTGTGGTTCTTCCTGCTCGGACTCCTGTTCCTGCTCGCGAAGGAGCGACGGACGCAGGGCAACGTCTCCGTGTCGATCTGGGCCGCGAACGGCCAGTCGCACACCGAGTTCGTGCAGGTCTTCTCCGAGGAACAGCGCGTCGACGTGTTCAACCGGGTCTCCTACGCGCAGAACATCATCGGTCAGGCGCGCTGGCGCGAGTCGGCTGCCGGCAACTGACCGGCCACCGGCGCACTGCCGACGGCCCGACGCCGGTGGGTCGTCAGGGCTAGAGCTCGACCTCGAACGGCTCGGTGCGCACGAGTTCGTGCACGCCGGAGATGACCTCGCTCGGACGGAACGGGTACCGGTCGATCTCGGCCTGGTCGCTGATCCCCGTCATCACGAGCACGGTGTGCAGCCCCGCCTCGATGCCGGCCTGCACGTCGGTGTCCATCCGGTCGCCGATCATGCCGGTGTTCTCGGAGTGCGCGCCGATCCGGTTCATCGCCGACCGGAACATCATCGGGTTCGGCTTGCCCACCACGTAGGGCTGCTTGCCGGTCGCCTTCTCGATCATGGCCGCGATGGCGCCGGTGGCCGGCAGGACGCCCTCGGCGCTCGGGCCGGTGGCGTCGGGGTTCGTCACGATGAACCGTGCGCCGTCGCGGATGAGCCGCACGGCCTTCGTGATCGCCTCGAACGAGTAGTTGCGGGTCTCGCCGACGACGACGTAGTCGGGAGCGGTCTCGGTCATGATGAACCCGGCCTCGTGCAGGGCGGTCGTCATGCCGGCCTCGCCGATCACGAACGCGGACCCGCCCGGCATCTGCGACTTGCAGAAGTCGGCCGTCGCGAGCGCACTCGTCCAGATCCGCTCTTCGGGCACGTGCAGGCCGGAGCCCCGCAGCCGGGCGCTCAGGTCGCGCGGCGTGAAGATCGAGTTGTTCGTCAGCACGAGGAACTCGGTGCCGTCGTCGAGCCACTGCTGGATGAGCTCCGGCGCGCCGGGGAGCGCCTGGTTCTCGTGGACGAGCACGCCGTCCATGTCGGTCAGCCAGCACTCGACGTCGTCTCGGGTCGCCATGCGCCTCACCCTACTGCGCGGGGGTTCAGGTCCGGCTCGCGTCGGCTCGTGGTCGGCTCGGAAAGGGCCGGGAGGCCCGGGGCGGCTCTTGCGCGCTGCTGCCAGACCCGAGATGGTCGAGACACCGAACCGCGGTCGGGTTTGCCCTACGCTTTTCGGGACACGTACCGAATCAAGGAGGCCCCCTCGTGCTCGTCGAACCCGGAACCCCGTCCACCGCGCCCCGACCCACCCCGGTGTCGGAGACGGAGCTCGAGGTGACGCCGCGACGACGCCGAGGCCGCCCGAACGTGCTCTCCCGCGAGCAGGTGATCGACGCCGCCACGACCATCGCGAACGAGGACGGCCTCGACCGGCTGTCCTTCCGTGCGTTGGGCGTCCGGCTCGGCGTCGCCCCGATGACCGTGCACCGGACCATCGGCGGCCTGGACGACCTGCACGCCGAACTCGTCCGCCGCACGGTCGACGAGTTCACCGCCACCTTCGTCTGGCCCGACGAGTGGCACGCCGTCGTCCGCACCTTCGCCACGACGTTCCGCGACCTGATGCGCACCCACCCGCTCGTGCTCGAGTCGCACAGCCAGCGGGCCCCGCTCGCCTCGACCGAGTCGGACGCCGTCGTGGCGAAGGTCGTCGGCGCCCTGCAGGACGCCGGGCTGCCGCCGGCCGAGGCGATGTACGCCTTCTTCGTCGTGTACGACTTCGTGGTCGGGCACGCCGGGGTGCAGGTCGGACGCGGGGACTCCGAGGCCGGCCGACCCGAGCGGCACCGCCTGGTGGGCGAGATCCTCGGCGAGCACTCCTACGACGACCGGTTCGCGCTCGGCCTCGACATCCTGATCGCCGGCATCGAGGCGCGCATCGCCCGCACCGCCTGAGCCGGCGGCGCCCGACCCCGCGCCCGGCCGTACGCTGGTCGGGTGACCACTGCGCCCGAACCGTCGCACGAGCTGACGACCAACGGGGTGGGGCCGCACCCGGAACCCTGGCCCGACGACCCGAGGCTCGACCCGGAGCTGCTGGCCGCCGGGGACTCCCGGAACGTGCTCGACCGCTACCGGTACTGGTCGATGGACGCGATCGTCGCTGAACTCGACACCCGCCGGCACGCGTTCGACGTGGCGATCGAGAACTGGCAGCACGACCTGAACATCGGGTCGATCGTGCGGAGCGCCAACGCGTTCCTCGCCGGCACGGTGCACATCATCGGGCGACGCCGGTGGAACAAGCGCGGGGCGATGGTCACCGACCGGTACCAGCACGTCCGCTACCACCCCGACGTCGAGGCGTTCCTCGCCGCGATGGCCGATGAAGCGCGTCCCGTCGTCGCCATCGACAACACCCCGGGTGCCGAACGCATCGAGACCGCGACGATCCCGGAGCGCTGCGTGTTCCTGTTCGGGCAGGAGGGCCCCGGGCTCACCGAGCAGGCGGTCGCCGGTGCCGACGCGCACCTCGAGATCACGCAGTTCGGGTCGACGCGGAGCATCAACGCCTCGGCCGCCGCGGCGATCGTCATGCACAGCTGGGTCGTCCAGCACGCGGAGTTGCCCAGCGCGACGTCGTGAGCAGGAATGGTCGGCTATGGGCCCTGGACCCGACCATTCCTGCTCACGAAGCGGGCGTGACGGACGCGGGGCGGGCCTCCCGGCCGGGGGCAGGGGTGCCGCGTCAGCGCGCGGCGGTGGTGCGGCGCGCGACGAGGCGGGGTTCGACGAGCAGTTCCGTCGCGGCGATCCGCGGATCGGCGATGCGGGCGAGCAGACGCTCGCCGGCGCCGCGGCCGATCTCGACACTGCGGTCGTCGATGCTCGTCAGGCCGACGTACCGCATCGCGGCCACGGGGGTGTCGTCGTAGCCGATGACGGAGACGTCCTCGGGGACGCGCAGCCCGCGTTCAGCGAGTTCGGACAGGGCACCCAGGGCCATCACGTCGTTCGCGGCGAAGACCGCCGTGACGTCCGGGTGCTCGTCGAGGAGCATGCCGAGGGCACGCGAACCGGCCTCTTCGGTGGGCTCGCCGGGCAGCACCGTCGTGACGACGGACGCACGTGTCGCCGCTACCTGCTCGAACCCGGCCTGGCGTTCCGCCGAGGCCGCCGAACTCGCACCGACGAACCCGAGTCGGGTGTGTCCGAGGTCGAGCAGGTGCTGCGCCGCGATGCCGCCACCGGCGTGGTCGTCGTTCGCCACCGTGTCGGCGCGCGGGATCGCGACGCGGCCGCCGGCGATCACGAGCGGCATCGAGGCGGGGATCGCCAGGTCGGTGGTCGGCTCGCCGGCGATCACGATGCCCTCGACGCGCATGGACAGGAAGCCCTCGACCGGTGAGGCGTCGAGCCCCGTGTTGAGGAAGCGGTCGGCGACCACGAGCCGGTGCCCCTGGTCCTGCAGGCTCTCGCGCAGGCCGGTGAGCAGGTCCACGAACCACTGGTTGCGGAAGTCGTCGAGCACCACACCGATGGTGCGGCTGCGGGTGCCGGCGAGGGACACTGCCGCGGTGGAGGGCCGGTAGTCGAGCTCCTGGATCGCCTTGAGCACCGCGGCCCGGCGCTGGTCGCTGACCCGGGGGGAGCGCTGCAGCACGAGGGAGACGAGGGACTTGGAGACCCCGGCGCGTGCGGCGACGTCGTAGATGGTCGCGGGCTTGCCGTCTCCCATGATGCGCTTCGACCTCCGTTGGCTCGTGCGTCGATCGTAGCGGTTGACGTGACATGGGCCGGCGGGCGGGGTGTGGGGGGCGGTTTCGCTTCGTGAGCAGAAATGGTCGGGTGTGGCGCCGCGACTCGACCTTTTCTGCTCACGATCTGCGTGTGGCTGGTCCTCCACACGGGAGGCCCGGGGTGCGTTGTACACAGAAGTCGCGTTCGGCGCGCGAGCAGTGGGCGCTGGGCGCGAACGTGGTGGACATGCGAGCACGACCACTTCCGACACCGCTGCGCGGGCGCGCGTTCGACATCAGCGCGGCCGACCGCGCCGGCGTCTCCCGACAACGACTCCGACGGCGTGACCTGGTCCGGCCGACCCGGTCGATCCGCTGGGCACGTGATCGTCCGCCCGACCCGGTCCACCGGATCCGGGCACTCCGGCCGCTCCTGGTTCCCGGGCAGTTCATCAGCCACGTCTCGGCGGCGGTCCTCTGGCAGCTCCCCGTCCCTGTCGCCGACGACGCCCCGGTGCACGTCACGAGTCCCGTACCGATCGCGCAACCGCGACGCCGCGGGGTCGTCGGGCATCGCATCACGCCGGACCGTGCCCGGGTGACGGAGCGGTGGGGGATGCCGACGAGCACGCCCGCGGCGCTGTGGGTGGACTGCGGTGCGATGCTCTCGGTCGACCAGCTCGTCGTGCTCGGGGACGCCATCGTCACGGAACGACGGTGCGGGACGACGATCGACGACCTCGCCGCGGCCGTCGCCCTGGCCGGAGCACGATCGGGAGTCCGGAAGCTGCGCGTTGCACTCGAGCTCGTGCGGGTGGGCGCCGGGTCGCCGCAGGAGACCCGAGCGAGGCTGGCGATCGTCCGCGCGGGGCTGCCCGAGCCCGAACTGCAGTTCGACGTGCTCGACGAAGCCGGCCGGTTCGTCGGCCGTGTCGACATGGCCTACCCCGAGCAGCGCATCGTCATCGAGTACGAGGGCGACCACCACCGGACCGACGCCGAGCAGTGGGGCCGTGACCTCCGCCGCTACCGTGAGATGGAACGACTCGGCTGGGTGGTGGTCCGGTGGACCAAGTCCGACCTGACGCTGCACCGCTCAGCCGCAGTGGCGCACCTGAAGACGCTCCTTGCACGCGGAGGTCGCGTTGAGTGAGCAGAAGAAGACGGGTCGCCATTGCACACCCGTCGTCTTCTGCTCACTCGATGTCGCGGCGCACCCGCCCGCGCCCCGCCGCCGCCCCGCGCCCGCTACCCGATCAGGCTCGGGCGCAGGTCGCGCAGCGTGCGGGAGCGGGTCTGCCGCGCCGTGACCACGAAGGACACCAGGAGCGCCCCGAGCAGCCAGCAGAGCAGCACGCCCGCGTCCGACCACGCGGCGCCGAGGTTGCCGCCGTACATCGTCTGCCGGATCGCGTCGACCGAGTACGTCATCGGCAGCGCGAAGTGCAGCGCCGCCAACGGCCCAGGCAGCGTCTGCCACGGGAACGTCCCGCCGGCGGTGACGAGCTGCACGAGCATCAGTACCAGTCCGAGGAACTGCCCCACCGAGCCGAGCAGCACGTTGAGGGCCATGATGATCGCCGCGAAGGTCGCCGAGGCCAGCACCATGATCCCGATCGTGCCACCGACGTGCACCACGTTCAGGTCGAGGGCGAAGCGCACGATGAAGAACAGCGCCACCATCTGCACCAGGCCGAGGAGCGCCGGGGTCAGCCAGCCGCCGAACACCACCGCGAGGGGCTTCCGCACCGCCGTGATCGCACGCTTCGAGATCGGCTTGAGGATGAGGAACAGCGCGTACATGCCGATCCAGGCCGCGAGCGAGATGAAGAACGGCGCGAGGCCGGCGCCGTAGTTCGACGCGGCGGCGACGTTGTCGTCCCCGACCTTGACCGGGTCGGAGATGACCGAGGCCTGCGATGCACGCTCCGAGGCGTTCGACGCCGGGATCTTCGTGCGGCCCTGGTCGAGCGACGACGCGAGCTTCGACGAGCCGGTCGTGAGCTTGTCCAACCCTGACGCGAGCGACGAGGCGCCCTGGTCGGCGGTCTTCGCACCGGTCGCGAGCTGGGACGCACCCGACGACAGGGTCGGGGCGGCCGAGGCCAATTTCGACGTGCCGTCGGCCACCTTCGACGCGCCCGACGAGACCTTCGAAGCACCGTTCGCGGCGGTGGCGATGCCGGACGACAGCTCCGGAGCCTTCGCGGCGAGCTTGCCGGTGCCGGCGGCGAGCGTGTCCGAGCCGTCGGAGAGCTGCTGGATGCCGCTCGTCAGCGCCGGGGCCTGCTCGGCGAGCCGGGAGGCGCCCGAGGACACCTGCGCGCTGCCGGTCTTGAGCTTCTGCAGGTTGCCGGACAGGTCGCCGGCACCGGTACCGAGCTTGGTGCCGCCGGCCTGCAGGTTGTCGAGCCCGGCGAGCAGCTGGGTCTTCTGTTCCGCGGAGAGCACCGTGGAGGCTTGGACGACGGGCTTCAGTGACGCGACGAGTTCGGGCGACTGCGCAGAGAGCTGCTGGACGCCCGCGATGAACGGTGCAGCCTTGTCGACGAGCTCGGCGTTGCCGCTGGCGACCTGCGACGCACCACTGGACAGGCGCGCCGAGTCCGACGGCAGCGAAGCCGTCTGGTCACGGAGCCGGTGCAGCCCGGACTGCAGCTGCTGCGCCCCACTGTCCAACTGCTGCGTCTGCGACGGCAGCGCCGCCGTCTGCTGCTGCGCGCTGGCCAGCCCGGACGCCAGGGTCGACGCCCCCGACGCCACCTGCTGCGCCCCGCTGTCCAACTGCTGGGTCTGGGACGGCAACGACGCCGTGCCGGAGGCGAGCTCCGCCGCACCGGACGACAGCTTGCCGGTGCCGTCCGCGAGCGTGTGGGCACCCCGGTCCGCCTTCTTGGCCCCGGAAGCGAGCTCATCGGCACCGTCGACGGCATCGCCGAGGCTGTCGCGGACGTCGGCGAGCCCGACGAGCAGGGTCTTCGCGGCCTGCTTGCCGACGCGCTCGGCGACGGCGGTGCGCATGGTCTTGCCCGCCTGCTCGGCGATGGTCGAGGCCAGGTACGAGTTCGTGTCGGCCGTCGTCATGACGAGCTTCGCCTGGGTCGGGTCGTCGGACTGCGCGGACACCAGGTGCTCGGAGAAGTCGTGCGGGATGGTGACGACGAAGTCGTAGGTGCCGTTCCGGACACCGGAGCGGGCGTCGGCGGCGCTCGTCTTCGTCCACTTGAAGTCAGCGCCGTCGATGGCCTCCTTCGTGACGTCCTTGCCGTAGTCGACCTGGTCGCCGTCCAGCGTTGCGCCGGCGTCGAGGTCCACGATCGCGGCGGGGATCTGGTCGAGCTTCGCGTACGGGTCGCGGTTCGCCCACAGGTAGGCGCCGCCGTAGAGCAGCGGCACGATCATCAGCGCGATGAACGCCAGGCGTGCGAGCGGGGTCGCGGTGAGCCGCGCGAGTTCTGCGCGGACGAGCGAGGTGGTGTTCACTTCTGTGCCTCCGTCGGGACGGTTGCGGATGCTGTGGTGACGGAAGGAGCGGCCAGGAGGCCCGGCTCGGTTCCGTCGGTTCGGGCCACGTCCTCGGGGTCCTCGGTCTGGGGCTGTTCGAGCGTCTCGGCGACGCCGGGCGTCGCGACGCCGGGCGTCGCGACGTCGTCGTGCGTCTCGACCTCGTCGTGCGTCTCGATCGTCTCGAGCAGGTGCTCGACCGTCGCGGCGGCGGCCTTCGAGGTCACCAGCACCACGGTCACGCCCCGTCGGGCGACGTCGCGGACCACCTGGAACCAGTCCTCGACGGCGCCGCCGTGCCGCTCGGGCGAGGTGATCACGATCCCGGTGACACCGTCGCGGAGCAGGGCGAGTTCGACGAGCAGCCGGATGCGCACGGCCGTCGGGACCCGCTGCACGGCGGTGTCGACGTAGTCCCGCAGTCCGAGCTCGTCGAGCACCGTGTCGACGTGCTCGCGGTTCGGGCGCTGCCCGGCGAACGCGAGTTCCTCGCGCACGATCTGCTTGAGGGTCAGGACGGGGAAGGGTTCGGCGATCCCGGGGGTGTCGACCAGCGCGAACGCGCGGCGGACGGCTGCCGGGTCCTCGTGCCCGTCGAGCAGCAGGCGGCCGGTGTCGGGCTGCATGCGGCCACCGGCGACGAGGGACGCGAGCACGGGTGCCTGCTCGGTCTCGACGGCGAGGACCCCCGGGCGTCCGGGCGCGGCGACGGCGGAGACGACGGGCAGGGGTGCGCCGGGCTCCTCGCCGATGCCGACGTGGTCGAGTTCGAGGGTCATACGTGGTCCTTCGGGGCGGGAGCGGGAGCTGCGGGTTCGGAGAGCAGTGCGGTGCGCCAGTCGATGCCGGCCGTGCCCAGCGCCGACACCACCACCATCCGCCGTCCGTCCTCGTCGCTCGTGCCGGAGCGGGTGGCTTCGTCGAGGACGGCGATGCACGCGCCCTCGACCAGGCGGCCGAGGGTCTCGGGGTCGACGTCGTCCCGCATCGCGCCGTCGGCGATGCCGAGCGCGCACGCCTGACGCACCTGTGAGCGCAACGGGGCGAAGACCTCGGCGACGGGTTCGGCGAAGGGGCTGCGCACGGCGATCCGGGCCATCGAGCGGACGTGAGAGACCTCGGTCCAGAGCGTCACCGCGATGGCGGCCAGGCGTGCGGCCGGCGGGAGCCCCTGCAGGTCCGAGGTGGTGGGCATGGCGGCGGCGATCCGGGCGGCGCCGGCGGTCACGACCTCGCGCACCAGGTCGTCGCGCGAGGGGAAGTGCCCGTACACCGCGCGACGCGAGAGGCCGGCCGCGGCGGCGATCGTCTCGATGGAGGCGTCCGGGTCCTGCTGCAGGCAGGTCCGCGCCGCGTCGAGGAGTGCTGCCCGGTTCTCCGTGGCGTCGCGGCGGGGCGCGCGGGAGGGGTGCTCGGTGGTGGTCACGCACCCCATCGTAATAACGTGCACACGTGTGTGCAACTTAACAGGTTCCGTCCCCTGGACGAGGGGTGTCCCCCAAAGTGCGGACTGTCTTCCCTGAGAACGAACGCATAGCTTCACAGGAATCTCATGCGAACCACGGACTGAGCCTGGAGTGCCCTCTTTGAACCGTGCAACACCGAACACCGACCCGAAACCCACCCCCCATCGCTTCACCCGCGTCCTGACCGCCGGCATCGCCGTCGCGGCCCTCGCATGCGGCGGTCTCGCAGTCGGGGGCGCGGCCTCCGCTGCTCCGGCCGGGATCCCGGTGGCCGACCTCAAGCTCTCCGCGCCGCTCCGCGACGCCAAGCCGACGAAGACCGTCGCGGCGTTCGTGCGCACGACCGGCCAGGGCGCCCTCGAGGTGGACGCCAAGGCCAAGGGCGGCGACCTGACCCAGTCGCGCAGGCAGTCCTCCGCCGCCGCGGACCGCGTCGAGGCGATCCAGTCCACCGTCGCCGCGGTGCGGTCGGCCGTCAAGCGCGCCGATGCCGACGCGACCGAGCTCTACTCGACCGAGTACACCGTGCCCGGCATCGCGGTCGTCGCCGACGTCGACGCGTTCCGGAAGATCGCCGAGCGCTCCGACGTCGAGAGCATCATCCCGCTCACGCCGAAGAAGATCGTCGAGCCGACGGTCAACGAGAACGCCGACGCCGCTCCCTCGGGCGTCGACCCGAGCCTGGTGCGCCCCGGTGCCGACGGAGTCTCGCCGAAGAACGCCGCGAGCGACGTCTACACGCGCTCGCTCAACGCCTGGCAGCAGACCGGCCACACCGGCAAGGGCGTCAACGTCGCCGTCCTCGACACCGGTCTCGACTACACGCAGGCCGACTTCGGCGGCCCCGGCACCACCGAGGCGTACCAGCAGGCCCTGGCGAACGCGAGCAGCGGCGCCCCGGACCCGAGCCTGTACGACGCGTCGAAGTTCCTGGGCGGGTACGACTTCGCCGGTGCGACGTACAACGCCAACCCCGAGGACCCGAACACCTACGACCCGGTGCCGGCTCCCGACGACAACCCGATCGACGGCAAGGGCGGCGACCACGGCACGCACGTGTCCGGCTCGATCGCGGGCTACGGCCTGACCGCCGACAAGCAGCAGTTCGACGGCGACTACACCAAGCTCACCACGCAGCAGGTGCAGGACATGTGGATCGGTCCGGGCACCGCGCCCGAGGCCGGCCTGTACGCCCTGAAGGTCTTCGGTGACAACGGCGGTTCGACCGACGTCACCGGTGCCGCGCTCGACTGGGTGGGCAAGGCGCTCACCGAGGGCAAGGACATCAACGTCCTGAACCTGTCGCTCGGCTCCGACTACGGTGCACCGGACGACCCCGACAACGCCAAGATCGACGCACTGACCGCACGTGGCGTGCTCCCCGTGATCGCCTCGGGCAACGCCGACGACTTCACCGACATCGGTGGCTCGCCGGGCAACGCCGAGGGTGCGCTCACCGTCGCCGCGAGCGCCACCGGCCAGTCGCTCTACGACGGCGTGCAGGTCACCGCACCGGCCGACGTCGCGAAGACCTACCGGTCGCAGTACTCGTCCAACTTCAAGGGCACCCTGCCGGTCGAGGGCGACGTCGTCGTCCCGACCGCGAACATCGACGGCTGTGCCGCGTTCAGCGCCGCCGACGCCGCGAAGATCAAGGGCAAGGTCGTCTGGCTGAAGTGGACGGACGCCGCGCTCGAGTGCGGTTCCGCCGTGCGCTTCGACAACGTCAAGGCCGCCGGTGGTGTCGGTGTCCTGCTGGCGGGCACGCTCGACACGTTCGAATCCGGCATCGGTGGCAACGCGACCATCCCGGGTGCCGAGCTGACCGCGAAGAGCGTGGCGAGCCTCCAGGCCACCGCGAAGGCGGGGACCCTGCACGTGCGCTTCGCGGACGAGCTGAAGGGCTTCGAGGTCGCCATCGAGGCGGACGCCGTGAACACGCTCGCGTCGTTCACCAGCCGTGGTGTGCACGGGTCGTTCGACGACATCGTCAAGCCGGACATCGCCGGCCCCGGGGTCAACGTGATCTCGGCGGCGAACGGCACCGGTGACGGCCGCATGTCGATGAGCGGCACCTCGATGGCCACGCCGGACGTCGCGGGCATCGCGGCGCTGACGTTCCAGTCGCACCCGACCTGGTCCGCCCCGCAGGTCAAGGCGGCGCTGATGAACACGGCGACGCACGACGTGAAGGACGGCAACCGTTCGGCCACCCTGCTCCGCCAGGGCACCGGTCGCGTGGACGCGCTGCAGGCGGTCACCGCCGGCACCACGGTCCGCAGCGCCGAGAACGACCAGCTCGTCACCGCGTCGTTCGGCGTCGTCGAGGTCGCGAGCGGGACGAGCGAGACCCGCACCCTGCAGGTCGACAACACCGACAGCACGGCGCACACGTACGCCGTGTCGTACCAGCCGCAGGTGTCGCAGCCGGGTGTGACCTTCGCGCTCAGCTCGAAGCAGGTGACGGTGCCCGCCAACGGCACCGCCTCGGTCACGCTGACGTTCTCGGTCGCCGACCCGACGAAGCTCCGTCGTGTCATCGACCCGACGCAGGACGCCGTCCAGAAGGGTTACCAGCGCGAGTTCGTGACCGCTGCCTCGGGCATCGTGGCCTTCGCGCCGACCGACAGCACGCTCAACCCGATGCGCCTCGGTGTCTACGTGGCACCGAAACCCGTCAGTGCGGTGCGTGCGCGGACCACGGTCCCCTTCACGGGGCCGGGCAAGTCGGCCGAGCTCACGCTCAAGGGCCGCACGCTCGACCAGGGCGGCCTGACGACCGGCTACCACGCGGCCGTCGCCCCGTTCGTGCTCGGTGGCACCGACCCGGCCGAGACGTTCCCCGAGGGTTCGGCGGAGCAGTCGCTGCTGGCGGCCGACGTCCGTTCCTACGGTGCGTCGTACGACAAGGCGTCGGGCACCATCGCGTTCGGTGTGCAGACCGCCGGTCCGGATGCCGACCCCGGTGCCGTGACCAACGTCGAGGTCCTCATCGACACGAACCGTGACGGTGAGCCCGACTACCTGGTGTACGACGCGAAGTCGGCCACCATCGACGCCACGCTCGCGACGACGATGAACCTGGCAACGGGCAAGACGGTCGACGCACAGCCGCTCAACGGCGGAGCGGCCGGCCAGGACGTCAACACCTTCGACAGCTCCGTCAAGGTGCTGACCGTCGGTGCCTCGGCGATCGGCGCGTCGACGAAGTTCGACTACACCGTGCTGACCGAGTCGGCCTACGCCCCGGGTGCCGCCACCAGTGGTTCGTCGGTGGTGGACGAGACCAAGCCGGTCACGTTCGACCCGACCAAGCCGAAGCTGTCGTTCTCGCAGGACGGCGCCACCGGCGTGCTGTTCGCCGACGCCGACTCGCTGACGGTCACCCGCGCCTCGGGTGTCACCAAGGCGACGGTGCTGCTGCTCCACCTCGACAACGCGGCGGGCAAGCAGGCCGACACGTCGACCATCAACGTGGTCCCGCCGAAGCTCGCGCTGGCGAAGGGGAGCAAGGTCACGGTGAGCGGGACGGCGAAGGTCGGCTCGACCCTCACCGCGAAGCACGGCACCTGGAGCACGACGAAGGCGACGTACAAGTACCAGTGGCTGCGTGACGGCACGGTCGTGAAGTCGGCCACGGGGTCGAAGGTCACGCTCGGCTCGTCCGACGTCGGGCACCGCATCAGCGTGCAGGTGACGGCCCACGCCTCCGGGTACAAGGACGGCACGGCCAAGTCCGGGGCGACCGCGAAGGTCACGCGCCGCTAGGACAGGGAGCGCGCGCGGTTCACGCGCCACATGGTGAGCAGAAGAGGTCGGGTCCCGAGTGGGGATCCGACCTCTTCTGCTCACCAAGCGCTGGGCAGCCTTCTGAACGCGTGTTCGGGACAGATAGTTAGACAAACTAGTGAAGTGGTGCCAGTGTGGCTCCCATGCAGAGCACGCTGAACCAGCTCCGGTCCAACCCGGTCGAATGGCGCCGTCGTGGACTCACCCCGCCGGACGTCATCCAGGCCATGATCGAGCAGCGCCTGGCTGAGCCGGGGCACTCCCAGCCCGTCGGCGACCCGTCGTACCAGGACTTCTTCCGGAGCTGATCCGGACACTGTCGGACGGTCCGGGACGCACCGGACGACGGACGGGAGGCGCGGTGCCAGCTGGCACCGCGCCTCCCGTCCGTCCGTCTGGTCGCGTCCGGAGCCTCGCGCAGCGCGCCGTCCACAGGGGCGTCACGCCGGGTGGCGCGCAGGTGACCAGCCGATAGACTCGGGTGGACCACCGGCCCGGACGGCCGTGTGCGGTCCTCCGCCAACGTGAGGAGAACCAGATGCCCGCAGCAGTCATCATCGGAGCCCAGTGGGGCGACGAGGGCAAGGGGAAGGCCACCGACCTCCTCGGCTCCCGCATCGACTACGTCGTGAAGTTCAACGGCGGCAACAACGCCGGCCACACCGTCGTCGTCGGCGGCGAGAAGTACGCCCTGCACCTGCTGCCCTCCGGCATCCTGACGCCCGGCGTGACCCCGATCATCGGCAACGGCGTTGTCGTCGACCTCGAGGTGCTGTTCCAGGAACTCGACGCCCTGCGTGCCCGCGGCGTCGACGTCTCGAAGCTCCTCGTGTCGGCCAACGCCCACGTCATCACGCACTACCACCGCACCGTCGACAAGGTGACCGAGCGGTTCCTGGGCAAGCGCCAGATCGGCACCACCGGTCGCGGTATCGGCCCGACCTACGCCGACAAGATCAACCGCGTCGGGATCCGGATCCAGGACATCTTCGACGAGAACATCCTGCGCCAGAAGGTCGAGGCCGCGCTCGACCAGAAGAACCACCTGCTGGTCAAGGTCTTCAACCGCCGCGCGATCGACCCGGAAGAAGTCGTCGAGTCGCTGCTCTCGTTCGCCGAGCGCCTGCGCCCGATGGTCGCCGACACCGCCCTCGAGATCCACCGTGCGCTCGAGCGCGGCGAGACCGTCCTGTTCGAAGCCGGCCAGGCCACCATGCTCGACGTCGACCACGGCACCTACCCGTTCGTCACCTCGTCGTCCGCGACCGCCGGTGGCGCCGCGACCGGTTCGGGCATCGGCCCGGGCAAGCTCGAGCGGATCATCGGCATCGTCAAGGCGTACACGACCCGCGTCGGCGCCGGTCCGTTCCCGACCGAGCTGTTCGACGAGTCGGGCGAGTTCCTGCGCGCCAACGGCTTCGAGTTCGGCACCACCACCGGCCGCCCGCGCCGCTGTGGCTGGTACGACGCCCCGATCGCCCGCTACACGGCACGCATCAACGGTGTGACCGACTTCGTGCTCACCAAGCTCGACGTCCTGACCGGGCTCGAGACGATCCCGGTGTGCGTCGCGTACGAGGTCGACGGCGTCCGCGTCGACGAGGTCCCGGTCAACCAGTCCGACTTCCACCACGCGAAGCCGGTGTACCAGGAGTTCCCCGGCTGGACCGAGGACATCACCGGAGCCCGCACCTTCGACGACCTGCCGAAGAACGCGCAGGACTACGTCCTGGCGATCGAGGCGATGTCCGGCGCACGGATCTCCGCGATCGGTGTCGGCCCCGGCCGTGACGCCATCGTCGTGCGGCACGACCTGCTCGGCGACGACGAGCGTGCCGACCAGCGCGCCGGCGAGCGCACCGACGCAGCGTGACGATGCGGATCCTGTTCGTCTGCAGCGGCAACATCTGCCGGTCGCCGCTCGGCGCGCAGGTCCTGACGGCACGACTCGGCCCGGACGCCCCCGCGTTCGTGGTCGAGTCGGCCGGCACCATCGCCGACGACGGCGCCGCGATGGACGCCGCCGCGGCCGAGCAGTCCGTCCGGCTCGGGGGCGCCCCCTCGGCGCACCGGTCGCGGTACCTGACGGCCGAGATCGTCGCGAGCGCTGACCTGGTGCTGACCGCGGAGCGATCGCACCGTGCAGCCGCCGTCTCCCTGGCGCCCCGGGCCTCCAAGCGGACCTTCACGATCAAGCAGTTCGCGCGGGTGCTCGCCGGCCTCGAGCCCGGTGACCTGGCCGACGTGACGACCCCGCAGGAACTCGTGGAGCGCGTCGCCCGGCTGCGGGGCACGGTCCCGCCGCCCGCCGACCCGGCCGACGACGACGTGGACGACCCCTACCGTCGCTCGACGGCGACGCATCAGCGCGTGGCCGACGAGGTCGACGTGGCCCTGACGGGCATCGCGGACGCATTGCGTGCCGTGGTCTGACCCCCTGACGGACAGGAGGCCCGGTGTCAGTTGACACCGGGCCTCCCGTTTGTCCCGACTGCTCGTGTCCTGCGAGTGATAACGATTATCAGTTGCATGTAAGGTCGCTGTGGCAGCGCGCAGCGCTGCGTCCCCGCCTCTCAGCAGACCAGGAACCCATGCGTCCACGCTTCCTCATCGGTGCGCTCGCGCTCGCCGTGATCATCCCCGGCACGCTCCTCGTGCGCCCCGCACCGCCCTCGCCCGACCGACCGCTCGCGGACTCCGTCCCCGCCTGGACCGCACACGCCGAGCGCGGCGACCCGGTGACCGCCGACGAGTTGTCCCTCACCGTCCTCCTCGACCCCGTGCACCTCGACCGCGCCCCGGCCGTGGCGACCTGGTTGCGCGGTGCCGGGCTCCACGTCGGCCCCGTCGAGCGCTCGATCGCATCCCTGCCCGTTCGCGGGACGGCCGCGCGCATCGCGGACGCCTTCCACACCTCCTTCGCGCGGTGGGACGTCGCCGGACAGAGCGCCGTGGCACCGGTCCGCGCCCTCGCCGTGCCACGCGGGCTGACCGCCGTCGTCGGCGTGTCCGGAGCCGTTGACTCTGACGCCGTCCGACCGACCGAGACGACCACTGCAGCAGCGGCGGCACCCACCCCGGCACCGGGTGAGACCGTCCCGCGACCGCCGGTCCTGGCCGACGACGGACAGTGCGCCGCATGGTGGGGCGAGCGCCTCACGACGGACTGGCCCGCATCGGTGCCGGTCACGCACCGATCGAACGCGCTGTGCGGGTACCAGCCGGCCCAGTTGCGCGAGGTCCACGACGTGCCGGCCGGGTACACCGGACGCGGCGCGACCATAGCGATCGTCGCCGCCTACGACGACCCCGACGTCGAAGCGAACACGGACACCTACTTCCGGGCGGCGGGCGCCCAGCCGTTCCGCTCGGGGCAGTACCAGCACCACGCTCCGGCGTCGCCGGACACCTCCCGCTGCGGCGGGCCGCAGAGCTGGACAGAGGAGCAGCACCTCGACGTGCAGGCGGTGCACGCGATGGCCCCCGACGCCGACATCGAGTACTGGGGTGCCGACGACTGCAGCACCACCTCGTTGTTCTCGCGGATCCTCGACGTCGTCGAACACGGCAGTGCGGACGTCATCAGCCTGTCGTTCGGGTCCACCGAGGACCTGGACACCGCGGACGACCGGACGCTGCTGAACCGGGTGCTCGTCGAGGCGGGGGCCCGGGGCATCTCGGTGTTCGCGTCCTCTGGCAACGACGGCGACAACAGCGCCGTCGGTGACCACGACTCCGGCCCCGACGTGTCGTCGCCGGCGTCCAGCCCGTACGTGACCGCGGTCGGAGCGACCAGCACCGGGCTCGCCCGTGACGGTTCCGTCGCGGTCGAGGCTGGTTGGGAGACCGAGACCCGCTTCGCGCGCAACGGTGCCCTCATCCCGCCGGGCTTCGCGTACGGCGCCGGCGGCGGCCAGTCCGACGTCTACGGCCGACCGACGTGGCAGCGCCAGCTGCTCGACGAACCGGGGACCGGGCGACTCGTCCCCGACGTCGCGTCGATCGGCGACCCCAACACCGGCTTCGTCGTGTACGGGCCACACAAGGGCGTGACCGGCTACGTCACGCACGGCGGCACGAGTCTGGCGACCCCGATGGTCGCCTCGATGGTCGCCATGGCCAAGGCCGCCACGGGGGTCCGGATCGGGCTCGTCACGCCGATGCTCTACGAGATGCTCGGGACCGACGCCGTCCGCGACGTCCGCCCCGCTTCCGCTGCCACCTGGTCGCCGCGCGGGCCCGATGCCGGAGCGCTGTGGCCCGAGACCCTGTTCCTCTGGGACACCGGTCGGCAGGGACTCCGGTCCGCACCCGGCTGGGACGACGTGACCGGGGTCGGCGTCCCCGCCGGCCGCGCCTTCTTCACCGCGTTCGCCGAGGAGGCCCGCCGATGACCGATCGTCCACGCACCAGTTCCGTCATCGCGCTCGCGGCCTCGGCACTGCTCGGCATCGGCCTCGTGGCGCCCATGCTCGCGCTGCCGGCCAGCGCGGACACCGCGGCCGACGGCGCCACCCTCGCCGCCGCGTCGGGCGTCGAACTGACCGACATCGACGGTGGCACGCTCACCGCACCGACCCCGGCCGTGCGCTGGGACTCGGGCGACCCGACGGTGGCCCGGGTCGACACGACGCAGGACGTCCTGAAGCTCAACACCACCCGCACGAGCGGTCTGCGCTCGGAGGCCGGCCCGGACGGGGCGACCTCGACGATCGCGAGCGGGGAGTTCACCCTGCGCGATCGTCCCCCCGTCGTGTTCACCGGACTCCGCGCCGCGTGCACTCCCGGCGGCACCCCCGCGGTGTCGTTCGACCGCCTGACCATCGACGGCGACGACGTCACCACCGAGGCCACCGCGACGCCCGGGTGGAGCCGCGACCTGCCGGAGTCCCGTTACGGCGCCACCAAGGTCGTCGTCGGTAGCACCACGACGGCCGCCGACGGCACCACGACGACGGTCGCGCTCCGCATCGACGCCGAAGCCGGTGCCTCCGAGATCTGGCGCGTCCGTGCCGGATCGGTCTCCTGCGCGGCGGGTGACCGCTGGCCGGCACCCACCCCGACGCCGACGCCGACGCCGACGCCGACGCCGACCCCGACCCCGGCTCCGACGCCTGATCCCGCGCCGCAGCCGACCCCGGCCCACGGCGACGCCCTGGCCACCCGGAGCGTCAGCGGTGTGCAGGTGACTGCCCCGGACGGAACCGTGCTCATCGACGGGCAGCCCACGGTGACCGGCGTCGCGAAGCGCACCGCCGACCGGGTCGACGCTGCCGACGGTTCCCCGTCGACCGCACGTGGGGTCACCGTCTCGACTGCGGCGGACGGTACTTCGGACGTGCACCTCGACTCGTTCGAGCAGATCCCCGACCGGGCCTCGGACCCGGTCGCGGAGTACCGCTGGCCAGCGCTGCGCGTGTACGGCCTCGACGCCCACCTCACGCCGGAGGGGACGATGACCGTGGACTTCGCGAACGAGTCGAACGCGGTGTTCGTCAACGGGGTGTGGATCAACACCGCCACCGACCTGTACACCGGCGTCGACGCTGACGGCAAGGAGCGGGTCAGCGTGGCCTTCGGGGAGCGCACGGTGCACGCGGACGGCAGCACGACCCTGACCGCGCTGCACTACCGCGACCTGACGGGGGCGCACCCCTACGTGCGGCTCGGCGCCGTCACGATCCCGGCGAGGGCGAGCAGCCCGACGGACGCTCGGGTCACCGCCGCCTTCGGGGTGGGCGTCCGGGGGACGGACGGTACGGCGCTGGTCGCCCCGCAGCCGCGGATCACCAGTGCCGGGGAACACCGTTCCGCCGCCCGCATCGACGCGACCGCCGGCTACCCCGCCCGGGCAACCGACGTCACGGCGGCGATCGGGGACGACGGCGACACCGCGACCATTTCGGTCGGGCACTTCGAGCAGATCCCGGACGAGGCCACCGACCCCGTCGCCGCCTACCGCTGGCCGGCACTCCGCGTGAACGGGTTGCACGCCGAGGTGACGGCGGCCGGCACGATGACGGTCTCCTTCGACGACGAGTCGAACGCCGTGTTCGTCAACGGGGTGTGGATCAACACCGCCACCGACCTGTACACGGGGCTCGCCCCGGACGGGACCGAACGGGTCCGCGTCCACATCGGCGAACGGACCGAGAACCCGGACGGGACCGTCACGCTCACGGCGCTCCGCTACGAGGACCTGACCGGGACGCACCCCGACGTGCTGCTCGGCCAGGTGACGTTGGCGGCGGCGCAGCCCGCCCCGGACCCGACCCCGGGAGGGGGCGGCACCACGCCGACACCGGAGCCGCACGACCCGGCCATCGCACGCTGGCACGCCTTCGCGCTCCGGGCATCCGGACCGAGCGACGTCCCGGCACAACCCGTCGCTGCGCCCGCCGCCGACGGCACCACCGTGACCGAGCGGGCGGACGAGGCCGGGGACGGCGCCACCGGACAGCTGCGTGTCGACGGGGTCACGGTGCGGTCGGCGAGTGACCGCGGCGAGGTCCGACTCGAACGGGTCGTCCTCTACCCGGGCACGAGCATCGCCGGCGAGCTCCGTGACGTCCGTGTCCGGGTGACCCACGGCGGTGCCACCGTGACGACCGCGGGTGGGCAGATCGCGGGCACCACCATCCCGGCGGGCACGATCCGGGCGAACACCCGGATCGCCCTGCCCGGCGGGCTGGGGAAGGTCGTGCTCAACGAGCAGCGGACCCGCGGGCGGGACCGGACCGTCACCGCGCTGCACCTGAGCGACCCCGCCGGGTTGGCAGCCGACGTGTCGGCAGCGGTGGTCACCACGGCAAAGGTCGATCCGCCCGCGAACGGCGGGAATGGCGGGCAGGGCGGCGGCAGCGCAGCCGGAGGCCCGGGCAACGAAGCGGCTCCCGGTGCCCTGACGCCGGACGGCACGAGCCCGGCCGGTACGAGCGGTACGAACGGCATCGGGACGGGCAGCGGAGACCTCGCGTTCACCGGTGCCTCGCTCCTGCCGGGCCTCATCGCGGCGGTGCTCCTGTTCGGTGCGGGTACCGCGATGGTGGCGCTGCGGCGTCGACGGCGCGTGCGCTGACCGCAGGCCCGCGGGATCGCGGGACGTCAGGCCCGGTGCCAGTCGGCACCGGGCCTGACGTCCGCCGCGTGGGGGAGGCCCGCGCGACCGCCACGTGCGAGGATGACTCATGCCCGTCGTCGAGTCCCGCTGCGTCGTCCCGGTCGAGCCCGACGTGGCCTTCGCCGTCTCGCAGACACAGGGGGCGATCCGGAAGCGTTGGGACCCCTTCATCCGCCGCCAGCACCTGATGGACGGGGCCACCGTGCCGGCGAAGGGCGTCCGGACGTACACGGTGCAGCGGTTCGGGCTGGCGATGGAGAGCGAGTACGTCTCGTACCACCCGCCGTCGAACGTGGGGATGAAGATGACGAAGGGCTCGTGGTTCTTCGAGCGCATGGGCGGGGGCTGGCGCTTCACGGCGGCCGAGGGGCAGCCCGGACACACGCTCGCGGTCTGGCGCTACAACTTCACGTGCCGGCCGAAGTGGCTCGCGCCGATCGCCGAGCGAATCGGCGTGCTGGTGCTGCAGCGGGACATCGACCGGCGCATCCTGGGGTTCGCCCGCGGCTGCGAGGACCCCGTCGTCCTGGCCCACGTGGCCGCCCAGCGCGCTGCCTGACCGGACCTGCGAGACGTCGGGGTCCTGCAGGCCGAGTCGGTTCGGAAGACGCCGTCGTCGTGCGCAGACGCCGCCGAGTGCTCGACACGCCTCCGGATTCGGCGGCGTTTCGAGCGCAAGGCGGCGTCGAGCGATGACGACGGCGTGTTCAGGAGTGCCGAACCGAGCGAAAGGCACTTGCATCCTTCGATGGAACTCCCGCAGGTGCATCCCGAAGCCGGTCGTCCCCGAGCGCCCGGTTTCCTAGCGTCGTGTGCATGACGAACACCACCGAAGTCCGGCCCACCGCCGGCACCGCAGCCCGCGACCGAGGGGGTGTCCGCGGCCTCATCGCCCGGCACCCGCTCGTGTCCTTCTTCACCATGGCACTCGGCCTGAGCTGGCTCGCGTGGGTGCCGTACATCCTGTCCCCGCACGGCATGGGGGTGTGGGACATCCACTTCCCCGAGGTCCTGGGCAGCGGTCAGTTCACGGGCGTCCTGCCCGGTGCGCTCCTCGGCCCGTTGGGCAGCGCGTTCATCGTCACGGCGGTCGCCGACGGTCGCGCAGGCCTGCGCCGCTGGGTGGGGCGACTGTTCCGCTGGCGGGTCGCCTGGTACTGGTACGCACTGGCGCTCGTCGTCGTGCCGGCCCTGATCGTCGTGTCCGCGCTGCCGTTCGCCGGTGGTGACGTGCGGGCTCCCTCGGGCCTGGCCTTCGCCATGCTCGTGCCCGGACTGATCATCCAGCTGTTCTCGACCGGTCTGAGCGAAGAGCCCGGCTGGCGCGACTTCGCCCTGCCCCGCCTGCAGCACCGCTTCGGGGGCCTCGGTGCGGCGGCGATCCTCGGTCCGATCTGGGCGCTCTGGCACATGCCGCTGTACCTCAGCGACTGGGGCGGGTGGCCGAACGCGCACTGGAGCGAGCCCGTCGTGTTCGCCCTGTTCACCATCACCTTCAACGTGGTGATGATCCAGGTGTTCAACAAGACCCGCGAGAGCCTGCCCCTGGCCCTGCTGCTGCACGTCGGCGTGAACAACACGATCTCGACCCTGTTCCCTGAGATGTACCCGAGCATGACCGCCGGCACGCTGATGATCGGCCTGACGATCATGTCGACGATCGCCGCCGTGGTGCTGCTCGTCGCGACCCGTGGCCACCTGGGCTACGACCCCGCCCGACGCGCCCTGCCCCTCGACGCACCGGTCCCCACCCGCGCCCGCCTCGTAGGATCCAACGATGGCACCCGCTGAGCACGACGCGCTGCGCGTACCGGATGAGCCGGCCGCGCAGCCGGCCCAGCCGGCCAAGCCCGCGCAGCCAGCCCAGCCAGCCCAGCCGGCCCAGCCCGCGCAGTCAGCCCAGCCCGCGCAGTCGCCCCGACCCGCCCAGCGCGCCGGCCGCGTCGACGTCCTCGTCGCCCTCGGCACGGCCGTCGTCGCCCTCGGGCTGCTGCTCGGCCTGCCGCCCCTGGACAGCCTGGAACCGGACGGCCCCGCCCTGGCGCTGGGGGTCCCCGCAGTGTTCTCGGCCGCCTGGACCGTCCTGGCCCTCGGCCTGCTGGCCCAGTCCGCCGCCCTGCTCGCCGCCCGCCGGGCACCCCGCACCGCGCTGATCGTGGTCGCCGCACTCCCGGTGCTCGTCGCCGCGCTCGCCCCGCAGTCGTCCGACCTGTTCGGTCTGACCGCCCTGCCGGTGCTCGTCGGCGTCGTCGTCGCCGCACTCCGCGTGGCGCTGGCCCGCCTCTGGCCGACACTCGTGGTCGCCGCCGCCCTGGTGGCAGCCGGCAACGTGGTGCTCGCGCTCGCCGGTGACGCCACGACCGCCGTCTCCGGTTCGCTCGGGCAGGGCGTGCTGCAGGCGATCGGCGCGGTCGGCCTGCCCCTGCTGGTCACCCTGCTCGTGCAGTCCCGCCGCGAGGTCCGCGTCGCCCGCACCGCCGAGGCCAGCGCCGTGGACCGTGAGCAGGACGCCCTGGTCGACGCCGCCGTGTCCCGTGAGCGTGCCGCGATGGCCCGCGAACTCCACGACATCGCCGCGCACCACCTGTCCGGGATCGCACTGATGGCAGCGGTCATCGACCGGCAGATCGACGCGGACCCGGAGCGTGCCCACGAGGGTGCCCGCCAGGTGCGGGAGCAGAGCACCGCGGTGCTCGAGGACCTCCGCCGCCTGGTCGGCCTGCTCCGCGACGACGCCCCCGCCGAGCGTGCGGTCGAGACGGTCGCCGGGATCGTCGACCTGGCCGAACGCGCCCGGTTCCGCAGCGACGTCCGGCTCGACGTGCTGCCGGGTGACCGGCCGCTCGCCGACGGCGTCGGCCCGCTCGCGCAGCTCGCCGCCTACCGCACCGTCCAGGAGGCACTGGCCAACGCCGCCCTGCACGCCCCGTCCGCCCCGTGCACCGTCACCATCGACGACCGCGACGCGACCCGGGTGGTGATCCGGGTGGAGAACGCACCGGCCACCGTGCCGGCAGCGGGGACCTCTCCCTCGGGCGGCAACGGCCTGCGGGGGATGCGCGAGCGGGCGGACCTGGTCGGGGCGCGCCTCCAGGCCGGCCCGACCGCGACCGGCGGATGGCTGGTTGAGCTGGCGCTCGGCCGGGAGGCACCTGCCGCACCCGCGCAGGCCGCCGACGGCACCGGGGTGGTCGCGTGATCCGCGTGCTGGTCGCGGACGACCAGCCCCTGGTCCGAGCCGGGGTGTCCGCGCTCCTCGGCGCGGAGCCGGACATCGAGGTGGTCGGCGTGGCCGCCGACGGCGGCGAGGCGCTCGCGCTGGCGCGCGAGACGCGACCCGACGTCGCCTGCCTGGACATCCGGATGCCGGTGATGAACGGCATCGAACTCGCGCGGATCTTCTGCGCGCCGGACGCCGATCCGGCGATCCCGGCGCTCATGCTGACGACGTTCGACCTGGACGACTACGTGTTCGGGGCGCTCGAGGCCGGTGCCTCGGGGTTCCTGCTCAAGGACGCCGAGCCGGACACCATCGTCGACGCCGTGCGGCAGGTCGCCGCCGGCAACGGCACGCTCGACCAGGCCCTGACCCGGCGGGTGCTGCGGGAGTTCGTGTCGCGGCGGAGCCTGCAGCCGGTGTCCGGCGACCGGGCCGACGGCGTGCTGACCGCCCGGGAGCGGGAGGTCCTGCTGCTGCTGGCGCAGGGGATGTCGAACGAGGAGATCGCGGTGGCGCTCGTGCTCGAGGTGTCGACCGTCAAGTCGCACCTGGCGCGGATGCTGCCGAAGCTCGGGGTGCGGTCGCGGCTGCAGGCCGTGGTGTGGGCGTACCAGAACCGGATCGTGACGGTGCCGGAGCAGCCGTAGCCGACCCGGTGTCAGCTGGCTGCGGCGTCCGCCTGCAGGATGCGGTGTCAGCCGGCGGGCTGCGGCTCGGCGGCGCCGGGGACGACGAGTCGCCAGACGGCGGCGTTCCCGGCGTCGCCGGCGTCCCCGTCGTCGTCGGCGGGGGAGAGGTACAGGCGGAAGGTGCCCTCGTGGGCGAGGGGGTCGCCCTCGAGGTACTCGACCGGTTCGCCGCTCGTCTCGCACTCGTCCGAGGTGCTGATCACCTGGATCGTGTCGCCCGGCTTCGGACCCGAGGCGTCCTCGTCGCCCTTCGGGACGTCGGTGACCGTCGCCTCGTACACGTCGTAGATGCCCTGGAGCTCGACGGTCCGGTCGGTCTTGGTGACGTCGCCGTCGACGACCAGGTCGGCGGCGTCGCGGCGCTCGGCCGAGGTCTTCAGCGGGACGTAGTCGGCGCAGAACCCGGACTGCAGCGGCCCGGCCTGCGTGCTCGGACCCGTGGGGCCGGCGTCGTCGTCGCCGCTCGTCTCGGTGGCGCAGCCGGCCAGGGTGCCGCCGAGCACCACGACGAGTGCCACGACCGGTGCGATCCGTCCCCACTGCATGGGCCGAGTATGACCCACGCGACCCGTCGAGACCAGGGCGTTCGGCCCCTGTCCGGGGAACGCACGTTCCCGTTCGGGGGACTGGTCGCAGCGGCCACGGGCTGGTGCAGTGTCCGGATGCACATCGAGACGCCGCCGGTGACCAGCCCCGACGACCCCTCCCTGCGGGGCGAGGCCATCCTCGGGATGATCACGGCGCTGCGGTCCCGGCCCCTGCACGAGGTGACCCCCGAGGTCGTCGCGGCGGCGGCCGGGGTGGACCTCGATGCCGTGGCACGCACGTTCCCGAGCTGGGACGGTCTGCTGCTCGCGACGATCGACCGGTGGAACGAGGAGCGCACCGTGCCGCTCATGCCCCTGGCCGAGCAGCACGGCACCGTCCGGTTCCTGCGCGCGATCGTGGCGGACCCTTCGCTCATGCGGTTCCTGACGGCGACGCTGAACATCGCGGCGTCGCCCGAGCCGGGCACGATGGAGCCGGCTCGCGGCTCGGAGCAGCTGCTCGCGACCTCCGAGGGGCTGCAGCTGCAGTCCATGGTGCGGCCGGAGATGGACCTGCTCGAGGCCTTCGACCGCGCCGTGACGCGCCTGCGCGAGGGCTGGTCCCGCGCGTTCGTGCCGCCCGTGTGGGAGCTCGACCTGGTCCACTGACCCGCCCGGTGGCCCGACGGGTCACCCCACAGACCGAGGACGCTAGGGCGTCCGAGGGCAGACGCACCGTCTGCACGCGTCGCCGCACGATTCGGGTTCGAGCGGCGGCGCGTACCACCCCGTCCCGCGGCCCGCGGCCCGCGGCCCGCCTCACGCGTCCCGCGGACCCGCCGTCAGTCGGCGTGCAGCGCGAGCGGTCGTGCCGAGTCCACCTGGACCGGCTGCCGACGGATCGCGATCACCGTCACGTCGTCGTCGTGCGGCACCTCGTCGGCGCGGGCCGACAGGGCGAGCACGACCGCGTGCGGGTCACGTCCGGCGCGCGCGATCTCGGCCACCGCCTCGACGGTCTCCTCGAGCCCCTCGTACAGGTCGAGCACGCCGTCGCTGAACGAGACGAGCAGGTCGCCCGGCTCCAGGGTGCTCTCAGCCGTCACCCACTCCTCGCGGATGCCGAGCCCGAGCGGCATGTCCCCGGACCGGAGTCGGTCGACGTGCCCGTCGGCGCGCAGCACGAAGCTCAGCCCGTGCCCGGCGTCGGACCACCGGAGGGTGCCGTCGTCGGAGATCCGGGCGTGGAACAGCGTGGTGAAGGCCAGGTCGGGCCCGATGCCCTCGGCGCTCAGGCCGTCGGACGCCCGCTTCAGTGCCTCGGCCGGGTCGTCGACCGTCCGGGCGCTCCGGAGCGTCGACCGGACCGCTGCGGCGATCAGGCCGGCACCGACGCCCTTGCCCATGACGTCGCCGAGGCTCACCGCCACGCCGTTGTTGGTCTGGTACCAGTCGAAGAAGTCCCCGCCGACGCTCCGGGCGGGCAGGCAGGCACCGGCGACGACGACGTCCTCGGTGATGCGGCCCGTCGTCGTCGGGAGCAGGGAACGCTGGACCGCGGCTGCCCGGTCGATCTCGGCACGGACCTTGCCCTCGCGTGCTTCGGCGGACCGCAGGCTGCGTCGGGCCCGGCGGGAGAGCTCGTGCACGACGACGGCGACGGTGCCGAACACGACGACGAGGATGCCCAGGCGGACGAGTTCACTCGGGCCGGGCGCGTCGGACGGGGTCAGGACGTAGGGCGCGAGGATCACGAGCACGATGCCCGCGATCGCGAAGAGCACGGTGCGACGGCCCTCGAGCGACGCCCACCAGACCACGGGGAGCACCACGATCGCCGTGAACAGCGACGAGCCGGAGCCCGTCCCGGTGCGCAGCAGTGCGATCGTCACGAAGTCGACGGTGAGCAGGACCGGCACCAGCCAGGCGGCGCCGTGCACGAGCGCGGGGACGGCGCTCATCAGGGTCGCGACCACCGTGCACACCAGACTCGCCGCGAACAGGTGGTGGGCCGTGATCGGCAACGACGGCATCACGATGCTGAGCAGCGCAGACAGCGCCAACAGGCCGCTGATCGGAGCCTGACGGACGAGGGGGTTGTCGACGATGCTGGTTGGGCGAGTCATGCTCAGTGCAGGTTAGTGCTCCGCGACGGACGACGACCGCTGCTGACCCCTTCTGGGGACGCCAGCGTGGCCGATCAGCGCGGCCAGGTCGCGACGACCGCGACCGCGTTGAAGAGCACGTGCGCCAGGATCGCACCGCCGATGCGGTCGGTCATCGCCACGAGCGTGCCGGTGAGGACGCCGAGCAGGAACGTCGTCACGAACACCTGGAACCCGCCGAGCGTCGTGCCGCCGGCTCCGAGCAGCAGGTGGAGCAGCGCGAACAGGAGCGCCGTGACCAGCACCGCGAGGAACCGGGTGCGGGGCGTGAGCTCGGCGGCCAGTCGGCGCTGGAACAGCCCGCGGAACACCACTTCCTCGAGCACCGGGCTGACGACGACGATGCCGATCGCCGACACGAGCAGCAGCCCGACGTCCGGCGTGCCGAGGGTCGGTGCGGGGACCAGGCCGGTCGTCCCCGTGAACGACAGGGACAGGAACACGTCCACCACGCGGCAGATGATCACGATGCCGATCGCGAAGACCACGATCCCCAGGTCGAGCCGCAGCCGTGACAGCATCGCCGACCGCGGGGTCCGACGGAGCACCACGGCGGCGGCGATGACGAGCGGCACCCACACGGCGGCGTCCGCGGCGAGCACCTGCAGGACCGGCGACGGGATGCCCCCAGTCCGGGTGACCTGCCCGACGATCCGGGTCAGGATGACGGCGACGCCGAGTGCGACGAGGATGACGATGAGGTCCCGCTGCCGCCGCACGCTGGGCTCGATGGTGGTCTGGGCCGGCTCGGAGCGCATGGGGCCACCGTAGAGGACACCGCGCGCCGGATGGCGACTTCCCCCGAGCAGGACTCAAACCTGTGACACTATTTGTATGCCGTGCGCTGGGAGTACCCCGGCGTGCCTGTGTCGGGACCACAGGGACGGTTCGGATCGGGGAAGGCAAAGGCGTGGAACTCCGCGACTACATCACGGTGCTCCGCAAGGGTTGGGTACTCATCGTCGTGCTCGCCCTGGTGGGAGTGGCCGCAGCCGCAGGGTTCTCCCTGCTGAAGAAGCCGGTCTACTCGGCATCGGCGCAGGTCTTCGTCTCCACCGAGACGTCGGGCAGTGCCAGTGACCTGGCGCAGGGCAACACGTTCACCCAGCAGCGGGTGCTGACGTACTCCAACCTGGTGTCGACGCCGATCGTGCTGCTGCCGGTCATCTCGTCGCTCAAGCTCGACATGAACGCCGACCAGCTCGCGACGATGGTGTCGGCGACCGCGCCGACGAGCACGACGCTCATCGCCATCTCGGTCGAGGGCACCGACCCGGTGCAGGCCGCGAACATCGCGAACGCGACATCGCAGAGCCTGACCAACGTCGTGCAGGACATCGAGGCCACCGACGCGAGCGGCAAGAGCACCGTCAAGCTCACCCGCGTCAAGCAGGCCGACGTGCCGAGCGTCCCCGTCAGCCCGAACGTGCCCGTCAACGTCGCCCTCGGGCTGCTCGTCGGGCTCGCGCTCGGTGTCGGCATCGCCGTCCTGCGCCAGACCCTGGACAACCGGATCCGCACCGAACTCGACGTCGAGAAGATCAGCGACAAGCCGGTCGTCGGCGGGATCGCCTTCGACGCCAAGGCAGCCGAACGGCCCCTGATCGTGCAGGTCGACCCGCGCAGCCCCCGCGCCGAGTCGTTCCGCACGCTCCGCACGAACCTGCAGTTCCTGGACATCGGCACCGGTGCCCGCACCTTCGTCATGACGTCGTCGATGCAGTCCGAGGGCAAGAGCACCACCGTCGCGAACCTGGCGATCGCCCTGGACAGCGCCGGGTTCCGCGTCATCCTGATCGACGCCGACCTGCGCCGCCCCCGCGTCGCCGAGTACATGGACGTCGAGAGCAACGCCGGGTTGACCGACGTGCTGATCGGTCGCGCGGACCTGGAGGACGTCGCCCACCCCTGGGGTCGCGGCAAGCTCGTCGTCCTGCCCGCAGGCCAGATCCCGCCGAACCCGTCCGAGTTGCTCGGTTCGCGGGCGATGCAGGAACTGATCGACCTGCTCGAGCAGCAGTTCGACTACGTCCTGTTCGACGCCCCGCCGCTGCTGCCGGTCACCGACGCGGCGATCCTGGCGAAGAAGGCCTCCGGCGCGATCGTCGCCGTCGCCTCCGGGCAGACCCTGAAGGGCCAGCTCGCCGCTGCCGTCGCAACCCTCGAGAACGTCGGCGCACCGATCTCCGGCTTCGTCATCACGAAGATGCCCGTCAAGGGCCCGGGGGCGTACGGCTACGGCCGGTACGGCTACGGCTACAGCTACGGCCACGACGAGGACGACAACACCGTGACCACGTCGACGCACCCGCCGAAGCGCGCCGGCAAGAAGCTGGGCGTCCTGCGTCGAGCAGGACGCTGAACGGAGTCGAGGGACATGGACACTCGCCGGGGGACCCGAAGCCTCGGTCGTGCACTGCCACGGACCACACTGATCATCGTGGCCGTCGTGGTGGTGGCGCTGATCGTCATCGACGTCGTGCTCGTCGCACTCGCCCTGGGCCGTACCGCGCCCGAACAGAACGGACCGGCCGGTCCGATCCCGACCTTCACGCAGATGCCGGACGCGAGCGAGTCCCCGCGGGCCAGTGCGACCGCTGACGCGGATGCCGCGGGGACCAAGGAACAGGGCCGGCGCCTGTTGGCAGCCGTCGACGGTCAGGAGGCGTGGCGCGCGTCCGGCGGATCGTGCGGCGGCCCGCGGCCGGTGCTGGAACACTCCGTGGACGGCGGGGCGACGTGGGTCAAGGTGGGACTCGGGACGGATGTCGGATCGCTCATGGCGATCCGGGCCTCCAGTGCGGAGCTCTCGATCCTGGCGGGCGTCGGCGACGACTGCACCGCGACCGCGCGGACCAGCACCGACGCCGGTGTGACGTGGGCAGCCGGTGCGCCCGGCGCCGCCGGCGCCGGCATCAGCACCGACGGCGTCGTGCTCGCGAGCGGGACCGTCCAGGCGCCCTGCGCAGACCCCATCGACGCGTTCCAGGGCGACAAGACCTCGGTCGTCATCTGCGACGGCCAGCTCGAGTGGCGGACCGGCGAGGCAGCGTGGGTCGACGTGCCGCTGGGCGGCGTGCGCTCGGTCGGCGTCGACGGCGGGGAGTACACGCTCGCCCGTGTCGGCGCAGCGTCGTGCGACGGCGTGCAGATCGAGACCATGTCCGCTTCCGACGTGACGCCGTCGTCGTCCACCACGCCGATCGGCTGCGCCGACGGAGCCGACACCGACAACACCGTCACCATCGACCGCGCCGGGCAGGACGTGTGGCTGTGGGACGGCACGACCGTCCGGGTCTCGTCGGACGGTGGCGCGACGTGGTGACCGGACGGCGACCGTGACAGCGGACGCACTGCGCGCACCGCGACCGATCGGCGCCACGGACGAATGGAGCCGGAGCTACTCACGCCGTGTGCTCTTCACCGACCTGCTGGCCCTGATCTGGGTCGTGTTCGGTGTGCAGATCGCCTGGCTCGGGCTGAAGTCGAACCTGGCGACGAACACCGCCGACCTGCGGCTGAGCTACTTCTCGATCTCCATCGTCGTGATCGTCGTGTGGATGAGCGCGCTCGCCCTGTACGACACCCGCGGCGCACGCGTCATCGGCGTCGGCAGCACCGAGTACCGGCTCGTCGCGGACTCCAGCGTCCGGGTGTTCGGCCTGCTCGCGATCGCAGCGTTCCTGCTGCACGTCGACCTGGCCCGCGGGTACGTGCTCATCGCGTTCCCCATCGGGATCCTCGTCCTGCTGCTCTCCCGGTGGATCTGGCGGCAGTGGTTGGTCGCCCAGCGCCAACACGGTGTCTACTCGGCGACGGTGCTGCTCGTCGGCTCCCCGGCCAGCGTGCTGCACATCGGCCGCGAGCTCGCGCGTTCCCCCGAAGCCGGCTACCGCGTGGTCGGCGCCGTCGTGTCGACGAACCACCGCGGCCTGCTGGCGGGTTCGAGCATCCAGAGCCACGGCGGCTTCGACGACGTCGGCTCCGCGCTGCGTGAGACCGGCGCCGACACCGTCGTGATCACGAGCTCCGACGACCTGCCGCCGGAGCGCGTCCGCGAGCTCAGCTGGTCACTCGAGCCGGGGCGGCAGCACCTGGTCGTCGCGCCGAGCCTGACAGACATCGGCGGCCCGCGCATCCACACCCGACCGGTGCAGGGGCTGCCGCTCATCCACGTCGAGACGCCGACGTACTCGGGGCGCAAGCTCTACACGAAGCGTGCCTTCGACCTGATCGGCGCAGCTCTGCTCGTCGTCGTCCTGTCGCCGCTGCTGCTCGTGCTCGCCGTGCTGGTGAAGACGACCTCGACCGGTCCGGTCTTCTTCCACCAGGAGCGCGTCGGTCTGAACGGCAGCACCTTCCGGATGATCAAGTTCCGGTCGATGGTCGTCGACGCCGAGGAACGGCTGCAGGAGCTCAGCGCACTCGACCGGGCCGAGGGGAACGACGTCCTGTTCAAGATGCGGAACGATCCCCGGGTGACCCGTGTCGGCGGGTTCATGCGCCGCTACAGCCTGGACGAGGTGCCGCAGCTGTTCAACGTCCTGGCCGGCAGCATGTCGCTGGTCGGGCCCAGACCGCCGCTGGCGCGCGAGGTCGCCCGCTACGACACACACGTCCACCGTCGATTCCTCGTCAAGCCCGGGATGACCGGATTGTGGCAGGTGAGCGGTCGATCCGACCTGTCATGGGAGGATTCGGTGCGGCTCGATCTGTACTACGTGGAGAACTGGTCGTTGCTGGCGGACTTTGTGGTCTTGTGGCGAACGATGAAGGTGGTGCTTGCGAAAGATGGGGCATATTGATCTTCTGGACGACTCGCCACTGAAGGAACAGTGGCGTTCGGGGCTGGTGCTGTGATCCGCGCTATGTTCCTGTCGTCCGGCGCGCGCGCGCTCGGGCTCCCTGTGACAGCACTGGCAGCCGCATTGACGACCTTCCTGATCGTCGACTCCCGCGGCGCCGCTGCGTACGGCTACGTCATGCTGGTGGGCTTGCTTTTCCAACTGATCCCATTCGCTGATCTCGGGATGGGGGCAGCGGTCACGACGACTGTTGCCCTCAGCGGGCGCAGCGAGCCGGACCAAGAACGCGCGGACAAGACGATCCGCGCAGCATTCTGGCTGCTCGTTGCGTCCGGGTGCGTGGTCGTTCTGTTGGCACTCGTACTCAGTGCGGGCAGCGCATGGGGGCACCTCCTGCAACTACCAACCGAGCTGGTCGAAGACGCGCAGTGGTCGCTCTTGATCACCTTCGTGCCCTTCGCGGTCTCTCTACCCCTGGGCATCGGGCAACGAATGCTCCTCGGACTCGGCAAGAACCACTACGTGAACATGATCTCGGTCGGTGGTCCGATCATCGCGCTGGGTGCGACGTGGTTGCTCCTGCACGCAAACGCCCCGTCGCTCTACCTCGCGGTCGCCACCCCACTGGGTGTCCTACTGGTCTCGGCCCTCTGTTTCGTTGTCGCAGTACGGAGATACCAGCGTCCTCTTCGTGGCCTCCTGAATCCGTCTGGCATCGAACGGAGAACCGTACTCGAGGTCTGGCATTCGGCTGGACCCATGCTCGTGATCAGCATCGCGGTTCCGATCGCGCTGCAGAGCGACCGGCTCGTGCTCTCGTGGGTGTCCAACGGCCACGCACTGGCCAGTTACTCGGTCGGCGCCCAGTTCTACACCCCGACGTTCTCACTCATCTCCACAGCCGCAGTCGCGCTGTGGCCAATTTTTTCTCGCGAAACCACCAACGCGCTCCGGCAATGGCGACGCGCACTGCTTGTACTCGTCGGGATCGGCACGCTGGCAGGTGGACTCTACGTTCTCCTCATTCGGCCCGTAGCATCGTTGGTGACGAAGTCTGAAGTGCCGGTCGACCTTCCGCTGGCCGTGGCCTTCGGCGTGCTCATCGTGGTCATGGCGGCGCATCAACCGTCGGCGATGATGTTGACAACTCCTCCTGGTCTCCGTTTCCAAGCAGTGTGCGTTGTGCTGATGCTGCTGGTGAATCTGCCGCTGTCGGTCTACCTTGCTTCATTCATGGGAGCACCGGGCCCGATCTGGGCGTCCGTGATCTCTGCCGCGCTTGTTCAGCTGCTGCCTATCGGCGTTCGCGCAGCGCGGCATGCGCGCGATCGAGCCGAATCGACGGAGCGAGCATGAGCCGGAGTCCTCGCCGTCATGTGACTGTCTACGACCCGAACGGACAGAATCCCTACGGAAACGAGCTCGCGCTGATCCTTCAGGGCACGGGGAGGACCGTGGACCACTGGGTGTCGGCGTCGCGGACGTATCAGAACGCGAGTGGTATTCGAGTCAGGAGTAGCCTTGGCGGGCCGGTCCAAGATTCGCAGCGTCGAATAGTTACCGCAATCCGCCGCCTCCTCGTGCCGGTGCGCGCCATCTTGTTCGCTCCACGTGATTCTCCGGTTGTGGCCGCGTGGACCGTCGACACGTGGGATACGTTGGTTCTGGGGGCTCGCTCGCTCTTCAGCGACGACGTGTTCGTGGTGTTGCACAATCCTCGTCAAGTTCAGGGTCGTGCCGGGAAACGTTGGCGACTCGAGCGTTTGGTCCTTCGCCGAGCTGTCATCTGCTTGCATTCGGACCGCCTTGCTGCTCTGGCCGCCGCCGACTTCCCTCGGCGCGCTGTGACACCCCATCCTCCGTATTTGAGCATGACGCAGTCGTCACCGACGTGGAATCCAAGCCGTGTGACCGCGCGTGGGGGGCTACCGCGAGTCGGCTTCATCGGTGAACCCCGCTTGGACAAGGGTGTTGCTGACCTCGAACAGATGGCAGAACGTGTCTCGGTTCGGTTCGAATTGTGCATCCTGAGCTCGAAGCGTCTACCGAGCGGGCTCGCGGAACGTATACGAGCACTGGGTCACGAGGTGACGGAGATGGCTGACGGCGGTAGGCCCACTGACGAGGAGATCGTGTCCGCTCTTCTCGAATCCGTGGTGGTTGTTGCTCCTTACAGAGCGGTGACCGAAAGCGGCTCCATCCGTCTGGCGACCGCGGTGGGTGTTCCGGTCGTCGCGTACAACACCGACGGCGTCCGAGAACTCCTGCCAGACAGCCAGTTGGCCAATGACGTCGGTCTGTTGTCGAGCCTCGTTGAAGCACGGCTGGTGGATCCGGGGCTCCCGAGCGCGCAGCTGAGTCTCTCGCTCCAGTCGGAACTGGCGATGACGGCGTGGGAAGGGATCCTTGATGGCTAGTACCGAGCGTCCGTTGATCAGCATCATCATTGCGACGTATAACGCGGGCAGCTTCATTGACCGGACCCTGCGGTCGGTCGCGAGCCAGGAACTCGAAGGCTTCGTCATCGAAGTCGTACTGGTCGACGGCGCTTCCACCGATGACACTCTTGATCGTGTTCGTGCGTCCGGACTTCCGATCGTCCTCCGAAGCGAGCCGGACGAGGGGATATACGACGCAATGAACATCGGTGCCGGGATGGCGTCGGGCCGCTGGGTCCAGTTCCTCAATGCTGGAGACACGTTTACTCGCAGTTACAGCCTCTTGCGAGTCGCCAAGGTTCTCGATCGCCTTTCTGGCACTGGAGTCACGTGGGCCGTTGCAGGAGCCCAGAACCTCCAGGGTGGTGCGGGACCTGCTCGAATCATCGAGAATCTCCCCTACAAGCGATGGAAGCACTTGTTCGGCCTCCAGCCGCACTGCCACCAAGCATGTTGGTTTGCAACCGAGCGTTTCCGGGGCATGGGAGGACATCGGTTGGATATGGGAATAGTAGCTGACTACGACCTCATTTCCAGATTCGGTTCCGAAGTTACGCCAGCATCCGTGAACGACGTCGTCATCGACTACCTTGGTGGAGGAATCTCCGAAGTGTCGGCGAAGGACATTGCGGACCGCCTGCACGAGGCGCGTTCTCGTCGTTTCGAACTGGGATGGTTCTTGCGGGCGGCGGACCGTGTATTTTCCCGTGTCATCGGGCTGCTCAACGGGTTGAGGATACGAGCCGGGGCGGTCCGACAGAAGTTGCAAGTTCGTCGGAGCGAGTGACCGATCCCGCGCTACGGCCGAGCATTGTGGTCGCCAGAAGGGCGACGCAGAATACCGTTTGGTAGAGATTAGAGCCGATCGGGGAGAACGCGAGGTTCCACAGTGTTATCACGCTGAGGAATACAACTAGCGGGCTTGAAACGGTTCCGGATGCGCTTGCGGTGAGGCTTCGAGCCGCAAAGAATGCCAGTGTCAAGGCCAGGAGAATCCCCGGTATTCCAAAGCTGACCCAAAGATCGCTCGTGATTGAATGCAGTTTGAAACCAGTGCCGAAGAGGTAGTCCCGCACGTACTGGCCGGTCAAGTCAAGCCCTCGACCGGCAAGGCCCTGTTGTCCGATAGCCACATCAGCCGCCGAAGGCAGGACGCCGGGCCCGTACCCCAGCGGGCGGTGGACGAACAGCGCGGCTGCCGCACCGGACTCGCTTCGACCCGACGTAAGCACGGAACCGGACGCCTTGAGTTGAGCGGTCGTGACGATTCGGTTCCGTTCACCCAGGTACCCAGCCAGAGCTAGAGCGACTCCTGCTGAATAGACGACAGCGCCAGAGGCGATCAGGCCGGCGACGGCGAGTATCGACCGGCCTGGTGTTCTGCGTCGGCGTGCCCGCGGCATCAGAACCACGATGAGCACGACGGCCACGAATCCGAAGTAGCTCCGGTCACCGGCCGATATCGCCACGCCCGCGATCACGGCGAGGGCTAGGAACGTAGGGGCAAGAGCCTTCGACCGCGAGGTCATGGCGAGGAGGATGACTGAAACCGGGAAGGCGAGGCCGAACTTCCAGATGTTGCCCTCCCATGTCTCGGGGGTCGCAAGTACCTCGACGGTCGACCCCACCGCGAATGCGATGGCAACGCCTGAGATGCTGAGGACTCCGCGAGACCAGACCAGGACCGGGATCAACACGTACGCGGCACACGCGACCGAACTGACGGTGACCCAGAAGTAGCTGACGTTGACCATGTGGTCCCTCTGGGCGAACGCGGTCAAGACGAATCCTGACGCCAGCGTGATCAACACGACCAGGCTCAGAAGCTTGAGTCCTCTTTGCCGGACGAGCGTTCGGAGGACGACCGGGAGGAGAGGGATTGCGAGAAGGAACCCCCATGAGAGAACGCTCGACGCAAACGGGACTCCGACGTGGATGGGAAGTAGGAAGACCAACGTCCGGGCCGCGAGCCTGGACCAGGTGGAGCTTCTGTCTGACTCGATGGGCACTTTCGTCTTCTCAATCAATTCGATCACCCGTCGCTTTACGAAGGACGGTCAGCCATCGCTGAGCAACGCGTTCCCAGCCGAACTCCGCAGCAGCGACTTCGAGCGCAGCTTCCCGGAGGGTCGATTGCTCTTCCGCAGCGAACTGCTGCACAAGAGTCGCAACGTCGTCCGGGTCAGGCGAAGCAACCAACTTCACCGCCCGCGAGTAAGCAGCAACTGACGCCGCCTGTACATGTTCACTCGCGACCACGGGAACCCCGTTGGCCAGAGCTTCAGCGACGACGATGCCGAAGTTCTCGTCCTCGCTGGGTAGCAGGAATACGTCGGCGTCTTGGAAGATCCGTCTCTTGGCTTGTCCCGTCACTTCGCCGACGAAACGTACGCTGTCATCGAGCGAATGTTCGCGGGTCAAGCGCTGGAGGTTCGTGAGCTCGCTCCCGGCTCCTGCGATCACGAGCTGTGCCGCGATCCCCATGGACCTGAGCTTGCTCAAGGCGAGGATCGCGACATCGATCCGCTTCTTCTCGGCAAGCCTGCAGAGCGTGAGAAGACGAAGGGGCGGCGTCACCTCGCGGAAAGTCGGAGCGCCGACCATGGAGGTGCCTACTCCACAGACAGTGGCAGTCACACCGGGAAGAACGACCGTGGCATCTTCGGCTTCTCTGCTAGACCCGACTGCCAGGGCTCGCACTGTGCGACGCACGAGGGGACGGATCGCCCTGCGGAACCAGGCCTTCTTCACGCTCTTCTTCGAGGTCTCGTAGGACGTCAACGCGCCGTGTGGCATGAGGACCACGGGTTTGCGGAGGAAGAATGCCGCTATCAGTACCAAGGGAATCCAAGGCAGGTAGAACCCGTGGACGATCACCACGTCGTGCTGGCGCAGAGCACGGACGGCAGAGGTCAACGAGATCAGCTCGGCGTCGTGGTTGTCAGCTCGCCAGCTGAGCTGACGCGGGCCGGGGCGGCCATCGCGAGACCGCGGGACAGACGTACCCTCCAGGACGGAGGCCTCACGGTCTCCATGTATCCACACAAGGTCAACCTGCAATGCGGCGCTCGCGTTGAGCGCGCGGTTCAGTTCGAACGCATTCCGGGCGGGCCCACCGTTCGAAGTCGCAAGCGTGTCACATATCTGGAGAATGTGCATCAGCGCGTGTCCGGACCTGAACGCTGGAGCTCTCGAGTTTTCACGCCGATCTGCCAGTAGTACGAAGAAAGGGCGAACGCATAGTCGAATCCCGCGCGCCCGTCGAGGAATCCAGCGCGGAACAAGTACGAATACAGAAAGAACGCCGCCGGCTTGAAGGGTACTCGGTCGAAGAGCCGTCCCTGTCGAGATCGCCGCTGTGCGACGGCTGTCCGCACATCTCGTTTGACGCGAAGATGAGCTTCCCAATCGGAGTAGCGGTTGTGACGATCGAACCAGCTGCTCACGGGATCCTGATCATCGTGCAGAATTGCACCAGAGAGTCGCCCGGTCTGCCCGTCAACCTCAGGTTGATAATGTCCTTCTACTTCTCGGATCCCCGGAACGAGCTCGTCGCCAACGTCTGGGAAGCGGCATCTTCCGGCTCTCAAGAGAGAGCGCTTGGTCACCTTGTGGCCGTGTCGGAGAACGGTGCCAGCAAATCTGTAGCGCAGCGGGAGATCGTAGGCGCTGTAGCTGCCGGAATCTGCCCGCAGCACCGCTTCGAGTTCAGTGAGGAGCTCATCGGTAGGGGTCTCGTCGGCGTCTAGGAGCAGGGTCCAGTCGAGTTCTGTATGGACATTCTCGAGCGACCACTGCTTTTTCTTGGGATACTGACCGTCCCAATCGAACTGGAGTACTCGAGCGCCATGAGCCAGTGCGATTTCGGCTGTTCGGTCGTCGCTCCGTGAGTCAACAACGGTGACTTCGGCGAACCTGCCGAGCTTTGAGAGCGTGTCACCGATCTGGGCTTCTTCGTTCTTCGCGAGAACGATCACTGAAATCTGCAGGAGGCCGCTTGACCGGCGGGGGGAGTTCATGCTCGAGTCTCAGTTTCTGGTTCGAGGTCGGTATCGAGTGCACGTATGAGGCGGGCTGGAACCCCGGCGTAGACGGAGTTGTTGGGGATGTCGCTCGTGACGACTGCACCGGACCCGACGACGCTGCCGGAACCGATTGTCACTCCCGGGAGGATCGTGGCGCGCGAGCCGATCCAGGTGCCGTCGCCTACCACGATCGGTCGAACTACCGCCGGACCTGCTCTCCGTCCCGCTTTCGCGAGTTGGTGTGTAGCGGTGGTGAAGAGGACCTGGTGACCGATAGCGCAGTCCTTCCCGATCGTGATCTGTTCGGAGAGGTCGAGGTAGATGCCCTCGTTGAGAAAGGTCCTCGCGCCAACGGTGAGGTTCGCTCGCCCCGCTATGGTCACGTGCGCGTTGATCACTGCGCTCCGATTTATGTCGCTCCCGAGGCGTCCAAGCGCTCTTGAGCGTAGTAGGCGGGGGAATGAGCGCTGCCTGATGAGATGGTGCACGATCCCGGTGGTTGAAGCGAAAAACACCTCTCTGAGCAGGGCCCTCGCGGCCGTGATGCTCTTGCTGTGCGATCTGCGGCTCATCGGTTGCTCTCCGGACGGGGGAAGCGCCAGCCGACTTGGACGGCCGGATTCCCTCCGTAAATGGCGTTCTCGGGGATGCTATCGCTGACGAGACTCATCGGGCGGACGAGGGCGGACCTGCCAATCCTCACTCCGCCGGTGACCATGGAACGCGAGGTGATCCACGCGCCGTCGTCGATGACGACGGGCCTCGTAAGCAAAGCCATGTCTTTACGGTAGGCGTGGCTCCCGGTCGTGATGAAAGTCTCTTGCGAGATGACGACATCGTGTCCGATGCTAACTTCGGCCTGGTTGTGTATCCAAACTCCCTCGCCGATCCACGAATCTGCACCGATGCGCAGCTTCCACGGAAAACGCACTCTGGTGCGAGGTCTGTACACGACACCCGCCTCGATATCGGCCCCAAACCGTCGCAGTGCCCATACTCGTAAGCGAGAGCTGATCTGCCATGGATTGGTCACAAGGATGAGTTCGACGACTGACCAAAGGGCAACGAAGATGAAAGGGCGGTCCCAGGACGCACGTTCGCCGGGTGCCAAGCGGAGCGAGATCACGGGGACGGTCTGATCATTCAGAGGTTCTGACGCTCGTTCCACTTTCGCTCCTCGGATTATTACTGGCAACCGAGGCTCGGGCGCCCCAGGTCAGCATAGTTCGTGCGGGGCTCCGTCGAGGGGATCTCGTGTTCGGCGCCCTCGGGCCGACGGGTGGGCAGCGGCCCCTTCCAGCGCCGCTCGGTGAGGGTACGAAGTCTCCCTCGCCCGTAGGACCGGCATCGCAGGGGCACGCGGAGGAGCACGGCTGGTTGCTCTGTTACCGCGCCCACGCACGTGTTGATTTGACCGACCGTAGGCGCCTCGGCTGGCCAGCCGATCGGATCAGGCTTCTCAGCCAGTGTGCAACGGGCAGCTTCGTGGAGCAGTCCCCTTGCGAAGTGGCATCACCACCACCAAGCCTTGGCCTTCGCTGATGCCAGCCGGTAGGTCTTCGGCCCCTCACGCTCCCGGATCTTCCGGGCAGGCACGCCCCCGTAAAGCCCGTACGGCGCCAGATCTTTCGTCACGACGGAGCCCGCGGCCACGACGGCACCTTCTCCGATCGATACGCCTGGGAGGACGGTGACTCGCGTACTCAGCCAAACGTGATCGCCGATGGTCACCGGAGCAGAGACGTAGTCAAAGTCAGCTGAGTCCCACGCGTGCTGCGCAGTCCAGATGTGAACTTGCGTCGATAGATTGACGTCGTTCCCCAGTGTCAAACCGCCGCGAGCATCCAGGATCGCGCCATCTCCGACGCTCGTACGCGCCCCGATACGGAGCCGACGCGCGGATCTGACCTGGAAGCCGTGATAAAGCGTCGCGGTACCGTCGATTTCCGCGCCCCACGCGCGCAGCGCGCTCACGCGCGCAGCATGAAGCGGCAGGCGCGCCACGATCGCGAGCGTCGCCATCTCAACGTTCCCGATCCGCGAGCCGACGAACGATCGTAGGCTCATCGGAGCCTCTGGGGCTTCGAGGGAAGTTTCGGCCGATCCGACATGGCGCGACCATACCAGCGCGCGGGTTCTCGGAGTTCGTCGTCAACTCTCCCGACTGCTGCCGAGCGGGCCGGATGCCAGCGCACCGCTGCGATGGTGCCGGGGGTCTCGTGGCTGTTTGCCCTACTCGTCCCTCCGCTCTCCGTAGACAGGCAGCTGTTATGTTCACACCGTGAACCCGTCGCCCTCCGTCCTGCTGGTCGGACTGAACTACTCGCCGGAGAGCACTGGAATCGCTCCATACTCGGCTGGGATGGCGGAGGAACTCGCCGCCCGCGGGTGGCAGGTCCGCGTGATCTCTTCTTTCGCTCACTACCCGCAGTGGTCTTTCCGTGGGGGGCGTCCCCCGCGAAAGGAAGTGCGTATCGAAGGCGCGGTCCGAGTGGTGCGCCGGCGGCACGCGTTGCCGAAGAAGCCTGGCGGTGTTGCCCGAGCTCTGTCCGAGCTGTCGTTCGGCCTGGCAACGCTCACAGAAGCGTTCGGGCGTCCCGACGCAGTTGTGCTCGTTTCTCCGGCGCTGATCTCTTCTGCGCTCGCCCTTGTGAAAGCCAAAGTGATCACGAGGCGTCCCGTGATCGTGTGGGTTCAAGATCTGTACACACTCGGTGTGAAGGAACTCGGCGGTCGACGATCCGCGCTCGCCGGGCGAGCCATTGCCGCCATCGAAAGATGGGTCCTGCGTTCCTCCGACAAGGTCGTCGTGATCCACGAACGCTTCCGCGACACAGTCGTTCAGGAGTTCGGCCTTCAGCCTGGGGCTGTTGCGGTTGTGCGGAACTGGTCTCACCTGGCCGACATTGAGCCGCCGAACCGGGGAGATGCACGGGTTGCGTTCGGTTGGGAACCGGAGCACTTTGTGGTGCTGCACGCGGGCAACATGGGATTGAAGCAGGGACTTGAGAACGTTGTTGCGGCGGCGCGTCTCGCGAATGCTCAACGCAGCGATGTGCGCTTTGTCCTTCTCGGCGACGGCAATCAGCGAGAGCGCCTCGCGGAGCTCTCGTCGGACGTCCCGACCCTGTCCATGATCGGGTCGCTGCCAGACGACCAATTTCGGCTGGCCCTTTCGGCTGCTGACGCGCTCTTGGTGAACGAGCGAAGTGGTATCGAGGGCATGGCCGTGCCGAGCAAGCTCACTTCGTATTTCAGTACTGGTCTGCCGGTGATCGCGGCGACAGATCACGGCAGCATCACCGAGAGCGAGGTCTTGTTGGCGGCGGCTGGCCCAGTCGTCCGACCTGATGACCCGCAAGCGCTGCTTGATGCGGCTGCTTCACTGCAGTCGGACCCTGCCCTCGCGGCCAAGATGGGTGAGAATGGTCGTCAATTTCGAACGAGTCAGCTCGACCCGCGAGCTTCCTTCGATAGGTTTGCTCAGCTACTGAAGGCTCTGACTGCAGGCCGAAAGACAGACGCATCAAGCGAATCGGGGAACGATTGACCAAGCGCGCGCTCATCACGGGCATCACCGGACAGGACGGGTCGTACCTGGCCGAACTGCTCCTTCGTAAGGGGTACGAGGTGCACGGCTTGATCCGTCGTGCTTCGACGTTCAACACGTCGCGGATCGACCACCTGTACGTGGACCCGCACAACCCCGACGCCAAGTTGTTCCTGCACTACGGGGACCTCGGTGACGGTGCCAGGCTCGTCAGCCTGCTCAGTGAACTGAAGCCGGACGAGGTCTACAACCTGGCGGCGCAGTCACACGTGCGTGTGTCGTTCGATGAGCCCGAGCACACGGGTGACGTGACCGGCGTGGGCACGATGCGCATGCTCGAGGCCGTCCGCGTGTCAGGCATCCACACGCGCTTCTACCAGGCGTCCTCGTCCGAGATGTTCGGGGCCACCCCGCCGCCGCAGAACGAAGAGACGCCGTTCTGGCCGCGTTCTCCGTACGGTGCCGCGAAGGTCTACAGCTACTGGGTGACGCGGAACTACCGCGAGGCTTACGGCATGTTCGCGGTGAACGGCATCCTGTTCAACCACGAGTCGCCGCGTCGCGGCGAGACGTTCGTCACCCGCAAGATCACGCGCGCGGTGGCTCGGATCAAGGCCGGCCTCGAGGACCACGTGTACCTCGGCAACCTCGACTCCGTCCGTGACTGGGGGTACGCGGCCGAGTACGTCGAGGGCATGTGGCGGATGCTGCAGGCCGACGAGCCCGACGACTTCGTCTTGGCGACCGGTGGCAACTTCACGGTCAAGGACTTCCTGACCACGGCGTTCTCGCACGCTGGCCTGAACTGGGAGAACCACGTGCGGTTCGACGAGCGCTACTTGCGACCGAGCGAGGTGGATGCCCTCGTCGGTGACGCCTCGAAGGCCAAGGAGAAACTCGGCTGGGAGGCGACGGTCGACACCGCGGAGCTGGCGCGGATCATGGTCGACGCCGACATCTCGGCGCTCGAACACGAGGGCCGACCTTGGATCGACACCGTCCGACTCGAGAGCTGGGGTTCCTGATGGACACCGCCGACTTCACCCCCGGTCCGATCGACCGGGTTGATCGTGTCTACGTGGCGGGCCATCGCGGCCTGGTCGGCTCGGCCGTCTGGCGCAAGCTTGAGTCGGAGGGCTTCACGGACCTGATCGGGCGGACCTCGTCCGAGCTCGACCTGAAGGACCGCAGCGCCGTCTTCGCCTTCTTCGCCGAGCAGCAGCCGAAGCACGTCGTGCTCGCCGCCGCGAAGGTCGGTGGGATCATGGCGAACAACACCTACCCGCACGACTTCCTGAGCGAGAACCTGCAGATCCAGGTCAACGTGATGGACGCCGCGGTGGAGCACGGTGTCGAGCGCCTCGTGTTCCTCGGTTCCTCCTGCATCTACCCGAAGATGGCCGAGCAGCCGATCCACGAGGACGCGCTGCTCACCGGCCACCTGGAGCCCACCAACGACGCGTACGCCATCGCGAAGATCGCCGGCATCCTGCAGGTGCAGGCTGTCCGTCGACAGTTCGGTCGTCCGTGGATCTCGGCCATGCCGACCAACCTCTACGGCCCGGGCGACAACTTCTCGCCGACCGGTTCCCACGTGCTGCCGGCGCTCATCCGCCGGTACGACGAGGCCGCCCGCAGCGGTGCGTCGACGGTGGAGAACTGGGGGACCGGGTCGCCCCGTCGCGAGTTCCTGCACGTCGACGACATGGCGGCCGCGGTGTTCCACCTGATGGAGCACTACGACGGTCCTGACCAGGTCAACGTCGGGACCGGTTCGGACGTCACCATCAAGGAGATCGCCGAGACGATCGGCAAGATCGTCGGGTTCGAGGGTGAGACGGTCTGGGACACCAGCAAGCCGGACGGGACGCCGCAGAAGCTGCTCGACGTGTCGAAGCTGGCGGAAGCCGGGTGGACGGCGCAGATCGGCCTCGAAGACGGGCTCCGCAGCACGATCGACTGGTACCGCGAACACGCGGATTCCGTCCGTCAGTGATGGGTGCTGGACCCACCGGACCGTAGGATCGCCTCATGTCCGACGCGCCCGAGTCGCGACGCACTGCAGTTCACCGGGGGTCCAGGGCCCGGATCGTTCTGTGGGTCGTCCTCGCCCTTGTCCTGCTGCTCATCCTCGCTGTCGCCTGGGTGGGGATCCGTGCCTACCTGGCGAAGGGGCATCTGGAACGCGCAGTCGGTGACGTGGACACGCTGCGGTCACAGTTGACCGGTGGTGACCCTGCCGCGGTCCAGAAGACCGCCGCGCGTCTCGAAGACGAAGCGGCGGCGGCTCGTTCCCTGACCGGCGATCCCGTCTGGGGCGCGGCGCAGCACGTGCCCTTCTTCGGCGAGAACCTGCGTGCGGTGCGTGACGTCTCGGTGATCGTCGACGATGTCGCACGCAACGCCGTCACACCGGTCGCCGGTGCCGTCGGCGAGCTCGGATCGGACTCGTTCGCACCCAAGAACGGAAAGATCGACCTGCAGCCGATCGAGGACGCCCAGCCTTCGGTCGCCAAAGCGACCAAGACCCTCGCCGGGGCGCACCGCGACGCCGAGGCCATCGACGTCAGCGGCACGCTGTCACCGGTGACGACAGCGGTCGGCCAGCTGCGGAACGCGCTGTCGTCGGCGTCCGCGCAGGCGACGACCGCGAACCGCATCGTCCAGCTCGCCCCGGCCATGCTCGGCCACGACAGCGACCGGAACTACGTCCTGCTGTTCCAGAACAACGCCGAGCTCCGCGCCGGCGGGGGGATCCCGGGCGCAGTTGCGCTCCTGCAGGCGAAGGACGGGGCGATCAGTCTCCGCAACCAAGCGTCCGGCTCGTCGTTCGGACCGTACGACCAGCCCGTGCTACCGCTCACCGCGGACACTCGGGGGCTCTACGGGGACATCACCGGCGAGTACATGCAGGACGTCACGCTGACGCCGCGTTTCGACGTGTCGGCGAAGCTCGCGCGGGAGATGTGGAAGCAGAAGTTCGGGCAGCAGGTCGACGGTGTGCTGGCCATGGATCCGGTCACGTTGAGCTACATCCTCAAGGCGACCGGCCCGGTGCAGCTGCCGACCGGGGACACCCTGACCGCCGACAACGCGGTCAAGCTGTTGCTGAGCGACGTCTACGCGAAGTACCCCGACCCGGTGGCGCAGGACGCGTTCTTCGCTTCCGCTGCCAGCGCGGTGTTCGCCAAGGTGTCATCCGGCGGGTTCGACACGAAGGCCTTCGTGTCGGCCCTGACGCAGAGCTCGAGCGAGGGGCGACTGCGCCTCTGGAGCGTGGACAAGGCTGAACAGCGCCAGATCAGCGGGACGCCGGTCGCCGGGGAGCTCCCGACCGCCACTGCGGACGGACGGCAGCTCGCCGTCTACCTGAACGACGGCACCGGATCGAAGATGGACTACTACCTCGACAAGCGGGTATCGGTCGGCAGCTCGGTGTGCCGAAAGGACGGACGCCCGACGTCCGTCGTCCAGGTCACCATCAAGAACACGGCACCGGCTGACGCGGCGACGAGCCTGCCCGAGTACGTCACGGGTGGGGGCAACTTCGGTGTGGAGCCGGGCAAGATCAAGACGCTCCTCGCCGCGTATGCACCGGAGAACGCGATCTTCCTCGGCGCCACGAAGGACGGCAAGACGACACCGGTGCAGACCCAGACCGACGGCGGGCACCCCGTCGCGCAGCTGCAGACCCTGCTCGCGCCGGGCGAGAGCCTGACGTACCGGGTGGCGTTCCTGGGCGAAGCGAAGTTCGGGAGGGCTCCCGTCAGCGCGACCTCGACCCCCGGCGTCCGCTCCACGAAGACCCAGCCGCTGACGTTCTCGTGTGAGGACCCACTCGCGGCGGGCTGACGAGCACTCATTCCTTCGAAAGATCCGTTGAGCGCGAAGGGCACGCCCCCACTCCGGGGGGCATCCCACCTGCCTGTCCGACCGCAAAGACTCCTGATGTGACGGTCAGGACGACTGTGGCGCCACGGGGACTGCCGATTGACCAGGGGTTTTCCTGACGGATGTCCGCAGAAAGGTCGACAGGGGGTGCTCGGGCGCCCGATCGAGCACGGTGAACACATGACGACCAATGACCGAAATCCAAACGATCTGGCACATCGCTGTGAAAACCCGCTAGATTGAGGGAACTTCGCCATAACACCCGCCATAACCATGGCCTGGGTTCGGACCGGCGAGGGAGCGGGCTCTGGGCGTCAGGGTCTGGAAACCAGATCTTTAGGGGAACCATTCATGAAGAAGCTCATCGCAGCGGTGGTGCTGGCTGGCGCCGCACTGCTCGCCACTCCGGCCGTCGCCAACGCCGCCGGGTACACGCCTGACTCCGACGTCTCCGTCTCCGGCAGCGCCGTCGCCGGTGGCACCGCGGCCGTCAGCTTCACGCCGGGTGCCTTCCAGGACAACGAGACCGTCAACGTCCAGGTCACCGGTGCCGGTGCGGTCACGCTCGGCGCCCTGCCGACCACGACCGTCTCGAAGTCCTACACGGCAGCGTCGGACGGCTCGCTCGTCGTCAAGGTCACGTTCCCCCAGGGCGCCTCGGGCACCTACAACCTGACCGCCACCGGCGCCACCTCGGGCGTCGTCGGCTTCGCGGCCTTCACCGTCGCCCCAGCTGACGCTGCTGCGGTTCCCGCAGCCGGCGCCGGCGCTGGCAACGGCACCGACGGCACGCTGGCCTTCACGGGTTCGACCGTCTCCGCCCTGGCCCTCTGGGTCGCCGGTGGCGCAGTCGTCCTCGGTGGTGGCCTCCTGCTGGTCCGCGGCTCGGTCCGCCGCCAGCGCGAGTCCGTCTGAGTCTCGACACACTGAACGAAGCCCCCGGAGCACCTGCTCCGGGGGCTTCTTCGCGCGCGGGGATCGTCGTCAGTGACGCCGGGCCGCACGGCTGAGGAGCAGCACGCCCGCCACGGCCCCCAGGAGCGCCCCCACGCCGTTCGCGACGACGTCGTCGATGGTCGCGGTGCGGGCCGGCAGGAACAGCGCCTGGCCGGTCTCGATGCACGCGCTGACGACGAGCCCCGTGGCGATGGCGGCCCACCACCACCGTGCACCGGCGAGCAGCACCACCAGCAGGCCGAGCGGCACGAAGTACACGACGTTCGCGAACGACTCGACCGCGGCGTAGTCGATGCGGTCCGGCAGCCCGTGACGGTGTGCGGCCGCGAGTGCACGGGTGAGCCACGGGCCGCCCGAAGCGTCGACGGGGGAGCCCCAGAAGCCGACGAGTGCCAGGGCGACGCCGTAGGCGACGGCCAACCCCGTCGCGAACCGACGGCTGCGCCAGGTGGCGGGTGCGCGGTCGTCGACGCGGGGCTTGTCGGAGGTCACATGCCGACGCTAGCGAGTCGCGCCTCCAGGCCGGTGACCGCACCGTTTCGTCCCCCGATCGCGTCGATCCGGAAAACGAGTACCCCGATCCTGGCCCTGTACCCCGGAAATGCGACGCACCTGCCCGGAAATCCGGGGCTGGCCGATGGGTCGCATTGACGGAACCCGTGAATCCACGGGCCTCGCTGGCGATCCCCGCGGCTGTTCTCGTAGCGTTCTGGTGTCAGCAGATGTACCCCGGATCGTGAAGGAGAGCGACATGAGCATCACCGTGAACAACGCGACGCAGGCCGAGGTCACCCTCGACACCGAGACCGTGGACACCATCGCGATCCTCGAAGCCGACGCAGAGCTCTCCTCGCGCCCGAAGCGCGCCAAGGTCACCTGGGTGCAGGAAGACCAGGGCGAGTGGATCGCCGGTTACGGCGGGTACTTCGGCGGCAGCGTCGACAAGCGGGACGACCGCTACGTGGCTTCCGACACCTTCGGACTCGTCGTGGGCGAGTTCGCCTCCCTCGAAGAAGCACAGACCAAGCTCGAGGACCAGCTGCACGTCATGCTCCCGCCGGTCATCCGGCCGGTCGAGTGACGACGGCGGACACCAAGACCCCCGGCGTCGACCGCGACGCCCGCACCACCCGGAACCACCGGCACCACCCAGTACGCAGCACAGCACGAAGGAGCAGCACCATGAGCACGACCGTCGCCCACCGCCAGCAGGCCGAGGTGACCCTGGACACCCAGACGATCGAGGTCATCGCCGAGATCGAGGCCCAGGTCGTGGCTCCGGTGCAGGCAGCCCCCGTCCACATCACGTGGGCGCAGGCCGACACCGGCCTGTGGGTCGCGAACTACGGCGGCTACTACGGCGGCACCGTCGACCGTCAGGGCACCCACTTCTTCGTCGCCGACACCTTCGGCCAGTACGTCGGGGACTTCCGCTCCCTCGACGAAGCGAAGGCGCGACTGACCGAGCGCCTGCACGTGGTGCTGCCGGACGTCATCCGTCCCACCGCTTGATCTGCTGCTGACCGCTCGCTGATCCTCGAACCCCCGCCGGCATGCCGACGGGGGTTCTTCGCGTATGCGTGCCAGCCCTGCCCTGTCCGCGTGGGGCGCGACCCTACGCGACGGGCTCGATGAGCTGCGGCCCGTCGTTCCGCACGCTGTTCACCGTGCGGGAGACCTCGTACTGCGCAAGTCCCGCGGCCACCGTCAGCGACTCGTGGTCGAGCAGGGCCAGCAGGTCGTCGGTGTGCAGGTCGCCGCCGAGCCAGTCGTCGTAGCCGTCCGGCGTCAGGAACGCCGGCATGCGGTCGTGGACCTCGCCCGGAGCGACGTGGGCGTCACGGGTGATGATCGCGAGCGACAGCCGCCACTTGTCCGGGTCGCCCTCGGGCTTCGTGGGGTCGGGCCAGGCGCTCACGACGCCGGCCATCGCCAGGGCGCCGCCGGGTTCGTGCACGAAGTGGGGTTCCTTGCCGTCCTCGCGCACCACCCACTCGTAGTAGCCCTGCGCCGGGACGATGCAGCGGTTCGTGGCGAATGCCCGCTTGAACATGCCGCTCGTCGCCACCGTCTCGATGCGGGCGTTGATCGGCTTCGGGCGCTGCTTCTGGAAGTCCTTCGCCCAGCTCGGCACGAAGCCCCAGCTGATCTGCGGCAGTTCCCGTTCGCCGTGCCGCTGGCGCACCGCGTACACGGGGTCGGTCGGGGCGACGTTCCAGCTCGGGGCGAGGCCGGGGTGCACCTCGCCGGTGTCCTGGTCGACGTGCTCGGTCCGGGCGGCGAGCTCGCCTATGAGCTCGGGCAACAGATCGGCCGTGGTGTCGGAAACGACGAACCTTCCACACATGCGCCCAGTGTGCCCGTCGCCGCCGACAGCGGTGCGGTGCGGTTCCTGCTCACGAAGTGGGGCGTGCGGGCGTCTCGGGTGCGGGCTCGAGGGACTCGGCGGCCAGGCGGGCGCGTTCGGAGCGGCCGAGGCGGACGAAGTACTCCGACAGCCCGACTGTGTACGCCGCGATCGCGAGCACGTGGAAACCGCTGGCGGCCCCGAGGACGAACGCCCCGAGGACGGCGACGAGACCCGAACCGAGCAACGGTGCGACGCGGGCGAGCATGCCGATCAGCCCCCGCCGCAGCAGGACCGTGTCGGTGCGGACGATGTCGCGGTGCTCCGGCAGGACCGGCACCGGACGACGCTGCACGTACAGCTGCGTGGCACCCCGCGCGGCGAGCTGCCACGAGGGCCGCACCTGCCGGCCGTTGATCGTCGTCGAGGGGTCCGGCGGCTGCCACGTCGGGATGCACGCGAACGTCAGGAGCCCGACGCCGAGCGCCAGCAACACCATCGCGACCACGCTGCGGACCGGAGTGGTCCCCGTCCAGTCGACCCGGGCCTCCAGGACGGCCATGCCGACCAGCGCGACGACCGCTGCGACGCCGGACCACACGGCGGCGCGTCGGACGCGTGCCGGATCGAGCACGTCCGTGACGTGCCGACGGAAGACCTGCCAGCCGAGCGTGAACACGGCTCACTCCTCCGGCAGTGCGAGCTTGCTGCCGCTCCGCGCGCCGGGGCGGCCGCGGGGTGGCAGGGGTGGAGGGACCGGCGGGAGTGCTTCGGCCTCGACGCGGAGTTGCTCCTGCCGGCCGAGGGTGCGCAGACCGCCGATGCCCGTGGTCGCGCCGGTGATGCCGAGGAAGAACCAGAACAGCGGCAAGCGGGACAAGCCGGTGCCGGCCGAGATCGCGGCGACGTCGACGATCACCACGGCGAGCAGGGCGGCCGCGCACCCGGTCAGGAGCAGGAGGCCGCCGAGCGCCGAGCGGACGAGCAGGTCGCGGGTCTCCGGCAGCCGGTCGAGGACGGCGTCGCGGTGCTTCGGGTCGACCGGGGGTGGGTTCCTGCGGTGGTACCGGGCAACGGCCTCCTGCGTGCGCCACCCGATGCCGGGGATCGGCGCGATCGCCCACCCCTTCGGCCCGGACGGCACGCAGGCGGCTGCGAGGCACCCGAAGCCCACGGACAGGAGCAGGCCGACGACGACCCTTCCGGCGGGCGGGAGCGGAGTGGCGTCGAACGCGTCCGTCGTCAGCGCGAGCACCACCAACCCGACGAACGCGACGACCACCGCGATGCTGCCGACGAGCCGGATGCGGCGGCGGCGCCGGGGGCCGACGAGTGCGGGGAGGCGCTCGCGGAAGACCTGCCACCCGATCTTGAACACTCATCATGTCTACCCGGTGCTGGTGCGGGGTGTCTGCGCGCGCTTTGCGCTCAGTGAGCAGAAGACGTCGGGTGCTGGCGGGGGACTCGACATCTTCTGCTCACTCGATGCGCGGCGTCCCGCGCCCTGCGCCCCGGCCGCGCCCGCACCCTCCCCACCCGGACACGCCCGAGCGCGCGGCGCCCGGAGCGCCCGCGCCCGCGACGTGGTGCTGCCCCTCAGCGATCGTCCAGGCGGGCACGGTGACCTCGGACCATGAGTCTCGACATCGTCTACACCGCCGCTGCCCACGCCACCGGGGGCGGCCGCGACGGGCACGTCCGCAGCGAGGACGACCGGCTCGACCTCGACACCCGCCCGCCCAAGGAGATGGGCGGCAGCGGCGAGGGCACGAACCCCGAGCAGCTCTTCGCCGCCGGGTACGCCGCGTGCTTCCTCGGTGCGCTGCACGCCGCCGGCAAGGAGCTCGAGCTCGACACCACCGGCGCCGAGGTCTCCGCCGAGGTCGGCATCGGCGGCATCGGCAACGGGGGCTTCGGCCTCGCCGTGGAGCTCGACGTCTACGCCCCGAACGCCCCCCAGGAGCAGCGGCAGCGTCTGGCCGAGCGCGCGCACGAGATCTGCCCGTACTCGAACGCCACCCGCGGCAACATCACGGTCACGCTGTCCATCGTCGACTAGCGTTCCGCCGGTGGTCCCCGACGAGACGCGCTGCCCCTGCCTGAGCGGCAACCCCTACGGCGAGTGCTGCGGCCCCCTGCACGCCGGGGCGGTGGCGCCGACCGCGGAACGGCTCATGCGCTCCCGCTTCAGCGCCTTCGCGCTGGGCCTGCCGGAGTACCTGCTGCTCACCTGGCACCCGCGCACGCGTCCGGCGGGCCTCGAGTTGGATGCGTCCCAGCGCTGGACACGGTTGGACGTGCTGGCGACCACCTCGGGAGGCCCGTTCGACTCCCACGGCACCGTCACGTTCCGTGCGTGGTGGCGTTCCGAAGACGAGCGCGGCACGCTCGAGGAGACGAGCGACTTCGTCCGCAAGCAGGGACGATGGTTCTACGTGGACGGGGTCGTCGCCTGACGGCTCCGCACCACGCCAGCTGACAGGAGCCCACATGCCCGCACGCGACCTCACCCGCTACGGCGAACGGACCACGGCCGCCGAGGTCGTCGACGGCCTCGACCTGACGGGGCGCACGGCGATCGTCACCGGTGCTGCGTCCGGCATCGGGGTGGAGACCGCCCGAGCGCTCGCCGGAGCCGGGGCCCGCGTGACGCTCGCGGTGCGGGACGTCGAGGCCGGCCGACGGGTGGCGGACGACATCGCGCGGACGACGGGGACGGACGCACCGGCCGTCGTCGAGCTGCACCTGGACCGGCCGGCCTCCGTCGCGGCCTGCGCTGCAGCGTGGTCCGGGCCGCTCGACGTGCTCGTCGCCAACGCGGGCATCATGGACGCGCCCGAGTCGTCCACGCCCGCCGGGTGGGAGTCGCACTTCGCGACCAACCACCTGGGGCACTTCGCCCTCGCGCTCGGGCTGCACGACGCCCTTGCCGCCTCGGGTTCGGCACGGATCGTCTCCGTGTCGTCGAGCGGACACGGTGGTTCGCCCGTCGTGTTCGACGACCTGTTCTTCCGCCGACGTCGCTACGAGCCCGGACTCGCGTACGGGCAGTCGAAGACCGCCAACGTGCTGTTCGCCGTCGCTGCCGGCCGACGGTGGGCCGCCGACGGCATCACCGCGAACGCCCTGATGCCCGGCGGGATCTGGACCGGGCTGCAGAAGCACTGGGACCCGGCGGTCCTGGCCGCCACGAAGCTCGCCGCGGCCGACGCCGTGAAGTCCCCGGAACAGGGAGCCGCGACCTCGGTCCTGCTCGCCACCGCACCCGAACTCGACGGGGTCACGGGTCGCTACTTCGAGGACTGCCACGAAGCAGCGGTGGTGGAGCGGATCGAGGACGGCCTGCACGGCGTGCTGCCCTGGGCGCTCGATCCCGACCAGGCCGATCGGCTGTGGGACGTCTCCGTCGCGCTGCTCGATGCCGAGGCGCGGTCCCGCGGCTGACCGAGGGCTGCCCGGTTCGGCTAACCGCTGATGACGGCGGGCAGGTCGACCGCGGTGCGCATCGCCCGGCGGACCCCGGCCTCGTCGGGGAGCAGCTCGTCCTCGTCGCCGGTCAGGAAGAACCGGATCTGCCCGATCGCCTGCTCGGTCAGCATGTCCAGGCCGTTCAGGACCAGCCCCCCGGCCTCGGTCCAACGGCTGGCGACCGCGGTGGGCCACGGTTCGTAGGCGACGTCGAACAGGACGGCGTCGGGTCCCGACGGCCGGACGTCCAAGGCGTCGGCGGCTCCGCCCGGCAGCGTCGACAGGACGAACCCGTGGTGGGTGCCGGTGAGTTCGGTCAACGGGTGGACCTCGAGCGTCACCCCGAGCCGGACGGCCAGGCCGACCAGCGGGTGCGTCTTCGCGGTGTCGCGGACGAACACCCGCACGAGCGAGGCACCGAGCCGGACGGCAGCGGTCAGGGCACTCGCCGCGGTGGCACCGCCGCCCAGGATCGTGGGCTCACCGGGCAGGTGTCCGAGCGCCTCGACCGGTCGGACGAGGCCCTGCACGTCGGTGTTCGCGCCGGCTCGCACGATCGTGGAGCCCTCGTGGCGGAACGCGACCGTGTTGGCGACCCCGAGCTCATCGACGAGCGGGGTCGTGCGGTCGAGCAGCGGAAGCACCTCGCGCTTGAGCGGCATCGTGAGGCTCAGCCCACGCCATTCCGGACCCAGCCCCGCGACGAACGCGGCGAGCCCGCCGGACGCGACCTCGTGCCTCCCGTACGTGAAGGGCAGGTCGAGCGCATCGTAGGCCGCTGCGTGGAGCGTGGGCGAGAGCGAGTGCGCGATGGGGGAGCCGAGCACCGCGAGGTGCGTGCGGCCTGGTTCGGTGAACGCCACGGTCACCCAGCCTAGCCAGCCGTTTTCTTGAGCACCCCGTTAGGTTAGGCTACCCTTCGTGAACCGTTCCCCCTTGCGTCTCCGACGCGTGCTCGCCGCGGCCGGCGCCGTCGTCGCCGCGTCCCTCGTCCTCGCCGGCTGCGCGTCCGGCTCCGGCTCCTCGACGGACTCCGCGTCCTCGGGGTCGTCCGACGCCGCGTTCCCGGTCTCGATCACGACCGGCCTCGGCACCACCACCATCGAGTCGGCACCGAAGCGCGTCGTCGCACTCGGGTGGGGCGACGCCGAGACCGCCCTCGAACTCGGCGTGCAGCCGGTGGGCGCGAGCGACTGGCTCGCCTTCGGTGGCGACGGTGTCGGCCCGTGGCTCAAGGGTGCGTACGACAAGTCCCCGAAGATCATCCAGACGCTCGAGCCGAGCTACGAGGACATCCTCAAGCTCAACCCCGACCTGATCCTCGACGTGAAGTCCTCGGGCGACAAGGAGCGGTACGACAAGCTGTCCGCGATCGCGCCCACCCTGGCGATCCCGAAGGGCGGCGCGAACTACCTCGCCTCGACCGAGCAGCAGACGACCATGATCGCGAAGGCGCTCGGCAAGGAGTCCGAGGGCAAGAAGCTGCTCTCCGGCCTCGACGACGCCTACGCCGCAGCACGCAAGGCGCACCCGGACTTCGCGGGCAAGACGGCCGTCGTCGGTGCCTACAGCTCCGAGGGCTTCGGGGCGTACGCCTCCACCGACAGCCGCTCGACCTTCATGCGAAACCTGGGCTTCGAGATCCCGAAGGCCATCGACCAGCAGGCCGGCAAGGAGTTCTCCGTGCACCTGTCCGACGAGAACCTCGACCTGCTCGACGCCGACCTGACGCTGATCCTGCCGATCTACGTGGACGCGTCCGAGGCTTCATCGAACAAGCTGTTCCAGAAGGTGCCGTCGGTCGAGGCCGGGCACGCGATCGTGTTCGACGACAAGGACGTGTCGTCGGCGTTCTCGATGGGCACCACGGCCGCGATCGAGTGGGCGCTCGACAAGCTGCCGGCGGAGTTCGAGAAGAAGCTCGGCTGACCCAGAGCGCTTCTCCACCGCGAAAGCGACAGGGTGCCGCCGATGTTCGGCGGCACCCTGTCGCTTTCGCAGTTCGGGGGATGAACTAGGCGCCGACGGTGGACCCCAGCAGCGCGAAGAGCAGGGCGATCAGGGGGAGCGTGCCCTGCTTGAACGCGGAGTTGACGTACTTCCGGCCGGAGCCGATCAGGACGACCGCTGCCCCGAGCATGCTCGCGGTGGAGAACACCACGAGCGTCCAGCCGCTCACCGTGTTGCCCGCGAGCACGAGCACGACGCCGAGGATGGCCCCGATCGCCAGGAACAGGTTGTAGAAGCCCTGGTTGAAGGCGAGCGAGCGGGTCGCCACGGCTTCGGTCTCGGAAGCGATGCCGAAGATCCGGCGCGCTTGCGGACTGGTCCAGATGACCGATTCGAGGAAGAAGATGTACACGTGGATGAGGCCCGCGAGGACCGCACAGACACCCGAGATCACCAGCAGGACCGACATGTGCACATTCTCGCAGGCGCGGGCGGGGTTCCGCTGCACGTCCGCCAGTAGGCTCGGACCATGAACGACGAGGTCACCCCGCCCGAGGCCGAACCGAGCGCGGAAACCAGCGCCGTCGCCGAACTCCGCAGCATCCGGCAGAGCATCGACAACATCGACGCCGCCGTGATCCACATGCTCGCGGAACGCTTCAAGTACACGCAGCGCGTGGGACACCTGAAGGCCGACTCGGGCATGCCGGCTGCCGACCCGGACCGCGAACGCACACAGGTCGCCCGGCTCCGGTCGCTCGCCACCGACTCCCACCTCGACCCCGCCTTCGCCGAGAAGTTCCTCAACTTCATCGTCGCCGAGGTCATCCACCACCACGAGCGCATCGCGGGCCGCGACGAATGAACGTCGGGCTGCCGTCGCTGCTGATCGGGTCGTACACGGCGACCGGCGGCGGGAACGCCACGGGCATCTCGCTGGTCGACGCCGGCCCGGTCGGAACCACTCCGGCGCCCCGGACCGTCGCGGTGCTCGACGACCCCTCGTTCCTGGCCGTCTCGGGTGACCGGGTCTACGCGGTCTCCGAGACGAACGACGGCGCCGTGTCGGCCTCCCGGCTGCAGGGCGGCGCGCTCGAGCACCTGTGGGACGCCCCCGCCGGTGGGGACGCCCCGTGCCACATCCGGGTCGACCCCTCGGGCGCGCTCGTCGTCACGAACTACGTCTCCGGCACCGTCACGGCGATCTCGTTGCTGGCAGCCGAGTCGCACGCGGCCTCGCTGACGGCGAGCGACGGTGTGGTGCTGCACGGTGACGCCGACCAGCGCTCGGTGCCGGCCGACGCGGCCGAGGTCGCCGTGCTGCCCGACGTCACCGGCCCCGACGAGGACCGCCAGGACGGCCCGCACGCGCACCAGTCGATCGCCACCCCGGACGGCACGGTCCTGGTCGCCGACCTGGGCGGCGACGCCCTGCACGAGTTCCGCATCACGGTGTCCGTCGACGGGGTCCCCGACATCGAGGCGGTCCGCGTGCACCACGTGGCACCGGGTGCCGGCCCGCGGCACATGACCTGGATCGACGGCGACCTGCTCGTCGCCGGTGAGCTCGACGGCCGCGTGTACCGGCTGCGTCGCGATGACTCGGGGTCGCTGGTGACGATCGCCGCGGTGCCCGTGTTCGACGGTGCCGTGGGGGAGTCGCTGCTCAGCCACATCGAGGTCGACGACGCCGGCCGTGTCTACGTGGCCGTGCGTGGGCGTGACCTGCTCGTGGTGCTCGACGCGCGTGACGGCGGGCTCTCCGTCATCGGGTCCGTTCCCTGCGGTGGGGTCTGGCCGCGGCACTTCGCGCGGGTGCCCGGGTTCGTGCTGGTCGCGAACCAGATGTCCGACGCGGTGGCCGTGCTGCCGCTCGACGCCGACGGCATGCCCGGCGAAGCCGTCGCGCAGATCCCGGTCGCCACCCCGACCTGCATCGTCCCCGTCTGACGCCGGCGTGTTCGTGCGTGCGAGCCTGCGTGACGCCGGCGTGTTCGTGCGTGCGTGCCTGCGTGACGCCGGCGTGTTCGTGCCTGCGTGACGCCGGCGTGTTCGTGCGTGCGTGCCTGCGTGACGCCGGCGTGTTCGTGTGACGCCCCGAAGTCGGGGGGGGG
>NZ_JADKSC010000002.1:305916-696266 GCF_015350855.1 Curtobacterium sp. VKM Ac-2889 | reverse complement strand
CCCCCCCCCGCCACTGCGGCGTCGGAGCGACACGACGGCGTCTGGACAACGCCGCAACGCCGCAATGCCGCAGCGGCACGAGACGAGACGAGACGAGACGCCGGCGTGTTCGGAGCCCCGCGCGCTAGAAGTCGATCAGGTTCTCGAAGGGGCGACCCTCGGCCAGCGCGGCGACCTGCTTGCGCATGAGCTCGATCGACCTCGGCACGCTCAGGTCGGTGTTGCCGCCGACGTGCGGCGTGAGCACGGTGTTCGGCGTCGTCCACAGCGGGTGTCCGTCGGGCAGGGGTTCCGGGTCGGTGACGTCGAGCGCCGCGAACAGCCGCTCCGACCGCAGCTCGGCGACCAGGGCATCGGTGTCGACGACCTTGCCGCGCGCCACGTTCACCACGAGGGCGCCGTCCGGCAGCGCCGCGAGCAGCTCCGCGTCGACCAGCCGTTCGGTCTCGGCGGTGAGCGGGGCGATGAGCACGAGCACGTCCGTCGTCAGGGCCAGGTCGGGCAGCTCGCCGAACGCGTGCACGTGCCGGCCGTCCTGGTCGCGGGCGGTCCGGGCGACCGCGGTCACCTCGGTGCGGAAGGCCTCGAACCGGGTGGCGATCGCGGACCCGATCGCCCCGTAGCCGACGACGGTCACCCGGCGGTCGGCGAGCGATCGGGTCTCGCGGGCGTCCCAGACGCCGTTCGCCCGGTCGACCTGGAACGCCGAGATCTCGCGGAGCGAGGTCAGCGCCAGGCCGACGGCGAGCTCGGCGGTCTCGTCGTCGTGGATGCCGCGACCGTTCGCCAGCTGCGCGTGCCCGGGCACGTGCGGGATCGCGTGCTCGTACCCGGCGCTCGGCAGCTGCAGCAGCTGGAGCTCGGGCAGGTCGTGCACGAACTGCCAGCGGTGCCGCCCCGCGAAGTAGAACGGCAGGAACGTGATCGCGACGTCGTCCGGGCGACCGTACGGCGACTCGACGTCCCAGACGTCCAGCTCGATGCCGTCCGGCACGGGGCCGAACCGGTCGACGAGTTCGGCGAACGGCAGGGTGACGATCGGCATCCGCGGACCGGGCCTAGGCGTCGGTGCGCGGCGAGAAGGCACCGTCGGAGTCGAGCGGCCCGCGGCCGACGTACCCCTCGGTGACGTCCTCGACGATCACGTCGCCGAAGCGGGCCGGCAGCGTCGCGGCGTGGGTGCCGCGCAGCTCGTCGACCGTGGCCTCGAACGCGCCCTGGACCTCGAGCGTGCTCGACGTCGCGTCGGTCACGCCGATGCGCAGCACCGGGAAGCCCCGGCCGGCGCACATGCCCTGGAACCGCACGTCGTCCTCACGCCGGACGGTCACGATGACGCGACCGGTCGACTCGGAGAACAGCGCCGTCGCGGTGTCGATGCCGTCACGGGTCTCGAGCTCGTCGAGGACCACGCGGGCACCGATGCCGAAGCGGAGCACGGACTCGGCGAGCGACTGGCCGAGGCCGCCGTCCGCCAGGTCGTGCGCGCTGGTGAGCAGCTGCTCACCGGACGCCGCGTACAGCAGCTCGGCGAGGGCCTTCTCGCGCTCGAGGTCGACCGCCGGCGGACGCCCGCCCAGGTGGCCGTGCACGGTGCCGGCCCACGCGGAGCCGTCGAGCTCCAGGCTCGTGGTGCCGAGCAGGTAGATGTTGTGGCCGTCGTCCTGCCATCCCGACGGCACGCGCTTGGCGACGTCGTCGATGATGCCGAGCACGCCGACGACGGGCGTCGGGTGGATCGGGGTCGAGCCGGTCTGGTTGTAGAACGACACGTTGCCGCCGGTGACCGGGATGCCGAGCTCCATGCAGCCGTCGGCCAGGCCCTCGACCGCCTCGGAGAACTGCCACATGACCTCGGGGTTCTCGGGGGAGCCGAAGTTCAGGCAGTCGGTGACGGCAGCGGGAACGGCACCGGTGACGGCGACGTTCCGGTACGCCTCGGCGAGGGCCAGACGGGCACCCTGCTTCGGGTCGAGCTGGCAGTAGCGGCCGTTGGCGTCGGTGGCGATCGCGACGCCGAGCCCGGTTTCCTCGTCGACGCGGATCATGCCGCCGTCGTCGGGGAAGGACAGCGCGGTGTTGCCGAGCACGTAGGTGTCGTACTGGTTCGTGACCCAGTTCTTCGACGCCAGGTTCGGCGAACCGAGCAGCTGCAGGAACTGTGCCCTGAGCGCGGGGCCGTCGGCCGGACGGTCGAGCGAGGCGGCCGTGTCGGCCTGCAGCGCGTCGATCCAGGTCGGGTAGGCGACCGGGCGGTCGTAGACCGGGCCGTCGACGGCGACGGTGCGCGGGTCGACGTTCACGATCTCCTGGCCCTGCCAGTCGATGACCAGGCGGCCGGTGCCGGTGACCTCGCCGAGCACGCTGGTCTCGACCTCCCACTTGCCGACGACGCTCAGGAAGTCGTCGAGCTTGTCGGGGCGGACGACCGCCATCATGCGTTCCTGGCTCTCCGACATCAGGATCTCTTCGGCGGTGAGCGTGGGGTCGCGGAGCAGGACGTCGTCGAGCGAGATGTGCATCCCGCCGTCACCGTTGCTCGCGAGCTCCGAGGTGGCGCAGGAGATGCCCGCCGCACCGAGGTCCTGGATGCCCTCGACCAGGTCCTTCTGGAACAGCTCGAGGCAGCACTCGATCAGGACCTTCTCGGCGAAGGGGTCGCCGACCTGCACGGCCGGACGCTTGGTCGGGCCGCCCTCGGTGAAGGTGTCGGACGCCAGGATCGACGCGCCGCCGATGCCGTCGCCGCCGGTGCGGGCCCCGAACAGGACGACCTTGTTGCCGGCACCGGAGGCGTTCGCCAGGTGCAGGTCCTCGTGGCGCAGGACGCCGACGGCCAGGGCGTTGACCAGCGGGTTGCCCTGGTACACCGGGTCGAAGTAGGTCTCGCCGCCGATGTTCGGCAGGCCGAGGCAGTTGCCGTAGAACGAGATGCCGCCGACGACCCCGTGCACGACGCGTGCGGTGTCCTCGTGGTCGATCGCGCCGAAGCGGAGCTGGTCCATCACGGCGACGGGGCGGGCGCCCATCGAGATGATGTCACGGACGATGCCGCCGACACCGGTGGCCGCACCCTGGTAGGGCTCGACGTAGGACGGGTGGTTGTGCGACTCGACCTTGAAGGTCACCGCCCAGCCGTTGCCCACGTCGACGACACCGGCGTTCTCGCCCATGCCGACCATCAGGTTCTTGGTCATCTCCGGCGTGACCTTCTTGCCGAACTGCCGCAGGTAGTTCTTCGAGGACTTGTAGGAGCAGTGCTCGCTCCACATCACCGAGTACATCGCCAGCTCGCCCGAGGTGGGGCGGCGGCCGAGGATCTCCTTGATGCGGGCGTACTCGTCCGGCTTCAGGCCCAGCGCGTCGTACGGCTGCTCCTTGTCGGGGGTTGCTGCCGCGTCCTGCACGGTGTCGGGCTTCGGGCGAACGTGTGTCGTCACGGTGTCGTTGTTCCCTGTCACTTGACGAGCGCGTGCTCGATCACGGAGGTGAAGAAGGTCAGGCCGTCGGTGCCCGAGGCCATCGCGGCGGGGGTGTCCGGGCCGAACCCGGCCTCGGTCGCGTGCTCGGGGTGCGGCATCAGGCCGACGACGTTGCCGCGCTCGTTCGAGACGCCGGCGATGTCGTCGATGGAGCCGTTCGGGTTCACGCCGAGGTAGCGGAACACGACCTGGCCGTTGTCCTCGATGCGCTTGATGGTGTCGGCGTCCGCGACGAAGCGGCCGTCGGCGTTCTTCAGCGGGATGGTGATCTCCTGCTGGGCGCTGAAGCCGGAGGTCCAGGCGGTCGCGGTGGTCTCGACGCGGAGCTTCTGGTCGCGACGGATGAACTGCTGGTGTGCGTTGCGGGTGTGTGCCCCGGGGACCAGACGGGCCTCGGCCAGCATCTGGAACCCGTTGCAGATGCCGAGCACGGGCATGCCCTTGCCGGCTGCGTCGATGACCTCGGCCATGATCGGGGCCTTCGCGGCGATCGCGCCGGCACGGAGGTAGTCGCCGTACGAGAACCCGCCGGGCAGCACGATCGCGTCGACACCCTGCAGGTCGTGGTCGCCGTGCCACAGGGCGACGGGGTCGGCGCCGGCGAGACGGACGGCGCGCTGGGCGTCGCGGTCGTCGAGCGAGCCCGGGAACGTGATGACGCCGATGCGCATCCGGGTCACTGGCCTTCCACGGTCACGGACACGACGTCCTCGATGACCGCGTTGGAGAAGACGTCGGCTGCGATGTCGCGGACCTCGGCGAGCTTGGCGTCGTCGACGGGGCCGTCGACGGTCACCTCGAAGCGCTTGCCGATGCGGACGTTGGTCAGGTCGGCCTTGCCGAGGCGGGCCAAGGCGTTGCCCACGGCCTTCCCCTGGGGGTCGAGGATCTCGGCCTTGGGCATGACCTCGACGACGATCGTTGGCACGTGTTCTCTCCAGCACTTCAGGGGTGGGGGGACGCGACCAGTCTACGGGGCGCACGCGACACGCCGGGACGGCCCCGGGCCTCCAGGCGGGCACTTCCTGTGCGGTTGCTCACGTCTGTTCCAACGCGTATATTCCAAGTCGAATAGTCAACAACGAACAAGCGGACTGGAGGCACGTGTGCCGTCGCTCACGCCACTCGCGTTCGCCGCTCTCGGGCTCCTGGCCGAGGGGCCGACGCATCCCTACGAGATGTTCCAGACGATGACGCACCGCCGGGACGGCCGGAACGTCAAGGTCCGGCCCGGAACCCTGTACCACCAGGTCGGCCGACTGGTGGAGCTCGGCCTCGCCGAGATCGTGGGGACCGACCGGGCGGGCAACCGTCCGGAACGCACCACCTACGCCATCACGGACGACGGGTGGACGGCCCTGCACGACGGGCTCGTCCGGCTGATCGCCGAACCGGCCGAGGAGTACCCCGTCTTCCACCTGGCCGTCGCCGAGATCGAGAACCTGTCGGTCGACGAGGCCGAGTCCGCGCTGCGGGCGCGGGTCACGGCACTCCGGGCCCAGCGCGACGAGGCGGACGAGATCCTCGGGATCGTCCGGGCGAAGGACCTGCCCGAGCGGTACTGGCTCGACGTGTCGTACGTGCGTGCGATGCTCACGACGCAGATCGAGTGGCTCGCCGCCACGGCCGACCGGATCGCCGCCGGCCACATCTCCTGGGACGCCCACGCCGCGTCCGCAGACACCACCACGAACAGCAAGGAAACCACTCGATGACCACCGTCACGCCTCCGCGGACGACCGAGAAGAAGCCGTGGCCTGCCCTGTGGGCACTCGTCGTCGGGTTCTTCATGATCCTCGTCGACTCGACCATCGTGTCGGTCGCCACCCCCACCATCGCCCAGGAGCTCGACGCGGACATCAACTCCGTGATCTGGGTGACGAGCGCCTACCTGCTCGCCTACGCCGTGCCGCTGCTCATCACCGGCCGGCTCGGTGACCGCTTCGGCCCGAAGGTCATGTACCAGATCGGCCTCGTGGTCTTCACGCTCGCCAGCCTGTGGTGCGGCCTGGCCGGCTCGATCGAGGTGCTGATCGTCGCCCGCGTCGTGCAGGGCCTCGGCGCCGCGATGATGAGCCCGCAGACCATGTCGGTCATCACCCGCATCTTCCCGCCGCAGAACCGCGGCGCGGCGATGGGCCTCTGGGGCGCCGTCGCCGGTGTCGCCTCGCTCGTCGGCCCGATCGTGGGCGGCCTGCTCGTCGACGGCTTCGGCTGGGAGTGGATCTTCTTCGTGAACGTCCCCGTCGGTGTCGTCGCGTTCGTGCTCGCGCAGCGCTTCGTGCCGTCGTTCGAGCGGCACGGGCACCGGTTCGACTACCTCGGCATCTTCCTGTCCGCAGCGGGCCTGTTCCTGCTCGTGTTCGGCATCCAGGAAGGCGAGACCTACGACTGGGGTGTCATCGCCGGTCCGATCTCGGTGTGGTCGCTCATCATCGTCGGTCTCGTGGTGCTCGCCGGCTTCGTGGTCTGGCAGGGCGTGCAGAAGGGCGAGCCGCTGCTGCCGCTCGGTCTGTTCAAGGACCGCAACTTCACGCTGGCCAACGTCGCCATCACGGCCGTCGGTGTCGCGATCGCCTCGTTCGCGCTGCCGATCATGCTGTGGGCGCAGGACGTCCTGCGCTTCTCGCCGACCCAGGCCGCACTGCTTCTCGTGCCGCAGGCCGTGCTGTCCGCCGCGCTCGCGCCGGTCGTCGGCAAGAACCTCAACCGCTGGAACCCGCGCTGGGTCGCCGCGTTCGGGCTCGCCTGCTTCTCGGTCGGCCTGTTCTGGTTCGGTGCCCTGCTGACGAGCGGCGCCGAGTGGGGCTGGGTGCTCCTGCCGAGCGCGCTCCTCGGGCTCGCCAACGCCTGCATGTGGGGGCCGCTGTCCGTCTCGGCGACGCGCAACCTGCCGCCGAAGCTGGCCGGTGCCGGCTCGGGCGTCTACAACACCACGCGGCAGATCGGTGCGGTGCTCGGTTCTGCCGGCATCGCCGCCCTGATGGAGGCCCGGATCACCGCGAACTTCCCGGCGTCGTCCGGTGGGGCCACGGCCGGTGGCGCGGAGCAGCAGGTCGGCGGTCTGCCGGGCTTCCTGCTCGAGCCGTTCTCCACGGCCATGGGTGAGTCGCTCTACCTGCCGGCGATCGTGCTCGTCGTGGCCATCGTCGCGGCGCTGTTCCTGGCGAAGCCGAAGCAGACCGTCGCCTGGCAGCAGACCGGTTCGGTCACCACGCAGCCCGACGCCGAGCCCGCGGGGGCCCCGGCGAAGTAGGGCACGAGCGCTTCGGCGCCCAACGAGTGAGCAGAAGAAGTCGAGTCACCTCCGGGTACTCGACTTCTTCTGCTCACTCGTGTCGGGGACGCACCCCCGCCCGTCAGCTGCGGCGCTGCAGGTGCGCCCGGGTGAGCTCGTCCATCTGTTCGTCGGTCAGAGCATCGACGTCCCGGGCCTCGCGGCGGTCGGTCCGCTGCCACCGGATGAACAGCGCGACGAGCACGGGGATGTCCGCCACTTCGGCGATGAACCACAGCAGGTCGCCCGCCAGGTGCTGGTCCTGCAGCGGCGACGGGTACCAGGCCCGCCCGACCACGGGAACGAGGGACCCGTCGAGCACGTGGTTCGTGATCCGCAGCACGATTCCTGGCACCGCGTCGACGACGAGCTCGACGAACGCCAGCAGGAACTCGGCCGTGGCGAACGTCGACGAGACGAGCACACCGACCTCGGACAGCGGGGCGAGCAGGCCGAACCCGAGCGCCGGCACGGTCACGGTGATGACGGCGGCCCAGACGGGGGACTCCCGGATCACGCTCGAGAACGGGGTGAGCAGGACGGCGAACAGCGCCAGCGCGACCAGCGGGGCGACGATCGCGTTGCCGAGCAGACGCACCGGACGTGACCCCATGACGGCGTCGGCGGCCTGCGCCAGGCGAGCCGGGCCTCCGATCCGGAGCAGTGCGACGGGCGCACCGAGCGCGGCGAAGGTGGGGACCGCGAAGAACAGCAGGGCGGCGCGCAGGACGAACGCCCAGCGCAACCGCTCGTCGTCGACGCCGACGATGCCGAACTGCAGGACGCCGAACAGCACGAGCGCCGTGACGAAGGCGAGCGTGCGCCACCACGGCCACCGGGCACCTCGTCGGACCGCTCCGACGACCCAGCGGCCGTAGGCGAGCGCGGCGACGACGAGGAGCACCGCCGCCAGGGGGTCGAACCGCCAGGTGCTCCAGAACTCGGGTGTCGACGGCGTGGGGAGCCTCCTGGGGATCAGGCGGACTCGTCCGTCGTTCCGCCGGAGCCATCCTCCGTCCGCCCGGGGTGCGCCGGGGGTCCGGCGTGCCCCCGGGACGGTGAGAACCGGTTCAGATCCGGGCGACCCCGCGTGCCGGGACGGTCCGCGACAGCAGCCAGACGCCCACCGGAACGGCCACGGCTCCGACGAGCGCGACACCGAACGACAGGTGCAGCTGCATCACGAGGAACGCCGGGCCGATGGTGCAGAGGGCCGCGACGGCGACGACCGGCCAGGCCGGACGGTCCGCCGACGGCAGCAGGCGGGGGAGCGGCCGGTCGAACCAGCGCAGGGCACGTGCCACCCCGAGGGCGACGGCGAGCACCACGACCAGCGCGACGATCCGGGACGCCCACCACGGGCCGGAGCCCGGCGCCGGGAACGGCACCCCGACGAGCAGGGCGATGCCGTTCAGCGCGATGAACAGCGGCAGGTGCCACAGGTAGATCGTCATGCCGTCGCGGCCGAGCACGAACACGGCCCCGAGCGCGGCACGGGTGCGCATCAGCCGGGTGAGCGGCGCGTGCACGAGCTGGACCAGGCACGCCTGCGCGATCGCCAGGAACGCCAGCGGCAGCATCGGCGGGTTCAGGTCCTGCAGCATGTCCGGCGCCCACAGCCCGACCGAGGTCATCGGCACGAGCACGGCGTAGGCGGCGACCGCGATGGCCAGCAGGAGCACCTTCGACCGGCGCGCGAACCACCCGTCGGCCCAGAGGAACCCGAGCTGCTGCGCGAAGAGCCACACCGGTCCCAGGTTGAGCAGCCCGACCTCGGCGACCCCGGTGGCCAGGCGGACGGCGTCGACCACTGCGGCGAGCACGAGCAGCACGGCGAGGGTGGCCCAGGGTGCTCGCTCGTGCAGGCGCATCATCACGGGGACGCAGCACTGGGTGATGCCGTAGGCGGCCAGGAACCAGAGCGGCGACCCGATGCCGAACGCGACCTCGGCCAGCAGCTCCGGCGGCGTGCCCGCGGCCGTCGCGACCCCGAGCCCGAGCGCGAGGAACACGAAGAGCGGCACCGCGGGCCGGAACAGCCGCACCAGGCGGGTGGCCAGGTAGTCGCGGGCGGGGCTCGGCGCACCACGGGCGACGGTGCTGCGCCAGCCGACGGCGCTCGCGAACCCGCCGACCACGAAGAACAGCGGCATCACCTGCCCGACCCAGGTGGCGGCGACGTACCAGGGGAGTTCCTGCAGCGGGCTCGTCACCCGCACCCCCTGGGCATCGGCGGCGACGCCGACCATCGTGACGTGCACGATGACGACGAGGACGACGCAGGCCGTCCGGATGAGGTCGACGACCAGGTCCCGCTTCGCGATGATCCCCCGGACGTCCGCACTGCTGTTCGCCTGTTCAGGCAGACCTTGGCTCGTGGACATGTCCGGACGTTAGCGTGCGGAACGGTCGGTCCAGTGTCGTTCCAGCTGATCGCGACCGGATCGTGACACTTCGTATTCCGGTAGCGGCATGCGTCACCTCGCTGGCCAGCAGCAACAGCTCGTGTACAGTGGACGTGTTGTCTTGATTCCTGCAAAAGAAAGGCTCAGCATGGATGCCGACGCCGATCTGCTCCGCACGTCGGGGCTCCGGGTCACGACCCCGCGCCTCGCCGTGCTCCGCGCGACGGACTCGATGCCGCACGCCACCGCGGATGACATCGTCGTCGCGCTCGCCGCCGAGCTGCCGACCACCAGTCACCAGGCCGTCTACGGGGTGCTGAACGCCCTGACCGGCGTCGGGCTCGTCCGCCGCATCGAACCGGCAGGCAGCCCCGCGCGCTACGAGCGCCGGACCGGTGACAACCACCACCACATCGTCTGCACCCTGTGCGGCGCGATCGAGGACGTCGACTGCGCGGTCGGCCACTCGCCCTGCCTGACACCGTCCGAGACCCACGGCTTCGCGGTCACCACCGCCGAGGTCACCTACTGGGGCATCTGCGACCGCTGCGCAGCGGCAGAGCGCGACGACGCAGACGCCCCCACGCCCGCCTGACGGCGACCGCCCCACCGCACCGGCGCCACGACGCGCCGGACCCCGAGCCACCCGAGCACCCCTGACCGAACCAAGTCCCACCCCAGGAGGAACCGTGTCCGACCAGAACACGCCGACCGGCACCCCGACCACCACGACCAACAGCGGCGCACCCGTCTCGAGCGACGAGCACTCGATGGGCGTCGGGGCCGACGGCCCCCTCGCGCTGCACGACCACTACCTGGTCGAGAAGCTCGCCCAGTTCAACCGTGAGCGCATCCCGGAGCGTGTCGTGCACGCCAAGGGCGGCGGCGCCTTCGGCACCTTCACCGTCACGCAGGACGTCTCGCGCTTCACCCGCGCCGCGTTCCTGCAGCCCGGGCAGACCACCGAGATGCTCGCCCGGTTCTCGAGCGTCGCCGGTGAGCAGGGCTCGCCCGACACCTGGCGCGACCCCCGCGGCTTCGCGCTGAAGTTCTACACGTCCGAGGGCAACTACGACCTCGTCGGCAACAACACCCCGGTGTTCTTCATCCGCGACGGCATCAAGTTCCCGGACTTCATCCGTTCGCAGAAGCGTCTGCCCGGCTCGCACCTGCGCGACCACGACATGCAGTGGGACTTCTGGACCCTGTCACCCGAGTCGGCGCACCAGGTCACGTGGCTGATGGGCGACCGCGGTCTGCCGGCGAGCTGGCGTGAGATGGACGGCTTCGGCTCGCACACCTACCAGTGGATCAACGCCGACGGCGAGCGCTTCTGGGTGAAGTACCACTTCATCACCGAGCAGGGCCACAAGACCCTGACGCAGGAGGACGCCGACCGCATCGCCGGTGAGGACGCGGACTTCCACATCCGCGACCTGCACGCCGCGATCGAGCGTCAGGACTTCCCGCGCTGGACCCTCAAGGTGCAGGTCATGCCCTACGAGGACGCCGCGACCTACCGCTTCAACCCGTTCGACCTGACGAAGGTGTGGCCGCACGCGGACTACCCGCTCATCGAGGTCGGCACGATGGAGCTCAACCGCAACCCGGAGAACTACTTCGCGCAGATCGAGCAGGCGACCTTCGCCCCCTCGAACTTCGTGCCCGGCATCGCGGCGAGCCCCGACAAGATGCTCCTCGCGCGCATCTTCAGCTACGCGGACGCCCACCGCTACCGCGTCGGCACGAACCACGCCCAGCTGCCCGTGAACGCCCCGAAGAACGAGGTCCACTCGTACTCGAAGGACGGCGGCATGCGCTTCGACTTCCAGAAGTCCGAGGTGCCGGTGTACGCGCCGAACTCCCTCGGTGGTGCGCACGCCGACCCGACCGCGACCGACGACGCCCCGGGCTGGGAGTCCGACGGCGCGCTGCAGCGTTCCGCCGCGACCCTGCACCCGGAGGACGACGACTTCGGTCAGGCCGGCACGCTCGTCCGCGAGGTCCTGGACGACGCCGCCCGTGAGCGCCTGGTCGGCAACATCGCCGGTCACGTCTCGAAGGTGACGCGCGACGATCTGCGCGAGCGCGTGTTCGCCTACTGGACGAACGTCGACGCCGACCTGGGTGCGCGCGTGCGCGCCGCGGTCGCGCCGAGCGCGCCCGGCTCGAACGAGAACCCCGAGAAGGTCGCGGTCGAGGCGTAAGCCCAGGCCGCAACGAGCGGACGGGAGGCCCGGTACCAGCTGGTACCGGGCCTCCCGTCCGTCGGTCGTTGCGGCTAGACCTGCTGGCCGTTCAGCCAGATCGGGCCCGTCGGCCAGTCCTCGAGCTGCGCTGCCACCGGCAGCGCCATCCAGCCGCCCTGTTCGGTGTTGCTGACGCCGGCGCCCTCGGCGGTGAACGCCGAGAAGGTGCCGACGGCCTCGGGGAACTCGTGCCAGCCGAGCTTCGCGTAGAAGGGGATCCGGTCCTCGCCGGCCCCGAGGAACCCGTACGGCACCTGCAGCCCGTCGAGGACCGCGTGGGTCCGGGTCATGAGCTCCCGGCCGACGCCGGTGCCCTGCAGCCGGGGTGACACGGCGACCAGGCCGGTGTCGCCGACCAGGACGTCCTGCCCGCCGACGGTGACGAACATGCGGCGGATGCCGACGTGGGCCAGGACGACCCCGTCGGCGTCGTGCGCGAGCACGCGGCGTTCCGGCTGCATGCCGGACCAGCTCCGGCCGCCCACGTACCAGTGCGACCAGTCGGGGAAGGCCTGCCCGAGCAGCGTCGCGATCGCTTCGTGGTCGGGGAGCGACAGCGTGCTCTCCTCGACCACCTCCCACCGGATGTCGTCAGTCACGGGTCCATCCTGCCGGTCCGGCGGCCGGTGTGGGGAGGTTTCGCGCTGGGCGACACCTCGCGGGTCCGGGCGGGCGTGGGGTGTCGGTCAGCGCGGAGTGTCGCGACACATCAGCCGCGACCGGGCGTCGTCACCTCGATGCGGTTCGCCCAGGGGTCGTCGAACGCCACGGTCCGGCCGTCGTCGGCGAGTTCCACGCCGCCGTGCCGCATGCGATCGGTCAGCGCGCCGAGGTCGTCGACGGCGGGGACCTCGATGCGGACGAGTCCCAGCCCGAGGGCCTGCTGTCGTCGCCCGGCGCCGCGGGAGTTCCAGGTGTTCATCGCCATGTGGTGGTGGTAGCCGCCGGCGCTGACGAACAGCGCCTCGCCGAACCCCGCGGTGGTCTCGAAGCCGAGCGTGTCGACGTAGAACGAGCGCGCGATGCCGACGTCGCCGACGGACAGGTGCACGTGGCCGACCTTGCCCGGGCGTGCCGCGGCGGTGTCCAGGGCGTCCTCGGTCAGGTGGGACCGCAGGAACGCGTTCGGGTCGACGTACTTCGTGTCCATGTCGATCACGCCGTGCGTCCACGACCACTCGGTGCGGTCGCGGTCCCAGTACAGCTCGACGCCGTTGCCCTCGGGGTCGGTGAAGTAGAACGCGTTGCTCACCAGGTGGTCGGCGCTGCCGGTGAAGGATGCCGGGTACTGCGTGGCGACCGAGTACAGCGCGGCGGCCAGGTCGGCCCGGGTGTCGAACAGGATCGCCGTGTGGAACAGTCCGGCCTCGCGCGGACCGGCGTGCTGCATCGCGGGGGCGTGCTCGAGGATCACGATCGGCGTCCTGCCGCGACCCAGCACGGCGACGCCGCCGTCGTGGGAGAGCAGCGACAGCCGGACGCCGTCGCGGTAGTACCGGATCATCGCGTCCAGGTCCGCGACGCGGAGTGTGACGGCGCCCATCCCGGTGTCGGCGGCGAGGAGTTCGTGCGTTTGCATGCACCAAGTGTGCGCCCATTTGGTTGACGCGTCAACCAATTCGATGACGCGTCAACCAATCCGGTGCGTCAAGCGCTGTTCGAGATCCCGCCGTCCGACTTCAGCAGCTGGCCGTTCACCCACGCGCCCTGCTCCGAGCAGAGGAACCCGACGAGCGCCGCGGTGTCCGACGGGCGTCCGAGCCGGCCGAGCGGCGTGCCCTCGACGGCCCACCCCTTGACCTCGTCGGACATCCAGCCGGTGTCGTTCGGCCCGGGGTTCACCACGTTGGCGCTGACCCCGAGGCTGCCGAGCTCCTTCGCTGCACCGAACACGATCCGGTCGAGCGCCCCCTTCGACGCCCCGTACGGCAGGTTGTACGCGATGTGGTCGCTCGTCAGTGCGACGATCCGGCGTCGGTCGCGCGGGGCGGCGTCACCGGCGCGCTCGAGCCCGGCCGCGTAGGCCTGCACGAGCAGGAACGGTGCGCGCGCGTTCACGGCGAAGTGGCGGTCCCACGACTCGACGGTCGTGGTGCGGAAGTCGGAGTCGACGGACTCGCAGTGCGACATGACGAGGGCGGAGACGGGGGCGCCGGCTTCCGTCTCGGCGCGGCCGACGAGTGCGGCCGCCTGCTCCGGGTCCTCCAGGTCGACCGGGAGGCGCGTCACCCGTGCTCCCGCCGCCTCGCACTCCTGCACCACCGACTCGACCCCGTCCGGGTCCGCCCCGCCGCTCACGCGGTCGTCGTAGGGCCCCCACCACGAGATGGCGAGGTCCCATCCGTCTGTTGCCAGTCGGGTCGCGAGTGCCGCGCCGATGCCGGCTCTGCGGCCCACGCCGGTCACCAGGGCGAGTGGTCGTGCGGACGTCATCCGTGCCTCCTGTCCGGCGCTCCGTCGCGCCGATCGGCACCCAGTCTGCCGGAACCGGCCACCCGTGTGGCCATCGCATCCGGTGTCCTGTCGGCGGACGGCCGACCGCGGGGGCCAAGATGGACGGATGCCACGCACACGACGGCCCTCGCGACCGGGGCGCGGACCCCGCGGCGGTCGCCCGGACCCCCACGACCTGCCACTCGAGCACGTGCGCGACCGGATGTCGTCCTACATCTACGGCAACATCACGGTGCTCGCCGTCGCGATCGCGGTGAGCCCGGAGCAGATCCACCACGGCGCCGCGGTGGCGACCGTGCTGGCGACCGCGGTGCTGACGTACCTGGCGCACGTGCTCGCGCACCTGGTCGCGCACGGCCTGGGCGACGACGGTGCAGGATCAGCCGCCGAGCGTGCCGCCCGCCGCGAGTCCGTCGCGACGATCGTCCGGAACGCCAACCCGATCGCGACCTCCGGGCTGATCCCGGCGGTCCTCTACGCGGCGGCCTGGATCGGCTGGCTGCCGGCCGAGTGGGCGCAGATCGCGGCGACCGTGATCCTGGTCGTGCGCATCGGTCTGGTGGGGGTGTTCATGCAGCGGTTCAGCGGGAAGCAGCCGACGTTCCTCGGGCTGTGGGGCGGGATCGTGCTCGCCGCGGTGGCGTTCGTGATCGGCCTCGTCAAGGTGGTGTTGACGCATTGAGTGACGCGCACCCCGACGCCGGACCCGCCGCCGAGACCGACCCGAAGCGCGGCGGTCTGCGGTTCCTGCGCGACCTCGTCATCATCGTCGTCGTGGCGCTCCTGGCGTCCTTCCTGGTCAAGGCCTACCTGGTCCGCGCGTTCTCCATCCCCTCCGGCTCGATGCAGAACACGCTGCTCATCGGGGACCGGGTGCTCGTCAACGAGCTCGTGCCCGGGGTCGTCCCGCTGCAGCGCGGTGACGTCGTGGTGTTCCACGACCCGGGCGGCTGGCTCGGCATGGGCCAGGGCGACGACCTGATCAAGCGGGTCATCGGCCTGCCGGGTGACACGGTGTCGTGCTGTGACACCCGGGGCCGCCTGTCGGTGAACGGGCACGCGGTCGACGAGCCCTACGTCGTGCTCGAACGCGGGTCGAACCGCGTCGTCGGCAAGGACTTCGAGGTCACCGTGCCGAAGGGGCGCATCTGGGTGATGGGCGACAACCGGTACGACTCCGCCGACTCGCGGGTGCACGGCACCGTGCCGGTCGACGACGTCGTGGGGCGCGCCTTCGTGACGACGTGGCCGATCTCGCGGTGGTCGGTGCTGTCCCGGTACGGCGACGAGTGGGACCGGGTCCCGTCGCCGTGACCACGGACGACCAGGGATTCGGGTACGAGACCGGCGGCGACGACGACCTGTCGATCCACCGGATCGCGACCCCCGGCAAGCGGTCCGGCACGATCGGTCCGCGCCCCGACCACGTCGTGTTCTGGCTCGCCGACGGCCGGGCCAGCCTGACCGCGGACGACGGCGAGCACTGGGAGGTCGGGGCGGAGCGGCCGATGATGCTCTCGGCATCGTCTGCGTACGGCTTCGAGACCGACGCGACCGCCACGACGCTGCTGCACCTGTCGCCGTCGCTGCTCGGTGACACGGGGGAGCCCTGGGTGTTCCGGCAGCCGGACGCGGCCGACCCCGCGCTCGAACCACTGCGGGCACTGCTGCGCGAGGTCTCCGGGCGCATCCTCGACCCCGCCCTGCCCGCCGACGACCGTGCGGCCCTGAACCGACGGATCGCGACCGTCGTCCTGTCGACCTTCACCCGGTCACGATCGGACGTCGCGGACCGGATGCGGCGGGCGATCGGCTTCGTCCACGACCACGCCGACCAGGTGCTGACCGTGGCGGACGTCGCGGCAGCCTGCGACCTGAGCGAGCGCGGGCTGCAGGACCTGTTCCGCCGTCGGCTCGGCGTCACCCCCATGGAGTACCTGCGCGAGGTCCGACTCGACCGGGTGCACCTGGAGCTGGGGCGCCCGGGTGCCCGCGCGCTGCTCGTCAGCGAGGTCGCGCGGCGGTGGCGGTTCCGTCACCTGGGTCGGTTCGCGGCGTACTACCGGGATCGCTTCGGGGAGCAGCCGCACCAGACCATCGAACGGGGCGCCCTGGGCACGGGTCGACCGACGCGGTGATCCCGGATCGGGGCCGGCTCGGCCCGGTTCGGTCCGGTTCGTCCGTTGACCGAACCCGCGGAGCCTGGCCCTCCCGTACTTTGCGGATTCCGGCTATCCTGCCCGCAGTTGCCGCGCCGGGCGTGACGGCGCCCGGACCGTGCGTCCTGGTCGCCACGGTGCGCGTGTGACGCGACCACGGCCTGGAGGCGCGGTGTGCGCCCGACGCGCACCGCGCCTCCAGACAGTCCCGGTTCCACCCCAGGAGGCGACGTGACCACGGACCGCACCACCGACGCACCCCGCGGCGGCGCCCTGGCGCCGCTCGCGATACCGGTCTTCCGCGCCCTGTGGATCGCGGTGCTGGTGAGCAACATCGGCAGCTGGATGCAGACCGTCGGGGCGCAGTGGCTGCTCGTCGACGAGCACGCCGCACCCGTCGTCGTCGCCCTCGTGCAGACCGCATCGAGCCTGCCGGTGCTGCTCGTCGGGATCCCCGCCGGGGTGATCGGCGAGTTCGTCGACCGGCGACGCCTGCTCATCGGCGTGCAGGCGTTCCAGGTGGTCGTCGGCGTCGTGATGACCGTGCTGACCGCGACCGGCGACATGACCCCGGCGCTCCTGCTCACCGTGACGTTCCTGCTCGGCACGGCCTCGGCGCTCCAGCTGCCCGCGTACCAGGCACTCGTACCCGAGATCGTGCCACGTGCCGCCATCACCGACGCCGCCGCGCTGAGTTCCGTCGGGGTCAACGTCGCCCGTGCGATCGGACCGGCGCTCGCCGGCGTGGTGATCGCGCAGCTCGGCGTGCCGTTCGTGTTCGCCGCCAACGCGCTGTCGTTCGCGCTCTTCCTGGTGGTGCTCGTCGCCTGGCGCGGCTACCAGCGGCCCGAGACCCGGGCCGAACCGTTCATCGACGCGACCCGCGCCGGCCTGCGGTACGTCCTGCACGCGGCGGTCGTCCGCCGGTTGCTGGTGCAGCTCGCGGTCTTCATGGTGCCCGCGAACGCGCTGTGGGCACTCCTGCCGCTCGTCGCCGACGGGTCGCTCGGGCTGTCGTCCGGCGGGTACGGCCTGCTGCTCGCCGCCGTCGGCACCGGTTCGGTCGGTGGGGCGTTCGTGATGCCCGCGGTCCGCGCACGGCTCGGGATCGGCCGCACGGTCGGCACCGCCTCGGTCGTGTTCGGGGTCTGCACCACGGTCGTCGCGCTCGTCCCGGTGCTGGCGGTCGTGCTCGTCGCGCTCCTGGTCGGCGGGGTGGCGTGGATCGCCGTGGTGACGACGCTGAACGGCACGGTGCAGGCGTTCCTGCCCGCGTGGGTGCGGACCCGAGGGCTCGCCGCCTACCAGCTGGTGCTCTTCGGCTGCACGGCGATCGGGGCGGCGCTCGCCGGTGCCGTCGCCACACCCCTCGGGGTGACGGGCGTGCTCGCCGGGGCCGGAGTCCTCACCGCGCTCAGTGCCGCCCTGCTGCTCGTGTCCGGGTTCCCGGTGCTCACCGATCGACAGCGGGCCGTGACGCCGATGCCGTTCGGCGACCAGGTGTTCGTGCCGGACGACCACGGCGCTGCAACGGGGGAGACCCTCGTGCTGCTGCACTGGACGGTCCCGGCGGGCGCGGTCGACGAGTTCCGGGCGCGGGCCGAACGGCTCGGGCGGAGCCGACGCCGGACCGGCGCCCGTGACTGGAACCTGTACCGGGACCGGGCGACCGGGCCGGACGCCTGGGTCGAGGCGTTCCGAGTGGGGTCGTGGCAGGAGCACGTCGACCAGCACGAGGTCCGGCAGACCGGTGACGACGCCCGGACCCTGCGGGCCGTGCACGAGATCGCGGGTGAACCGCGGGTGGAGCACCTGGTGGCGGAGGGGGCCAGTGGGCCGTCGTCGGGGTGACGGGCGGGTTCAGCAGCCCGTCGTCGTCAGGGTGACCGTCGCCACCGTGCCGTTGGAGACCTTGGTCGTCTGGGGGCAGAGGTCGCCGGCGCGGACGGTGACCTGGCCGAGCGGCACACCTGCGAAGTCGGCCGTCCCGCCCGGGAACACCCGCTGGTGCTCGGAGAGCTTGCCGGTCGAGGCGAACACCTTGACCTCGTAGGGGCGGTCGGCGGCGTTCGACGAGACCGTGACCGACACCTGGCCGGTGGAGTCGTGGGCGCCGCAGCCGGCGAGGGCCAGGAGCGCGGCCACGCCGAGGACGGTTGCGGGGACGACTCGGAGCACGACGACCAGCGTACGCCGATGCTCGCTCGCTCCAGTGCGCTCCGCCCACGCTCCTGCGCCCTCCGGACTGGGGCCAGGCGCTGTCCGTTCGGCGCGTTACCGTGGACGCATGCAGCCGGAAACCGCGATGTCCGTGCCCGCGCCGACCGGGGCCGATGCGGTCCGGCGAGCGGCCCTGATCGCGGCGCTCGACGTGGTCGACGGCGGCGTCGAGGAACGGTTCGAACGGATCACCCGGATCGCACGCGAGGCCCTCGGGGTCTCCGGCTCGTTCCTCAACCTGGCCGGCGAGAACACCCTGACGATCAAGTCGCAGCAGAGCGACGCGGTCTTCGGCCCCGTCATCCCGCTGCAGGACACGTTCTGCGGCCGGACCCTGGGCGAGCAGGGCCCCGTGGTCGTCGCCGATGCCCGACTGGACGACCGGTACGCCGACCTGCCGATGGTGCTCGGCGACCCGAACGTCCGGTTCTACGCCGGCGTCGGACTCCGCGCCCCCGACGACGACCTGAAGATCGGCACCCTCTGCCTGATCGACCCCGAGCCGCGCACCCTGGACCCCGACGAGCTCGAACTGCTGCAGGAACTCGGCATCTGGGCGGAGCGTGAACTGCTCGCCGGTGCGGACGAGGACCGACTGCGCACCGTGCTCAACGGTCTGCAGCCGGCCGAGGTGCAGGTCCCCGGGTACCGGATCACGGGGGTGTCGATCCCGCACGGCCTCGTCTCCGGCGACTTCCACGACTGGCACCGCTCCGGCGAGGACTCGATCCACCTCACCGTGTCGGACGTCATGGGCAAGGGGATGTCCGCCGGGCTCCTCGCGGCGAACATCCGCGGTGGGCTGCTCGCCCGCGGCGACCAGGACCCGTGCGTCGCGCTCGCCGAACTCGAGGTGCAGGTCGCGCCCGAACTCAGCCGCGCAGAGTCCTTCGCGACGATGTTCCACGGGCGGCTGACCCCGTCCACCGGGCGACTCGACTTCGCCGATGCCGGGCACGGGCTCGTGCTGCAGCTCCGCGACGACGGTGCCGAGCGGATCCTGCGGTCGTCGGACCTGCCGATCGGGTTGCACCCCACCGGGATGCCCCGCGCGGCCGGGTCGCTCGTGCTCCGGCCGGGTGAGGTGCTCATCGTCGTGACCGACGGCGCGCTCGAGCTCTGGGACTCGACGCTCGCGGCGCTGTCCGAACTCGGGTCGCTGTACCGGGAGTCCGCGGACGTCGAGACGTTCCTGCAGCGGGTGCGAGCCCGCGTCGTCGAGCACGACCCGGGCGACGACCTGACCGTCGTCGTGGTGGCGCGCGACGCCGTGGAGGCCTGAGCGGTCTCGAACCGTCGGTTGGCTCGTCGGCCGGTCGCGCGGCGTGTGGTCGCGACACGTCGCGTGCGTGCCGCCGAGTGGTCGCGAACTGTCGGTTGGCGGGGCGTCGGGCGACGGTTCGTGACCGTTCGCCAGACCTGAGCGGGGTGTCGTGACCGCCGGTCGGCCGGGCGCCAGGCATCAGGCGGCGCGGGGCGGGTGGTCGCGACACGTCGTGTGCGTGCTGCCGAGTGGTCGCGAACTGTCGGCTGGCGGGGCGTCGGGCGACGGTTCGTGACCGTTCGCCGGACGTGAGCGGGGTGTCGTGACCGAACCCGGGCGCCAGCCGGGTGCGACGTCAGGCCCCGAGACGCTCGATCAGCTCGGCGTAGCGCGCAGCCGTGCGCTCGACGATCTCGTCGGGGAGCACCGGCGGCGTGCCCTGGCGGTCCCAGTTGGCGCTGAGCCAGTCCCGCACGATCTGCTTGTCGAACGAATCGGTGCGGTCGGCGGACCTGGCGTCCCAGTAGCGGCTGGAGTCGCTCGTCAGGACCTCGTCCGCGATGCGGATCCGACCGGTGGCGTCCTGCCCGAACTCGAACTTGGTGTCCGCGATGACGACGTCGCGGTCCAGCGCGATGGCCGCGGCCTCGGTGTAGACGTGCAGCGAGAGCTCGCGCAGGGTCGCCGCGGTCTCGGCACCGACCAGGTCGACGGTCTGCTCGTACGAGATGTTCTCGTCGTGCTCGCCCTGGGCCGCCTTGTACGCCGGCGTGTAGATCGGCTCCGGCAGGCGGTCGCCGTTCGACAGCCCGGCGGGGAGCGCGACGCCACAGACGCTGCCGCTCTCCTGGTACTCGGCCCAGCCGCTGCCGACCAGGTACCCGCGCACCACGCACTCGACGGGGAACATCGTGAGCGGCATGACGTGCATCGACCGTGCCTCGACGTCGGCGGGCACCGGCGTGCCACCGGAGGACGGGCCGATGATGTGGTTCGGGACGTCGCTGAGCTGGGTGAACCAGAAGCGCGACAGACGGGTCAGCAGCTCGCCCTTGCCGGGGATCGGCGGCTCGAGCGCGAAGTCGTACGCGCTGACCCGGTCCGAGGCGACGAGCAGCAGCTCGGATGCGCTCGACAGGTCGGCGGTGCCCTCGGGCACGTAGAGCTCGCGGACCTTGCCGGACGAGACGTGCCGCCAGCCGGCGATCGGCGCGGGGGCGGTCACCGGGCGACCTTCGCGGCGATGTCGGTGCGGAACTGCGCGCCGTCGAGCGTGATGTCGCCGAGCCCGGCGTAGGCACGCTCGCGGGCCTGGGCGAAGTCGGACCCCGTCGCGACCACGCTGAGCACCCGGCCCCCTGTGGCGATGAGCGTGTCGTCGAGGACGCCGGTGGCAGCGTGCGCGACGGAGACGCCGTCACGGGCGTTCGCATCGTCGATGCCGGTGATCGGTCGGCCGGTCTGCGGGTTCTCCGGGTAGCCCTCGCTCGCCAGGACGACGGTCACGGCGACGTCGTCCCGGAACACGGGAGCGGGGACGGCGCCGAGCTGCCCGGTGGCTGCGGCGAGCAGGAGTTCGCTGAGCGGGGTCGCCAGGCGGGGGAGCACGACCTGCGTCTCCGGGTCGCCGAACCGTGCGTTGAACTCGATCACGCGGACACCCTGCTCGGTGACGATGAGGCCGCAATACAGGAGCCCGACGAACGGCGTGCCCTCGTGCTCGAGCCGGCGGACCGTCGGCAGGGCCACGAGCTCGGTGACCTCGTCGACGAAGGCCTGCTCGGACGGCCAGCGGTCGGCGAGCCAGGGCAGCGGCGAGTACGCGCCCATGCCGCCGGTGTTCGGGCCGAGGTCGCCGTCGGCCAGGCGCTTGTAGTCCTGCGCGGGGCTGAGCGCACGGACGTCGTGGCCGTCGCTCAGGAAGAACAAGGAGACCTCTTCGCCGTCGAGGAACTCCTCGACCACGACGTGGCCGTGCTGGAGCCAGTAGGTGGCGTGGTCGATCGCGGCCTGGCGGTCGTCGGTGACGAGCACGCCCTTGCCGGCGGCGAGCCCGTCGGCCTTGACCACGTACGGTGCGCCGAGCTCGTCGATGGCGCCGACGGCTTCGTCCACCGTGCCGGCGTAGACCGGACGCCCGGTGGGCACACCGGCCTCGCCCATGATCCGTTTGGCGAACGCCTTGGAGCCCTCGAGCTGGGCCGCGGCCTTGCCCGGGCCGAACACCGGGATGCCGCGGGTGCGCACCGGGTCGGCCACGCCGGCGATGAGCGGGGCCTCGGGGCCCACGACGACGAGCTCGACGTCGTTCTCGATCGCGTACTCGGCGACGAGCGCACCGTTGGTGGGGTCGAGGGAGACGGTCTCGACGTCGGCCGCGATGCCGGCGTTGCCGGGCGCTGCCGTGATGACGTGACCGGCATGCTCAGCGAGCAGGGCCGTGATGATCGCGTGCTCGCGGGCACCGGAACCGAGGACGAGGATTCGCACCCGATCACCCTACCCAGCCCGACTCACCGCCCGCGATGCGGGGGCTAGCCTGTGGAGATGCCACCCAGGAGGATCGAGGACGCCGACGGCCGCGCGGCACTGGCTGCGGTGCGCGGTGGGGAGACGGCTCGACCCGCCGTGGCGACCGCGGTGCGGTGGACCTTGCAGTGCTTGGCGGACGAGGTCCCGGGGAACAGCGTCGAGGTGCGGGTACCGCCGTTCGCTGCGATCCAGGCAGTCCCCGGCCCCCGGCACACCCGTGGCACGCCGCCGAACGTGGTCGAGACCGACGCCACCACGTGGCTGGCACTCGCGTCCGGCGAGCTGACCTGGGCAGAAGCGGTCGCGCAGTCACGCGTCAGCGCATCGGGATCACGCGCCGACCTGACGGCGTTCCTGCCGGTCCGGCTGCCCGCTCCCGGCGCCTGACACCGCTCGGACCCGGCATCGGCGGCGACGCCCGATCCGGCATCGGCGACGGACACCCGACCCGGGCGTCCGTGACGCCGCGCGGAGTCCGGCGCGAATTAGGTAGTGCCTACCGATGCGCCCGCATCGATCGCGTTCCTAAGCTTGAAGTCGCCGGGATTCGGACCCGACCCGAACGGGTCCGAACCCGGCGACAGGGACAAAGGTACGCGATGTTCCGCACGTCGTGTCAATCGCGGCGGCGTGTTGTGCTGCAATCCGCAACGTTCTTGCGTGCGCGACACGTGATGTCGAACGCGAAGCAGCCCCTCGCGGGGCGCCGAGCGCCCCCTGCCAGGTGCTGAATAGCCCGCGCCGGGCGCCGAGCAGCACCGGCCGTCCGCTCAGAGCAGCTCGGTGAGTTCCGACCGCGCGTGCAGGTCCCACTTCGCGAAGACACGGGACAGGTGCGCGTCGATCGTCCGCGTCGAGAGCCCGAGGGACTCCGCGATCCGCCGGTTGCTCAGGCCCTGTGCGGCGAGCTCGGCGACCTCGTACTCGCGCTTCGTCAGCGGTGGCTTGGACCGTCCGGCAGCCACCGACATGCCGTGGACCGCCAGCACGCCCTGCGCCGCGATCACCCGGGTCCGGTCGTCCGCCTGCACCGCGTCCGCGTACTGCACGATCGCGGCGGCGAGCGGCCCGTCGACGCGCGAGGCGGCGTCGCGCATCCGGTCGAGCGTGCCGGGGCTCTCGCGCCCGGTGAGCATGCCGACCGAGTAGTGCAGGGCGTACCCGTACATCACGTGCGTCCAGGACCCGTTCGCGGTGCTGCGTTCGATGATCTCGTCGGCGTGCTGCAGACCGGCGGGGTTGCCGAGCACGGACTCGGTCCAGGCGATGGTCACGGCGACCTGTTCACCGGTGATCCGCATCGCCCGCTGCGGCGTGGTCTTCGCACGTTCGAGCGCCCGGGCTGCGTCCTCCGGGTGCCCGGCATACGCGTGTGACATCGCCAAGCGGGCCCACGGGTACGAGGCGAACCCACCGTGGTCGGCGATGTCGTACCGCTCGCACGCCGCGGTGAAGGCCGCGATCGCGTCGTCCCATCGGCGCTGTCCGATGGCCAGGTTGCCCTGGCCGATGAGCTCGAGGGTGAAGTCGTACTTCAGGTAGGGGCTGGAGCGTCCGGCTGGCACCTCGGTGATCAGGTCGTCGAGGTCGCCGCGCCATACCTGCACCTGGTGCAGGACGGAGGAGTTCTCGCCCACGCTCCACGGGGCTGCCTCGACGTGTGCCGCCGCGGTGGCCAGTGCCCGGCGGCCCAGGGCTGCGGCGTCGTCGAGCCGGCCAGCGGTGGCCAACGCCATCACGGCGCACGGTGCGACGGCCAGGAACGACATCGGCATCGTCGGTGCCTGCACGATGCCGCTGCGCTCGATCTCGGCACGGACCTCGGCGAAGTCGCCGCCCCAGCCCTGGTGCGCCATCCGCAGCAACCGCAGACGCTCGACCGCTTCGTCGGACACCACCAGGTGCACGGCGGCGTCGGTGAGGGCGAGCGCGGCGGCGACGTCGTCGTCGTGGAACTGGCGGATGTTCGCCAGGATCTCGCACGCCTCGGTGACGGCCTCGTCGGTGACGTCGCCGACGTGCCGCTTCGCGATGCCCCACGCCGCTTCGGCGTCGGCACGGCCGGCTTCGCGGCCGTCCGAGTACGAGTGCGCCAGCGAGCGGAGGCAGTGCGCCGTGACCTGCTCGGTCGGGGTGAGGGTCGTGCGGAGTGCTGCCGAGGCCAGGGCGATCCCGCTCTCGTGCTCCTGCAACCGCACGGCGACCTGTGCCGCGTCGAGCAGCTGGTCGACCGACGGCAGGACCCCGCACTCGAGCGACCACAGTGCGGCGCGCAGCCGTGCGGCGGGCGGAGCGCCCTCGGGCCGGTCGGTGCGGAAGGCGTTGGCACGGGCGAAGAGCGCCGTGCGTCGGGCCACCGGCACCAGGGTCCGGATGACCTCGCCGACGAGCGGGTGCGACGGCCGGACGACCGCGGCACCGTCGTCGAGCGAGTCGATCCGGACGAGGCCGAGCGCGACGACCCGGTCGACGTCTCCGCCGGTGACCAGTCCGAGCAGACGGGCGAGCGGGATCGGGTCGGCGAGGGCCACGATGTCGACGACGTCACGCAGGTCCTCCGGCAGCGTCCCGAGCTCCGTGCGGTACATGTCCGCCAGGCTGTCCGACGCGGTCACCCGCCCACGCCAGTACCAGCCGCTCGCGGTGTGGTCGAGCGCACCGGAGGCCCGTGCTGCGCGCACCACCTCGCGCAGGTACAGCGGGTTGCCGGCGGTGGCCCGGTGCACGCGCTCCGCCGAGGCGTTCTCGAGCGGTGAGCCCAGCGCCTCGGCGACGAGCGCGGCGGTCTCGTGCAACGCCAGCGGCTGCAGGTCGATGCGTTCGAGCAGGTCGTCCTGCCACAGCGCGCGGAGCGGTTCGGGGAGCGCCGTGAAGTCGCGGCAGGTCAGGACGAGTCGCGCGCCCTGCCGACGGACCAGCCAGGCGACGTACCGCGCCGAGATCGCGTCCAGGTGGTCGGCGTCGTCGACACGGAGCAGCACGTCACGGTCGACCAGGTCCTCGATCGCCCGGAAGCGCTGCTCGGCACTCGCGTCGTCGGACAGCTCGGAGATCGAGGCGGGGAGTTCGCCGAAGCGCTCGACGACGGCGCCGAAGGGCATCGACCGACTCGCGGCGACCGCGGTGATCGGCACGACCACGGTGCGGCCGGTGCCGTCACGACCGGCGACCCGGTCGGTCACGCGAGCCGCGGCGGTGCTCTTGCCGAGACCGGGGGCCCCGACGATCGCGACGCTCCAGCGGTGCTCGGCCACGACGGCGACTGCGCGGTCCTCCTCGACGCGCTGCGCGACGGGCCAGGCGACGCGAGCGGGCGAGGTGGGTCGGCGACCGCGGGCGGGTGCCGTTGGTTCACGCACGCGACGCACCTCTTCCGCTTGGGATACCGACCAGTAGCGACCATCCTCTCCCGGATCGGTCGCAGCGCACAGGCCGCGGGACGTCCCACAGTGGGGGACAATGGACGGGTGAGCAACACCGATCAACCCGACGAGCAGCCGCTCCCCGCGCCGGCCCCGGCTCCCAGCGCGGTCGCCAGCCCCGACGAGGTCACCATCCGCCGTGCCCCGAAGTTCGGCGTGTTCATCGTCGGCGGTGCCGTGCTCGGCTTCCTCGCGACCCTCGTCGTGGTCGCCCTCACCATGAACCTCGGTGGACAGCGGGACCAGACCAGCTTCGGCAGCCTGGTCGGCTACTTCAGCCTGTGGGGCGTCACGATCGGCGCCTTCGTCGGCGCGGTCGTCGCCGTCGTGTTCGACCGGGTCTACGCCCGGCGGTCGGCCCGCCTGACTGCGGAGCGCGTCGAGGTCGAACTCCCGCCCGAGACGGTCGACGGCGAGCTCGACGACCACGGTGACCAGCGGCCGTAGCCGCCCCCGATCAACGGACAGGCGGCCCGGTGCCAGCTGGCACCGGGCCTCCCGTCTGTCGTCTGGTCGCGTCTCGGACGCGACCTAGCTGAGCTGGTTGGCCTCGACCCAGGACAGGTACTCCGGGCTCACGGTGCCCGTGACGTACTCGCCCGTGAAGCAGCTCATCTCGAGGTCGGTCACGTCGGAGCCCTCGATGATGGCGTCGCGCATGTCCCCGACCTCCTGGTAGATCAGGTGGTCGCTGCCGAGCACGCGGTTGATGTCCGGGATCTTCCGGTCGTGCGCGATGAGCTCGGCGCGCGTCGGCATGTTGATGCCGTAGACGTGCGGGAACCGGACAGGGGGAGCCGCGCTCGTGAACGTGACCTCGTTCGCGCCGGCGGCCCGGGCCATCTCGACGATCTCGCGGCTCGTCGTGCCACGCACGATCGAGTCGTCGACGATCAGGATGTTCTTGCCCTTGAACTCGGACGACATCGCGTTGAGCTTCTGACGCACCGAACGCTTGCGCTCCGCCTGGCCCGGCATGATGAAGGTGCGGCCGACGTAGCGGTTCTTGTAGAAGCCCTCGCGGTACTCGATGCCGAGCTTCCGCGCGACCTGCATGGCAGCCGGACGGCTGGAGTCCGGGATCGGCATGACGACGTCGATGTCACCGGTCGGCGCGTACTGCTCGATGGTGTCGGCCAGGCGGTTGCCGAGGCGCAGACGTGCGTCGTAGACCGAGATGCCGTTCATCACCGAGTCGGGACGGGCCAGGTAGACGTACTCGAACGAGCACGGCACCAGGCGCGGGTTCTTCGCGCACTGGCGGGCGTGCATCTGACCGTTCATCTCGATGAAGACGGCTTCGCCCGGAGCGATGTCGCGCACGATCTCGTAGCCGCCGGACTCGAGCACGAGCGACTCGCTCGCGACGACCCACTCCGGCTGGCCGGTCTCGTCGAGCTTGTGGCCGAGGATCAGCGGGCGGATGCCGAACGGGTCGCGGAAGGCCAGCAGCCCGTGCCCGGCGATGGTCGCGATCGTGGCGTAGGAGCCCTCGACCCGCTCGTGCACGCGCTCGACGGCGTCGAAGACCTGTCCTGGGTCGAGGTTCGCGCCGCGGACCTGGCCCTGCAGCTCGTGGGCCAGCACGTTGACCAGGAGCTCGGTGTCGCTCGTGGTGTTCAGGTGTCGACGGTCGATGTCGAACAGCTCACGCGTGAGTTCCCGCGTGTTGGTGAGGTTGCCGTTGTGCACGAGGACGATGCCGTACGGCGCGTTCACGTAGAACGGCTGGGCTTCTTCTTCGTTCGTCGCGGCGCCCTTGGTGGCGTACCGGACGTGCCCGAGCCCCATGGTGCCGAGGAGGGCACGCATGTCGCGGGTCCGGAACGCCTCGCGCACGTGCCCGCGGGTCTTGTGCATGTGGTGCACGTGACCCTCGACCGTGGCGATGCCCGTCGAGTCCTGCCCGCGGTGCTGCAGGAGGAGCAGTGCGTCGTAGATGGATTGGTTGGCGGGGCCCTGCGCAACAAGGCCGACGATGCCGCACATTCGCGGGTGTGCTCCAGATCAGTAGAATCGGGGGGTACCGCACAAGTCTGCCATGTCACCGCGAAGGACTCCGCATGCCCAACCCGTACGCCGAAGCCGGAGTGGACACCGCTGCCGGTGACCTGGCCGTCGAACTGATGAAGTCCGCGGTCGCGGCCACCCACAACTCCTCGGTCCTCGGGGGCGTCGGTGGGTTCGCCGGGCTCTACGACGTCTCGTTCCTGAAGGACTTCTCACACCCGTTGCTCGCGACCTCGACCGACGGCGTCGGCACCAAGGTCGCCATCGCGCAGGCGATCGACAAGCACGACACCATCGGGCAGGACCTGGTCGGCATGGTCGTCGACGACATCGTCGTGGTCGGCGCGAAGCCGCTGTTCATGACCGACTACATCGCCTGCGGCCGCGTGGTGCCGGGCCGCATCGCCGACATCGTCGCCGGCATCGCCCGCGGGTGCTCGGAGACCGGCACCGCCCTGGTCGGTGGCGAGACCGCGGAGCACCCCGGTCTGCTCGGCCCGGACGACTACGACGTGGCCGGTGCGGCGACGGGCGTCGTCGAGGCCGATGCCCAGCTCGGCGCGCACCTGGTGCAGGACGGCGACGTGGTCCTGGCGATCGAGTCGTCGGGTCTGCACTCGAACGGCTACTCGCTCGTGCGGCACATCCTGTCGACGCGGGGCGTCGGGTTCACGGACCAGCTGCCCGAGCTGAGCGGCGCCGGGTTCGGGGGCGCCGTCTCCGTCGGTGAAGCCCTGCTCGAGCCCACCCGCCTGTACACCGCACCGCTCCTGGCGCTCCTCGAGCAGCACCCGGGCGCGGTGCACTCGCTCTCGCACGTGACCGGTGGTGGCATCGCCGCGAACCTGGCGCGCGTGCTGCCCGTCGGCTCCTGGGTCGAGGTCGACCGCTCCACCTGGCAGCCGCTCCCTGTCTTCCGGGTCCTTGCGGACATGGCCGGCAGCCCGATCGAGGACACCGAGGGCACCTGGAACCTGGGCATCGGCATGTTCGCGGTCGTCTCGGCCGGTGCCGCTGCCGAGGTCATCGCGTCGCTCGGCGCCGCCGGCATGCCGACGTGGCCCGTCGGCACGATCGCCACGTCCGCCCGTGACCTGACCGGCTTCGAGCAGGGTGCCAAGGGCGTCGACGGTGGCGCGGTCCGGCTCGTCGGGAGCTACGCGGGCTGACCTGACCTGACCTGCCGTGCCGTGCGGTGCCGTGCCGGTGGCCGGTTCCGCCGCGCCGTGGTGCGTGCGGCGGGTGGTCACGAACCGTCGCCTGGCGGGCCTGCAACCGACGGTTCTTGACCGCTCGGCATCGTGTGTGCGGGGAGTCGTGACCACTCGAAGCCGGGGCCCGGGCGCGCCGATCGGTGCACGGGCGGACCCGGTGTCCGGGCGCACGGTGTCCGGCCACGCCGTGTCCGGGCACGCAGAAACGCCGCGCTGCCCGAGGGCTGCGCGGCGCGACTACAAGAGATGTCAGGCGGACTTGTTCTGGTCTGCCTGGGTCTCGAACTCGTCTTCGTCTTCCGCCGGTTCCGGACCGTACTGGTCCGCCCAACGGTCGACGTAGTTCTCGTCGGAGTGTTGTCCGGCGGAGAGCTCCTGCTCGAGCGCACCGTAGTTCGTCTGCGGGCTGAAGTACTTCAGCTCACGGGCGACCTTGGTGTGCTTCGCCTTCTGACGGCCGCGCCCCATGCGTGACCCCCTCGTTCGGCTCTGGTCCGGTCCTGGCGAATGACGGAGGATCACTCGGGGAACCAGACGGTTCGTGGTTTGAAATCTGCCGATCACTCTACCATGTACCTCGATCTGGACGTCGCGCGACGGCTGGCCCGCACAGCAGAATCGAAGTGATGACGGAACCCCTCGAGACCCCGGTCGACCAGCACGCCCGCGTGGTGGTGATCGGTGCGGGGCAGGCGGGACTCTCGGTGGGATACCACCTGCGGCGCCTGGGGCTCGTCCCCGGCACCGACCTGGTGATCCTCGACCGCGCGCCGAGCACCGGAGGAGCGTGGCAGTTCCGGTGGGAGGCCCTGCGGCTCGGGGCGGCGCACCGGGTGCACGACCTGCCCGGGATGCGCGCGATGGGCCTGGAGTTCGACGACGCCGACCGGTCACGACCCGCGCGGGACGTCGTCGGCGAGTACTACCGCCGGTTCGAACAGCACTACGACCTGCGGGTGCGGCGGCCCGTGTCGGTGACGTCCGTCTCGCGCATCGGCGCAGTCGGCGAGGTGGACGGTGGGCTGTGCGTCACGACCCGGGGCGCCGACGGTACCGTCACGCGCATCGGCGCCGACGTGGTGGTGAACGCCTCGGGCACGTGGGGCACGCCCTTCGTGCCGTGGTACCCGGGGCGCGACGTGTTCCGCGGCCGCCAGGTGGACACGACCGAGTACCGCAGCGCCACCGACTTCGCCCGGCAGGACGTCGTGGTGGTGGGCGGTGGGACGAGCGCGATCGGGTTCCTGCTCGAGCTCGACGGCGTCGCCCGTTCGACGCGGTGGTTCACGCGGCGCCCGATGGTCTGGGCCGGGACCGCCTCGCTCGACGTCGAGTCCGCGGTGGCCGCCGTCGACGAACAGGACCGCGCCGCCCGCGCCGGCGAGGTCCTGCCGAGCATCGTCAGTGGTACCGGGGTCCCCGTGTCGCGACGGATCCGGGCCGGGATCGACCGTGGCGTGCTGCGCGACGAGCCGATGTTCGCGCGGATGGACGAGAGCGGCGTGGTGACCAGTGACGGTACCCACGTGCACGCCGACGCGGTGATCTGGGCGACGGGGTTCCGGGCTGACCTGCGGCACCTCGCGCCCTTGCACCTGCGGACCACGGCGGGCGGTGTGGTGGTCGAGGACGGTCGGTCGGCGGAGGAGCCGCGGCTGTTCCTGGCCGGGTACGGCCCACAGGCGTCGACCATCGGGGCGAACCGGGCCGGACGCCTGATCGCCCGCCAGGTCATGGACACGCTGGCGGCCTGAAGACGCAACCGGGACGCGCGGCTCAGGCGGGGAGGGGCTCCTCGACGCCACGACGACGTCGCGACGACTTGAGCACCAGGGCGTCGAGCGAGAACCGCCCGGGCCCGGTCAGCGCCACGGCGAGCGAGGCCACCGCGAGCACGAGCACGTACTCGAACCCGCCGTCCTGCGAGTAGAAGCCGGCCGAGCCGTGGGCCAGGACGCCGGCCACCACCATGTCGACGGCCAGCAGCACGCCGACGACGCGGGTCGCGACACCGAGCACGAGCAGGACGCCGCCGACGAGCTCGAGGCCGGCGACGAGGGGTGCCGCGACCTCGGCCAGGGGGACACCCATGCCCGAGAAGCCCTGCACCACGTTCGGGATGCCCTGGGCGAACTTCTGGGCACCGTGGGCGATGAACACCACCCCGAGGACGATGCGGAGCGCGGTCAGGCCGATGGAGGTCGATGTCGTTCGCATGGCCACGAAGGTAGCCGTTGACGCGTCATCGATCATCCTCGGACAGGGCACTGACCGCGCTTCGCCAGAACATGCCCAGAGCATGCACAGACAGCGGTCCGCCGAAGGGCGGACTGCTTCTCAGGAATCGGCGCCGCGGCCCGTCTGCTGCTGGAGGCGGTCGATGTGCTCCGACGCCTGGGCCTTGGTGAGGTCGGCGGGGAGTTCCTCGCCGGCTTCACGGGCCAGGGTGTCGAGGTAGCTGCGCTGCGGTCCGGTCATCGGCTCGTCGCCGGTGACCCACTGCTCGGGGTCCTTGCTCGCGTCGGTGGAGGGGTCGGGTCGGGGGCCACCGAGGGTCTCGCCCTGGATCGGTGCGTCCGGGGTCTGCTGCTGGTCGCGGTCTGCGTCACTCATGTCCGCGAACGTACGCCGCACCCCCGGCACGACACGCAGCAGCGGCGTCCCCCGATCGGCCTCAGACCGCGGTGGCCGCGTACCGCACCAGGTCGGGCCCGACGGCACTCGTGGCGATCGGCACGACGCGGTCGTCGCGCCGGATCCAGATCGTCGCGGCACGTTCGTCGATCCGGTCGACCTCGTGCAGCTCGCCGTCGAGCAGCACCGACGCCGTGACCCGGACCAGGCCGCTCGCCGGACGTGGCGGCAACCCGACCACGTCGTCGCCGTACGCCGGGTGCTCACCGGGCTGCAGGAACGGTGACACCGGCGCGGTGACGACCTCGAGCCCCTCGGCGACGTCGGTCACCGCCACCAGGCGGACGGCCTGGTCGGTCGGTAGCGGCACGTCGACGACGGGCTCGGCGGTGGGCCCGGCCAGCGCGCGGAAGGCGGGCCGACCGTCGGGGGCGAGGTGGGCCTCCAGGCCGTCGATCCGGACGCGACCGCGCCCACGGGAGTCGGCGTAGACGCCGGGCTCGATGCCGGACCGCCGCGCCTCGAGCCGGGTCAGGACCACGCGGTCGGGGCGGTACCAGTCGCGGAGCGCGGCGGGGTCGACCCACCCGACGCTCGGGACCCCGCGGGAGAGCGCGGCGGACTCGTCGGCGGCGCGCTCGTCGACCGCACCGAGCGGGTGCTCGCCGCGCACGGCGACGAGTCCTTCGAGCGGGCTGCCGGCCGGCGGTTCGTGGTCGAGCACCTCGACGCGCTTCGAGACCTTGCCGCCGTGTCCGTCGAACGTGGCGAACGTCCGCAGGTCACTGATGGTCATGGGGCCACATGCTACGACTCGTCGGCTCCCCGTCGCGGCGGCGAGGGGACGAGGGCGTGGATCTCGCCCGTGCAGAGCGCGGGGTCGACGCCCTCGGCGGGGCCGGCCGGACGGGTCGCGCGGCGCGGCTGGATGCTGTTGCGCTCGGCGGACCGGAGCAGGCGGTCCTCGGCTGCGCCCTCGGCCGACGACCCGGGCTGCGCTGGCCGGCGGAGCGGGGGCCGGACGGGCTCGCCGCGGCGCTCCTGGCCGGGCAGCGGGCGGGAGCGGCGGCCGTACAGCAGCTCGGACGAGTCGAGCAGCCACGGCACCAGGGCCACGGTGACGCCGTGCACGAGCAGCAGCTTCTTGCGGATGCGGCGGCCGCGGTGGTTGTGGAGCAGCCCCTCCCACCAATGGCCGACGATGAAGATCGGCGTGTAGACGGTGACGACCTCGGAGCCGTGCTCGGCCCGGTGCGCCTTGATGTACTTGATCAGGGGCATCGAGATGTCGCGGTACGGGCTCGGCACGATCGTCAGCGGCACCTGGATGCCGTACTCCGCCCACTGGTCGCGCAGACGCTGTGACTCGGCGTCGTCGATGGCGACGTGCACGGCTTCGATGCTCGCGTGCTCGGCGGCGACCGCGTAGTCGAGCGCCTTGAGCACGGGCTTCTGCAGCTTGTTCACCAGGACGATGGCGTGGTCGCCGGTGGCGCCGAACTTCGTCTCGACGTCGGCCTCGATCTCGTGCGAGACGTCGCGGTAGTAGCGGTTCACGCCGAGCATGAGCACGTACAGCACCGGCATGATCAGGAACACGAGCCAGGCACCGTGGGTGAACTTCGTGATCGTGACGATGACGAGCACCACGAAGGTGAAGGTGGCACCGATCGCGTTGATGGTGCGGGAGCGGACGACCTGCCCTCGGTTCACGGCAGGGTCACCGTCGGGCACCGTTCCGTCGCGGTCCGCCCGCAGCAGCCGCGTCCAGTGCACGACCATGCCCGTCTGGCCGAGCGTGAACGACACGAAGACACCGATGATGTAGAGCTGGATCAGGCTGGTGACGTTCGCCCGGTAGACCACGAGCAGGGCCGCGGCGACCAGGGCCAGGACGATGACGCCGTTCGAGTAGATGAGGCGGTCGCCGCGGGTCGACAGCGCCTTCGGGGCGTACGAGTCGCGCGCCAGGATCGAGCCGAGCAGCGGGAACCCGTTGAAGGCCGTGTTCGCGGCGAGGAGCAGGACCGCCGCGGTCGTCGCCTGGATCACGAAGAACAGCACCGAGTTGTTGCCGAACGTCGCCGCCGCGATCTGCGCGATCAGGGAGCGCTGCGGCGTGGTCGCGCAGTTCGCGAAGCCCTGCAGGTCGCAGGCGCGCTCGGCGTAGTGCACGTGCGACACGAGCGCCAGGGTGATGAGGCCGATGAACAGGACGATCGCGATGCCGCCCATCGCGACCAGGGTGGCCTGCGCGTTCTTGATCTTCGGGCGACGGAACGCCTGCACGCCGTTCGCGATGGCCTCGACGCCGGTCAGGGCCGAGCAGCCCGAGGCGAAGGCACGCAGGAGCAGCAGGATGAACGCCGCCTGCGTCGTGTGCTCCACGTTCTGCACGGTGTACGCCGCGGACTCGGCGACCGGGGCGTTGCCGGCTGCGACCCGGACGAGCCCGGTGACGACCATCACGAACACGCTCGCCACGAACAGGTAGGTCGGGATCGCGAAGGCCTTGCTCGACTCGCGCACGCCGCGCAGGTTGGCGGCGGCGAGCAGCACGACGAACAGCAGGGCGAGCTCGACGCGGAAGTGGTCGAGCATCGGGAGCGCCGAGATGATGTTGTCGACACCGGAGGCGACCGACACCGCCACCGTCATCACGTAGTCGACGAGCAGTGCGCTGGCGACGACCAGCCCGGCCTTCTCGCCCAGGTTCCGGTGCGCCACCTCGTAGTCGCCACCACCGGACGGGTAGGCCTTGATGAGCTGCCGGTACGAGGCGACGACCACGACGAGCAGCAGCACGACGAGAGCGGCGACCCACGGCGCGAACGTCAGGAAGGCCATGCCACCGAGCAGCAGGATCATCAGGAGTTCCTGCGGCGCGTACGCGACAGAGGACAGCGGGTCACTCGCGAAGATCGGCAGGGCCAGGTGCTTCGGGAGGAGCTGTCCTTCGAGCTTCTCGGAGGGGAGGGGATCCCCGATCAGTCGCGCTTTCAACGACCGGATCTCGTTCGTCACGAGCGGCAAACCTACTCAGTTCCGGGCGCGAGTCAACACGGTTCCCCCGCCGCACATTCCCGGTCGGCCGCGGGCGCTCGGCGGCGGCTGCTCGGTACCCACTGCGGTTGACGCAGCGTCAAGCAGTACAGTCGCGAGCATGAGCGCATCGACAGGCACCGACGAGGCAGCTGCGAAAGCACCCCACGCCATCGCCGAGGTGGCGCGTTCCGCCGGTGTCTCGAGCCGGACCCTGCGGCACTACGAGGCGGTCGGACTGCTGCCGGCCACCGCCGTCGGAGCGGGTGGGCTCCGGCGCTACGACGACCACGCACTGGTCCGGCTGCAGCGGATCCTGCTCCTGCGCGGGCTCGGCTTCGCCCTGCCCGACATCGCGCGACGACTCGACGACGAGGGCGACGACGTCGCGGCACTCACGGTGCACCTGCGATGGCTGGAGCTCGAGCGGGACCGGCTGGCCCGGCAGCTCGCGGCGGTGCGCACCACCGTCGCGCGCGTCTCGCACGGAGAACCCCTGACGGCGTCCGACGCGTTTGCCGGCTTCGCGCCGACGCGGCCGTCGGCCGACGACCCACCGGTTGCGGGGCGGTGAGCTTCCGTGGATGCGTCGGTCGCGACCGCGGGCGGACGACGGCCGGGAGGCCCTGGTCGCCACCGCCTGTCGGCCGCGGGCCGTCAGAGCGACTTGCGCAGGGCCTCCAGGCCGTCACGCAGACGCGTCACGGTGTCCGAACCGAGCGTGCCGCGGGTCGCGCGACGACGCAGGTCCGCGCGCACCTGCTGCCGGAACGACGACAGTGCCATCTCGAGCTCGCGCAGGGCGCGGGCGCTGTCCGACGGGACGGACACGGGCTCCTCGGTGGAACCGGTCGCCGGGCTCTCGGCCGCGGCGGCCAGGTCGGCACGGAGCGAGCGCATGGCCTCGCCCACCGAGGCGCGCACGCCGTCGGCCAACGACTTCACCGAGTCGCTCAGGCCGGACTCGACCGCGGCGATCTCGTCGGCACGCGCCGCGAGTTCGGCGCGACCGGCGTCCGTGATCGCGTAGACGGTCTTGCGGCCGTCGGCGGTCTTGGAGACCAGGCCGTCGTCCTCGAGCTTCGCGAGCCGGGGGTAGACGGTGCCGGCGCTCGGCACGTAGGTGCCGCCGAAGCGGTCGCCGAGTGCCTGGATGAGCTCGTAGCCGTGCATGGGGTGGTCTGCGAGCAGGACGAGCAGGTAGAGACGCAGGTGGCCGTGGGCGAAGACGGGACTCATTCGGGCACCTCGCTGTCGTTCGTCGGGGTGGTCGGAGCCGTCGGCGTGCTCGGCGGCGTCGGCGCGGCCGGCGTGTCGGCGACCGGCGGGGCGTGCAGCACCGCGATGTCGCCGGACACGGAGTTCACCCGCAGGTCGAGCCACTGGCCGGACAGCTCGCCGCCCTGCTTGACGTACGAGCCGCGCACGCCGCGGATCTCGGCGTCGTCGAACTGCAGCTTGCCGGTCGCGGTGTTGACCGTGCAGTTGTACGCGACGCCGTCCTCGAGCCGGACGCTCACCGCGCCGGACACCGTGTTGATGCGGGCGGACTCGGGGATCCCGTGCAGGTCCAGCACGACGTCGGCGGAGACGCCATCGGCCTGGAACCGGGGGATCTCACCGGTGGCCACGACGTCGCCGGAGACGGTGTGCACCGTGAGGGCGCCGTCGAGGTCGCGGATCGTGGTGGCGCCCGAGACGGCGTTGACCGTGACGTCACCCGCGACGCCGTCGACCACCAGGTCGCCGGACACCGTGTTGAGGGTCGCGCCGCGGTTCGTGCCGGAGAGCAGCGCACCGGCCGAGACGACACCGAGCGTGATGCCGGCGTCGCGGGGGACCAGGATGCTGACGTCGGCGTGGGCCTTGCCGCGGAAGGACTTCAGGAACCCGATGGGGTCGTCCCACCGGACCTGGGGGTGGTCGACGGTGAGCGTGTCGCCGTCGACCTCGACGAGCATCTGCTTGCCGGACACGCTGTGGATCTCGACCCGTGCGGTCGGCTCGTCGTGCGCGACGACGTCCACCTGTCCGCCGACGAGACCGACGCGCACGGTGCGCACGATGCCGGTGTCGATGACCTTGGGCTCGTCGACGAGCCACTTCTCCTGCGCCATGGTGCCTCCTGGAACTCGCGATGTATCGCGTCTGTGGAGGTCACGCTATATCGCGACTCGGCGCTCCGCAAGGGTGCCGGGCGGATGGTGAGCAGAAGTGGTCGGGTGGGGCCGCGCGACCCGACCGTTCCTGCTCACGAAGCGTGCGTGACGGGGGTGGGGCGCGCCTCCTGGACGATCCGGCGCTCCGGGCTCCACGGGAACCGGCGGAAGTGCGGCATGAGCGGCTGGACCATCGGGCCGATCGCGAACGCCGCGATGACGGTGCCCGCACCGACGTCCCCGCCGAGCACCCACCCGACGATCACCACGGTCACCTCGACCAGGGTCCGCGCGAGCCAGATCGGCCAGCCGAGCCGCTGGTGCAGGCCGACCATCAGGCCGTCCCGCGCCCCGGTGCCGAACCCCGCACCGATGTAGAACGCCGTCGCGATCGCGAGCAGCACGAGCCCCGCCGCGAACAGCCCGATCCGGGCGACGATCCCCGACGGCTCCGGCACGAGCCAGAGCACCAGGTCGGCACTCGGTCCGATCGCCAGGGCGTTCAGCAGCGTCCCGATGCCCGGCTTCTGGCGGAGCGGGATCCAGAGCAGGAGGATGACCCCGCTCGACACGACCGTGATGACGCCGAACGACCACGGGACGACGTTCTCGAGCCCCTGGGTCAGCACGGTCCACGAGCTCACACCGACCACCGCGCGGACCTGCAGTGCAGTCGAGGCGCCGTAGAGGAACAGCCCGACGAAGAGCTGGACGAAGCGCAGGGTGAGGGCGGTGCGGCGGGGCATGGTCCCATCGTCGCGATGGATTGGCCTGCTGGTCGAGAGCCAATCGCGCTACCGTGGACCCGTGCCCCCGGTTCTCATCAGTGCTCGCGCCGCCGCCCACCTGCTGACCGACTGGCGCGCCGGCACCACCGCCCCCGCCTACGAGGCGCTCGCCGACGCCCTCCGGGTCCTGATCATCGACGGTCGCGTCGCCCAGGGGGTCCGGCTGCCGGCCGAGCGCGGACTGGCCGCAGCCCTCGGCGTCTCGCGCACCACCGTGGCGAACGCCTACGCCCGACTGCGCTCGGACGGGTTCCTGGTGTCCGTCCGTGGCTCCGGCAGCGTGGTCCACCTGCCCCGGGACCTGGTCGGCCGGCCCGACCCCGAACGCCTCGGCGGGGTCGTCGAGGGGGACGTGCTCGACCTCCGCAAGGCTGCCCTGCGCGCGGCCCCCGGCATCGACGAGGCCGTCGAGCGAGCGGTCCGACACGTGCCGGCGGCGCTCGCCGGCATCGGCTACGACACCGTCGGCGACCCCGGCCTGCGGGCCGCGATCGCCGCCCGCTACACCGAGCGCGGGCTGCCCACCGATCCCGCCCAGGTCATCGTGACGATCGGCGCGCAGCACGCCATCGCGCTGCTCGCACGCGTGCTCGTCCGCCGCGGCGACGCCGTGCTCGTCGAGTCGCCGACCTACCCGCACGCGCACGAGGCCTTCCGCGAGGCCGGCGGCCGCCTGGTCGGCGTCCCCGTCGACGCGCGGACCGGGTGGGACGCCGCCGCGCTCGAGACGACGCTCCGCCGGACCGCGCCCTCGGTCGCGTACGTCATGCCCGAGCTCCACAACCCGACCGGTGCGACCATGTCCGCATCGACCCGCCAGCTCCTGCTGTCGACCGCGGCCTCGGTCGGCACGACCGTCATCGCCGACGAGACGATGGGGGAGCTCCGGATCGACGGTTCGCCGTCGCCGCCGTTGGCAGCGGCGGACCCGACGGGGGTGTCGGTCGTGACGATCGGTTCCGCCGCCAAGGTCTTCTGGGGTGGGCTGCGGATCGGCTGGATCCGCGCCGACCCGGCGCTCCTGCAGCGGCTGCTGCTCGCCCGCCCGACGGGCGACCTCGGCACCCCCGTGCTCGACCAGCTGGTCGTGCGCGAGCTGGTCCCGCGCACGGCTGCCGTCCTGGAGGCGCGGCGTGCGTCCCTGCGCGAAGGTCGCGACGCCGTCGTGGGCGCGCTCCGGGCCCGGCTGCCGGAGTGGGACGTCCCGGCACCGGCGGGCGGGTTGACGACGTGGGTGGGGCTCGGCAGACCCGTGTCGAGCGCGCTCGTGCTCGCCGCGCGGACCGAGGGCGTGGTGCTCGCCTCCGGCGGGGTGTTCGGGCCGGACGGCGGGTTCGAGCGGTTCCTGCGGGTGCCGTTCACGATGGCCCCGGCCGACCGGGGGCGCCTGGTCGACGTGCTGTCACGCGCGTGGGAGCGGGTGGGCGGCGAGTCGACCGGGGTGCGGGGGTCGTTGGCGGCGGTGGTCTGAGAGGTGCGTCGTCCAGGGCTCGGTGTCTTGCGGGGCTCGGGGTCGTCCGCTGGGGCTCGGGATCGTCCGCCGGGGCTCGATGTCGTCCGCCGGGGCTCGGCGTCGTCCGCCGGGGCTCGGCGTCATCCTCTGGGGTGAGGTCGGGCCGGGGGTTCTCGCTCCCCGGGGTGATGCGGCTTCAGCAGGGTCCGGCGAGGCTGGGTGCCATGAACGCGACCCTGTCCGCCGGAACCCGCTCCGCTGTGCCGACGTCGGTCGAGCCGCCCGCGGCGGTCCCCGCCGTGGTGCGGGTCACCATCGCGCTGAGCGGGGCGTTCCTGGCGGGGGTCCTGACCTCGTTCGGGCAGGCCGTGCCCGCGCTCGCCTCGGTGTCGAACTCCGCCGGCCCCTGGTTCGTGGTGGCCGCGCTGCTGTGCCTGGTGGCCGGAGCCCGAGCGGGCCGGATCGCCCTGCCGCTGGCGACGGTGCTCGGCGTCGTGCTCCTCGAACTCATGCACGTCGGGTACTGGGCCACGACGGTCCTGCGCGGGTTCCCGGACGTGTTGTCGATCACGAACCCGTGGGTGCTGCTCGGGGTCCCGGCCGGGCTGCTGGCCGGAGCGGTCGCCGTGGCCGTGCGCTCCGATGACGCCCGGTGGCGGGCGGGGGCGTTCGGTGTGACCGCCGCGGTGCTCCTGGGCGAAGGCGTCCGCGGACTCCTGCAGGTCGCGGCGACGACCGGGCACGGCACGTGGATCGTCGAGATCGTGGTCGGGGTGGTGCTCCTCGGCATCGGGGTCGTCGGCGCGCGGTCGCCGGTCGGGCGCGTGGTGGCGCTGGGGGCCGGGGTGGTCGGCACCGTCGCGGTGCTCGGGGCGTACCTGTTGCTCGGCGGGTCCTGATCGCCCGGCGGGTCCCGATCCGTCGGCGGGTCCTGGCCCGGAACTGAACGTTCGTCGGTCGCTCCTGCGAGGATCGATGTCGTGCACCTCCTCTCGGTCTTCAGCCTGCGCAACCGGGCCCTCATCGCGCTCGTCACGATCGTCGTCGCGGTCTTCGGCGGCATCGCGCTCTCCAGCCTCAAGCAGGAGCTGATCCCGAGCGTCGAGTTCCCGCAGGTCGCGATCGTCAGCGCCTACCCCGGCGCCACGCCAGAGGTCGTGTCGAACGACGTCTCGACCAAGATCGAGCAGGCGATCCAGGTCGTCCCGGACCTCGAGTCCACCAGCGCGACCTCGTCCACGGGGCAGAGCGTGGTGTCGGCGTCGTTCCAGTACGGCTCGAACCTGGCCAGCGCCGAGGACAAGATCCAGACCGCGGTGAACGCCCTGTCGCTGCCGGACTCGGTGCAGACGCAGATCGTCACCGGGTCCTTCGACGACCTGCCGGTGCTGCAGGTCGCGGTCTCGGCGTCCGGCAACCAGGAACAGCTCGTCGACCGGCTGCAGGCCTCGGCGATCCCCGACCTCGAGAAGCTCGACGGCGTGCGACAGGCGGACGTCTTCGGCAACCCCGGCCGTCGTGTCGTCATCACGCCCGACCAGGACGAGCTCGCCGCGCGCGGCCTCAGCCAGACGGCCATCTCGGACGCGCTCGACGACAACGGCACCCTGATCCCCGGCGGAACCATCACCGAGGACGGCTCGACGCTGTCGGTGCAGACGGGCGAGCGGATCGCCTCGCTCAAGGACATCCGGGCCCTGCCACTGACCAGCTCGTCGGGTTCTTCGGGTTCTTCGGGTTCTTCCGGTTCTTCGGGTTCTTCCGGTTCGGACGCGGCCGGGGCAGGGGCCGCAGGTGCCGACGGCGCGGCGTCGTCCGGTGACGGCACGGCCGCGGGGGCGACCGGCACGGGGACGACGGGGACCGGCACGGGTGCGACCGGTGCCGCGACGACGGGATCGGCGGCGACGGACACGTCGACGACCGCGGCCACCCCGACCGACACCACGTTGGGCGACGTCGCGAAGGTCGCCATCACGCAGTCCCCGCGCACCTCGATCAGTCGTGTGGACGGCCAGCAGGCCCTGACGATCTCGATCACGAAGACGCAGGAAGCCAACACCGTCGACGTCTCGAACACCGTGCGTGCGGCCCTGCCCGGCATCGAGGACAAGATCGAGGGCGACCCCCGCTTCACCGTCGTCTTCGACCAGGCGCCCTACATCCAACAGTCCATCGACTCCCTGGCCGAGGAAGGCCTGCTCGGCCTGGCCTTCGCGGTGCTCGTCATCCTGGTGTTCCTGCTGTCCTGGCGCTCCACGCTTGTCACCGCGATCTCGATCCCGACGTCGGTGCTCCTCGCCGCGATCGGCATGCGCGCGGCCGGGTACACGCTCAACATCATCACGCTCGCCGCGCTCACGATCGCGATCGGCCGCGTGGTCGACGACTCCATCGTCGTCATCGAGAACATCAAGCGGCACATGCTCCCCGGCGTCGACCGCGGCCAGGCCGTGCGCGACGCCGTGCGCGAGGTCGCCGGTGCGGTCACCGCCTCGACCCTGACGACCGTCGCGGTGTTCCTGCCGGTGGCCTTCGTCGCCGAACTCGTCGGGGAGCTGTTCCGGCCGTTCGCCGTGACGGTCACCCTGGCACTCGTCGCCTCGCTGTTCGTCTCGCTCACGATCGTCCCGGTGCTCGCGTACTGGTGGCTCCGCCCGCCGAAGGCGAAGCCGGGCGACGCGACGACGGCCGCAGACGCAGACGCAGACACAGCAGCGGCAGCAGCACCGTCGGCGGTTGATGCCGATCGTGACCGCGACCGCGACCGTTCGGAAGGCGCGCTCGCCTCCGCCGCGGACCTGCACGACGCCGGCCGGGTCGACCGCCTGCGCCGCGTCTACCTGCCGGTGCTCCGGTGGGTCGTCCGGAAGCCGGTCGTCGTCATCCTGCTCGCCGTGATCGTCCTCGGTGGCACGGCCGCCACGCTGCCGTTCGTCACCACGAACTACCTCGGCGACTCGGGCCAGAACACGTTCACGGTCACGCAGGACCTGAAGGCCGGTTCCAGCCTCGCCGTCCAGTCCGAGTCCGCGCGCAAGGTCGAGCGGGCGCTGCAGGACGTCGACGGCGTCGAGACCGTGCAGACCACCATCGGCACGAGCGGCCAGTCGATCCAGGCCGCGTTCGGCGGTGGCGGCAGCGCCTCGGTGCAGTACGCCGTGACGACCGACGCCGAGGCCGACCAGCCGACGATCCAGGCTGACGCCCGCAAGGCGATCGGGTCGATCAAGGACGTCGGCGAGGTCACCATCGCGTCCTCCGGCGGCGGGTTCGGCGGCAGCAGCGACATCGAGGTCGACGTCACCGCGCCGACCCAGTCGCAGCTCGAGACGGCATCGCGCCAGGTGCTGAAGACCATGCAGTCGGTGCCGGACACCACGGCCGCCACCAGCAACCTTTCCGCCGCGGAACCGTTCCTCGCCGTCCGGGTCGACCGTGCCAAGGCCGCGTCGCTCGGCCTCACCGAGACCCAGGTGGGCGGCCTCGTCGCCGCCGCGGTCTCACCGCGGGACACCGGCAGCATCGAGATCGACGACGCGACGCTCGACGTCTACATCGCCGACCCGGAGCCGCCGACCACCATCGCCGCGCTCCGTGCCCTCGACGTCCCGACGAGCACCGGCACCGTCCCGCTGTCCGACGTCGCCACGGTCGAGGAGTCCGAGGGCCCCACCACCGTCACCACGACGAACGCCGCCCGCACCGCCACGATCACCGTGACGCCGGACGCCACCAACCTGGGTGCGGCCGTGCAGTCCGTCACGACCGCGGTCGACGAACTCGACCTGCCGAAGGGTGCGACCGCCTCCATCGGTGGCGTCGCCGCCAGCCAGTCGTCGGCGTTCTCGCAGCTCGGGCTCGCGGTCCTGGTCGCCGTGCTGATCGTCTACGTGATCATGGTCGCGACGTTCCGGAGCCTGCTCCAGCCGCTGCTGCTGCTCGTGTCGGTGCCGTTCGCTGCGACGGGCGCGATCCTGCTGCAGATCGCATCCGGTGTCCCGATCGGCGTCGCGTCGCTCATCGGTCTGCTCATGCTCGTCGGCATCGTCGTGACGAACGCCATCGTGCTCATCGACCTCGTCAACCAGTACCGACGACGCGGGCTGCGGGTGCGTGAGGCCCTGATCGAGGGCGCGACACGACGCCTCCGTCCGATCCTCATGACGGCGATGGCGACGATCTTCGCGCTGCTGCCGATGGCGATCGGACTGACCGGCAAGTCCGGCTTCATCTCGCAGCCGCTGGCGCTGGTCGTGATCGGTGGTCTGGTGTCCTCGACACTGCTGACGCTCGTGGTGCTGCCGGCGCTGTACTTCGTGGTAGAGCGGGCCCGCGAACGCAACACGGACCGGATCGCCGCGGGAAAGACCCGGAAGCAGGCGCGTGCCGAGCGACGCCAGGAACGTGCGGAGCGTCGGGCGGAACGACAGCGGCGGCGAGCGGAGCGTTCCGGCAGCGCTGCCTAGCGGCGGTACTCGGCGTCGACCACGGCGAGGGGCGAGACGACGACCGGCTCGGCTCGTTCCTCGCGCTCGACGCCCCGGAACCACGACACCAGCACCAGGGTCAGCGTCACGAGGAACACCACGGCGGCGCCCTGCGACACGACGGCCAGCTGCCCGGTGACCGAGGCGTAGCCGCCGAAGGCCACCGCGGTGACGAACGACAGCCCGAGCAGCAGCTCCGCGAACGTCTGCAGCGCAGGGCGGTCCCAGCGGGTCGCAGCGGCGCGGGCAGGGCGGGTCGAGGTGTCGGTCACCACCGAAGTCTGCGGCCACGGGCTCCGCAGCGGCAGTCCCGACTCCGGGTGCCACCCACCCGGGGCACGCGGTCGGTCGTCCGGTCAGCCGAGCTGGGTCCGCAGGAAGGTGACCACCCGGCGGCTCATCGCCTCGTCGAGCTGCGCGATCGAGTGCGCCGTGCCCTCGACCGCCACGAACGTCACCGGGACGTCGTGGGATCGGAGTGTCGCGGCGAACTCCTGCGACTCCCACAACGGGATGAACTCGTCGGTGGAGTGCCCGATGAAGAACGGCGCCGTGTCCGAGGTGACGTGGAACTCCGGCGACGCCCGGGTGGCCGCCGGGCACCTGGCGTAGGACCGGCACCCCAGGTAGAGCAGCTGCTTGCGCTGGAAGGCCGCGGACACCCCGTCGGGCTCGGTGGACCGGGTGGTCAGGTTCGTCGGCCCGCTCAGGTCGACCACGGCGCGGATCCGGTCGCCGTCGGCGTACGCGGCGGAGTCGTGGTCGGTGACGGCGAGCATCGCGGCGAGGTTGCCGCCGGCGCTCCCACCGAACACGCCCACGCGCTGGGAGTCGACGTCGTAGGTCTCGAGCGTCGCCGGGCGGAACACGTAGTCGAGCGCACGTCGGACGTCGTCGAGCCCGGCAGGGAACGGATCCGTCGGCGCCAGCCGGTAGTCGACGTTGAACGTCACGAAGCCCTCGGACGCCAGGTACTTGCACACGGACCGGTACGCGGCCGTCGCCTTGTCGCCGTGCGACCAGCTGCCGCCGTGGATCATCAGGACCGCGGGGCGTCCGGTCGTGGCCTCGACCGCCTCCGGGTCGGCGGTGGCCGAGGCGGACGGTGTCGCGGTGGGGGTCGCCGTCGTCGCGGGCTCGCTGTCGGCCGGCAGACACACGTCGAGGCGCTGCAGCGGGTCAGTGCCGTAGGGCACGTCGGCCACCACATCGATGCCGTGGTACCGGAGCGACAGCGGGTAGATGACGCTGTCCGCGGTGACGGTGGCGTTCTCGTCGCCGACCGGATCCGTGCTGCAGGACGCCATCGCGCCGAGCGCCACCACCGCGGCGACGAGCGCGAGCACTGAGCGGCGGCCGGACTTCATCACGTCCACGCTAGCCGCACCGGCGACCGCCCACGTCACCCCAACGGAGGAACCCGAGCGGACGACCCCCGAGCGGGCGACCCCCGGACTGCGCTCCCGGTGCAGACCGGCCGCACCGGCGTCACCCGGCAGTGCGAGGATGAGCACGGCAGTCGCCGACCGGAGCACCGCAGGAGGACCCGTGAGCAGTCGCAAGGCCTGGAACGCCGATCCCGAACCGCTGCTGCGTGTCGAACCCGGGTTCCGCCTCGACCAGGTCGACCCCGACGGCACGCCGGGCTTCCCCGGTCGCAAGATCGACGGCCTCGAAGCGCTCGCCGCGGGCGCCTCGCGGCTCGCCGCCCTGCAGGAGCGCCTGTACGCGGCGTCGACCGCGGGGGACGAGCGCCGGGTGCTGCTCGTGTTGCAGGCGATGGACACCGCGGGCAAGGGCGGCATCGTCTCGCACGTCGTCGGCGCGGTCGACCCGAACGGCGTGCACTACGCCGGCTTCAAGGCCCCGACGGCCGAGGAACGCGAGCACGACTTCCTGTGGCGCATCGAGAAGCAGCTGCCGGCAGCCGGACAGCTCGGCGTGTTCGACCGCTCCCACTACGAGGACGTGCTCGCCCAGCGCGTCCGCGGCATCGCCGCGCCGGACGAGATCGAGCGGCGGTACGGCGCGATCACCGCCTTCGAGGACGGCCTCGCCGCCGCTGGCACGACCATCGTCAAGGTGATGCTGCACATCTCGAAGGACGAGCAGCGCGAGCGTCTCGGTGACCGGCTCGACCGTCCGGACAAGCACTGGAAGTTCAACCCGAGCGACATCGACGACCGTCTGCTCTGGGACCGCTACCAGCAGGCGTACCAGATCGCCCTCGACCGCACGTCGACCCCGCAGGCGCCCTGGTACGTCGTGCCGGCGAACCGGAAGTGGTACGCACGCCTCGCCGTGCAGCAGCTCCTGCTCCGGGCGCTGGAGGACATGCACCTGTCGTGGCCGAAGGCCGACTTCGACGTCGCCGAGCAGCGTCGTCGGCTCGCCGAGTCCTGACCCACCGGCTCAGGGATTGTGGGTGAGGAACAGCACCCACACCGCCGCGGGCTGCGCGAGCACGCAGCCACCGAGCACGATGCCCCGTCGCAGCGCGGTGCGGTGCAGGAGCGGCGCACCGAGCAGCGGGGCCGCCGGCAGCAGCAGCCGCGGCAAGCTCTGTTGGGGCAAGAACGTCGCGAACAGGGAGAGCAGGTACGAGGCCGAGCCGAGCAGCGGCACCGAGCCGATCCGGCGCGTCGAGCGCGACGACAGCCACCATCCCGTCGCGCCGACCGCGACGAGCACAGCGACCACGCCGAGCGTGCCCGCGAACCGGTCGGCCTGCAGGAACCACGGTGTCAGTGGCGCGAAGTGGTGCACGTCGAGGTGGAGCCGCCACCACGCGAGTTCGGTCTGCAAGTAGGCGTCGGGAACCCCGGTGACGAGCGCCGCCATGACCGGCCACGCCAGGCCCGCCGCTGCCGTGACCAGGCCGGTGACGACGATCGCGACACGCTCCCGCACGGGCACCGCGTCGCGCTGCACGAGCCGGAGCACGGCGTGCAGCGCGAGCGCCAACGGGATCGCGAGCGCCCCGGGCCGGGTGAACGCGAGAACCGTGACGATCGGCAGGACCGTCCAGTAGTGCCGGCGCTGCATCGCGATGAGTGCGGCGAACGTGAGCAGCAGGCCGAGCGACTCGGCGTAGGCGATCTGCAAGACGAACGACACCGGCCCGAACGCGAAGAACACGCCCGACCACAGCGCGGTGGTCCGGCCGACGTGGGGACGGAGCAGGGCCACGAGTGCGACGGACGCCGCGCCGCCGAACGCCGTCGCCAGCAGCACCGCGACGACCGCGGGGTCGGCGCCGGTCGTGCTGACCGCCCGCACGAGCGCCGGGAACACCGGGAGGAACGCCCACGCGTTCTGCTGGACGGCGCCGGTGTCGTCGACGGGCAGTGTGCTCGGGTAGCCCTGCCGCGCGATCTCGAGGAAGTACTGGCCGTCCCAGGCGGTCGAGCGTTCGAAGAACCCATTCGGGTCGGCCGTGTCGCCGAACCCGACCGGATCGGTGAACGCGAAGCCGACGGTGAGCGTGGCGGTCGTCACCACCCGCGCGAGTGCGTAGAGCGCGAGGGTGATGAGGCAGTCGGGCAGTGTGCGGGTCACCGTGCGCGCTCGCATGCTGGCCTCCGTCTGGTGTTGCGTATACGTTGTGCTGATATCCAAGCCAACTCAGACACCAACGGGGTAATCCTTGACATTTCGCAGTGCCCGAGGAGGGACGCTCGTCGTCATCCCCACGTACGACGAGCGCGAGAACATCGAGTCGGTCGTCGCCCGCGTCCTCGCGGCACGTCCCGAGGTCGCCGTCCTGGTCGTCGACGACGGCAGCCCCGACGGCACCGGCGCGATCGCGGACGCCCTCGCCCGGGACGACGAGCGTGTGCACGTCCTGCACCGCACCGAGAAGGCCGGCCTCGGTGCCGCCTACCTGGCGGGGTTCGCCTGGGGGCTCGAGCGCCACCACGACGTCCTGGTCGAGATGGACGCCGACGGCTCGCACCGGCCCGAAGAACTCGGCAGGCTGCTCGAACGCTGTGCGGCGGGTGCCGACCTGGTCATCGGCTCGCGCTGGGTGCGCGGTGGCTCGGTCGTGAACTGGCCGTGGCACCGGATCGCCCTGTCGCGCGGCGGCTCCTTCTACAGTCGGATCGCGCTCGGTGTCCGGGTCCGCGACCTCACCGGGGGCTACCGCGCGATCCGCGCGGACCTCCTCCGTTCGCTCGTCGCCGAGGACATCGCCTCGGCCGGCTACTGCTTCCAGGTCGACCTCGCCCGACGTGCGGTCCGGGCCGGTGCCGTCGTCGCCGAGGTCCCCATCACCTTCGTGGAGCGCGAGCGGGGCGAGTCGAAGATGAGCGGTGGGATCGTGGTCGAGGCGCTCGTCCGCGTCACCGGGTGGGGGCTGCAGCGGCTGTTCCGGCTGGGCTCGCCGTGACGCGTCGTGTCCGGTGCGGCCAGGAGGCACGGATCACCCCGCCCGACCGGCCTGCGTTCGCATCGGGGCTGGCGTCAGGGCAGCGGCTCGCGTAGACTCGATCGGTCGGCCTTCGACGTCGTGACATTGTGATCACGGAAATTCTGCTGGGTGTGTGTTGCTCGAGGGCTGGAATCACGTCGACTCGCGACGGGATGAACCCCCTCTCCGCAAGCAGCCCCCGCCGATGTCGCTGTCGGGCGCTGCGGTACGTTGCGCACCCGAGAAAGTAGCCATGGCCCCGTACAACAAGGGCGGCGCGGACAACCGCGCCTCCGACCGCGTCCGCCACCCGAACGGCACCCCCGCCGCCCGCAGCAGCAAGCACCGGGGGTTCCGCGCCGCCGACTCGTCGCAGCCGCGTCAGAAGCAGCGCTGGGACGCCGAGGAGCGTCGCGGTCGCGCGTCGCAGGGCGAGCGTCCGGCCCGTCCGAACTGGGAGCCGCGAGACAGCGGCGGCCATCGGCGCCCCGATCGCGACGACCGTGGTGGTCGCGGCTACAACCGTGATGCTCCCTACTCGCACGGCCGTCCCGACGCTCCGCAAGCTCCGCGTCGCGCCGGAACCGGCTCGCAGGGGCCCAGTGCCCCGCGGCGCTTCGATCGTGACGACCGCACGCCCCGTCGCGACAACGACGACCGCCCGCGTCGCTCGTTCGACCGTGACGACCGTGCACCGCGCAGCTTCAACCGTGACGACCGCGCGCCCCGTCGCGACAACGACGACCGCCCGCGTCGTTCGTTCGAGCGTGATGACCGCGCCCCGCGTCGCGACAACGACGACCGCCCGCGTCGCTTCGACCGTGACGAGCGTGCCCCGCGTCGTTTCGACCGTGACGATCGCGCCCCGCGTCGCGACAACGACGACCGTCCCCGTCGCTTCGACCGTGACGAGCGTGCCCCGCGTCGTTTCGACCGTGACGATCGCGCCCCGCGTCGTGACAACGACGACCGCCCGCGTCGTTCGTTCGACCGTGACGAGCGTGCCCCGCGCAGCTTCAACCGCGATGACCGTGCGCCCCGTCGTGACAACGACGACCGTCCGCGTCGTTCGTTCGACCGCGACGACCGCACCCCGCGCCGCTCGTTCGACGAGCCCGAGCGCGGCAAGTTCGTGCCGGCCGACGACGTCAAGCTCGAGAAGCTCCAGGCCGAGGCCACCATCGCGTCCGACGTCGAGGGCGTGACCTTCGGCGACCTCGGCATCGGCGGCAACATCTCCCGCGCCCTGCAGGAGCTCGGCGCCTCGAGCCCGTTCCCGATCCAGGCGGCGACGATCCCCGACGTGCTCGCCGGCAAGGACGTCCTCGGCCGAGGCCGGACCGGTTCCGGCAAGACCATCGCCTTCGGTGCGCCCCTGGTCGAGAAGCTCATGGAGCACGGCGGCGGCACGAAGCGCAAGATGGGCCGCGCCCCGCGTGCGCTCATCCTCGCGCCGACCCGTGAGCTCGCCCTGCAGATCGACCGCACGGTGCAGCCGATCGCCCGCTCGGTCGGCCTGTTCACGACGCAGATCTACGGCGGCGTCCCCTACGGCCGCCAGGAGGGCGCGCTCGAGCGCGGCGTCGACATCATCGTCGGCACCCCCGGCCGTGTGCAGGACCTCATGAACAAGGGGAAGCTCGACCTCAGCGAGGTCATCATCTCCGTGCTCGACGAGGCCGACCACATGTGCGACCTCGGGTTCCTCGAGCCGGTGCAGGAGATCCTCGCCGCTACGGCCGAGGTCACCCCGCAGGGCAACCGCGCGCAGAAGCTGCTGTTCAGCGCGACGCTCGACACCCAGGTCGCGGCGCTCGTCGAGCAGTTCCTGCACGAGCCGAGCGTGCACGAGGTCGCGGGTGAGGACCAGGCGTCCTCGACCATCGACCACCGTGTCCTCGTGGTCGAGCAGCGCGAGAAGGACCGTCTGCTCGAGGAACTGGTCGCCGGCGACGGCAAGACCATCGTCTTCGCCCGGACGCGTGCCTACGCCGAGCGTCTGGCCGACCAGTTCGAGGACGCCGGCATCCGCGCGACCTCGCTCCACGGAGACCTGAACCAGTCGCGCCGCACGCGCAACCTGCAGCTGCTCACCAGCGGCCGCGTCAACGTGCTCGTCGCCACCGACGTCGCCGCCCGCGGCATCCACGTCGACGACGTCTCGCTCGTCGTGCAGGCGGACGCCCCGGACGACTACAAGGCGTACATGCACCGTTCCGGCCGCACGGGTCGTGCCGGCAAGGAGGGCACGGTCGTCACGATCGTCCCGCGTGGCCGCATCCGCAAGATCGAGGGCATCCTCGAGCGCGCCGAGATCGAGGCGGACCTGGTGCAGGCCGCACCCGGTGACGGCATCGTGTCGGAGCTCGCCGCGCGCTAGTCGCGACCACACGACGGACGGGAGGCCCGGTACCAGCTGGTACCGGGCCTCCCGTCCGTTACGCGGTGCGACCGACGACCCCGCCGGGTCCGGTCCGCGGCTCGGCCGCGACGTCAGCTGGCGCACGGGTCATCCTCTCGGAGGACAGGGAGCCGCCGCGCTCATGCCGCCGACTGATGACACGGGCGAGCAGGACCGATGCAATGATCACGTGACACCCGCAGCGCTCGTCGGACGACTCCGCCGATTCCCCGTCTCCGTCTCCGTGGCCGCAGCGACGGCCGTGCTCCTGGTGAGCGCGCGGATCGCTCACGCCGAACCCGACTTCCCGCACCACCCGCCCGTGGCGTGCCTCGCCGTGGTCCTCGTGGTGTTGACGACGGTGCTCGCCGAACGGTCCCTCGGATCCATCCGCACGGTGGTGATCGGCGTGGTGGCGCCGGCGCTCGGCGTCCTCGGAACCCTGCTCACCGTCAGCATCGGGTCAGCGCTCGGCGAGGCGCACGCCGAACTCGCGGTCGGACAGCCGCTCTTCGCCCCGTCGATCGTCGCCGCCGCGTTGCTCGGTGCCGCGTCGGCAGCGATGCCCGCGCAGCACCGGTGGCGCACGCGAGCCGCGCTCTGGACGGTCGTCCTCACGCTCGTGCTCTTCGCCGGCCACGGGTCGGACCTCGCCCGCGCCCTGGCGACCCTGCTCGGCACCGCAGCCGGTTCGTTCGTGGTGCGCCGGGCCTCCGGTCCGGACGCGCCGACCGCGCGTGACACGGTCAGCGCACGCACCTGCGTGGTCGCGACGCTCATCGCGCTCGGCGCGGGCACCCTGGTGACCCCTGTCGTGCCGGACCCGGACGGTGTGCTCTCGGTGTTCGCCGACGCCATGAGCGACCGTGCGGTCGTCATCGTCGGGCTGCTCCTGCTGGTGTCCGCCTGGCTCGTGCAGCGTGGCCGGCGCACGGGCATCGTGCTCGCCGTCGGCGTGCTCGTGACGCTGACCGCCGTCCTCGCCGACGTGTTCCTCATCGAACCGATGACCGACGACGCCGTGCAGTGGCGCGGACTCGGGCTGGACGCGATCGAGTGGCAGGTCACGCTGCTCGGCGCGTGGCTCGTGCCGGCGATGGTGCTGCTGACGGTCCTGGCGCTCCGCGGCCGTCTCGTCCGCTCGCGGTTCCGTGCAGCCACCAACGGCCGCGGTGCCCTGGTCGACATGCTGCGCGTCGGCGATGCCGGATCCCTCGGCCACATGGGCACCTGGCGCGGCAACGCCACCTGGACGCACCCGGACGGACGCGGGGCCGTGGCGTACCGGGTCCGCGGGGACGTGGCGCTCACCGTGTCGGACCCGGCGTGCAGCGCGGCGGACCGCGCTGAGGTCGTGTCCGCGTTCACCGCCTTCTGCGACCGGAACGGCTGGGTGCCCGCGTTCACGAGCGTGCACGAACCGGTGCGGCAGATCCTCGCCGCCGAGGGGTGGACCGCGCTGCCCGTGGGGGTCGAGTCGGTGCTCGACGTCGCCACGTTCGACCTGCGCGGCAAGAAGCGGCAGGACCTCCGGACGGCCTCGAACCGGGCCGACCGTGAGGGGGTCCGCGACGAGTGGACGACCTTCGACGCGCTCGCCGACGCACAACGTGCCGAGGTCGAGGCGATCTGCACGCGGTGGGCGACCGACCGGAGGCTGCCGGAGATGGGGTTCACCCTCGGCGGCTTCCACGAGCTCGACGACCCCGACGTCCGACTCATGCTGGCTGTGACGGCCGACGGACACGTCACCGCGGTCACGAGCTGGCTGCCCGTGTACGAGCACGGCGGACTGGCCGGCTACACGCTCGACGTCATGCGCCGTGGCGAGGACGGCATGCCGGGGGTCATGGAGTTCCTCATCGCCCGGACCGCGATCCGGGCACGCGACGCGGGCCTGCGGATGATCAGCCTCTCCGGCACCCCGCTCGCACCCCACGACGGCGCACGGTCCCTCGTGTCCCTCGGATCGGTCCTCGTCGCCCGACTCCTCGAGCCGGTGTACGGGTTCCGGTCGCTCCAGCGCTTCAAGGAGAAGTTCGGCGCTCGGCACGAGGCGCTCTGGATCGTGGTCCCGACGCCGCTGCACGTGCCGCGGGTCGCACGTGCCCTGGCCGGCGCCTACGTCCCAGGCCTCCGGCCGAAGCACCTCTGGGCACTGCGCCAGGCACACCGCTCGACCGTCCGCGAGCCCGCTCCCGCGCGGGCGGTGTCGAAGCGGTGAGCCCGGCCGACCGGTTGCTCGCCACCCAGCTGCAGGCTCCGACGCTGCTCGTCCCGCTGGACGTGGCGTTCGCACTGCTCGGCGTCGTCGTCCTGCTCCCCGCGGTCGGCGGCTGGCGATCCCGTGTCGCGTGGCGTCGGGCCGGAGTCCGGGCGGGCGTCGCCGCGGCCGCGGCCGTCGTGGTGCTCATCGTCTGCTGGGTCCTCAGCGACCTGGTGAACCTGTTCGGGGTCGCGATGAGTCCCGTGACGCGGCTGTGGTTCGTCGTGGCCGCCGCTGCGCTGGCCTCGGTCGTCGTCGGCCTGGTGCAGGGCGGCCGCTGGCGTCGGGCCCTCGCCGTCCTGCTGCTCCCGACCGCACTGCTGTCGTCCGCCCTCGGCGTGAACGTCGAGTTCGCGATGTACCCGACGCTCCGCACCGTCGTGCAGACGGACCCCTTCCCGGAGCTCGACCTCGCCGCTGCCCCAGCCGCCACGATGCCCACGACCGGCGAGGTCCGCACCGTCGAGATCCCCGGGGAGCGATCGGGGTTCCCCGCTCGACCCGCCGTCGTCTACCTCCCGCCCGCCGCCCTGGTCAGGGATCCGTCGCCCCTGCCCGTCGTCCTCGCCTTCTCCGGCCAACCGGGCGCTCCGAGCGACCTGTTCACCGCAGGCCGGATGGGCAGCGCACTCGACGGCTACGCCGCAGCGCACCACGGCCGCGCGCCGATCGTCGTCTCCGTCGACCAGCTCTCCTCGCCCGGCCTGAACACGATGTGCGTCGACTCGGACCTCGGGAACGCAGCGACCTACGTCACCGAGGACGTGCCGCGCTGGCTGACGGCGCACCTCCCGGTGACCCCGGACCGCCGTGCGTGGGGCCTCACCGGGTTCTCGCAGGGGGCGACGTGCGCGATGCAGTTCGCCACCGCGCACCCCGACCGGTTCGGGGCCGTGCTCGCGGTCTCCAGCGAGTTGCAGCCCATCGACCGGAACCCGCAGCACAGCGCCGACCGGGCGTTCGGCGGGTCGGTCAGCGCGTGGAAGGCCGCCGGTCCGATCGCGCAGATGCGGGCGGACGACCTGCACGGGCGCGCGTTCTGGTTCACCGCGGGGTCGGCGGACGGGGCGTTCAGCCGCAACGCCCGCGTCCTCGCCGACGCTGCACGGGCAGCGGGCGCGGACACCAGCGTCGGGTTCGCCCCGGGGAGCGGGCACGACTGGAACACCGTGCAGTGGTCGTTCCGGACGGACCTGCCCCACCTGGCAGACGTGCTCTCCACAGCGCTCCACTGACGTCGGCACGGGATCCGTGCCGGGTGACGGTCGTGCCCGGACCCGGTACCGGGCAGGTGCGACCGCTCTGCACGAGCGGTCCTACTCGCCGGGTGCCGCAGGGGTGGGCGGGGCCGAGCGGTTGGTGATGAGGACGTCGATGACGACGAACGCGAGCAGGGTGACACCGAGCGCGGGCAGGAACGCGCCGATGACGATCGCGCCGACCGCGACGAGCCCGGACCCCCACCACGGCGCCCGGTTCAGGGCACCCGCGGCCGGGGCGTTCCCGACGCGCTTCCCGATGGGGCGGCGCTGCCACCACATCACGTAGCCGAAGACGACCATCGCGGCGATCCCGAGCGCCGTGACGAACAGCAGGATCTGATTCGGCAACCCCCACATCGTGCCCATGTGCGTGTCGATGCCCCACCGGGTGAGTTTGGCGGGGAGGGAGAAGGTGTCGAAGTTCGTCTCGGACACCACGCTCATGTCCCGCGGGTCGATCGCGACGGAGTTCACCGCGGTGGGGTAGGACCGCTTGATCTCCGCGACCGTCCACGCCTGATCCGCCGTCGCCGGCGGGGTGATCTGCAGTTCGGACGCGTGGATGTTCGCAGCCTTCGCAGCGGCCAGGACTCGATCGAACAGCACCGGGGTGACGGCTGCCGGTCCCGCATCGGTCGATGCGGCGGAGCCGCCGTGGTGGGAGGCGTGCTCACCGCCACCAGCCGCCGTGCCGGTGTCGGAGAGGGAGGTGGTCAGTGCGGGTGTGCCCCAGCTGAGAGCGGAGCGGAGCTGGTCGACGTTGCCACCGCCGTACTGGGACCAGGTGATGCCCGTCGCCGACAGGAACAACGCGCCCAGGAGCAGCCACACCCCGGTGGAGGCATGCCAGGAGAAGACCCGCCGGTAGCCGCGGACACCACGTGCGGGGCGGACCAGGTCGCGCTTGGCGCGCGTCTTCCGGATCCGGATCACCCACAGGCCGAGACCGGCGAGGGCGACGACGCCGAGCCACGACGCCGCGGTCTCGCTGTAGAGGCGGCCGACGTCGCCGAGGAACAGCGACCGGTGGAACGTGTCCACCCAGGTGCGGAACGGCAACGCCCCGGAGGTGCCGTACACCAGGAGGTCACCGCGGACCTCGGCGGTGCCGGGATCGACGAACACCGCACGGTTCTGCGAGTCCATCAGCCCAGCCTCGGCGTACATCACCCGCGTCGTGGCACCCGGCGCAGGTGCCGGGCGGACGGCGGCGAGGGTGTCTTCGGGGTGGTGCCGTTGGATGTAGGCCTGCGCGGCGTCGATCTGGTCTGCCAGCGGCTTCGCGGCAGCGGTCGAGGGTGCGGTGAGCTCGTGTCGGTAGATGCCCTGCTCGATCGTCGGACCGAGCGCGTACACGGCGCCGGAGAGCGCGGCGATGAGGATGAACGGTCCGACGAACAGCCCGGCAGAGAAGTGCAGGCGCAGCAACAACGGTCCGAACCAGCCCCGCTGTGGGTTCCGGCGCGGCTGCGCCGTCGACGGCGCGGACGCGGGCGCAGTGGTGTCCCGATCGGCGGTTGCGGTCATGGTGCGGTGTTCCTCAGCTCGTGGGGATGGACGCGAGTGCCATCCCGGCACTCATCAGCAGCAAGAGCACGCCATCGAGGCGTGCGAGGGGGTGTTGGCGGACACACGCTGACGCGATCAGCCGCACCAGCATCCAGACGGTCGCGATTGCGAACACGACGACGAGGACCCACGAGACCGGTGTCCATCCCGACCAGGAGGTGTGCATGCTGTGGCCGCTGCCGGTCATGTCCATCTCCGGCATCGACATCGGAGCCCCGCCGGCCATGGGCAGCATCATCACGCCCATGAGGGTCATCGCCGCCATCATCACCACGTGGTAGCCCAGCACCAGTCGCCCGGAGCCGCCGGGTCCGTGGTGCTCGTGGCTGCCGTACCGGCTGCTGCCGAGCGTGAGGACGAGGTAGAACGACGTCGCGAGGCCGAACACGAGGATCTGCAGCGTCGGCGGCGCGAGGGTCATCCCCCAGGCCCACGGCATCGCCAGCATCGCGACGCTCATCAGCACGTGGAAGACGTCACTGACCCGTGCGACACCGCTGCTGCCGGGGCGGAAGGCGAAGCCGAGGTACCCGACTGCCGTCACGGCGAACAGCACCGTGAGGAGGACGGACAGCGGCAGGCTGTGTGACACGAGGGGTGGACCTTTCATCGCGGCGGGTGGCGGCGCCACTCTACAAGTTGTAGAAGCCAGTTTCTACTGTATGTAGAATCGGCGCATGGTCGATGAGTTCGGGGCGCGCGGATGAGTCCGCGTCGTGCGCACGGGTCCCTCGAGGCGGGTGTGCTGCAGCTGCTCTGGGCGCAGGATGCGGCGCACACCGGCCGGCAGGTGCACGATGCGCTCGCAGCAGAGGTCGGCCCGCTGGCCTCCACGACGGTGTTGACCGTCCTCGCCAGGCTGGAGCGGAAGGGGCTCGTCGAGCGGGACCCGGCATCGAAGGCCTACCGGGCGACGAAGGCGGACCCTGCCGAGGCCGCTGATTCGATGACGGAGGTGCTCGGTCGGTCGACTGATCGCACCGCGGTCCTGCAGCGCTTCACCGGTTCGCTCGGCGCGGATGACCTGGACGTGCTGCGTGCCGCCCTCGGCGGAGCCGGCATCGACCGCACGGGCGCGTGACGGGAGGATCGGTGCTGTGATCGCCGTCCTCGGCCTCGTGGCCCTCGCGGTTGTCGTCACCGTGCTGGCTCCGAGCATCCTCACTCGTGGCACCTGGTGGCTGCACCGTCCGCAGGTCGCGCTCCACCTCTGGCTCGGAGCGTTGACGGTCGCCGCGAGCTCGCTGCTGCTGAGCGTGGGGATCGCGTCGGTCGTCGTCGCAACGAATGCGCACGCGCACGGGATCGGCGCTCCCGCCGCCGGCCTCTTCGCCTGGTGCGGGCTCGGCGTCGCCGGTGGTGTCGCCGCGCTCCTCGCCGCGAACGCAGAACCGATCTCGGCCGCGAAGCGCCGCACCGACGTCGCGGTGACGCTGCTCGTCGCCCGTTCCACCGTGCGGACCGAGCACATCGGCGGGCACGAGATCGCGTACCTGCACACGTCGGATCCGATCGCCTGCTCCACCGCTGACGGGCGCGTGCTGATCTCGACCGGAGTCGAGAACGCGATGCCCCCTGCCTGTGTCCGCGCCGTCGTCGAGCACGAACGTGCGCACGTGCTCGGCCGGCATGACCTCATCGGCCGCGTCGCTGCGCTGAACGCTGCCGCGTTCCCACGACTCCGGACTGCCCGGGAGTTCCGTCGAACGGTCGCGCTGCTGATCGAACTCGTCGCAGACGACACCGCCGCCCGCATCTGCGGACCTGCGACCGTCTGCAATGCACTGACGCTGATGAACCGGATCGACCCGAGCCCGGGCCTCGAGCTCCGCGCCGCACGTCTCGCCGCTTCGCCGGTGAAGAGCTGGCCGCACCGCCGCCACCCGGCCCCGGTCCTGCAGTCCCGCTGACCTCGACTCGCATCCCGTTCTACGTTTTGTAGAATGGGCGCATGGAGCGTTTCGAGTACCACGTCGTCGGGATGACCTGCGAGCACTGCGAACGCCGCGTCACCGGCGAACTCGAAGCGATCGCCGGCGTCGAGCTCGTCACTGCGGACGCCGCGACCGGTCTCGTCGTCGTCACCGCACCGGCCCGGCCGGATGCGGCAGCGATCGCCGAAGCCGTCGACGAGGCAGGCTACGAGCTCGCCGGTGCCTGACACCCAGGCCGCTGCCACCCCGGCCACGCGCAACCGGCCGACGACCGTGCCCGCCGTGGGGCGGTCGGGTGTGCTCAGGCGCGCATCGCCGTGGGTGGGCGCCGTCATCGCGGTCGTCATCGTCGTGGTCGCGGTCGCGATGCTCGGTCCTTCCTCGTACGACCGGCTGAGCCGCGGCTACCCGGGCATGCTCACCTCGATGCTCAGCGCCGTGCTCCGCCTCACCGCCGACGTCACCGGCGGCCTCACGACCGGCGGCCTCGCCGCTGCCGTGTTCCTCACGCCGCGCCGGTCACGCACGGTCATCGACAACCACCGCGACCTCGCGATCGTCCGCACCGCCGCCACCGTCTGGCTGGTCGCCGCGGTGCTGCTGGTCCCCGTCGACGCCGCAGACGCGAGCGGGCAGCCGGTGACGAAGCTCCTGACACCGGGCGCGATCGGCTACCTCGTGCAGGCCAGCTACCTCCCCGGCGCGTGGATCGTCGTCGCCTGCATCGCGGTCGCGATCCTCATCGCTGCGTACCTCGTCCGCAGCTGGGTCAGCACCCTGCTCCTGACCGGCATCGGCGTCATCGGGCTCCTCGCCCCCGTGCTGGTGACGCAGGTGCTCGTCGGCCCGAACCACGACTTCGGTGGGGACGCCGCCATGTTCGCCGCCCCCGCGCTCGGCATCTGGATCGGCGCCACGGCTGCCGGTGCCCGCCGGTGGCGAGTGAGCCGTCCCGGCACCGCCACCATCCGCAGGCACCGCATCCTCGCCCTCACCGGCTGGATCACCTGGACGGTCGGGTCGATCATCATCGCCGCCGTCGAACTCGCCGGCACGCCGCCGTGGGAAGCGCCCACCGGCGTGCTCTTCGCCGCCCAGCTGCTCCTCGTCGCCGCGGTGGCCGGACCGATCCTCCTCCGCAGGAGCTGGTTCGCCACCCCGACCGCCCCGGCCGTGCTCCTGGCGGTGCTCCTGGTCGCGGCCGCGATCGGCGTCGTCATGACGCGGATCCCACCGCCGGTGTACTTCGTCCCCACCGACGGACAGCAGCTCTTCCTCGGGTACCAGGTCCACACACCCCTCACCCCGATCACCCTGTGGACCGCAGGCCGGGTGAACATCCTCTTCCTCGTCATCGCGATCGCCGGGATCGCCACGTACGCGGCCGCCGTCATCCGACTCCGGAAGCGCGGAGACCACTGGTCGAACGGCCGGACCAGCGCCTGGATGCTCGGCTGGGCATCCGTCATCATCACCACCTCGTCCGGGGTCGGCCCGTACTCGTCGGCGTCGTTCGCCGTGCACATGGGCCTGCACATGAGCTTGAACATGCTCGGCCCGCTGCTGCTCGTCCTCGGCGGACCCATCACCCTGTTCCTCCGCGCCACGACCGCGCACCGTCGCGATGCCTTCGCCGGCCCCCACGAGTGGCTCGTCGCGGTGACCCACTCGAAGCTGCTGCGGGTCACGTACAACCCCGTGTACGTCCTGGCGGTGTTCGTGGGCTCGTACTACTGCATCTACCTCACCCCGTTCTTCGACTGGGCGATGCGGTACCACTGGGCGCACCAGGCGATGACCCTGCACTACCTCGCCATCGGGTACGTCTTCTACGCCCTCATCATCGGCGTCGACGCACCGCCCCGTCCGTTGCCGCACATCGGCAAGCTCGGCCTCGTCCTCGCAGCGATGCCCTTCCACGCGTTCTTCGGCGTCGTCGTGATGACCAGCGACACCCTGCTCGCAGGCACGTACTTCCAGTACCTCGACATCCCGTGGATCGGCAGTCTCGCCCACGACCAGTACGTCGCCGGTGGCGTCGCCTGGGCCGCCGGTGAGCTGCCGCTGATCGTCGTGGTGATCGCCCTCGTCACCCAGTGGGCCAAGCAGGACGCTCGACAGGCCAAGCGCATCGACCGGCACGCCGACCGGGGCCTCGACGACGACCACGAGCAGTACAACGCCATGCTCAGCAAGCTCACCACCCGCGACACCACCGCACCTGCACAGCGGGCAGATCCGACACGGTCCACCGGGCCCGGCTCGACGAACGAGCACGAGCGCGCCGACGACCGTCCGGCGCTGACCGTCACCGACCACCGGGAGCAGCCGTGACCACCACCACCCCGTCCCGAACCGACCAGCGAGCCGAGCAGCGGCTCGAACTCGACATCGGCGGGATGACCTGCTCCGCCTGCGCCAACGCGGTCGAACGCAAGCTCGGCAAGCTCGACGGCGTCACTGCGTCCGTGAACTTCGCCACCGAACGCGCCACGGTCGCCGGTCTGGGGATCGCCGATGCCGCGACCGCGATCGCGCAGGTCGAGCGCGCCGGCTACACCGCCGCCGTCCACACCCCGGGCGATGACGCCTGGTCCGCCCGCGCCGCGGAGACCCGCACCACGACGCTCCGCCGCCGCCTCGCCGTCGCGGCACTGCTGGCGATCCCGCTGTGCGACATCACGATCATCCTGGCGCTCGTCCCTGCGTGGCGGTTCCCCGGCTGGCAGGCGCTCTGCGTCCTCCTCGCCGTCCCGATCGTCACCTGGGCTGCGTGGCCGTTCCACAGGGCCACCCTCCGGGGACTGCGGCACCGCAGCACCAGCATGGACACCCTCGTCTCGCTCGGCGTCGTCGTGTCCTTCGGATGGGCGCTCTGGACGCTCCTCGTCGACCCCGCCACCACTCCCGGGTACTGGCTCGGATTCGGGAGGACTCCCGCCGGCGCGGACTCGATCTACCTCGACGTCGCCGCCGGCATGGTCACGTTCCAGCTCGCCGGCCGCTACTTCGAGAGCCGCAGCCGCCGACGCGCCGCCGATGTCCTCGAAGGCATCGGTGACCTCGGCGTCACCGAGGCGCAGCTCGTCACCGACGGCACCGAGCGCACTGTTCCGCTGAGTGCCGTGCGGGTCGGGAACCTCGTCGTCGTCCGCCCCGGCGGCCGCATCCCCGTCGACGGCACCGTCACCGACGGCGCCGCGACGCTCGAAGTGTCCGCGATGACCGGCGAGTCCGTCCCGGTCGAGGCAACGGCCGGGAGCACGGTCATCGGCGGCACCCTCGTCCAGGGTGGTCGGCTCGTCATCCGCGCCGACGCCGTCGGCACCCGCACCCGCCTGGCCCAGATGGCCGCCGTCGCCGACGACGCCCAACGCCGCAAGGCCGCCGTGCAGCGCACCGTCGACCGGGTCACCAGCGTGTTCGTACCCGTCGTGATCGGCATCGCGATCCTCGTCGCCGCCGGCTGGCTCGTCAGCGGCGCGGCTCCTGGCACCGCGATCGCGAACGGTGTCGCCGTCCTCATCATCGCCTGCCCCTGCGCGCTCGGCCTGGCGACGCCGACCGCGCTCATGGTCGGCGTCGGACGCGGGGGCCAGCTCGGCATCCTCATCAAGGGCCCCAGCGCCCTCGAGGCGAGCGGTCGCATCGACACCGTCGTCTTCGACAAGACCGGCACCCTCACCACCGGCCGGATGACCCTCACCGCGGTCGACACCTTCACCACCGACGCCGACACGGCCCTCGCCCTCGCCGGCGCCCTCGAAGCAGCGTCAGAGCACCCCATCGGGGCGGCGATCACCGCCGCAGCCAGCAGCCGGTTCGGCACCCTGGAGCCGGTCGCGGACTTCACCGCGCACGCCGGACTGGGAGCAGCTGGGACCGTCGGTGACCGCGCCTGCGTCATCGGCCGGTCCGAGCTGCTCGGAGCCGCGGGGGTGCGGGTCGGCGACCGGGTCGCCGCGGTCGTCGCGGACCGCGAAGCGTCCGGCGCCACCGTGGTGCTCGTCGCCGTCGACGGCGACGTGGCCGCAGTGCTCACCGTCCGGGACGCGCTCCGTCCCGGCGCGATCGAGGCCGTCGCGCAGCTGCGCGCCCTCGGCCTCCGCACCGTCCTCCTGTCCGGGGACTCCGAGACGACGGCGTCCGCTGTCGGTGGTGAGGTCGGCATCGACGAGGTCATCGCCCGCGTCCTGCCCGACGAGAAAGCCGAACGCATCGCCCAGCTGCAGGCGGCCGGGCACCACGTCGCCATGGTGGGCGACGGCGTCAACGACTCCGCAGCCCTCGCCACCGCAACCCTCGGCGTCGCCGTCGTCGAGGGCACGGACATCGCCCTGAAGGCCGCCGACGTCATCATCGTCCGCGAGGATCTCCGCGCCGTCGTCGACGCAGTGCAGCTCTCCCGCGCGACCCTCCGGACCATCCGCATCAACCTCGTGTGGGCGTTCGGTTACAACATCGCCGCGATCCCGCTCGCCGCGGCTGGCCTGCTCAACCCGCTCATCGCCGCCGCCGCGATGGCGCTGTCCTCGACGCTCGTCGTCTCGAACAGTCTCCGGCTGCGCTCGTACGGGAGGTCGTAGTCCGCCCTCGGCGGAAGTGGTGGGGCCGGCGGGTTTCGCTCCGTGCGCCACCACCGCGTTGCGGACCACGATGCCCACGGCGTCGCTCGCGACACGACCGCCTGACGGACTGGAGGCCCGTCACCGGCTGGTGACGGGCCTCCAGTCCGTCGTCGAGTGAGTACAAGACGTCGGGTCGCCGCGGCAGACTCGTCGTCTCCTGCGCACTGGATGCGCGCGACCGCGCACTGGACGCGCGCGACCGCACTGGATGCGCGCGACCGCGCGCTCAGCGGTTGAAGAACAGCAGCCCGCGCACGAAGCCGGCCTGGCCGGCGTGCTGTGTGCAGTCGTCGAGGATGCTCACGAGCCGCGCGCCGGCCGTCACGGGCGGGTCCCACGCGTCGTCGACGACCGGGTCGAGGTCGTCCGGGCCGAGCGTGCCGAGGTACGCGACGGTGCGCTCGTGCACCGCTCGCAGGTACCCGGTGAGCAATGTGACAGAGGCTCGCACCCGGCCGACGTCGTCGCGGGACATGCCGTACCCGAGCGCCTCGGCCGGGAACGGCAGGCCGAACCGGTCGTACCAGCCGTCCGCCGTCCAGACCTGCTCGGAGGCGGCGAGGTCGGCGATCTGCGCGTCTTGGCCGCGGGCGATGTGCCACACGAGCCAGGCCAGGGTGTTCGCCCCGGCTGCCGGTCGTGCTGCGAGCTGGTCTTCGGAGAGCCCGTCGACGGCCCGCTCGACGGTCTCGGGGATGCGGGAGAACGCTTCGGTGAGGAGTTCGGAGGGGGTCATGGCGCTCACGCTACGCGCGGGCCGTGACACCCGCGCTCACTCGGTGGACGACCGGTGGTGGCGTTCCAGGGCCGCGGCGAACCCCTCGAAGGCAGCGGCGACGACGGCGCGGTCGGACGGTGCGACGACCTGCTGGAACGCCTGCGAGTAGACGGCGCCGACCTCGCGGGCGACCGCGGTGCCCGACGGCGTGAGGTGCAGGAGTACGCTCCGGCGGTCCTCCGGGTTCGGGCGGCGCTCGAGGTGCCCGTGCTTCTCGAGCCGGTCGATGAGCGACGTCATCGCCCCGGTGGTGAGCTCGAGGTACTCGCCGGCCTGCTTCGGGGTCACGCCGTGGCCGCCCGCTGCGTTGAGGAAGAACACGAAGCGGGTGTCCGTGGCGTTCAGTCCGCGGCTCGTGCTCTCGTGGTGCAGGACGCGCGCGTGCTGCATCTGGAGCACGCGGAACGCGGTGAGCAGCCGTGGGAGGTCGGCGTCGGTGCCTGCCGGGTCGGCCGCGGTGACGTCGGGCGACACCGGTGCCGGGGGCGTGCGCGGCGCGATCCTGGCCGCGGGGACGGCGGGTGCGCGCTGGGGGAGGACGACCTGGTCGGTGTCCGTCATGGGGGCTCTTCTCGGGTGCAGGGGTGGAACTTCAGTCAACAAGTAACTCACTCGTCAAGATACCCCCATCAATGGGGGCATCCCGGGTATTGAGAGCTGCTCGACGGCGAAGTAGCTTGATCGTCGTACCACCTCGGCACGTAGCGCGACCAACCACCGCGGGCCCGTCCGAACCACCGATCAGACCTCATCCTCACGGAGTCCAACCATGTCTCGTGTCACGCCTCGTGCTGCCCGCCTCGCCGCCTGGATCGCCATCCCCGCCGCGCTCGTCGCCTCGGGGGTCGTCGTCTCGACGGCCTCGTACGCGGCCTTCTCCTCGACCACCGTCAACCCGACGAACAACTGGACGGCGGGCAGTGTCGCCCTGTCCGACGACGACAACAACACCGCGCTGTTCACGGCGAGCAACCTGAAGCCCGGCTCGACCGGTGCGAACTGCATCACGGTGACCTCGACCGGTTCGCTGCCCTCGGCCGTGAAGCTGTACGGCACGAACGTCACGACCACGAAGGACCTGGCAGCGAACGTCAACCTGACCGTCGAGCAGGGCACCGGCGGTGGCTTCGGCTCCTGCTCCGGCTTCACCCCGGCCGCCACCGGCAGCTCGCTCTACAGCGGCACCGTCGCGGGCTTCGGCGCCGCCTCGACCAACTACGCGACCGGCGTCGGCAGCTGGACCCCGACCGGCACCGCGTCCGAGACGCGCGTCTACCGCGTCACCTACACGGTCTCGAGCACCGCGCCGAACACCGTGCAGGGCGGCACCGCAGCCCTCGGCTTCACCTGGGAGGCCCAGAACAGCTGAGTCGGGGCCGGGGCCGAACCCGCCCCGTCCGTTCCCTCCCCGCAACGCGCCCCCGGTCGAAGGCAGTCATGAGCAGCATCGCAGTGCACGGTGGTCCCGCACCGCACGCAGCGGTCCGTGACGCCGTCGAGTGGGGGCGCGTCGTCGTCGCCTCCCTTGCCCGCGGCGTCGTCGCGACGCTGCTCGGCCTCGCGCTCTGGGCGGCTGCGCCGGCGCTCATCGGCTGGCAGCCCACCACCGTGATGACCGGCTCGATGGAGCCGCGGATCGTCCCCGGTGACGTGGTCGTCTCACGGCCGGTCGGCTCGGGCGAGATCGCCATGGGCAAGGTCCTGCTCGCCGACGACCCGGACCAGGCGGACCACATGCGCATGCACCGGTACGTGCAGGACGGCTCCCGCGGCACCATGGTCACGAAGGGTGACGCCAACCCGCAGCAGGACTCGACGCCGATCGAGCGCTCCGCGGTGCACGGCATCGCCTTCCTGCGCATCCCGTTCATCGGCGCACCGATCCGGTGGATCAGCGCCGGCGAGTGGGGCCTGGTCGCGATGCTCGCACTCGGCCTGACCGCGGTGCTCGCGCTCTGCACCATCGACGGGTCGCTCCGGCGGCTCGTCGACGCAGACGACGCCGACGACGCGGCCGACGGCCCCGACGACGCGGCCGGTCCGGACGGCGCGACCGGGCCGGCAGACGGTACCGACGGCGGCCTGGAGGCGCCCGACGGCGCCGCCACGGGCCTCCCGTCCGCTGCGTCCACCGTCCTCACCCGTCGCGCCCTGCGTCGACGGGTCCGTCGCAGGCGGCGGCTGCGCCGCCTCGGCGGGGGCGCAGCGGTGCTCGTGCTCGCCGCGGCGGCCGGCGTGCTGCTGCCCGGGACGGCGGACGCGGCCCCGTGGTCGCGGACCACCGTCGCACCGACCGCGAACTTCACGGCGGGCACGGCGACCGGTGTGCCCACCCTGACCTGCGTGCCGGCCGGGTCGAACACGGTGACGATCGCCTGGACCTACGACAACGGTGCGACCGTGCCGGTGTCGTTCGACCTGATGAACGGCACGACGCTGGTGGCCAGCACGACGCTCGCCGGGGCCCGTTCGATGGTCTACGGGGGCGCCGGACTCCTGAACCTCGGCACGACGTACACGCTCAACCTCCGCACGAACCTCGGCAACAACTGGACGGCGACGAGCACGCCGACCGTCAAGGTGAAGGTCGTCGCGGTCCTGGGCATGGCATCCGCGAGCTGTGTGACCACCTGAGCCGTCCACAGGGCACCGCGGCGTGCCCCTGGATGTCCCCGGACGGCGTTACCGTGGCCGCATGCGCATCCTGCACACCGGCGACTGGCACCTCGGCCGCACACTGCTGGGTGCGGACCTGCTCGAGCACCAGGCCGCGTTCACCGACTGGCTCGTCGACCTCGCCCGCGAGCGCGCCGTCGACCTCGTCGTCATCGCCGGTGACGTCTACGACCGTGCGATCCCGCCCGTCGACGCCGTCCGCATGCTCTCGCGCGTGCTCGAGCGGCTCGCCGAGACCACCACGGTGGTGCTCACCCCGGGCAACCACGACTCCGCTGCTCGGCTCGGCTTCGGCGCCGGGGTGATGGGGCAGCGCGTGCGCATCCTCGCCGAGCCCGCGCACGTGGCCGACCCCGTGCTCGTGGCCGACGACGACGGCCCGGTGGCCGTGTACGGCATCCCGTACCTGCACCCCGACCTCACCCGGTACGCCCTGGCCGCGGTCCCCGACGAACCCCTCGCCCGCTCGCACCACGCCGTCGTCCACGCCGCCACCGAACGGATCCGCACCGACCTCGCGACCCGTGCCGGTACCCGCAGCGTGGTCGTCGCCCACGCGTTCGTCGGGGGTGCCGACCCGAGCGACAGCGAGCAGGACATCCGCGTCGGCGGGGTCGACCGCGTGGCCGAGTCCGTGTTCGACGGCTTCGACTACGTCGCCCTCGGGCACCTGCACGGCCCGCAGCGCGTCGGCGACGACGGCCGGATCCGGTACGCCGGGTCGCCGCTGGCGTTCTCGTTCGGCGAGCGGCACCAGCGGAAGTCCGTGACCATCGCCGAGCTCGACGGGGCCGGTGCCGTCACCGTCGAACTCGTCCCGACACCGGTCCCGCGGCGACTGGTCGACGTCCGGGGCAGCATCGACGCCATCGAGTCCGGGGCCTTCCGGGCCGACGCCGACGCCTGGGTCCGCGTCGCGGTGACCGACACCGTGCACCCCGAGCGCATGTACGCCCGGGTGAAGGACCACTTCCCGCACGCCCTGGCGATCACCCACGAACCGGCGGACCGACCGGCCGCCACCGCCGCACGGGCCGTGACCGCGACGTCCGACCCGGTCGAGGTCGCCGGCGACTTCGTGGCCTTCGCCACCGGCGGGGCACCCGACGACGACGAACGGGCCGTGCTGACCGAGGCGTACGAGGCCGCGGCGCTCGCCCTGCAGCGCGAGGGGGACCGCTGATGTACCTGCACCGACTCGAACTCCGCGCCATCGGCCCGTACCCCGACCTCGTGACCATCGACTTCGCGGCGCTCGCCGCCTCCGGTGTGTTCCTGCTTGAAGGGCCGACCGGCTCCGGCAAGTCGACGATCATCGACGCGGTCGTGTTCGCCCTGTACGGCGGCCTCGCCGGGTCCGACGCCAGCTCCGACCGGCTGCACAGCCAGCACGCCGACCCCGCGGTCGAGCCGTTCGTCGAGCTCGTGTTCGAGACCGGCGCCGGCACCTACCGGGTGCGACGCACGCCGCAGTACGACCGTCCGAAGCAGCGGGGGACCGGCACGGTGAAGCAGCAGGCGTCCGTGCAGCTGTTCCGGCTCGCAGCGCCGGACGACGTCGTCGGTGAACCGATGTCGTCCCGCATCCCCGAGGCCGCGGTCGAGATCGCCCGGATCGTCGGGCTCGACCGCGCGCAGTTCCTGCAGACCGTGGTGCTGCCGCAGGGCGAGTTCGCCCGGTTCCTCCGATCCCCGGGGGAAGACCGCCGGAAGCTCCTGCAGTCACTGTTCGGCACCCAGGTCTACGACCGCACCGCCGACGAACTCGCCGCCCGCCGCCGGGCCGTGCAGGCCGAGGTCGACGGGGCCGACGACCGTGTCCGCGACGCCCTGGCCCGGTTCGCCCAGGCGGCCGGTCTCGACGACGCCGACGAGACCGTCGTCCCCGGCACGGTTGTGTCCCTGCGTGCCACGGCCGACGCAGCCGGGGCAGCACGGACGGCTGTCGCTGCCGCCGCGACGGCGGCGACCGAGCACGAACGGTCGGTGACGGCGCGTGCGGCCGCCCTCGAGCGCCGATCGGCACTGCTGCGGCGACAGGCGCTCCTGGACGACGACGCTCCCGCGATCCAACGTGCACGGACCGCGGTGGCGACGGCGGAGCGCGCCGCCCGGGTCGCGGCGGTGGCCGACGGTCTCGACGCCGCGATCGCGCGTGCCGACGACACCGCAGCGGCAGCCTCCCGCCTGCGTGACGAGCACGAGCTCGACACCGTCGACGCTGAGCAGGTCGTCCGGCGCCGCGACACGCTGACCGACGCGCTGTCCGGCGTCCGGCACCTCGTCGCGGTCGAGGCCGAGGCGGACGCCCGGCGCACCGCGATCGCCGATGCCACCGCGACCGCAGCACGGCTCACCGACGACCTCGCCGCCCTCGACACCGCGCTCGAAGCCCGGCCGGCGGAACGCGCACGGATCGTCGAGGCCGCCCGGTCCGCGTCGACGACCGCTGCCGACGCGGACGCCGCGGCGCACGAGGTCGCTCGCGTGCAGTCGCTCCGCGCCGACCTGGCCGCCCGCGACCGCGCCGAGCACCGCGTGGCCCAGGCCGAGCGGGTCGTGGCCGGTGCCCGACGCCGCGCGACCGATGCGCTCGACGCTGAACGCACCCTGCGCGAGCGCCGGATCGCGGGGCTCGCCGGTGAGCTCGGCGCCGCACTCACCCCCGGTGATCCGTGTCCGGTCTGCGGATCGACCGCGCACCCGTCGGTGGCCGCGCCGCAGGACGACCACCCGACCATCGGCGCGGTGGAGTCCGCGGGCGACGCCACACGGCTGGCCGACCAGCAGCTCGCCGACGCCGCAGCCGAGCTGGCGGTCGAGCGTGCGGAGCACCTGCGGCTGACCGAGGTGGTCGGCGCCGTCGACACCGTCGCCCTCGACGCCATGTCGGTCGCCGCCGACGAGCGGGTCCGTGCGGCGCACGACGCAGCGGCACTCGTGCTCGAGCACGAGCGCGAGCGGACGGCGCACGACTCCGCGACCCGGGCGCTCGAGCGTGAGCGGAACGACCTCGACGCTCGGCGCACCGTGCTCGCATCGACCACGGCCTCGGACGCCGAGCGGCTCGAGGCCGACCTGCGATCGGTGCAGGAAGCGATCGAGCGGCTCGGTGCACTGCTCGACGGTGACAGTGACAGCGCTGGCTCGTCGGGCTCGCTCCGCGTCGTCGTCGACGAGCTCGACGCTCGGCTGACGGTGCTCCGCGCCCTCGCCGATGCCGACGACCGCGCAGCGGCTGCCGCCCGTGCCCGTGACGAGCGGAACACCGAGGTCGCCCGGGTTTTGGACGAGCAGGAGTTCCCCGACGTCGCTGCAGCACGAGCGGGCCGGCTCGACCCCCACACCGTGGCACGCTTCCGCAGCAGCATCAGTGCCGCCGACGCCGAACGCGCCGTCGTCCGTGCGGGGCTCGAGGACCCCGCGGTGGTCGCGGCCGCCGACGACGACCCGGAGCAGCTCGACCTGCAGGCGGCGCAGGCCGAGCGGGTCCGGGTGACGGCCGACCTCGACGAGGCCACCCGGCTCGCGGTCACCGCGGCCCACCGTGCCGAGGCCGTCGAGCAGTGTGCGTCCGAGGTCGACCGGACCGTCCGGGCACGACAGGAGACCTCGGCCCGCAGCCGCGCGGTCGTCCGGCTCGCCGACGTCGCCAACGGTGTGGCATCGGTGAACCCGACCGGCATCACGCTCGGCACCTACGTGCTCATGCGTCGCTTCGAGGACGTCGTGGCCGCGGCGAACGACCGGTTGCGCGGCATGCTCGCCGGACGCTTCACGCTCGAGACCTCCGACGAGCGGGAGTCCGGGTCCCGCGCGCGACGGACGGGGCTCGCCCTCGCCGTGCACGACCACACGACCGACACCGTCCGTGATCCCCGCAGCCTGTCCGGCGGCGAGACGTTCACCGTGTCACTGTGCCTGGCGCTCGGGCTCGCCGACGTCGTGCAGGCCGAGGCCGGCGGGGTCTCGCTCGGCACCCTGTTCGTCGACGAGGGGTTCGGCACGCTCGACCCGGAGACTCTCGACGACGTCATCGGGCAGTTGTCCCGGTTGACCGCTGGCGGGCGACAGGTCGGGATCGTCAGCCACGTCGAGGAGCTCAAGCAGCGGATACCCGAGCGGATCGCCGTGCGACGCACCCCGACCGGTGGGTCGAGGGTGACGACCACCGTCTGACAGTTCGCGGCCCGGGGTCGGGTCCCGTCTGGTCCGACGCGGTCTACGGGGTCGGCGTCGGCGTCGACTCCACCGTGCCGTCCGGCGGCGGCAGGATGTCGGCCGCGATCCAGGGGAACACCCACTGGAACAGCACGAAGACGATGGCGACGAGGAGCACGAGCAGCTCGAGCACCTTCAGGGCGGTGGGGCCGGGCAGCAGCCGCCAGACCAGGGGGAAGATCACTTGACGGTCTCCGAGAGTTCCTTCGGGGTGCCCTCGGAAGCGGGCATCCAGTAGTCGAGCTTCGCGTGCGTCACGAACCGTTCGGCCGCGGACCACATCGGGTGGCAGGCGGTCAGCGTGAGCCAGCGGTCCTGGGCGGTCGGTTCCACACCCGGCTTGTTCGGCACCGGCGCGATCGTCTCGATCTTGTCGGGCGTGACGATCTGGCTGTCGGTGACCTTGTAGACGTACCAGACGTCGAACTTCTTCTTCGCGTCGGTGACCCGGACCACGACCGAGTCGCCCTTCTTGAGCTCCGCGATCTGGTTCAGGGGCTTGCCGTAGGTGACACGGTGTCCGGCGACGGCGAAGTTGCCGGGAGCGCCGGGCATCGCGGTGTCCTGGTAGTGCCCGAGTCCGATGGTGTTGAGGACCTTCTCACGATCGGTGCCCTCGCCGATCGGCCGGTTGTAGTCCTTGCCGAACCGGGGGATCTGCATCGTCCCGAACACGTCCGACAACGCCGGGGGTTCGGCGAGCACGGGAGCGGTGCCGCGGTGCTCGGTGCCCTCGACCTTGGGGGTCTTGACCTGGTCGAGGCCCTGCACGAGCTTCGTCTGCTCGTTCACGGCGACCACGTCGGTCCACCAGGCCGTCCACACGACGTACAGGCCGGTGCCGGCGCCCGCGATGATGAGCAACTCGGCGATGAGCGACACGATCGCGCCGCCCACCGTCTGCCGTCTGCGGGGGGATCGCCGGGACCGCGAACCGGCTGCGTCGTCCCGTGCGCTGCGGCGCGTCGGGAGGGTGTCGTTTGCGGTCACGGGGCTCCTGATCGGCTGGGTGGTCGGACAGGTCTATCAGATCACGGCGACAGGTCGGTGACGACCTTCTCCCCACCCCCGTTAACGTGGGGCCCATGGAGTACCGGATCCGCCCCTTCCGCACCGAGGACACCGACGCGGTCGTCGCCCTGTGGGAATCGTGCGGGCTCGTCCGACCCTGGAACGACCCACGCCGCGACATCGCCCGCAAGCTGACCGTCCAGCCCGAGCTCTTCCTGGTCGCCGAGCCCGAGCCCGAGCCCGAGCGCGGCACCGACACCGACGCCGGTGTCGTCGCTGCGGGCATGGCCGGCTTCGACGGGCACCGCGGCTGGGTGAACTACCTCGCCGTGCGCCCGGACCTGCAGGGCTCCGGCCTCGGTCGCACCCTGATGGCCGAGTTCGAGCGGCTCCTGACCGACCTCGGCTGCCCGAAGCTGAACCTGCAGGTGCGTGCCGGCAACGAGCAGGTGCTCGGGTTCTACGCGTCCCTCGGCTACACGGACGACCGCACGGTCTCGCTCGGCAAGCGCCTGATCCCCGACGTCTGACCGCTCACGCCCGTCGCACCGTGCGGGTTCGCTCATCCGGTGCGGCGTTGGCGGCTCGGTGCGGTGCTGCAAGTCCGCACCGGGCGGTCAACCTCGCACGGTTCGAACGACTCGGCACCGTGCCCGGCCCGCCCGGCCCCGCCGCGACCCGCGCGCTACGCCAGCGCCAGCGCCACCGACGCGACGAACGCCAGCACGATGCCGATCCACTGCTGCGCGGTCAACCGCTCCCGCAGTACGACCCCGGCCAGCACCACCGTGCCGATCGGGTAGAGCGCGTTCAGCACGCTCACGACGGGCAGGGTCGCCGGGTCGTCGCTGCTGTGCAGCCCGGCTTGGATGAACACGTTCGCCATCGCGTCGAAGACGCCGCAGGCGGCCACGGTGACGAGCAGCCGTGGACCCCATGCGCGACCCGGTCTACGCCCGGGGGCCGCGGCAGCCCCGTCGGGGCGGGCCGACGTCGGAGCGGGCACCGGGCCTCCCGGCGGCGGCACGACGACCGTCCGGAGCACGACGATGATCGCCGCCGCACCCAGCAGCACTGCCTGCAGCACCCGCGCGACCACGAGGGGTGCGACGCCCGAGTCGGACGGCGTCATGTCGTAGGCCAGCACGATCCCGCCGAAGCCGCACCCGGCGACGGCGGCGGCGACCACCCCGCGGGCGGTCAGCCGCGCGCCCGAGGCGTCCCGCACCACCGCGACCAGGACCACCGCGACGACCGCGACCACGAGCGCGCCGGTGGCCACGGGCGCCAGCACCGTGCCGCGCAGCACCGCGACGAGCACCGGCACGACGGCCGCGAAGACGGCGGTGACGGGGGAGAGCACGCTCATCGGCCCGATCGCGAGTGCCGCGTACAGCAGGAGCACGCCGACGCCGCCGGAGAGCCCCGCGACCGCACCCCAGGCCACGGCCGGCCACGAGAACACGCCTCCGACGACGACCAGCCCGACGAGCAGCGGGAGGATCCCGATCGCGGCGGCCACCGCCGTGACGACGACCGGGCGGACCCGGCGCGAGGCGAGTCCGCCCAGGAAGTCGGCGAACCCGTAGACGACCGCGCCGGACAGGCCGAACAGGACAGTGAGCACGGTTCCCATCCTGCCTGGCCCGGTAGCCTGCGGGACGTGAGTGTTCCCTACCAGCGCCTGCCCCGGATCGACGGACGGTGGAGGTGGTGGCGGCCACTCGTCGCCCTTGCGTTCCTGGTGGGGTGGTACGTCGTGTCGCAGATCGTCATCGCGGTCGCGTACTTCGTCCCGATCGGCGCGACGCAGGGGCCGCAGGCCCTGATCGACCTGCAGGACGACCTGGCCGGTGGCACGCTCGACCCCACCGACCCGCTGATCCTGTCCCTGTCGCTCGTCTCGCTCGTGGTCCTGCTGCCGGGCATCCTGCTCGCGGTGAAGATCGCGCGGATCGGACCGGCCGGCATCCTGTCGTCGACCCGGTTCCGGGTCCGGTGGGCCTGGACGGCATGGTGCCTGCTGCCGACGCTCGTCATCGCCGCGGCGATGTTCGTCCTGCAGACCGGTCTGTTCTGGGACGGCGGGATGATCACGACCGACGGCGGCTTCGCCTGGAACCACGACGCCATCGGGCAGTCGACGGTCTCGCTCGGCACCCTCACCCTGACGATTGTGCTCGTCGTTCTGCTCGTCCCGTTCCAGGGCGCCGCCGAGGAGTACATCTTCCGCGGCTTCCTCATGCAGACGATCGCGTCGTGGATCCCGCGTCGTGTCGGCACGGTCATCGCCGTGGCGGTCTCGACGGTCGTGTTCGCGCTGCTGCACATCCCGAACGGCTACAACGTCTGGGGCATCCTCGACGTCGGCTCGTTCGGCCTGATCGCGGCGATCATCGTCCTGCGGACCGGCGGGCTCGAGGCCACGGTCCTGCAGCACGCGTTCAACAACATCATGATCTTCGTGCTGCAGGCGCCCGGCTGGTCGGCGATCGACCTGACCTCGTCCGACGCGAACGGCACCTGGCAGGGCACGCTCACCACCCTCGTCACGTCGCTCGCCTTCTGGGGCATGGTCGAGTTCCTGGCGTGGTGGCGGGGGCTGGACCGCCGGTTCGCCGGGCACGAGGCGCCCCGGTTCCGCGGTGTGACCCCGGCCTGGGCGGGCGGCGTCCGCTGGACCCGGCCTGGAGGCACGGGCTGGGCGACCACGCCGGCCCGCGCCGACGACGTGGCCGGTACCGACCACCGTGGCGAGTCCGGCACGGACGGTGCTGTGGACAGTGCGGTGGCTGTCGCCGGTCGCCCGTAGGCTCGTGGCATGAGCACCACGCCCGCGCCCGCTGCCGTGCCTGCTCCCGCTGCCGGTTCCGCACCCCGTGCCGCCGCGCTCGAGGTGCTGCACCGCGTGTGGGGCTACGACGACTTCCGCGGCGAGCAGGCCGCCATCATCGACCAGGTGGTGACCGGTGGTGACGCCCTCGTGCTCATGCCGACCGGTGGTGGCAAGTCCCTCTGCTACCAGGTGCCATCGCTCGTCCGCGACGGCGTCGGGGTCGTGGTGTCGCCGCTGATCGCCCTGATGCAGGACCAGGTCGACGCCCTGGCAGCCAACGGCGTCCGGGCCGCGTTCCTCAACTCCACGCAGGGCCCCGACGAACGGTCCCGGGTCGAGCGTGCCGTGGTGCAGGGCGAGGTCGACATGCTCTACCTGGCGCCCGAGCGGCTCCGGCTCGAGTCCACCCGTGCGCTCCTCGACCGGGCGCGCGTCTCGCTGTTCGCCATCGACGAAGCACACTGCGTCGCGCAGTGGGGGCACGACTTCCGCCCGGACTACCTCGAGCTGAGCGTCCTGCACGAGCGGTGGCCGACGGTGCCGCGCATCGCCCTGACCGCCACCGCGACACCGCAGACCCACCGCGAGATCTCCGCACGGCTCGGCCTCGACGACGCGGCACACTTCGTCGCCGACTTCGACCGGCCGAACATCCAGTACCGCATCGAACCGAAGACCGGCGCGCTGCAGCAGCTGCTCACCTTCATCCGCACGGAGTACAGCGGCGACGCCGGCATCGTGTACTGCCTGTCCCGCAACTCGGTGGAGCGCACCGCGACCGCCCTGGCCGAGCAGGGTATCAACGCCCTGCCCTACCACGCGGGCCTCGACGCCCGGGTGCGCGCCCGCAACCAGTCGACGTTCCTGCGCGAGGACGGCGTCGTCATGGTGGCGACGATCGCGTTCGGCATGGGCATCGACAAGCCCGACGTCCGGTTCGTGGCGCACCTCGACCTGCCGAAGTCGGTCGAGGGCTACTACCAGGAGACCGGCCGTGCGGGTCGTGACGGGCTGCCGGCCACCGCGTGGCTCGCGTACGGCCTGAACGACGTCGTGCAGCAGCGGCGGATGATCGACCAGTCCGAGGGCGACGCCGCACACCGCCGGCAGCTCAGCGCCCACCTCGACGCCATGCTCAGCCTGTGCGAGACGATCGAGTGCCGCCGGGTGCGGCTGCTCGCGTACTTCGGGCAGGAGAGCACGGCGTGCGGCAACTGCGACACGTGCATCGCGCCGCCGGAGTCGTGGGACGGCACCGTCCCCGCGCAGAAGCTGCTGTCCACCGTGGTGCGGCTCGAGCGTGAGCGCCGCCAGCGGTACGGCGTCTCGCACCTCGTCGACATCCTGATCGGCAAGCGGTCGCCCCGCGTGCAGGAACTCCAACACGACACGCTGGCGACCTTCGGCATCGGTGCCGACCTGTCCGAGGGCGAGTGGCGTGCCGTCGCACGGCAGGTGCTGGCCCAGGGCTACGCCGCGGTGTCGGGCGACGGCTTCGGCACGGTCGTCCTCAGCCCCACCAGCGCCGACGTCCTGACCGGCAAGGTGCAGGTGCGCATGCGTCGCGACCCGGTCAAGGCGCCGCGGGCCGGCCGCAGCAGCCGACGGACGGTCGTCACCGACATGCCGCAGGAAGCCGTCGGCCTGTTCGAGGCCCTGCGTGCCTGGCGCGCAGCCCAGGCCCGCGAGCAGGGCGTCCCAGCGTACGTGGTGTTCAACGACGCGACGCTCCGGGGCATCTCCGCCGTTCGTCCGGCCGACATCGATCAGCTCGGCGAGATCTCCGGGGTCGGTGCGGCGAAGCTCGAACGGTACGGGCGCGCGGTCCTCGACGTCGTCGCCGCGGCCGACTGAGCCCCTTCCGCCACTGCATGCCGTTCCGGGCATGTGCCTGCCGTGCGCCTCATTACACTCGGTAGCTCGTCACCACGAGGAGGTCCGGTGTCCGGTTCGACGAAGTTCGCCACCGTGCTCAGCCGTGCGGTCGTGACCCCGCTCGCCCGGATGCTGTGGCGCCCGAAGATCATCGGTCGTCGGAACGTCCCGAAGCGCGGTGCGGTGATCCTGGCGAGCAACCACCGCTCCTTCATCGATTCGCCGGCGATCACGTTGATGGCGCCGCGCAAGGTGTCGTTCCTGGCGAAGCAGGAGTACTTCACGGGGACCGGCCTCAAGGGAGCGGTGTCCCGGGCGTTCTTCGGCGGCATCGGCGCCATCGGGGTGGAGCGCGGTGCGGGCGCGGCGGCCCAGCAGGCTCTCGACCTCGGCCTCGCACGGCTGCAGGAGGGCGAGGCGTTCGCGATCTACCCCGAGGGCACGCGGTCGCTCGACGGCCGGATCTACAAGGGCCGCACGGGGGTCGCGTGGCTGGCGTTGACGAGCGGTGCCCCTGTGGTGCCGGTCGCGCTGCGTGGCACCGAGGACGTGCAGCCGGTCGGGTCACGGTTGCCGAAGCTCGCCCGGGTGACGATCGAGTTCGGCCGACCGATCGACCTGTCGTCCTTCGGCGAGGCATCGTCCGGTCGTGCCCGGCGTCATGCGACCGATGCGGTGATGGCGGCGATCCAGGAGCTCAGTGGCCAGGAACCGGCGAACGCCTACAACAACCCGCCCGCGACGATCGTCGAGCGGGTCCGACGAGCACTCCAGCCCGACGACCCGACCGCGGCCGCCGTCGATCCCGACTGAGCGCTTCGACTGTCCGGTCACTATTGCACATCTGAAATATCGATGGTTGAATGGGGGCGTGCCGCTCGGCACGTCCCCATCGCCGGTCGCCCGAGAACGACCAGCCACGAGAACAGATCGGACCGTCCGCAGCATGTCCTCCACCCCGCTCTTCGACTCCATCGCCCAGCGTCGCGATCAGGCCGACGTTCCGTCCACCACTCCTGTACCGGCGCGCGCCGTCGTGACCCCGGTGCCGACCTCGCCGTTGTCCGCGCCCGTCCGTCCGGGTGACTCCACCCTGGTCCCGGCGGCACTCGTCGCCGCGATCGACGAGATCCCGGTGCGGGTGGCGTCGGCCCTGGTGACCGAGGTCACGATCCGCCCTGAGCACCTCGTCCTGGTCGAGACCGTCGCCGACGCGATCACCCGTGCGGTCGTCGACGCCGTCGTGTGCGAGCTGGACCGCATCGCCCGCGACGGCGTCGTCCGCGTCTGACCGGGTCGGCCCCCGCGCGATGACGACCCTCGACGACGGCCTGCCCGGTCGTCCCCGCGGTGCCGAGCGTCGCGCCGCAGCCCGACCGACGGTGTCCCCACGGCGCCGTGCACGACACGGTGCCCACCGGGGCACCCTCCGAGCCGCCGGGGTGGCGGTGTCCCCTCCCGTCACCCCGGCTTCCACCCGAAGAACCCAGAACACCCGAAGAACCCAGAACACCCGAAGAACCCAGAACACCCAGCCCGCCCCGACCGCTGCTCCTGCCCGTCGTCTTCGCGGCCTCGTGTCCATCCGGGTCCGCGCCCGACGGACCCTGCCCGCCGGGGCGGTGACCGCCGTCACGTGCTTGTTCGTGGCGGTCGGCTCGCCGCAGATCGCCGTCGCCGCTCCGGCCCCGTCGGCAGCGACGTCGGCGGTGGTCGGCATGCAGCACTTCGTCGCCGACGGCGCCCCTGGTCCGGCGGCCGACCGCGACGACTTCTCGGTCGGCCGTGCTGCCGCGGCGCTCCGGGTGCCGGGTGGACCGGACCCCACCGGGGGTGCCGTCCGTCCCACGATCGGTTCGGTCCCGGACGCGGGCGGCTTCGGCCGCCGCTGGGTCGCCGGTTGCGCGGCCTGCTCGTCGAACCACCAGGGTGTCGACTTCGCCGCGCCCATCGGCACCCCGGTCGTCGCCGCACTGCCCGGCCGGGTCGTCTCCGCGGGAGCCCTCGGCGGCTACGGCAACCAGGTCCTCCTGCAGCACGCCGACGGCACGGCGACCCGGTACGGGCACCTGTCGGCGATCGACGTCCGACGCGGCCAGGTCCTCGGCGCGGGGGACCGCCTCGGGGCCGTCGGCAACACGGGTGTCTCGACCGGCGCCCACCTGCACTTCGAGGTCATCGTGGCCGGCATCCCCATCGACCCCGCCGCCTGGCTGCAGGCTCGCGGGCTCCTCTGACGGCGTCGGGCGTAGCGTCGGGACGGTCGCGGCACGGTGTCGCGCCAGGACGGAGACGCGCGTGCGAGTGACGGTGTTGGGGACGGGTGCGATGGGTGCCGGCGTGGCGGGATCGCTGCTGCGCGAGGGCCACGAGGTCACGGTCTGGAACCGGAGCGCCGACAAGGCCGCACCCCTCGGTGCCCACGGCGCGACGGTGGCGACCGACCCGGGCAGTGCCGTCGAGCACGCCGAGGTCGTCCTGCTCACCCTGTTCGACACCGACGCGGTCGTCGACGTCCTCGAGCAGGCCGCCGGTGAGGCCCCGACCGACGCCGTGTGGGTGCAGGCCTCGACGATCGGGGTCGACGGCACCGCGACGGTCGTGCAGCTGGGGGAGAAGTACGGCATCACCCTGGTCGAGGCGATGATGCTCGGCACGAAGGCCCCCGCCGAGCAGGGCAAGCTGACGATGCTCGCGGCCGGCCCGGCGGACCTGCTCGACCGTGTCGACCCCGTGCTCGACGCGATCGGTGCAAAGACCGTCCGCGCTGGCGACCACGTGGGCGACGGCACCGCGCTCAAGCTCGCTGCGAACGCCTGGATCGCCTCGATCACCGCGGCGACCGGGCAGTCCCTGGCCCTGGCGGCTGCCCTGGGCCTCGACCCTGCGCTCTTCCTGCAGGCCATCGAGGGCAGCGCGAGCGACTCCGCCTACGCCCACACCAAGGGCGCCGCGATGATCGCTCGGGAGTTCCCCGCGCAGTTCGCTCTCGACGGGCTGCGGAAGGACATCGGACTCATCACCGACGCCGCCCGGACCGCAGGGGTGTCGACGACGCTGCTCGAGGCGCTCGGGCGCGTGTACGCCGACGCCAGTGCGGCCGGGCACGGGGGTGACGACATCGCCGCGGTCGGCACCGCGTTCTGAGGCACAGACGCGCGCAGGTGGAACGACCGATCGGTCAGCCGGCGAGGATCAACCCCGCCGGAACAACTGCCGCACACGTTTCGTGATCCGCCCCACGGCCTCGTCGTTCATGGTGTTGGCGAGGTCGAAGGCTTCGCGTGCCGGATCGGAGCCGGCCTGGATCCGCCGGAGTGCGGCGTCGGCACGGGCGCGCAAGTCGAGCTCGGCGAACGGCATGTCGTCCTCGGGGTGGTGCTCGCCACGAGGGTCCATGCGGGCCAGGCTACGCGCGACGGGAGTGGTCGGGCGTGACGTCGAGTTCGTCCACGACCCGGACCATCTCGTCCAGGAAGTCCACGACGACGGCCATCTCGTTGCTCGGCAGGTGCTCGGTGACCTCGAGCGCGCGGGCGTCGAGCTCCTCGATGACGCGCAGCGCGTGCCGCATCGAGGTGCCGGTGGCGGTGAGGATCACGCCACGGCGGTCGTTCGGGTCGGCGTGCCGTTCGACGTGACCGCTGCGGACGAGCCGGTCGACGAGCGCTGACGTCGACGCCGCGGTGATCTCGAGCCGCTCGGCGAGGTCCTTCGCGTTGACCGTGCGGCCGTCGTGCTCGGCGTCGATCAGGAACCGGATCGCCAGCAGTGCGTTCTCGCCGATCCCGAGTGCTTCACGCGCACGGCGCTGCGCTGCGCTCTCGGCCGTCCGGTACCGCCGCAGGGCGTTGAGGACGTCCACGGCGGAGACCGCGGAGTCCTCGTACCAGTACCCCGCGGTGCTGGTCATCACCTCGGACGTCATGCACCAATGCTAGACGCTCTAGTTAGATTGTCTAGCGAGCGCGGAGAGGGGACACCTGCAACACCCGTGACGCGGTTCCGTAACACCCCGGCAACGCCGGCTCGTTAGGTTCTCGACATGCAGGAGCAGCCGTGCTGAGCCGCCTCGCGGGGAACGTCTTCCACGTGGGGAGCGCGGTGGAGCGCACCGACGTCGTCGCACGGTTGCTCGACGTCTACGTCGCCCGCCGGGAACCAGGCACCCTCGACGACGACCGGCTCGTGTCCACCGAGCTCCGCAGCATCATCGGCACCACGGGCCCCGCGAACGACCCGGACCGCGCCGCCACCGTCGACGCCCTGGCACTCGACCGGCACGAACCCGCGTCCATCGCCGCCGCCGTCGCCGTCGCCCGCGACCACGCACGCCGTGCCCGCGAGGTCGTCTCGAGCGAGCTCTGGGACTGCCTCGACGTCACGCGGTCGCGGATGCCCCGGAAGATCGCCCCCGACCGCGCGCACGAGTTCCTGGGCTGGGTGCGGGAGCGCAGTGCCCTGGCCATCGGGGTCGTCGAGGGGGATGCCAGCCGGGATGAGGTGTGGGAGTTCTTCACCCTCGGTCGGTCGCTGACCCGCTGCGCCTCCACGGCGCGGCTCCTGGCGTCCCGGCTGCTCGAACCGGACTCGGTCACCTCGTGGACGGCGGCGCTCCGGGCGTGCGGTGCGGGCGAAGCGTTCCTGCGCGGCCGTGACCACGCGCCGGTGCCGTCCGACGCCGCAGCCTTCCTGCTCCTCGACGTGCACAGCCCGCGGTCGTTGCGCTTCACGGTGCACCGCGCGGCCGAGTGCCTGGCCGACGTCGCCCCGTCCTGCGTCGCGGACGAGGTCGCCGCGTTCGACGAGGTCCGCGCGCTGCTCGACGCGATCCCCGAGGAGTCCGCGCTCGCCGTGGCGGGGGACGTCGGGGAACGCCTGGCGGCGGCGGCCGACCGCGTCGCCGCGGCACTCGACGAGCGCGTGTTCGCGTCGTCCGCGCCCGTGCTCTGACCCGACCGGGCGCGCGCGCGACGGAACGGGGCCAGTCAGTGCGTCGCGACCGCGACCGCGACCGCGGCCGTGGACGTGGGACGTGTCGGACGGGAGGCCCGTGGCGGCGCCGGCACGGGCCTCCCGTCCGACGGTCGGTGGCGTCGCGGATCGCTGGCCGACGCGCAGGTCGTCAGCCGGTCCGTCAGACGGCGCTGGAGCGGTCGGCGAGCGTCTCGTCGCGTTCCAGCTCGCGGCGGAGCGCCGCGCGCGAGCCGACCACCGGCACGGCGTGCGTGATCGCGAGGTGCAGCCGCGAGTCGGCGTCGTAGCGCAACCGGACCCGCTGGTACCGGACGAGCCACACGACTGCGATCGCGAGCGCCACGAAGCCCGATGCCGCGCCCACCACGATCGCCCAGCGGGGCCCGAAGGCGTCGGCGACGGCACCGACGAGCGGGGCGCCGATGGGGGTGCCGCCCGCGAAGATCGCCATGTACAGGGCCATCACGCGGCCGCGCATCGCGGGCTTCGTCGTGGTCTGCACCAGGGCGTTCGCGGTCGTCATGAAGGTCAGCGACGCGAGCCCGACGAACATCAGCACGATCGCGAAGGTCCAGTACGTCGGTGCGAGGGCGGCGGCGGTGCACGCGAGCCCGAACCCGCCGGCGGCGAGCACGAGGGTGCGCATCCGCGGCTTGTCCCGGCGTGCGGACAGCAGCGCGCCGAGCACCGAGCCGATCGCCATCACCGAGTTGAGCAGCCCGAACTCGCCGGCACCCTGGTGGAACTCGACCCGCGCCATGGTCGAGGTGAAGATCGGGAAGTTCACGCCGAACGTGCCGACGACGAAGATCATGCAGAGCACCACGACGATGTCCGGCCGGGTGCGGACGTACCGGAAGCCGGCGACGATCTGTCCCTTCCCACGGCCGGCTCGGACCCGTTCGGCGAGCTGTGCGGGATCGACGAAGCGGAGCGCGACGAGGACGGCCAGGAACGACCCGGCGTTGATGACGAACACCCAGCCGGAGCCGATCGCCGCGATGAGCACACCGGCGACCGCGGGGCCGATCAGGCGTGCGGCGTTGAACGACGCCGAGTTCAGGGCGACGGCGTTCGAGACGTCCTCGCCCTGCACGACGTCGGAGACGAAGGCCTGCCGGATCGGGGCGTCGAACGCGGCGACGATGCCGAGCGCCAGCGCGAAGCCGTACAGCGCGAGCAGGGTGGCGGTGTGCGTGAGGACCATGACGCCGAGCCCCAGCCCGAGCAGCCCCATCAGGCCCTGGGTGAGCATGAGCATCTTCCGGCGGTCGAACCGGTCGGCGGCGAGGCCGGTGAGGGGCAGGAGCAGCAGCTGCGGGCCGAACTGCAGGGCCATCGTGATGCCCACCGCGACGGCGTTGTTGTCGGAGAGCTGGGTCAGCACGATCCAGTCCTGGGCGGTGCGTTGCATCCAGGTGCCGACGTTCGACACCAGGGCCCCGGCGAACCAGATGCGGTAGTTGCGTCCGGCGAGGGAACGGAACATGGCGGTCACTGCTGGGCCAGCCTCCTCATGATCTCGGTGGCGTCGGCGAGGGTGGTCCGCTCGTCGGCGGTGAGTGCTGCGAGTCGCGGGGTGAGCCAGCCGTCGCGACGACGTCGGGTCTCCTCGACGAAGGCGGCTCCGGCGGGCGTCGCACCGAGCAGCACCTTGCGGCGGTCGTCGCCGTGCCCGTCCTTCGACACCAGCCCCCGGTCGACCAGCACCGCGATGGTCTTGGTCATCGACGGTGGGGTCACGCCGTCCTGCCGGCTCAGGTCGGCCAGGGTCATGGCGCCGTCGCGGTGCAGGCGGGCGAGGGCGGAGAACTGCGCGTCGGTGACGCTCGAGTCGGCCTTCTGGGCACGGAGGGTGCGGGACAGCCGGTTCACCGCGATGCGGAGGTCGGTGGCGTCGGTCATCGGTCGTTAGCCTAGCTCATTAGTTCAGCGAACGAACTGGTTCTCGGGTGTACCTGGTCGAAACGGGCGTCCATGGTCGGTTCTCCCGGCCAGGGACGCCCGTTCCCGCTTCCCAGCGCGGGTACGATGGGAAGGAACGTCGGACGGGAGGCCCACCCAGCGTGCGCCGGTCGGCTCGCGCTGGGCGGGCCTCCCGGCCTTCAGCGCCGTGCGTCCGTCAGGATCGCGTCGTGCGGGAGCAGCGCGTGCACGCCCCAGGTGCGGTTCGCGACCTGCGTGATGCGCATGCTCACCGCGACGCTCGCCATCGCGAGCGCCTGGGCGCGGCCGATCCCGTGCAGCCCGGCGATCCAGCCGACCATGTGGTCGAGCGCCGTGGCGGTGGCGACGTTCAGGTCGGCGTCGAAGCCGAAGGTGATGCGTCCCGCGGGGGTGTCGGCGTGCACGCCCTCGACCGGGGCAACATCGAGGAGCGTCAGGGTCATCGTCGTCGTCATGCCGCACTCGACCGCCGTTCCGGAGACCTCGCCGTCGCCCTGGGCCGCGTGCCCGTCGCCGACCTGGAGCAGAGCGTCCGGCACCGTGACGGGCAGGTACAGGGTCGAGCCGGCGATCAGCTCACGGCAGTCGACGTTGCCGCCGCCGACCGTGCGGGGCGGGATCGTCGAGTGCTCGCCGGTGGCCTCGGGCGGGACCCCGACGACGCCGAGGAACGGTGCCGTCCGAACCCCGAGGCCGAGCTGGTTCACGGCGACGCCAGCGGCGGCATCGATGTCCCAGAGCAGCGGGCCGCGCGACGCCGGGTCGGTCAGGCCGAGCGCGCGGTTGACGGGGGAGTCGACCCCGCCCGAGGCCGTGTACCCCCAGTCGTCGGGGACCAGCTCGTCGAAGCGCACGGCCAGGACCATCCCCGGACGTGCTCCTGCGACGGCGATCGGCCCGACCAGGCAGTGCCCCCGGCGCGGGTCGATCAGGGTCGGGGCGTCGAGGCCCGGGCCCGGCTGGCGTCCCGTGTAGCCCGCGGCGCTGAGGGTACGGACGGTCACCGTGTCGCCCGGTTCCACGGTCAGGACCGGCTGGCGTTCGGCGGTGAAGACGTCGACGGCGGAGTCGACCGTGGCGTCGAGGCGGTGGCTGGTCACCGCTCGATCATCCCAGGTGGGGCTGGCGCGGGGCGGGGCGTCCCTGGTCGGATCGGGCGTACCTGGTCGGGAGTTCTGACCAGGTACGCCCGGTGCCACCGGTCATCGCGGGTGTTCTGGGAAGGAACGTCCTCAGTGGAACTGGGGGATCGTGAGCCAGATGCCCGCCACCACGGCGGCGATGCACAGCGCGAAGCACAGCACGGCACCGGCCAGTGCCGCCGGCGGGGTGTGCCCGGAGCGGGGGCTCTCGTCGGAGTACTGCGTGCGCTCGCCGCCGGCGTCGTCCGGCTGCCCGGTGCCGAGCAGCCGCAGGCCGAGCGTGTACACGAGCACCAGGCCCACAGCGGCCACGAAGCCGACGCCGGCGACCGTGCCGATCGCGGTGAAGTCGATGTCCATCGTCGTTCCCCTCAGTTCGCTGCGCCGGTGGGCTGCGGCTCGGGCTGCTCGGTCGGCCCGGCTGCGTCGGCGGTGATGTCCTCGTGCGAGACCGGCTTGCGCTTCGCCAGCACGTAGAAGGTGAGCCCAGCAGCCAGGGCGAGGACCGCGACGAGCACCAGCCCGAACGCCGAGGTCGACGCGAGCCAGGTCGCGAGGGCTCCGACCACCGCGGCGGCGGGCAGCGTGATGACCCAGGCCGCGACGATGCGTCCGACGACCGACCAGTGCACGTCGGCGAGCTTCTTGCCGAGACCCGACCCGACGACCGCGCCGCTCGTCACGTGGGTCGTCGAGAGCGCGAAGCCCAGGTGCGAGGAGATGAGGATCGTCGCGGCGGAACTCGTCTCGGCGGCGAAGCCCTGCGGCGACTGCACGTCGGAGATCTTCTTGCCGACGGTCTTCATGATGCGCCAGCCGCCCATGTAGGTTCCGAGACCGATCGCGAGTCCGCAGGCCAGGATCACCCAGAGCGCCGGACCGGTGCCCGCGGCCTGGTAGTTCGCGGCGATGAGCGTCAGCGTGATGACGCCCATCGTCTTCTGCGCGTCGTTCGTGCCGTGCGCGAGCGACACCAGCGACGCCGAGATCGTCTGCCCGTGCCGGAAGCCGGTCGCCGCACCGTGGGTCGTCGCGTTCTTCGTGAGCACGTAGGCCAGGTAGGTCGCGACCAGGGCGATCACCGCGGCGATGAGCGGCGAGAGGAGCGCCGGCAGCACGACCTTCGACACCACCGTCGCCCAGCTGATCGAGTTGAGCCCGGCGCCGATGATCGAGGCACCGATGAGGCCGCCGAACAGCGCGTGCGTGGAGGACGACGGCAGCCCGACGTACCAGGTCGCCAGGTTCCAGAGCACCGCGCCGACCAGCCCCGCGAAGATCATCGTGGGGGAGATGTGGATGCCGTCCTGCCCCTCGCGGATGATCCCCTGCGAGACGGTCTTGGCGACCTCGGTGGACAGGAACGCGCCGACCACGTTGAGCACGGCGGAGATGATCACCGCCGTCCGGGGCTTGAGCGCGCCCGTGGCGACCGAGGTGGCCATGGCGTTCGCGGTGTCGTGGAACCCGTTCGTGAAGTCGAACACGAGGGCCACGACGATCACGAGCGTGACGATGACGATGACGTCCATGCGCAGGACGCTAGGCCACACCTCGAACCCCCTGCGTGAACGCCGGGTGAACAGGTCCGGGACGCAGCGCGTCTGCGAGGATGGCAGTGTCTGAAAGGATGCGAGTGTGCCCACCTTCTCCGCCGCTCGCGGCGACGCCTCGTTCACCGACGCGCACGGCGTCGAGATCGTCTACTCGACCTGGCGTGCGGCGCGGCCGAAGGGGATCGTGCAGATCGCCCACGGCGTCGGCGAGCACGGGCTCCGCTACGAGCCGCTCGCGCAGGACCTGGTGCGCGCCGGCTACACCGTGCACGCGAACGACCACCGCGGGCACGGTCGCACGGGCCTTGCCCAGTGGGACGGCGACCACGCCAAGCTCGGTCGGCTCGGCCCCGGCGGGCTGCGCGCGGCGATCGCCGCAGTGGAGCAGATGAGCGCGGTCGCGCGGGCCGACGAACCCGGGCTGCCGCTCGTGCTGCTCGGGCACTCGTGGGGGTCGCTGATGGCCCAGCGGATCGTGAACACCTCGTCGGACCGCTACGACGGCGTCGTCCTGTCCGCGAGCGCCTACCGGCTGCCCGGCTGGATGAACAGCGGCGACCTCAACGCCCGGCACGCGGGGTCCGGGCCCACCAAGTACGAGTGGCTCACCCGCGACCGGAAGATCATCGACGCGATGGCGGTCGACCCCCTGGCGGTCGAGGCCGACGTCATCGGGCTGTTCGGGCTCGCCGACACCCTCCGGCTGCTCGGCGTGCCGCGGCGGGGGATCCCGCACGACCTCCCGATGCTGTTGCAGGTCGGCTCCGACGACACCCTCGGGGGTCCGCGCTCGATCGAGCGTCTGGCGCAGGCGTACCGCCGACGCGGCCGACTGTCCGACGTGACCGTGCAGGTGTACGAGGGCGCGCGCCACGAGGTGTACAACGAGACGAACCGCGCCGAGGTCATCGGCGACCTGGTCGCATGGCTCGACCGGGTGACCGCGCGCTGACGCAGCCGAGGAATGCGCCTGACGTCGAGCAGGCAGGGGCATCGAGTCCAGAAGAGAAGGTCTCATGAGCGAAGTCGTTGTCAGACGCCTTGACGAGGCGTCGCTCGCTTCGATCGAAGCCCGCGAACCGCCGACCCGGAACTACGTCCGGAGCGCTTACACCGAACAGGTGCGGGGCGCGCTGTCGGTGCTCGTCGCCTGGGTCGACGGGGTTCCGGTCGGCTCTGGCGAGGTGACAGCGGGACCCCGACCCGAGCTCCGCAACCTGCGAGTCGATGCTCGGTACCGGGGTCAGGGTGTCGGGACAGCGATCATCGCGGCAAGCGAGGCCGCAGCGGAGGACCGAGGAGTACTCCGCATCGGAGTCGCCGTCGACAACCCCTCTGCCCGCCGGCTCTACGAGCGCTTGGGGTACGTCGCGACCGGAGAGGTCGAGGAGTACGAGTACACCTACGTTGATGATGACGATCGCGAGGTGTCCGAACGCGAATCGTCGGAGTACCTCGAGAAGCTGCTGCGCTGACGGCGCTCGCCGGGTCCTGCGACGCGGCCGGCGACGGACTGGAGGCCCGTGGCGGCGCCGCCACGCGCCTCCAGGCCGTCACCAGGCAGGCCCACTGCCGGGCCGTCGGCCGTCCGGAATAGGGTTGCGGCATGCACGGTGAGTACAAGGTCCCCGGAGGCAAGCTGGTCGTCGTCGACCTCGAGGCCGTCGACGGCACGATCCAGCAGTTCCGCCTGGCGGGTGACTTCTTCCTGGAACCCGACGACGCGCTGCCGCTCATCGACGCGGCCGTGAACGGGCTCCCCGTCACCACCGACGCCGCGGGCATCGCCGCAGCCGTGCGGGCGGCCCTGCCGACCGATGCGGTGCTGCTCGGCTTCACGCCCGAGTCCGTCGGTGTCGCGGTGCGCCGTGCGCTCTCGCGGGCCTCGACCTGGCGCGACCACGACTGGCAGATCGTGCACGAGGGGCCGATCAGCCCGAACGAGCACCTCGCGCTCGACCAGGTGCTCACGGAAGAGGTCGGCGCCGGACGCCGTGGCCCGACCCTGCGCATCTGGGAGTGGGACCAGCCGGCCGTCGTGATCGGCTCGTTCCAGTCGCTGAAGAACGAGGTCGACCCGGCCGGCGCCGAGAAGTACGGCGTGCAGGTGGTCCGACGCATCTCCGGCGGCGGCGCGATGTTCATGGACGCCGGTGCGGTCATCTCGTACTCGCTCTACGTGCCGTCCGACCTGGTGCAGGGCATGACCTTCGCCGACTCGTACGCGTTCCTCGACGAATGGGTGATCGAGGCGCTCAAGTCGCTCGGCATCGAGGCGTACTACCAGCCCCTCAACGACATCACCTCGACCAAGGGCAAGATCGGCGGGGCCGCTCAGAAGCGTCTCGGCACCGGGTCGCTGCTGCACCACGCCACCATGAGCTACGACATGGACGGCGAGAAGATGGTGCAGGTGCTGCGGATCGGGCGCGAGAAGATGAGCGACAAGGGCACCACCAGTGCCGCCAAGCGCGTCGACCCGCTGCGGTCACAGACCGGGCTGTCCCGCGCCGAGATCATCGAACGGTTGATCGGCACCTTCACCCGGCTGTACGGGGCGACCGAGGGACACGTGACCGAGGCCGAGCGCGAGCGGGCGCAGGAACTGGTGCGGACGAAGTTCGCGACGAAGGAGTGGCTCGAGCGGGTGCCGTGAGCCTCAGCGCTCGTCGTCCTCGTCGTCCTCGTCGGACCGCAGTGTGAGGTCGACTCGGCCGTCGCCTGGTCCCGGGCGGAAACTGTGGCGCGCGAGCGGGGCGTAGGCCACCCATCGGCCGGCGCCGGCGGAGCCTGCGTCGTCGTCTTCGTCCGGATCGCCAGCCTCGTCGTCATCCGCTTCGTCGTCCGCCTCGTCGTCGTCCGCGTCGTGGTCGTCCGCTTCGCCTCGGACGCCGAGCAGCTTCCGGGTGAGTGCCGACCGTTCGGTCAGGAGCGAGTCGAGCGCGGCGACCAGGTCGCCGTCCTCCGGTTCGGCTCCGCGCAGGGCCGCGCCGAGGACGCTCCGACGCATGAGCTCCTTCGCGAACGAGCCGGTCGTCCCCTCGGCGCGCTCGGCGGCACCGGCCAGGGCCTCGTCCGAGAACGGCAGCGCGCCGGCGTACCGACGGAACAGCCGCCGGCGCTCGGGCAGACCCGGCAGGGGGATCTCCACGGCGAGGTCGACACGTCCGGGCCGGTCGGCCAGGGCACGTTCGAGGACGGACACGCGGTTGGTGGTCATGACGAAGGCGACGTCGGCATCCCCGTCCAGACCGTCGAGCGCGTCGAGCACCTCGAACAAGAGCGGTTGCGGCGACGCGTGCCGTTCCATCGCGACGAGGTCGATGTCCTCGAGCACGACGATCGACGGTTGGAAGGTCCGCGCGATCTCCGCCGCCGCCCCGATCGCCGCGATGCTCGAACCGGTGAGCAGGACCGCCGTCACGCCCTCGGTCCGGGTGAGCAGGTGTCGGATCGTCAGGGTCTTGCCGGTACCGGGCGGGCCGTACAGCAGGACACCACGCTTGAGGTGCTGCCCGGCAGCGAGGAGCGCCTCGCGCTGGTCGCCGATCCCGACGACGTGGTCGACCACCTCGTCCAGGACGCCGTCGGCCAGCACGACGTCGTCGGCGGCGATGTCGGGGCGCCGCAGGAACGTCGCGCCGGCGTCGGCGCCGTACTCGGAGCGCACGAACGACAGGACCTGGCCGCGGAGGACACTGCGCTCGATCATGAGTGCGCGGAGGCGCCGCAGGAACGCCGCGGCGGCGTCCTGGTCGGCCGCGATGACCTCGAGCGTCGCACGTGCCCGGCCGTACTCCGGGTTGGCCGCACGCTGGACGACCGCCACGGGTGATCCGTCGAAGACGAGCATGCGGAGGCCCAGGGACACCACTCGGCGCGTGGTGTCCTGACCGGTGGCGCGGTCGGTGTAGCTGACCGGCCCCGGTGCCCACTGCATGTGCTGGTTCGCGAGGAACTCGCTCACGGAGCTGTGGAACCGGGAGTCGTCGCCCGCGATGCCGATCAGCGCATCCGGGCGCGCGCCGGTGAGGGCTTCGAGCGCGATGTCCGCGTCGACCAGGCGGTGGTCGGGGAGTTCCTCGGTGACCACCGGGATCGACTGCGGATCGACACCCAGGTGGTCGCGGACCCGTTCGCCGATCGGCGTCAGGACCGCACGTTGCTCAGTCCCCGCGAGTTCGTTCGCGTGGTCGATGTAACGGGCGAACGCCCGCATGAGGTCCCGGTCTGCGTCGTCGAGCACGGCGTCATCATGGCACGCCGATGTGTCCGGTGACGCGGCGGCCGGAGCTGAGGGGGGACGTCCCGGCCGCCGCTGCCTCGAGTGTGCGCCTCGATCTCATGAACCAGACGTGTGGATGATGGGAATCCCCCGCGCGGCTGATCCGCTCGTCGCCCGGCCCACGTAGCGTCGCTGCCGTGAACTGGTTGATCTTCATGGGGGCGGTGGCCGCTGTGGCCGTCGTGGTGTGGATCGCCGATCGCTTGGGGTGGATCGACCTGTCGAACAAATCTCAGCGGAGCGGCGGATCCGGAGGCATGGTCGGGATGCTGGACGAGGTGTTCGCACCGACCCGGCACGAGACGCAAGCCGAGTACGAACGGCAGGCGCGCCTGCCGAAACAGGCACCGTCACCGGCGGACGACGACCACGACCTGCTCAGCGGCAACGTGCTCATCCGGGTGCCGACGGTGCGGAGCGCCGGGCGACACGAGGCACGCGCGGGGACGCACGACCGGTCGTACTGAGCTTCTGCGCGTCGTGCTGCTCGCTCAGCGAGTGGTGAGCTCCTGGTAGTCCGGGTGCCGCTCGATCCACGCGTGCACGTAGCTGCACTGCGCGACGACACGTCGCGACGACCCGGAACGCACGTCGTCGAGCGCGTGCTGCACCAGGATCGACGCGTGCCCGCCGCCGCGGTGCTCGGGATCGACCTCGGTGTGCACGAAGCGGATCTCGTCCCCGTCGATCTCGTACGCGGCGAAGCCGATGACCTCGCCGTCCTCGACCAGGGAGTACTGCTGCTTGTCGGTGTCGTTGCGGACCTCGGGTGCTGCTGCCATGCAATCGACCGTACGACGCGGCCTGGGCGTGCGCTCTGTGCTCGAGGCCTGCGCCGCGCGCCGCGTGCCTGCTCGGTGCGCGACAATGGGTCCGTGCGCAGGGGAGACGACCGAGGCCCGGACCGCGTCGTCCTCGGCGACGCCCTCGATGTGGTCCCCGCGTACCCGGACGGCTCCTTCACGCTGGTGTACCTCGACCCGCCGTTCAACACCGGCCGGTACCAGCGCCGGCACGCGACGTCCGCCGTGCCGAAGGCCGACGGCCCCGTGATGGGGTTCCACGGCCGGACCTACGAACGGGTGCGCGGCGACCTGATGCGCTTCGACGACCGGTTCGAGGACTACTGGTCGTTCCTCGAACCCCGCCTCATCGAGGCCTGGCGCCTGCTCGCCGCCGACGGCACGCTGTACCTGCACCTCGACTACCGCGAGTCGCATTACGCCAAGGTGCTGCTCGACGCGCTCTTCGGCCGCGAATCGTTCCTGAACGAGATCGTCTGGGCCTACGACTTCGGCGCCAAGTCCAAGACCCGGTGGCCCACGAAGCACGACACGATCCTGGTCTACGTGAAGGACCCGGCACGGTACTGGTTCGACTCCGAGGCCGTCGACCGCGAGCCGTACATGGCACCGGGGCTCGTCACCCCTGAGAAGCGCGAGCGCGGCAAGCTGCCCACCGACGTGTGGTGGCACACGATCGTCTCGCCGACCGGCCGTGAGAAGACCGGCTACCCGACGCAGAAGCCCGAGGGGGTGCTGCGGCGGATCGTGCAGGCGTCCTCACGCGAGGGCGACTGGGTCCTCGACTTCTTCGCAGGCAGCGGGACCACGGGTGCGGTGGCACAGGCGCTCGGGCGGCGGTACGTGCTGGTGGACGACAACCCGTCGGCGATCGACGTGATGCGGAAGCGGTTGCCGGGGGCCTCGTTCGAGGTTGCCGGAGCACCGGCGGCAGCGGCGGGGGACGCGGCGCCGGCGGTCTGAGGCGACGGAGTCGCTCTCGCGGCCGCGACGGGTGCATCCGCGCAGATGCGACGAGGTCGCTGTCGTGCGACAGCGACCTCGTCGTTCGGCATCAGCGGGCGGGCGCCCGCGCCGACTACTCGGCCGAGCGCCGCCCGTGTGCGTGCACGTCGTCAGCGTCCGGCCGGGAGGCCCGGCTCGCCTCCGCCGCATCGGCTGCGGCCCCGGGGGCGTCCGGCTCCACGGCCGTCGCCGCGTGCGCAGCCCGGGTCCGGATGGCACCGGTCGTCGTCGGGGGCTCGTCCACCGGCGCAGCCGCTGAGTGCGCACCGTGCGTCGTGGCGTTCGGCAGCGGCGCGCGGGTGTCGTCCGCACCGTCCGGTGCTCCGGGCGCCCGAGCGGACCGGGGCTGCGGCGTCACGTCCGGTGAGGTCGGCACGTCGCGCGAGGACGCACCCGGCACCGTCGGCTCCGGCCCGGCGCCCGGAGCAGCAGCCGCGGCGTCGGCGGTCCGTGCCGCGTCGGCCTGCTCCTGCAACGCCGAGGTCTTGCGGAGCGGCGGCACCCGGAAGAACCACGTCAGCACGAACGCGAGCAGGATCACCGCGAGTCCGAAGTAGTACACGCGGACGGCCGAGTCGCTGAACCCGACCAGGAACGGACGGCTGAGACGGGGGTCGGCCCCGTTCAGGAACGACGTGTCGCTCGTCGCCGAGTCGGTGGAGGAGTTCGCGGCCGAGTCGCCGCTCTTGAGCTGCTTGACGAGCGTCGGCGCGACCTGGTCGACGACGTTCTCCCGCTGCGCCCGGTCGGAGTAGTCGATCTGCAGCTTCCCGTCGACGACCGAGGCGTTCGCCTTCGTGGCGGCGGTCTCGAGCGCCTGCTGCTCGGCGGCGGGCTTCGCGTCGTCGACCTGCTGGGCGATGATCGTGTCCGCTGCGGCGGCGGGGACCGTGCCCGCGGCGACCTGCCGCTGCACGGCTGCGGTCACCTGCTTCGTCACGGCGGCGTCGGCAGCCTGCTTCGCCTGGGCGGTGCCCTGGTCGAGACCGTCCTGCACGTTCTTCTGCACCGGGTCGACGATCTTCGTCCAGATCTCGTCCATCACGCCCTGGTTCTTGGACGCGTTCGCGACCGAGGGCGTCATCGCGGCGTTGAGCGCGCTCTTCAGGTCGGACTCGTTCTGCATTGCGGCGCTGATGTTCGTCGGCATCAGGGTGAACAGCACGGAGAGCAGGACGGCGGTACCCATGGTGCCGCCGATCTGACGGAAGAACGTCGCCGCGCTCGTCGCGACACCGATGTCCCGCGGCGAGACCGAGTTCTGCGCGGCCAGGGTCAGCGTCTGCATGAGCTGCCCGAGTCCGAGCCCGATGCCGAACATGCCGAGCATCAGGAACCACAGGGGTCGGTCGGCGGTCAGGAACGTCAGGACCGTGAAGCCGATCGCCGTGAACGCCGTTCCGGTGATCGGGAAGACCTGGTAGTTGCCGGTCTTCGAGATGATCTGGCCGGAGGCGATCGACGAGATCATCAGGCCGAGCACCATCGGCAGCATGGCGAACCCGGACTCGGTCGGGGTCACGCCCTTGACGATCTGCAGGTACAGCGGGATCGTCAGCATCGCGCCGAACATGCCGAAGCCCACGAGCACGGACAGGATCGCGGACATCGAGAACACCCGTGACCCGAACAGCTTCATCGGCAGGATCGCGTCATCGCCCATGGCTCGCTCGACGATGATGAACGCGATCAGGCCGAGGGCACCGATGGCGTAGCAGGCGAAGGCGGCGGGGGAGTCCCAGCCCCACTCGCGGCCCTGCTCGGCGATGAGCAGCAGCGGCACGAGCGTGACGATGACGAGCGTCGCGCCCCACCAGTCGATGCGGGGCTTGCCGCGGTCGCCGAACTTCGGCAGGTGCAGGAACGTCAGCACCATGAACAGGGCGATGATGCCGATCGGCACGTTGATCAGGAACACCCAGCGCCAGCCGGCGATGAACAGCAGCTGGTCCGCGCCGGCGAAGACGCCACCGACGAGCGGGCCGATGACGGACGAGATGCCGAAGACCGCCAGGAAGTAGCCCTGGTACTTCGCCCGCTCGCGTGGGGCGAGCATGTCGCCCATGATCGCCAGCGGCAGGGACATCAGACCACCGGCACCCAGGCCCTGCAGCGCGCGGAACCCGGCGAGCATGAGCATCGAGTCCGAGAACGACGCGGCGAACGAGCCGACGATGAAGATGCCGATCGCGGTGATGAAGAGCGGCCGGCGACCGAAGATGTCGGAGAGCTTGCCGTAGATCGGGGTCGTCACCGTCGAGGCGATGAGGTACCCGGTGGTGACCCAGGCCTGCTGGTCGAGGCCGTGCAGGTCGTCGCCGATGGTGCGGATCGCGGTGCCGACGATGGTCTGGTCGAGGGCGCCGAGGAACATGCCGGCCATCAGGCCGTAGATCACCAACAGGATCTGTCGGTGCGTCATCACGACGTTGGACGCCGTGGTGGGGGCCGCGGGTGCGGTCGCCGTCTGGGTCATGAGCAGGGTCTCCCGGGTACCGATGCGCTGGCAGAACGATTTTTGCGCTGCCTGCAAAGTTACAACTGCCGCAAGTGCTCGGTCACACCGAGACCGCTTCCTGAGTGGATCGGCAGTCACGGTATGCCCGGTTCACCCCTGCGGCACACGGCCTGGAGGCCCGGCTCGGCTCCGGCGGACGGGCTGCGGTTGTCCGAGACCCGCAGCCCGTCCGAGGGGGCGCTACGCGCCCAGTGCTGCGTCGACGATCTCCTTGGCCTCGCGCTGCACCTGCTCGAGGTGCTCCTGCCCGACGAAGCTCTCCGCGTAGATCTTGTAGACGTCCTCGGTGCCCGACGGCCGCGCGGCGAACCACGCCTTGTCGGTGACGACCTTCACGCCGCCGACGGCTGCGTCGTTGCCCGGGGCCTTCGACAGCTTCGCGGTGATCGGGTCACCGGCCAGGGTGTCCGCGGTGATGGCGTCGCCGTCGAGCTTGCCGAGGCGGGCCTTCTGCTCCTTCGAGGCCGCGGCGTCGACGCGCTGGTAGACCGGCGCACCGAAACGCTCGGTCAGCTCGGCGTAGAGCTGCGAGGGGGTCTTGCCGGTGACGGCGACGATCTCGGACGCCAGGAGCGCCAGGATGATGCCGTCCTTGTCGGTGGTCCACGCGGTGCCGTCGGTGCGCAGGAACGACGCACCCGCGGACTCTTCGCCGCCGAAGGCCACCGAGCCGTCGATCAGGCCGGGGACGAACCACTTGAAGCCGACCGGGACCTCCCACAGGCGACGGCCCAGGGACTCGGCGACGCGGTCGATGATGCTCGACGACACCAGGGTCTTGCCGATCGCGGCGTCGTCGCGCCACTCGGGCCGGTGCGCGTAGAGGTACTCGATCGCGACCGCGAGGTAGTGGTTCGGGTTCATCAGCCCGCCGTCGGGCGTGACGATCCCGTGCCGGTCGGAGTCGGCGTCGTTGCCGGTGAGGACGTCGAAGTCGTCCTTGCGGGCGAGCACCGAGGCCATCGCCGAGGGGCTCGACGGGTCCATCCGGATCTTGCCGTCCCAGTCGAGCGTCATGAACGCCCACGTGGGGTCGACCTCGGGGTTCACGACGGTCAGGTCGAGGCCGTAGTGGTCGCGGATGGCGTTCCAGTACGGCAGCGAGGCGCCACCGAGCGGGTCCGCGCCGATCTTCACGCCGGCACGCTTGATCGCCGCGATGTCGATGATGTTCTCGAGGTCGGCGACGTACGTGTTCAGGAAGTCGTAGCGCTCGGGCTCGGCGTCCTCGGTGCGCTGCACCTCGGCATTGCCGCCCTCGATGATCGCGTTCGCCCGGTTCGCGATCCAGCTCGTGGCGTCGCTGTCGGCGGGACCACCGTGCGGCGGGTTGTACTTGAAGCCGCCGTCGCGGGGCGGGTTGTGGCTCGGCGTGATGACGATGCCGTCGGCCGTGTCCGGGTTGCCGGCGCGGTTGTAACGGATGATCGCGTGGCTCAGTGCGGGCGTCGGCACGAAGCCGTCCTCGCTGTCGGCGAGCACGCGCACGCCGTTGGCGGCGAGGACCTGCAGCGCGGTCTGCTCGGCGGGGGCCGAGAGGGCGTGGGTGTCGCGGCCGATGAAGAGCGGCCCGTCGGTGCCCTGGTCGCGGCGGTACTCCACGATCGCCTGCGTGATGGCGGCGATGTGGGTGTCGTTGAAGGCGGTGTCGAGCGACGACCCGCGGTGCCCGGACGTGCCGAACACGACCTTCTGCTCGGGGACCGAGACGTCGGGCACTCGGTCGTGGTAGGCGGCGAGGAGCTCGTCCAGGTCGACGAGGTCGTCTGCGGTCGCTGGGGTGCCGGCGCGGTCGTTCATGCGTCCATCCTGGCATCGGCGGCCCTGACGCGTTCGGGGGAAGTGCGCTGGACTCCGGCGAGGACGCGAGCGAGCGGCCGCCCCACCCGGGTTGAGGGGGGGACCCCCGGGGTGGGCGACCGCTCGCAGTCTGTGGAGGCAGGTGCCTCAGGCGGTGCGGAACGAACCCGTCGCCGTGCGGAACGAGCCGGTCACGGTGCGCGTCGAGGACGTCGCCGTACCAGGGCGGCGGAACTGCGCGTCGACGAAGCGGCCGAGTGCGCGGCCTGTGCCGGTGCCGGTGTAGCTGCCGACGGGGCTGCGGGTCGCGTCGCCGGTGAAGGCGCCGAGCTCGGCGCGGGACTCGAGGCCGGTCACGTAGGCGCCGCCCAGGGGGTTCTGACGGTTCTGCATGGGTGCTCCTCGTCGTCGTGCCGAGGTCCGCGGGTCACCGAGCCGGCGACCGCGACGCCGTCGGCTGGATGACCACCACTCTACCCACTTGTCTTGCATGATGCAAAAGAAGCACGGGTCGGTCAGATCCACCCTCGGTCCCAGGCCGCGGCTGCCGCTGCGACGCGGTTGTCGACGTGCAGCTTCGCGATCGCCGACGACAGGTGGTTGCGGACCGTGCCGTGCGCGAGCGAGAGCTCCCGGGCGATCTGCTTCGTCGCGAGTCCGTCGTGGGTGCAGCGCAGGACGTCGGCCTCGCGCGGGGTGAGCGGGCTCTCGTCCTCGCTGAGCGCAGCCGCCGCGAGACCGGCGTCGATGTACCGCTCGCCCGCCGCCACGTCGCGGATGATCTCGGCCAGCCGGGCGGCCGGCGTGGACTTCGGGACGAAGCCGCGGACCCCGGCGGACAGGGCACGTCGGAGGGTTCCCGGCCGCGCGTGGCGGGTGACGATCACCGTGGGCATCGTGTCCGACAGCGCACGAGCGGCCTCGATGCCGTCGAGGACGGGCATCTCGAGGTCGAGCAGGACGACGTCCGGCAGGTGTCTCCGGGCTGCGGCCACCGCTGCGGCACCGTCGGGGACGTCGGCGACGACCTCGAGGTCGGGTTCCAGGCCGAGCAGGGCGACGAGTGCGCCGCGGATGAGCTCCTCGTCATCGGCGATCACGATCCTGATCACGTGGACACCACCGCTCGTGCGGGGGCCGGGATGCGGACCACCAGGGTGAAGCGGTCCGCACGCCGGTCGACGTGGACCGTCCCACCGTGTGGCGTGACGCGCTGCCGGAGCCCGTCGATGCCCGTCCCGGTCCCGGTCCCCGTGCCCGGCCGTTCGGACGACCGCGGCGCGTCGTTCGCCACCGTGAGGGCCCAGGCGTCGCCGTCGCGCAGCAGCTCGATCGACGCGGTGCTGGCGTGGCTGTGCCGGATGGTGTTCGTCGCGGCCTCGCGGATCGCGACGGCGAACAGGGCGCCGATCGCGTCGGGCATGCCGGCGGTCTCGAGCCGCACGCGGCAGTCGACCCCCGCTGACCGCAGGACAGCTGCGGCGTTCCGGGCCTCGACCGCCACCGTCGCGGTGCGGTAACCGCCGACGAGCGCCCGGGTGTCCTCGAGCGCTTCCCGCGCCACGGTCCGGATGTCGGACAGCTCACCCCGGGCACGCTCGGGGTCGGCGTCGAGCAGCCGTTCGGCGAGCTCGCTCTTCAGCGCGATGACCTGCAGGTGGTGGCCCTGGATGTCGTGCAGGTCGGTGGCGAAGCGGAGTCGTTCCTCGGCGACGGCGAGGTCGGAGGCGGTGCGACGTGCGGCTTCGAGCCGGAGCACGACACGGTGGATCCAGACGACGCTGAGCGGCATCAGGGCGAAGAGCGCGAGGGTCCCGACCAGGACGAGTTCGGCGGGCTCGGCGCGGGCGTCGGCTGCCCCGACCAGCAGGACGACGGTGCCGGCGAGCACGGTGACCCGGGCCCACCCCCGCAGCAGGCAGCCGACCGTGCCGCCCGCGATCGCCAGGGTGAACGACCACGCGGAGCCGGTCGCCGACGGGACGAGCGAGACCACCCACGTGGCGACCGCGAGCACCAGCAGGGCGAGCACGGCCGGGTGGCGCGCCGACGCCGCACCGGCGGGACGGAGCAGCAGCGGGATCGATGCGAGCGCCGCCACCGTCGCGGCGACGGTGAGCACGACGAGCACGGGGGTCCGCGCTGTCGGCGGACTGTCTGTGCCGATCAGGACCTGCGCGCCGCCGCCCACCAGCACCACGAGCCACAGCGACGCGACCGAGGACCAGCGGACGACCCGGACGTCGGCTTCGGCGCGGGGCCGCTCCTGCCCGGGTTGCGTCACGCGCCCAGGGTAGCGAGGGTCGCGTCGGTGTCCCTGGCGATCCGTTCCGACAGTGTGTGGTGCAGGTAGTGGTCGCCGACCAGTCCGATGACCCGGCCGTGTTCCACGCTCGCGGCCTGACGTTCGTGCAGCAGGACCCAGTTCGGCACGTCGTCGTCGTTGGTCCGCACGAACAACAGCACCGGCAGGTCGGTGGGGAACCGCGAGTCCTCGACGGACCGGAAGTTCTCCGGCGCGTGCCGCATCTCGTCGATGATCGTCGGGGCGGCACCGTTCTTCGCCGAGAGCAGCTGCATCTGGCGCTTCGTCCCGTCGTCGTAGGCGTCGCCGTACGTGTCCGACGACGCTCCGCCGAGTGCGCGCAGCAGGCCGAGCCGAGCGAGGGCGACGATCGTGCCGGTCGGGATCGGCTCGTCCCAGCTCGACTGCCGCGGCACACTGCTGTCGATGCCGACGAAGGCGGTCACCTCGTCGCGGTACCGCTCCGTGTAGGGCAGGGCGTAGATGCCCGCGACCGAGTGGCCCATCAGCACGTACCGGTCGACGTGCAGGTGCTGCAGGGCCTCGTGGACCTCGCGGGTGATGTTCGCCGCGGTCCGCGGGACGTCGGTCTGGTCGCTCAGCCCGGTGCCGAAGGGTTCGACGGCGACGACCCGGTGCGAGCGGGCGAGCTGGTCGATGAGCGGCCCGAAGTCGAGCCCGGGGGCGGCGGTGCCGAGCCCCGGCAGGAGCACGATCGTCCCCGTGTCGGACGTGGTGCCGGCGCCGCGGACGACGACGTTCATCTGCTTGCCGTCGACGGGCACGCGCTCGCCGTAGTCGTCGATCTCGGATGCCTCGACGTGGGTCGCGACGACGTTGACGACCGTCGTCGTCGCCAGGGCGAGGACCGGGACCGCCACCAGTGCGCCGAGGGTGATCAGGGTGATGCGCAGGGACTTCCGCACGGAGCTCGTCTCGATCGGGCCGCGCGGGGTCAGCACGGCGGGTCCGATCAGTCAAACGGCGCGGGGCGCGGAGCGGATGTGCCCCGGTGTCACGATCGACCGTGACGGATGTCACGGTCGATCGTGACACGGTCCGGTCAGGCGAGCAGCTCGCAGAAGTTCCGGCCCTCGGCCGTCCAGCTCTGCCGCGCGACCAGTCCGGCTTCGGCTGCGTGGCGGTGCAGGGCGTCGAGCCCGACCTCGGCCCACGGGAACCCGGCGCTCTCGTTGCCGTCGGCGTCGACCACCCGGGCGGTGTACACACGGTCGGCCGTGACCTCGGGGTTCGTCTCGACGATGACCCGGCCGCCGGTGCGCACGATCGCACGGCAACGGGCGAGCAGGGCCGTGGGGTCGCCGCCGATGCCGATGTTGCCGTCGATCACGAGCGCGGTGTCCCAGTGGCCCTCGTCGGGTACGGCATCGAACACGGAGCCCTGCAGGGCGGTGCCGCCGGAGCGCTGCGCGATGGCGACGGCCTCGGCGGAGACGTCCACGCCGAGCGCTGGGATGCCCCGGGACCGTGCTGCGACGAGCATCCGGCCCGGCCCGCAGCCGATGTCGATGACCCCGCCGTCGACGTCGTCGAGCAGCGAGCGGTCGACGCGGTCGGCGGCGGCGCTCCAGCGGCCGACGTCCATCGTGGTGACGGCGTCGGGACGGTCGGCGTCGGTGAGGCGCAGGTGGCCGTCGGTGCGCAGGGCACGGGCGTACGGCTCGCCGCCGCCGGCACCGAACGAGACGGGTGCGTGCATGGTCATCGGGTGCTCCCCACGGTCTCGGCACGGAGTGCCCGGGTGAAGTCGGAGTCGGGTGCGAGGTCGGCGACCCGCTCGGCGTCCGGCATGGTGTCGACGTCGAGCAGCTCGCCGAGCACGCCCACGTCGAGGCCGGCGTCGGTCAGTCGTGCCAGCTGCACGGCTCCGGTGTCGTCGCGCGACATCGGCACGCCGCGCAGCAGGTCGCCGGTGGGCTGTCGCAGGTACAGCGACCAGAAGCCGCCGTCCTCGGCCGGGCCGAACCAGGCATCGCGGGCAGCATCGTCGAACACGGGCGCGAGGTCCGCGGTGGACACCTGCGGGGTGTCCATGCCGACGAGCAGCAGCGGGCCGTCGACGGCGTCGAACAGGAACCCGAGACGCTCGTCCAGACCGCCACCGGGCTGGTGCAGCACCTCGAAGCCGTCGGCCGACGCCGGCACGACGTCGCCGTCGAAGAACAGGACACGACGCGCCGCGGGCAGGGCCCGGACGGTCGCCAGCGTGTCGCCGAGGCTCGCGGACGCGACACGTGCGGCGCCCTCGGGGGAGAGGGCCGGGGTCAGCCGGGTCTTCACCTTGCCGGGCAGGCACTCCTTCGCCACGACGGCGACGGTCACGTCGGCGCGCGCAGCGTCGGTGCCGTGGGCGGCGGCGGTCACGAGCGGGCCTCCTCGGCCACGGGGGCGGACTCGGCCGCCTGACGGAGCGGTCCCGGTGCGACGACCCGGACACGGGCCTCCCGGCGGTACGCACGGAGCAGGCGGGACATGTCCCGTACCGCGTTGACGGTGCCGCGGAGCGTGCCGGTCACCTTGCTGTCGCCGATGCGCTGCGCGTACCCGATGTCGGACTCGTCGACGCGCCAGCCGGCCGCGTGGGCGGCCAGGACCATCTCGAGCGGGTAGCCGCTGCGGCGGTCGCGCAGGTCGAGGGAGACGAGGTCCTCGCGGCGCATCACGCGCATCGGGCCGAGGTCGCGCAGGCGGTAACCGGTCGCGCGGTGCATGAGGACGGCGAGGACGCGGTTCGCGAAGCGTGCGTGCGGAGCCCACGCGCCTCGCCCGGTCGGGACGCGGCGGCCGAGTGCCAGGTCGACGCGGCCGCTGGCCACGCGGTCGACCAGGGGAGGGAGCTCGGCGGGGTCCATCGAGGCGTCGGCGTCGCAGAACGCGACGAAGTCGGCGGTCGCCGCGGCGACCCCGGCGGCGCACGCCGAGCCGAAGCCCTTGACGGGTTCGGTCACGACGAGGGCGCCGTGGGCGCGGGCGACGTCGGCCGATCCGTCGGTCGATCCGTTGTCGACGACGATGGCCCGGTAGCCCGTGGGGAGTCGTGCGATGACCTTCGGCAGGGCGTCCGCCTCGTCGAGGCACGGCAGGATCACGTCGACAGTCATGTCCGTCATTCGGTGCGGTCGGTCGGATCGACGGGTCTGTCCTGGCATGTCCTCGACACAACACGACGATGCGCCGCGGGGTACAGGAAACTGCCGGGTCCTGGTCGTTCCGCGCGTTCGGTGCCGGCCGGGTCCCCAGTACGGGGGACAGGGTGCGTTCGTGTCGCGGGTGCGGGTGCCAGAAGACGCCGTCGTGTCGTCGAGACGCCGCCGAATGCGGCGGCGTCTCGCGCGCCAGGGGGCGTGTTGCCGACACGACGGCGTCCTGCGTGGCCGTGGTGGTGGGGACTGCGGACGGGAGGCGCGGGGCGGGGCCGCCACGGGCCTCCCGTCCGACGGCTGGTCGCGCTCTCAGGCGCCGCTCGCGGCGCGCGACCCGCTCGCGTGTTCCGGCTAGCGGACGGCGCTGCGGAGCGGAGCCGTCGCGAAGTCGCGCATGCCTGCTTCGAAGTCCACCTCGGCGTGCCAGCCGAGCTCGGCGGCGATGCGTGCCGAACTCGCCGTGACGTGGCGGACGTCGCCCAGTCGGTACTCGCCGGTGACGACCGGCTGCGGGCCGTCGGGTCCGGCGATCGCCGCGGCCATGTCGCCGATGGTGTGCACGGTGCCCGAGCCGACGTTGTACGCGCGGAAGGTGTCCGACGGCAGGTCGGCGGTCGCCGCGATCGAGGCGGCGTTCGCGCCGGCGACGTCGTCGACGTGCACGAAGTCGCGTCGCTGGGCGCCGTCCTCGAAGACACGGGGCGCCTCGCCGCGGGCCAGCGCCGAGCGGAACAGGGACGCGACACCGGCGTAGGGGGTGTTCGCCGGCATGCCCGGTCCGTAGACGTTGTGGTACCGGAGCGCGATTGCTCGGCCGCCCGTGGCACGCGCCCAGCTCGAGGCCAGGTGCTCCTGCGCGACCTTCGTCTGCGCGTACACGTTGCGGGGGTCGAGCGCGGCGGACTCGTCGATCAGGCCGGGCAGCAGGGGCTGAGCGTCGGGCCCGATCGGGTCGAAGCGGCCGGCGTCGAGGTCCTCGCGGCGGCGGGCCGGCGGACGGGTGGGTTCGCCGGACGCGGTGGTGTACGCACCCTCGCCGTAGACGACCATCGAGCTGGCGACGACGAGCCGGCCGATGTCGTGCCGGTCCATGCCGGCGAGGACGTGGGCGGTGCCGGCGTCGTTCGACGAGACGTAGTCGGGGGCGTCCTGGAAGTCCACGCCGAGGCCGACCTTGGCGGCCTGGTGGCACACGACGTCGATGCCGTCGAGCGCAGCGTCGAGGGCGACCCGGTCGCGGACGTCGCCGTGCACGAACACGATGCCCTGCTGCTGGTGGGCGCGGATGACCTCGGCGGGGTCGCCGTGCACGTCGTCGCGCAGGGAGTCGAGGACGCGGACCTCGTGGCCGTCGGCCAGGGCACGACGGACGATCGCGGAGCCGATGAAGCCGGCGCCGCCGGTGACGAGGAGGCGGCTCATGCGGTCGCGCCCGTGGTGGCGGTGGCGGCGGGCTGGGCCTGCGTGGGTGTCGCACCCGTGGGCTGGGTCTGCATGATGCTGGCGCTCGCGCTGGTCGGGACGAGTTCACGCGGGGTGAAGTCGTCGGGGATCGCGGCGACGATCTGACCGATGGCGCGGACGATGACCTCGTTGGCGCGAGCGAGGCGTTCCATGACGAGGGCGTGGGTGACGACGGCGCCGGCGTCGTCGACGTCGGGGCCGCTGGCTGCGGCTGCCGCGTCGGCTGCGGCTTCGTCCTCGGTCGGGGCCAGGCCGGCGTCCGCGTCGGTCACGAACGACAGGTTCACGGTCGCGATGCCGAGTTCCGCGGCGAGCGGCACCTCGGGCGTCATCGTCATGTTGATGGTGTGGCCGCCGGCCTGGCGGAGCCAGACGGACTCGGCGCGGGTGGAGAACCGGGGGCCCTGGATCACGACGCAGGTGCCGGTCGGGCGGAACGGCACGTCGAGTCCGGCGACGGCGTCGATCGCCGCACGGCGGAGCGTCGGGTCGAACGGGTCCGCGAAGGACAGGTGCTGCACGTCGTCCTCGAAGAACGTGTCGGCGCGGCCCCAGGTGCGGTCGATGAGCTGGTCGGTCACGACGAAGGTGCCCGGGGCGTAGTCGGGGTGCAGGCCGCCGACCGCGCTCGAGGACACGATCGCGCGGACGCCGAGCGAGCGGAGCGCCCAGACGTTCGCACGGTGGTTGATGCGGTGCGGGGCGACGGAGTGCTCTCGGCCGTGGCGGGTCAGGAACGCGACCCGTCGTCCGGACATCGTGCCGATGCTGATCGGGCTCGAGGTCGGGCCGAACGGGGTCGGGACGTCGAGCTCGTCGGCGGTGCCCTCCTCGAACAGCTGGTAGAGGCCGGAGCCTCCGATGACACCGATCGTCACGGCTTCGTCGTTCTCCACAGGTCCTCCGGTTGGTCGTCGGCGCGGGCTGCGCGCTGGATACGCTACTGACGGCGCCACCGGGCGAACCGGGAGCGGCGCCACCAACCCCTGTTCGGAGGCACCTGTGCGAACGATCGGTCAGCACCGCGACGACCTGGCGGCGTTGCTCGCGCCGGTGGTGGCGGGCCTCGGAGCAGAAGAACTGCCGCTCGACGAACTCGTCGGCGCGGGCGAGGGCGCCGGTGCGGGTGCTGGGTTCGCACACCGCGTGCTCGCGGCGTCCGTCCAGTCGCCCGTTCCGCTGCCGCCGTTCGACAACAGTCAGATGGACGGGTTCGCCGTGCGGGTCGCCGAGGTCGGGCAGCAGGTCCGGGTCGTCGCCCCGATCCCGGCCGGCGTCGTGCCCGAGCCGCTCGAACCCGGCACGGCCGCGCCGATCATGACCGGAGCGCGGATCCCGATCGGTGCCGACGCGGTGTTCCCGGTCGAGGCGACCGAGCCGGGCGCGTTCCCGGCGGCGCTCGAGCTGCCCCGGGTGACGGTGCCCGCCGACCTGACCGCCGGCACCTTCGTGCGGGGCACCGGCAGCGACCTGCCCACCGGTGCCGAGCTCGCTCCGGCCGGTTCCGCGGTGACGCCGGCGCTGCTCGGGGCACTGGCCTCGGCCGGGGTGACGACCGTCTCGGTTCGCCGAGCGCTGCGGGTCCTCGTCGTGTCGACCGGGTCCGAGCTGCAGGGAGCCGATGCCGACGCGGCGACCATCGGTGACGCGAACGGCATCGCGCTGCGGGCCGCCCTGGCCCAGGTCGGAGCGGACTCCCGGGCCGTCCGGGTGCCCGACCACGTCGCTGCCTTCGACCAGGCACTCGATGCGGCCGTGGGGGACTGGGCCGACCTCGTGCTGACCACCGGGGGCATCAGCGCCGGGGCGTACGAGGTCGTGCGACAGGCGCTCGAACCCCGCGGGCTCGCGGTGACGCCGGTCGCGATGCAGCCCGGTGGGCCGCAGGCGTTCGGCAGCGTCGTGTTCGGTGCGGGCGGGGGCGTCGACGCTCTTGCTGGTCGTGCCGTTCCGGTCGTGTCCTTCCCCGGCAACCCGGTGTCGGCGCTCGTCTCGTTCGAGGTGTTCCTGCGCCCCCTGCTCGCCGCGGCCGTCGGGCTCACGGCGGACCGGCCCACGCAGGTCCTGCCCGCAGCGTCCGCTGCCGGGTCACCCGCAGGCAAGCACCAGGTCCGTCGCGGCCGGGTGCAGGACGGGGCCGTGCACTTCGTCGGTGGGCCGAGTTCGCACCTGCTCGTGCACTACGCCGCCGCCACCCACCTGGTGCACGTCCCCGTCGGCGTCGACACCGTCGAGGTCGGCGACCCCCTGACCGTCTGGAGCCTCCGATGACCGAGCAGTCCCTGTCCGACCCCGGCTCGTCCCGAGCCCAGGCCGACGCCGAGTCCGACGACCTGTCGCACGTCCGCGCCGACGGCAGTGCGCACATGGTCGACGTCTCCGCGAAGGACGTCACCGACCGATCGGCCACCGCCACCGCCACCGTCGTCACCCGCCCAGACGTCGTCGCACGCATCCTCGACGGCTCGCTGCCCAAGGGCGAGGTCGTCGGCACCGCCCGGATCGCCGCGATCATGGCGGTGAAGAAGACCTCCGACCTGATCCCGCTGTGCCACCCGCTGCCCATCGCCGGCGTGCAGGTCGACATCACCGGCTCCGACGACCGCGTGTTGATCGAGGTGTCGGTCCGAACGACCTCCCGCACCGGCGTCGAGATGGAGGCCCTGACCGGGGCGAGCGTCGCCGCGCTGACGGTGTACGACATGGTGAAGGCCGTCGACCGAGCGGCCGTGATCACGGACGTGCGCGTGCTCGAGAAGCACGGCGGACGCTCCGGGGACTGGAGCAACCGATGACCGCCGAGCCGACCAGGGGCCGGGCCGCCGTCGTCGTGGTGTCCACGCAGGCCGCCGCCGACCCCGAACTCGACCGCACCGGACCCGTCATCGCCGACTGGCTGCGCGAGCACGGGTTCACCACGAGCGAACCGATCATCGTCCCCGACGGCGGCGCGATCACCGAGACCGTCACCGCCGAACTCCTGGCCGACGCCCGGGTCGTCATCACCACCGGCGGCACCGGGGTCACCCCCACCGACCGGACCCCCGAGGCCGTGGCGAGCCTGATCGACCTCGAACTGCCCGGCATCACCGAGGAGATCCGTCGGCGCGGCCTCGCGGGTGCCGGCCCGACCGCGCTGCTCACCCGCGGGGTCGCCGGGGTCACGAACGCCGGCTGCCTGCTCGTCACCCTGCCCGGATCGCGCGGTGGGGTGTCCGACGGGCTCGCCGTGCTCGACGGAGTACTCACCCACGTGGTCGCCCAGGTGCACGGCGAGGGCCACGCCCCGCGGAGCGCCTCGTGAGCACCACCGAGTCCGCCGCACGGGTCGTGCTCGCCGACGTCGTCGACCGCGACATCAGTGTCGACGAGGTCGCAGCCGTGGTCGCCACCGAGCATGACGGCGCCGTGGTGACCTTCGCCGGCATCGTCCGAGACCACGACGATGGCAAGGGCGTCACCGCACTCGACTACGAGCGGCACCCCAGTGCCGACGAGGTCATCACCGAGGTCGCCCGGACCATCGCCGAGGACCACCCCGACGTCCGGATCGCCGTGCTGCACCGGGTCGGGGCGCTCGGCATCGGGGACGTCGCGCTCGCCGCAGCGGTGTCGTCGTCGCACCGGGCGCAGGCGTTCGCGGCGTGCGGTGCCCTGGTCGACCTGGTGAAGGAGCGCGTGCCGATCTGGAAGCACCAGCGGTTCACCGACGGGACGGACGAGTGGGTCGCGGCGCTGTGACATCTGCCGAACGGCCGAACGCCGGACTGACAGCGGTGGAACGCCGGTGGGTCGAGTCCGAGGAACGCGCTCGCGCCGTCTCGGCGAAGTCCCCGGGAGCTGTCCTGCAGGTCCGTTGGTTCGTCCTGGCGACCGTGCTGGTGTTGGTGGTGCTCGGCGTCGGGGCGATCGTCCTGCCCACCGGCTCCGACGCGCGCTTCGCCCTCTCGGCGGCGGTCGCCGCACTGGGCTTCGTGGCCGGTATCAGTGAGGCCGTGCAGGTCGGCATCCGCCGGAGACGGAACGGGGTGGCAGCTCGTCCTGCGCCGGTGCTCGCGCCGTTGCAGCAACGCGAACAGCGCGCGGTGACCGCGGCTGCGACCGGGCGGCGCGCTGCCCCCGCCGATCGGTTGATGATCGTGCGGGCTCGAGCCGTCGAACTGGCCGACGGCACCGGCCTCCAGCTGACCGTGGGACTCGTCGCCGTGTGGGCGGCGTTCGCGTTCTCCGGCGTCACGTTCTGGCCCGTCTACCTGGCGGGTGGCATCGCCGCCGCGGGGCAGTTCGCATGGACGGCACGGTCCGCGGTGCTCGCACGCCGGTACCTCGACGCTGACCCTGTGCACCTTCGCAACCACGACGCTCGTTCGGGGAATGGTGAGACTCCAAGCGGATCCATAGAATCGCGAACATGAGCGTCTTGCTGCCCGGGATCACCGTCATCCTGCTGGTCTTCGCCCTGATCGACATCCTGACGAAGACGGATGACCAGATCCGCGGCCTTCCGAAGATCGCGTGGGTGATCCTCGTGATCCTGGTCCCCGTCGTCGGCAGCATCGTCTGGTTCGCCATCGGCCACGACTGGGCTCCGGGCGAACGGAACCACGGTCGCTACATCGAGCCGACCCGCCACGAGGACCGCTACGCCACCCTCGGCGACGCCCGCAGTGCCCACGGCACGAAGCGCGTGACCGGCACCGAGCAGGAGCTCGCCGAGCTCGAGCGCGAGATCGAGTACTGGGAAGCGCAGGCCCGCTTGAAGCGCGCGAAGGAAGCCGCGGGCGAGGGCGATACCGCTCCCGCGAGCTGAGCCGGGCCTCCAGGCCGACGCACCGTGCGCGGTCCGTCGCCTGGTGCGAGGTTGCGCGCTCCGTGTGCCGCTACAAGCTCGCACCGAGCGGGCCACCTCGCACCACTCGAGCAAGCGCGCACCGTGCGACCAGAGCCGGTCGGCCAACCGCTCCAACCACCCGCCCCGCACCCACCACCCCGCCGCGCCACCTACCCTTGACGCGTGGCACATCTCCTCGGCGCCGAGAACCTGCATCTCGAGTTCCCCACCAAGGTCGTCTTCGACAACGTCACCCTCGGCATCGACGAGGGTGACCGGATCGGCGTCGTCGGCCGGAACGGCGACGGCAAGTCGACCCTCCTCGCACTGCTGTCCCAGCGCCTCGAGCCGGACGGCGGCCGCGTCACGCACCGCCGCGGGCTGACCATCGGCTACCTGGACCAGCGCGACATCCTGCCCGAGGGAGCGACCGTCGGCAGCACCGTCGTCGGCGACCTCGAGGAGCACGAGTGGGCCGGTGACCCGAAGATCCGCGACATCATCGGCGGTCTGGTCTCCGACATCCCGTGGGACGTCAGCGTCGACGAGCTGTCCGGTGGGCAGCGTCGCCGTGTGGCACTCGCGCGGCTGCTGGTCGGCGACTGGGACGTGTTGTTCCTGGACGAGCCGACCAACCACCTGGACGTCGAGGGCATCGAGTGGCTCGCCGGGCACATCAACCGCCGCTGGTCGTCGAACCAGGGTGGCATGGTCGTCGTGACCCACGACCGGTGGTTCCTCGACGCCGTGTCGACCGACACGTGGGAGGTCCACGACGGCGTCGTCGACCCCTTCGAAGGTGGCTACGCCGCGTACATCCTGCAGCGCGTCGAGCGTGACCGGCAGGCGGCCACGATCGAGCAGCGCCGCCAGAACCTGGCCCGCAAGGAGCTCGCGTGGCTCCGCCGCGGTGCCCCGGCCCGCACGAGCAAGCCGAAGTTCCGCATCGACGCGGCGAACGCCCTGATCGACGACGTCCCGCCGATCCGCGACACCGTCGCCCTGTCCCGCACCGCGACCGCGCGCCTCGGCAAGGACGTCGTCGACCTGCTCGACGTGAGCGTCTCGTTCGACGGCACGCAGATCCTCGACCGCATCGAGTGGCGTATCGCACCGGGGGAGCGGACCGGCATCCTCGGCCCGAACGGCGCCGGCAAGTCGACGCTGCTCAACCTGGTCTCCGGCCGGCTGCAGCCGACGAGCGGTCGGGTGAAGACCGGCAAGACGGTGCAGGTCGCGGTGCTCGACCAGCAGCTCGCCGACCTGCAGCAGTTCGCCGACGACCGTGTGCGCGAGGTCGTGGCCCGCAAGAAGACGAGCTACGTCGCCGACGGCAAGGAGATGACGCCGTCGCAGCTGCTCGAGCGGCTCGGCTTCACCTCGGAGCAGCTCTCCACGCCCGTCAAGGACCTGTCCGGTGGGCAGAAGCGGCGCCTGCAGCTCATGCTCATCCTGCTCGACGAGCCGAACGTGCTCATCCTCGACGAGCCCACGAACGACCTCGACACCGACATGCTCGCCGCCATGGAGGACCTGCTCGACACCTGGCCCGGCACCCTGCTGGTCGTCAGCCACGACCGGTACCTGCTCGAGCGCGTCACCGACCAGCAGTACGCCGTGCTCGGCGGGCACCTGCGCCACCTGCCCGGCGGCGTGGACGAGTACATGCGTCTGCGCGAGGCCGGCACCGGTGGCGGGACCGCCTCTGCGGCTGCCGCCGCGTCTGCCGGGAGGCCCGACACCGTCGGCGGGACCGGTTCGGCCGGTGCCGTGGCCGGGTCCACTGCCGCTGGTGCGTCCGCCCTGTCGGGCGCGGACCGGCGAACGGCCGAGAAGGAGATGTCGGCGCTCGACCGGAAGATCGCGAAGGTCGGCGCGGACCGCAAGAAGCTGCTCGACCAGTTCGCGACGCACGACCAGTCCGACTACGCCGGGCTCGGCGAACTGCAGTCGAAGCTCGGTGCGCTCGAGGCCGAGGTCGAGCAGCTCGAGGAGCGCTGGCTCGAGGTCGCGGAGCTGCTCGGGGTCTGAGCCGGGCTACTCGACGGACGCGGGGTCGACCGCGTCCTGGCTTGCGTCCGTCGGTGTCGCGTCCTCGGGCGCCCCACCGCCGGGGTTCGCCACGACCTCCCACAGGTGCCCGTCCGGGTCCTGGAAGAAGCCAGACCACATGCCCCACGGTCGCGTGTACGGCGGCTCGAGCATCGTGGCGCCGGCTGCCTGCGCCCGCTCGAGGAACGCCTCGGCCTCGGCCTGACTGCTCGTGAAGTGCCCGATCGTGCTGCTCGGTGCCGTGGCCAGCTGCACGCCGGAGTCCTTCGCCATGTCGTCACGCGCGTAGACGCTGACGATCAGCCCGTCGTCGAGGGTGAACATCGCCGTGGTGCCGCCGGCCTGCGCCTCGGTGGCCGGGTACTCGGTGCCGATGACGCCACTGCCCTCGATGCCGAGCAGCGCGCGGTAGAACTCGGCCGATCGAGCGACGTCGGCGACGGCGAGGGTGATGGCGTGCATGCGCCGCACGCTACGCCGGGTCCGCTCGGCCCGTGTGACGCTGTCGGTCAGTCCCCGAGGCCCAGGATGAGTCGGCGGAGCAGCCCGGCCAACTGGCCCTGCTCGTCGGCGGAGACCCCGGACAGGATGTCCCGCTCGGCGGCCAGCAGGTCCGCGATCGCCGCGTCCACCGCCACCCGGCCCTGGCTCGTCAGCGAGACGAGGATGCCGCGGCCGTCCTTCGGGTCGGTCCGTCGGCCCACGAACCCCCGTGCCGCCAGACGGTCCACCCGGTTCGTCATCGTGCCGCTCGACACCAGGGTCTGCTGCAGCAGGGTCTTCGGGCTCAGCTCGTAGGGCTCACCCGCTCGCCGCAGGGCCGACAGAACGTCGAACTCCCACGGCTCCATGTCGCTTGCGTCGAACGCCGTCCGCCGGGCACGGTCCAGGTGCCGGGCGAGCCGGTCCACGCGGGACAGCACCTCGAGCGGGCCGAAGTCGAGGTCGGCACGCTCACGACCCCACGCCGCGACGATGCGATCGACCTCGTCCTCATGCGGCATCCCTCCATCTTGGCCGAACCCGGAGCGGACAGCCAGCCTCGTGGGTCGTGGGAAGATGGAGGAGCACCCCCGGGTGCGTTCCGCCTTGGTGTAATGGCAGCACGACGGCCTTTGGTGCCGTTAGGTCCGGGTTCGAATCCTGGAGGCGGAGCGGAGATTGCGCGGGGTTGCCCTTCCCGATCGAGGTCGTCACTATAGTGATGCATGCGTCACGATAGTGACAGTGGTGCTTCGAGGTCAGGAGGGCATCGTGCAGCTGCAGAGCCCATTCGCGGCGTTGTCGAGCGGACTCGATGGTGACGTCTTGATGGTGCTGAGCGGTTTGTCGGACCGACCGTTCACGGTGTCCGCGATCCAGCGGCTCGTGCCGGGCAACCGTTCTCGGAACGGCGTGAAGAAGGTGCTTGACCGTCTGACGGAGCAGGGCATCGTTGTGTTCGACGACATCGGCGGCGTGAGCACGTACGCGCTCAACCGAGACCATCTCCTCGCGTCGGCGGTCCTCGAGGTGGCCGGAGCTCGTACCCGCTTCCTCGACAGGGTCCGCGGGGAGATCGCATCGATTCCGGTCCGCTACGCAGCGTTGTTCGGCTCGGCCGCGCGAGGTGCGATGCGACCGGACAGCGACATCGATCTGTTCTTCGCCGTGGATGCCGTTTCGCGGACGGAAGCTGAGGACCGCATCTACGACCTCACCGTTGCCGTTCATCGGTGGACCGGCAACCAGGTGAACCCCATCGTGTACGACGTCTCGGGGGTCACCTTCGATGACCCGCTCATCGGTTCCATCGCGAGTGAGGGCATTCCCCTCGTGGAAGACCGCCGATGGCTCCAAGCCCACCTCAGGAAGGCCGCACGTTGACTCCACCGAAACTGCCGTCGACCACTGACGGCGACGGCGCTTTCATGCGCGGTCGGCTCGAGAAGGCCAAGGGCTTCCTCGAGTCAGCCGAGACACTGTTCGAGTTCGGTGCCGAGGACGGGATCCTGAGTCCGACGTCTCCTCATGCCAACTCCTTCGTCGACCTGTGCGTCGACGCAGGGATCGCCGCGGCAGATGCCATCTGCATCGGCAAGACCGGAAGGTACAGCAGTGGGGCGAGCCACAACGACGGCGTCTCGATCCTGCGGGATGCGACGGACCGGCCGATCGCGAAGCACCTCGAGACGCTCGTTCGGGTCAAGAACAAGGCGGCCTACAGTGCGAGGTCAGTGGACGCATCGGACATCCACAATGCCGGTGCGGCCGCCCGCGCACTCGTTGCCGTCGCGGAGGATCTGGTCTGACAGCTCACCGTTCGATGCGGAACCAAAAGCAGCTTCCCTGTGGAGTGATATCGCTGTGAAGGTATAGTACTCGTGGGACGGCACTCGTCGCCCCACGAGCAGAGGACCACCCATGGCGACCACGCCGCACCACCGCCCACGCGTCCTGATCACCGGCGCGAGCATCGCCGGCCCCGCGCTGGCGTGGGGACTCGACCGATCGGGCTTCGACGTCACGCTGCTCGAGCGGTCACCGGAGCAGCGAACCACCGGCCAGAACATCGACGTCCGGGGGCTCGGGCGCGAGGTCCTCGAGCGCATGGGTCTCCGCGACACCGTGATGCAGCACCTCACCGGCGAAGCGGGCACCCGGTACGTGGACGAGCACGGCACCCCGTACGCCACGTTCCCGAAGACCGAGGGCCAGGACGGTCCGACTGCCGAGATCGAGATCCTGAGGGGCACGTTCGCCGGGATCCTCGTCGATGCGCTGCCGGACACGATCGACCGCCGCTACGGGGACTTCATCGCGGGCGCCGAGCAGGACGGCACCGGGGTGAACGTCCGCTACGACAGCGGCGCTCCGGAGCGGTTCGACCTGGTCGTCGTCGCCGAGGGCCGCAGCTCGCGCACCCGTCGGATCCTGTTCGCCGACGAGACGGAGTACCGCGACCACGGCGTCAGCATCGCCTACGGCACGCTCGACCGGATCGGCAGCGACACCGACCACTGGGACTGGTACACGGCGCCGCGTGGACGTGTCGCGTCGATCCGACCCGACAACGAGGGGACGATCCGGGCGAGTGTGTCGTTCGAGTCGGAGCCGATGGGCTTCGAGCAGCTCCCCGTCGACGTGCAGCTGCGGATCCTGCGCGAGCGCTTCCGGGGCGCAGGGTGGCAGACGGAGCGGATCCTCGACGGGTTCGGCGAGCGGTCCGACGAGTTCTACACGCAGCGGATGGAACAGGTCGTGGTGTCGCGATGGAGCAAAGGTCGGATCGCCCTGCTCGGTGACGCGGCCTGGGGCTCCGGGCCGACCGGCATGGGCACGACGCTGTCACTGGTCGGCGCGCACATCCTGGCCGGAGAGCTCGCACGGACGGTCGAGCCGGCCGTGGGCGCTGATCACGGGTACTCGATCCCGGACGCCTTCGCGCGCTACGAGGAGATGCTCCGCGGGTACGCCGACAGCGCCCAGGGGCTTCCCCCTGGCGGTGCGCGCCTGCTGCACCCGTCGTCGAAGGCGGGCGTCCGCGCGGTGCGGGCGGCGCTCCGGGTGGCGTCTTTCGGTCCGGTCCGCGGCTTCGCCCAGAAGTACCTGCTGACGAGCGAGAAGCACGTCCCCGTCCTGCCGCACTACCCGACACTGCAAGGGGCCCTGAAGGCGGCAGAATCGATCGCATGACCGACCTGCGCTCCCAGACCCTCGAGGCGCTCCGCCACTACGCCGTCCGGTACCAGGAGTCGGCGCTCCACTTCGCAGCATGGATGGAGCTGCCGACCTCGGACGGCGTCGCGCTGGGGGAGATCCTCTGGGCGGAGACCGAGGGCGAGCCGATGACGGGCACGCGGCTCGCCCGGAGGATCGGGATGACCTCGGGTGCGGCGAACGCGTTGGTCAACCGACTGGAGGAGCGTGGGTTGATCATGCGGAGCCGCGAGAGCGCGGACCGTCGGGTCGTCACTCTCCGCGTCACCGAGCTCACCCGGGAACGCAGCAGTGCGTTCCTCGGGTCACGTGCCGCGGAGCTCGACGAGGCGATCGGTTCGTACGACGACGACACGTTGACGGTGGTGCGCGACTTCCTGTTCCGCTTCGCCGCAGTCCTGCCGCAAGACGACACCGCTCCGTCGAAGCACTGACGGAACCGACCCGGTCAGCCGCTCGTCACCACGAACTCGGCGCGTAGTCCTTCAGGAAGACGCCGAACACGTCCTCGCCCGCTTCACCCCGGACGATCGGGTCGTAGACACGGGCTGCCCCGTCGACCAGGTCGAGCGGCGCGTGGAAGCCCTCTTCGGCGAGCCGGACCTTCGTGGGGTGCGGCCGCTCGTCGGTGATCCAGCCGGTGTCGACGCTCGTCATCAGGATGTTGTCGGTCTCGAACATCTCCTGCGCGCTCGTGCGGGTGAGCATGTTCACGGCGGCCTTCGCCATGTTCGTGTGCGGGTGACCCGGCCCCTTGTAGGCGCGGCCGAACACCCCTTCCATGGCGCTGACGTTCACCACGTAGGTGCGGCGTCCCGTGCTGGCGGCCATCGCGGGGCGGAGCTTCGAGATCAGGATGAACGGCGCCGTGGTGTTGGCCAGCTGGACCTCGAGCATCTCGAGCGGGTCGACCTCGTCGACCTGCTGGGTCCACGAGTTCTCGTCGTGCAGGTCGGGGACCAGGCCACCGGCGTCGATCGCGGTGCCCAGGGCGAGCCGCTCGAGCGAGCTCGAGCCCGGGGCCATGGCCTGTTCGGTCAGCTCGTCGGCACGGGCTGCGGCGGCCGCGAGGATCGGGTGCGCGGCAACTGAACGGGCGAGCGCCAGCGGGTGCTGGTCGTTCGTGTGCCCGAAGGTCACGAGTTCGGGCAGCGGTCCGTCGGGCAGCGGCGCGAGTTCCGCGTCGACGAGCGGCTGGTAGGCGCCGGTCGACCGGCGCACGGTCTGCGTGGCGTTGTTGATCAGGATGTCGAGGGGGCCGGAGGCGGCCACGTCCTCGGCGAGCCCGATCACCTGGGCGGGGTCGCGCAGGTCGATGCCGACGACCTTCAGACGGTCCATCCAGTCGGCGGAGTCGGGCAGGCTCGCGAACCGGCGCACCGCGTCGCGGGGGAACCGCGTGGTGATGGTGGTGTGGGCCCCGTCGCGCAGCAGCCGGAGCGCGATGTACATGCCGATCTTCGCGCGGCCACCGGTGAGCAGCGCCCGCTTGCCGGTCAGGTCCGTCCGGGCGTCGCGCTTCGCGTGGCTCATGCGGGCGCACGCCGGGCAGAGCTGGTGGTAGAACGCGTCGACGACCGTGTAGTGCTGCTTGCACATGTAGCAGGGGCGCGACTTCAGCAGCGTGCCCGCGGTGGTCGACGCGGTCGAGGCGCTGATCGGGACGCCGCGGGTCTCGTCGTCGATCCGGTCGGCGGCCCCGGTGGCGGTGGCGGCGATCACCCGGCGGTCGGCCTCGGCGATGACGCCGCGCTTCTCGAGCCGGTGCGCACGCTTGACGGCCTTGAACATCTTCGCCGTGGCCTGGCGGACCCGGATGAAGTCCGGGTGCGTCTCGTCGATCGACGGCAGCTGCTCGAGCACCCGGAGCGCGACGGTCAGGTCGTCGGGGTCGATGCCGCTGGGTTCGGGGTGCTCGGAGCTCACACGCGATCCTACGTCGGGAGGCAGCGCCGATCAGACGAGCTGCCGCTCCATGCACACGCTCGTCGGGTCGTCGACGTACGGGCCGAACCGGGGGATGTCCGCGTACCCGGCCTTCCGGTACAGCGCGATCGCCGCGGCCTGCGGCAGACCGGTCTCGAGCCGGACGGTGCCGATGCCGACCGCGCGGGCACGGTCGTGCAGGGCGTCGAGCAGCCGCGTCCCCACGCCGAGCCCACGCGCGGCGTCGCTCACGAACATGCGCTTGACCTCGCCGGTGCCGTCGCCGGCGTCGACGAGCGCCACCGTGCCGAGGGCGGTGCCGTCCTCGCGCGCCACCAGGAACGTGACGTCGGGCTGGTCCAGGTCGTCGACGTCGAGGGCGTGGTAGTTCTCGGCCGCGTACAGGCTCAGTCCGTAGTCGTCACCCTGCTGCAGCAGGTGCAGGACGTCGTCCTGCCGGGGGCTCTCGATCCGCACGGTCAGCACCGTCACACAGTAGCGAGGACGACGAGAACAGTGAGCGGACGAGGCCCCGGCCGACGGCGATCATGCGAGGAGTCCCTCGCTGACCGCCCACAGCCGCCTGGCATCGTCGGCGTCGAGCATCGCCGAGTTCGCGTCCGACGGGATGCGGTCCGCGGTCAGGGGCAGGACCCGGTCGTCGATCACGGCGACGTCGCTGTCCTTCAGGTAGACCCCGCCGACGCCGTCGAGCAGCGGGCTCGCGGCACCGAACACGAGTGTCGCTGCGCCCTGCTCGACGGTCTTCTTGCCGACCTCGGGGTCGATGACGGTCACCCCGTGGTCGTCGACCAGTCCCTGCTCCCGGTACGAAGCGATCTGCGAGGCGTCGTGCGGGCCGGGTCCGATGATGACGCCCGGGTGCGCGGCGAAGGCACGGATGCCTTGGCCGGCGTACCGGCGGTCGAGCTCCACCGTGAGCAGGACGTTGGCGCGCTTCGACTGGCCGTACGCGGTGACCGGGTCATACCCGTGTGCGAACGTCAGGTCGTCCCACCGGATCTGCCCGAACCGCGCCGCGCCGGAGGTGACGGTCAGGACCCGCGCACCACGGGCCTCCAGGAGGGCGGGGAGGAGCGCCCGCGTGAGCTGGAAGTGCCCGAGGTGCGTCGTCGAGAACGCCAGTTCGTTGCCGCGGCCGTCGAGCCGGCGGTCCGGGGTGAAGAGCATCGCGGCACTGTTCACGAGCATGTGCAGCGGGCGGCCGGAGGTCGACCAGCGCGCGGCGAAGGCGTCGACCGACGACGGGGCCGTGAGGTCGAGGGCCTCGACGTGGATGCCCGGGATGTCGGCGACGGCTGCGGATGCCCGGTCGACGTCACGGCAGGCGACGGTGACGTCGGCGCCGGCCGCCGCGAGGGCGCGGCTGGTCTCGCGGCCGAGGCGGCTGTGGCCGCCGGTCACGACGACGTTCCGGCCGGTCAGGTCGACGCCGTGCAGGACGTCGGCGGCGGTGGACGCGGCGGTGAAGCCGCTGGGCAGGGGGTGCTGGTCGGTGATCACGAGTGGTGCTCCTTCGATTCGATGCGGCCGACGGCGGTGGCAGGGCCGACGGCGTCGGCGATCGCCGACCACGCGTCGGGGTCGAGGCCGAGCGCGGTCCGGAGGAACGCCGTCGTGGTCTGGCGGACGAGGTCCACACGCTCGGGGCTCTCGTCCGTGGTGGCGGTCGACTCGTAGTCCTGGATCCCGCCGAGCAGGTGCTCGCCGCCGTGGAGTGTCACCAGGTGCCGCGCGCCGGGGCTCAGGTGGTAGACGTCGGTGAACCAGTCCGGGCCTCGCGTCGAGAGCTGGGACTGGTCGTGGTCGCCGGCGACGACGAGTGACGGGGTGTGCAGCTGGCTGAAGTCGGGGCTCATGAACGCGAAGTGCTCCTGCGCGAACGGCACGAGGTCGCCGCGCGCGATCCCGGTGGTGGACAGCAGGACCCCGGCGCGCACGCGGTGGTCGGTGCGGTCCTCGCCCGGCTGTCCGTCGGCGTCCAGGACGCGGGCCCCGAGCAGCATGCCCACGGACTGTCCGCCCCACGAGTGTCCGACCGCGGCGATGCGTGCGGTGTCGACGCGCCCGCTCAGGCCGGGGACCGCGTCGACGATCTGGTCGAGGTCGTCGAGCACGCGCTCGAGGTCGTCGACCCGCGTCCGCCAGATGGTCGGGTAGCGCGGGTCGTCGAGCGTCAGCCCGTAGGACTTCGCGTCGAGGAACGTCGGTTGGACGACGACGAAGCCGTTCGCGGTCCAGTGGTCGACCAGGGGGTCGCCACCGGTCATGGACTGGCCGAAGCCGTGGGCGAAGACGATGACGGGCAGGTCCGTGCCGGGTGTCGGTGCGGTGATCCGGACCTCGAGGTCCTGACCGCGCGCGGGTGCGGGAAGCGCGACGGGGCGCACGCTGATGACCTGTGGTCGGGGTGCTGTGGGTGCCATGTGGGCCTTTCCGGGATGCCGTGTCGCCCGCGGACGGAGCGACTGTCGTCCGAAACGGAGCGACGTTCCGGAACGATACGGAACAACGATCCGGATTACAAGGCGAAGGGGAGCACTGTTCCGCATTGCGTCGGTGTCGTGCGATGATCGAGGCATGAGCACCCCGTCGACCGACCCCGCGCCGCGTCGCCGTCGCGACGTGGAGCGCAACGAGCGCACGATCCTCGACGCCGCTGCCGGGGTCTTCGCCGCCTCGGGCGTCGGTGCACCGGTGCGCGAGGTCGCCACCGCCGCTGGGGTCGGAGTGGGCACGCTCTACCGGCACTTCCCGACCCGTTCGGACCTGGTCGTCGCCGTCTACCGGCACCAGATCGAGGCCCTGGTCGACGCGGGGCCGGCGCTGCTCGGCTCGGAGCCGACACCGTTCGCCGCCCTGCTGCGCTGGGTGCACCAGTTCGTCGACTTCCTCGGCACCAAGCACGGTCTGGCGCGCGTCTGGGAGGGCGACGCCGACGGCTTCACGGCGCTGCACACCCTGTTCGTCGACGAGCTCGTGCCCGTGCTCGGCCGACTGCTCGACGCCGCGCGGGCGTCCGGCGAGGTGGCCGCACCGACCCCGCCGTACCAGCTGCTCCGGGCCGTCGGTGACCTGGTGGCGTGGAGTCCCCAGGACCCCGACTACGACGTCCGGACGATCGTGACCCTCCTGGTCACCGGGCTGCGGCAGGCGCAGCCGACGGTGACCGACAGCGCGTAGCCGGCCACGTGCACCGGTCGCGACCGGCACCGGACTGGAGGCGCGGTGCGGGCCCGTCACGGGCCTCCCGTCCGGCATCGTGACCGTCTCGGGCCGTACCAGCGCCGTCGGAGCGCCCCGCTCAGCGTCGGCCCGGCTCCGCGGGGTCGTGCTCGGTGTCCTCGTGCTCCGGCAGCACGTCGACGTCGGTGACCGTGTACCCGAGGGGCACCTGGCCCAGCGCGAGCAGGAGCGCCGTCCGCCGGTCGTCGTGCTCGGTCTCGATCACCCGCCGCTCGGTCGGCACGACGACGAGCCGGACCCGGTGCGTCACGGGTGCCCCCACGCTGCGGTGCCGCGCAGGCGTCGCCCGGTGCGCTGACCACGTCGCCGACGCAGCAGCAGGTGCCGCACCGCGAGCAGGTGCGGGAACTCGACGAGCATCCCGACCACGATCGCCGTGGTGACCAGGGGCTGGTGGGGGAGCGCGGCGCTCGTCAGCCCGATCATCAGGGGCGCGTTGCGGGCCGCCGTCGTCATCGCGAGCAGTGCTGTCCTCGGGTACGACAGGGCGGCGAGGCGTGACGCGGACTCGGCGGCGACGTACATGACGGCGAAGAACACCACTGCGCACCCCAGCACGGCGACGAACACCGGCAGGTTCGCCAGCAGCAGCCGGATGTGCGAGGCGAAGAGGCCGGCGACCATCGCCCCGACGATCCACGGGATCGCCCGGCCGGGCAGCGCCGCGGCGCGGGCTCGAGTGCCGGTCGGCAGCAGTGCGGTGCCGAGGCGGATCGCCACGGCGATCGCGACGGGCAGGACGAACCACTGCAGCAGGGTGCCGACGGTTCCCACGGCATCGATGCCGGCGTTGCCGCCGAGGACCGTGATCCACACCGGGAACAGGAGCAGCTGGGTGACCATGTTGATCGGCAGCAGGGTCGCGCCCACGGCGGTGTCACCGTCGCTCAGGCGGGTGAACGCCAGGAACCAGTCGGTGCAGGGCGCCAGGAAGTACAGCATCACGCCGAGTTGGACGGCCGGGTGGCCGGGCAGGGCCACGCGGGTCAGCAGGAAGGCGACGAGCGGGGCGAGCAGGAAGTTCATGCTCCAGGCGATGCCGATGACCTTCCACGCGCCCGGTGTCCGGGGCAGGCGGTGGAGCGGGACGTCGACGAACAGGGCGACGACCAGGGTGATCACCAGCAGGTCCACCACGGAGCCCATGGCGTCACCGCTCGACGGCGAGACGCCGCCGATCACCGACCCGAGCAGGATGGCACCGCCGACGATCGCGGGGGTGGCCCAGAGTCGTGCACCGGCGGGGCGGGCGGGCCGCTGTGCCGGCATCAGCACGCGCATTCGACACCGCAGCAGCTCAGGTCGTCGGTGAGCATCCCGGCGTCGTCCCACTCCTGCAGCGCACCGCAGTCACGTCCGGCCCGTTCGCCGATGACGCGGGCGACGTGGGCGAACCGCTGCCGGAACTTGTACACGAAGCAGAACTGCAGCCCACCGTGCCGGAGCGCTGTGCCGGCCAGGAAGAGCCCGGGCGTGGTGGTCGACTCGTCGTCCTCGGTGAGCAGCGGCCACCCGTCCGCGCGGGTGTCGAACAGGCTCGCGGCCGGCCCGAGCCCCGGGCCGTACCCGGTGGCGAGGATCGGTGGTGCGTCCGCCACCAGGGCCGTTCGTCCGGCGACCCCGACGGAGAAACCGTCGCCGGACCGCTTGATGCCGGTGACCTGGCCGTCGTCGACCAGGGTGAGGCGTCCGCTGGCCCGCGCGACGGCGAGCCGCTGGCGGGTCCGCGGGGCGAGTCGGAACGAGGGGTCCGATCCGCTGCCGGCGTCCCAGGGGTGGGACGGGTCGACGACCGTCACCGTCGCCCCCTGTTCGACGTGATGGCACGCCAGGTCGATGCCGGACTCGAACCCGCCCACGACCACCACGTGCCCGGGCCGTGCCACCCAGGCTGCCTCGGCGGAGGCGTGCACTCCGAGCGACGTACCGGCGCAGCGGGGCAGGGTCGGGTCCGAGAACTCGCCGCCGGCCCAGACCACGTTCCGGGCGACGACGGGGCCGCGGCTGGTGGCCACGCGGAAGCCGTCGTCGTCCGGCTCGATGTGCTCGACCTCGGTGTCCGGCAGGGTCGGCAGGTGGAAGGCGGCGACGACGCCACGCAGGTACCGGGCGTACTCCGGCCCCGACGGGTAGTCCGTCGCCAGGCTGTAGGCGGGTGAGGTGCGCGGGTGGACCGCGTTGAGGTCGGTGGCCCCGAACCCGTTGCCGGTGAAGGACGGTGTCAGGAACCGCTGGTGCTCCGGCCATCGCTGGAACGTGTCCCCGACGACGCCGCGGTCGACGACGCCGAACAGCAGGCCGTCGACGGCGTGGAGCGCCAGGCCGGTGCCGATGCCGGCCGGTCCGGCTCCGACCACGAGGGCATCGAGGGTCTCGGTGGGGTGTGGTGCTGGCATGGGGTCGGTCTTCCCAGCAGCTGTGGCTGCGTCGGTGGAACGGCCACCGTGCTGTGACCGATGCGCACCATCTTAGTGAGAACCGTTATCAACATGCCATCGTGGCATCAGCCGACCGGCGACGAGTACAGCACCGCCAGGGCCGCCACCAGCCCGACGACCACGATGCCGAGGTCGAGGACGGCCAGGGTGACGAGTCGGGCCCGTTTCGGCCGGACGGCGGCTCGCACCACGACCATCGTCACGAGCAACAGGGCCACGAGCACCAGGGCGGGCCAGCCGATCGCCGGCGCCCGGATCGCCATGAGCACCATCACGGCGGCGACGATCACGGCCGTGACGGCGCCCCACACGAGCCAGTTCGAGCCCGAGGCCGTGCGGAGCGCGGGCTGGTCGCCGACGCGGGTGGGATCGGGGCGGCGGGGCTGTTCGTCGGACACGAGCCGGACGGTACGCGGCGGACCCTGCCCGTGCCCGCAGCCGCTCGGACACGAGCGGCGGCGCATACCACTCGGCCACGAGAGGATGGGGTGTGCACACCGCCGCGACCATCCTCGACGCCGTCGTCGCCCACGTCGACGCGACGGGGTTCGCCGCACACGGCATCCACGTGCGCACGCGGACCGGGGCGACGGACACCGACGACGTCGCCGAGCACCGCTGGACCCCCGACGTCCGACGCGAGGTCCACTCCGTCGCCAAGGGCGTCTGCGTCCTGGCCGCCGGCATCGCCGCCGACGACGGCCTGGTCGACGTCGACGAACCGATCGCCAGGTACCTGACCGGCACCGGCCTCGCCCTCGGCGACGGCGTCGACCGGGTCACCCTCCGCCACCTGCTCACCATGACCAGCGGGATCGACATGCCCTGGTCGGCGACCGAGCTGACGGACTGGCCGGACCTGGCTGCCGAGTTCCTGCGGCGACCGTCCCGCGGCCGGGTGTTCCAGTACGCGAACGCCAGCACCTACACGGCGATGCGCGTGCTCGAGACCCGGGTCGGCGACGTCGGTGCGTTCGTCTCCGAGCGGCTGTTCGCGCCGCTCGGCATCCAGGACGTCGATTGGCAACGCTGCCCGAACGGGTTCGTCGCCGGCGGTGAGGGGCTGGCGCTCCGCACCGAGGAACTCGCCCGCATCGGACGCCTGATCCGCGACGGCGGGATCATCGACGGACAGCGGATCGTCAGCGCGCGGTGGTGCGACGCGATGCACACCGACTGGGTGGAGCGCGAGGGCACCGGCCCCGGCTACGAGCGGTACGCCATGGCCGGGTGGGGTGGCCCCGGGCGGCTCTGGCGGCTGCACGGTGCGTACGGCCAGATGCTCCTGTTCGACCAGACCGAGGGCGACACCGGCACCGGCACCGTCGTCACCGTCACCGCCGACGACCACCCCGGCGCCGACGCGCTCGCCGCCTTCGTCGCCGACGAGCTGTCCCGGCAGGTCCCCCGCCCCTAGCGGTTCCGACGACCCGACCTGCACGTCCGAGCTCGCCCGGCGTGGGAGGATCGGTCAGTGCAGCAGCAACCCGTCGCGATCATCATCGCGGCCATGAGCGAAGAGGTCTCGGCCTTCGCCGACCTCTTCGGCGGTGTCCCCGTGCTCGACGGCCCCGTCGGTGGCCACGACCCGCACCAGCTGCTCGACATCGGCGGCGCCACGGTCGTCGTGCGCCGCAGCGGCATCGGCTTCACGAACGCCACGGCCGCGGTCGCCCACGGCTTCCACGACTTCGGTCCGGGCATCCCGGTGATCAGCGTCGGGACCGCCGGCGGGCTCATGCACGGTGTCGCCATCGGTGACGTCCTGGTCGGCGACCGGTACGTCAACCTCAACGCCGACGCCACGGCGTTCGGCTACGCCCTGGGCCAGGTCCCCGGCATGCCGACCGGCTACGCGCCGGACGCCCGGCTCGTCGAGCTCGCCATGGGGGCCGACATCGCGTGGCCACTGCGGTCGGCGACGATCGGGTCCAGCGAGGTCTTCGTCACCGAGGGCCGCGCCCGCACTCTCCGGGTCGCGTTCCCCGAGGTGGCCGCGGTCGACATGGAGTCGGCGGCGATCGCGCAGTTCGCCCACGTGCACGACATGCCGTTCGTGTCGGTCCGGTGCATCAGCGACCTCTGCGCGCCGGACGGTGCCGAGTTCCGTGAGCACCTGGACGACGCCGCGGCGCGCGCAGCGCGCGTGGTCCACGACCTGGTGCTCGGCCTGCGTTCCTGAGTCCGCCCGCGCGCTCCCTCAGCGCTCGATGACGCGCCACTCGCTGACGAACGTCGTGACGTCCTTCTCGTTCAGGTCTCGTTCCACGGTCTCGAGGAGCCGTTCGGCCTGATCCGCGTCTCCGGCTCGCGTCCGGAGGACCTCCGCGCCGTCGTCACGACGGCGGACGACCAGGTCGAAGCTCGGCAGGAAGTCCTCACCGGCACCGCCCATCGCGGCCAGGGCCAATGCCGCCGTGGTCCGGGCCAGACGCTTGAACGAGCTCTGCCGGGAGTCCTCCAGGGCCACCTGCAGGACCTCGCCGGCCCGAGTGCCGCCGCTCACGCGACGACTCCCACGGCACGGAGGCGTCGGACGGCGAGCCGGTCAGCAGCTCCGGGCGCTGCGCCGAGGGCGTGCGACGCGACCGTGACGTCGCCGTGACGGAGCAGGCAGACGCCGGCGTCCCGTGTCTGCCCGCTGTGCCAGATCAGCCCGTCGCGGTGCTCCCACGCCAGGAAGTCCGGCTCGATGCGTCCGATCCCCACGCCGAACCGCAGGAGGTCGGACATGGTCGACCAGATCCCGCCGGCCGGTGCGTAGGGACCTGATCCGATGGTCCAGGGTTCACGGGGGCGGCCCCGCCACGATCGGAGCAGCGTTCGTCGGTCGGGTGCCGGGTCGAGGGTGGCGCTGGTGATGCCGAGCGGAGCGAGGACCGTCCGCTCGACGACCGTGGACCATCTTTCCTGCGCGACGTGCTCGAGCAGCCGACCGAGCACCGCGTAGCCGAGGTTGGAGTAGTCCCGCTCACCCGGTGTCGTCGGGGTCTGGCGCAGCGCGCGCGTGATGTCCGCCTCGGACACGTCCGCGTACGGATCGCCGACGACCCCGGCCGACATGCCCTGGTGCACCCGGGGCAGGCCCGAGCGGTGTCGGATCAAGTCGTCGACCGTGTAGGTGGCGTCGTCGGGGACGTCCGGCAACAGGTCCCGGGCGGGGGTGTCCCGTGGGATGTCCCGTTCAGCGAGGAGGACGAGCACGGCGGCGGCGGTCACGGTCTTCGTGACGCTCGCCCACTCCACTAGCGCGTCCGCTTCGTAGTGATCTCCGAGGTCGGCGGTGACGTCGCCCCCTGCGTCGATGATCACGGCTCGGTTCGCAGCGGTCACGCTCGTACTCCTGATCTGGTCGTGTCGGGAACTGGTGTCGAACCCCGCACCCCGCTGGGGCCGAAGCGGAGCGGTCCGATGGATGAACGCGCTCGGACGAGCACGCGCTCGACGTGCCCACTCACGAAGACCAGGTCGCAGGCAACCATGATCGCAGCGAAGGCGGTCAAGCCCATGAAGAACGCGATGCTCAGGTGGAACGCGGTCATCATGAGCACGGCCGGGAGACGGCCTCGTCGGAAGATGATCAGCACCGGGAAGGCGATCGAGCTGAGGACGGTTCCGTACGCACCCAGGACGAGCAGCGTGTCGGAGGCGAAGAGCAGCTCCGTGACCCCCGGGAAGTAGAAGTCAGGCACTCGGAGGATCGAGTAGAGCGCCGTCCCGTCCTGCCAGAGCGGGCCCTGCACCTTGTAGAGGCCGGACATCAGGTAGACGACGCAGATCTGACCGGCGATGAGCAGGAGACCGGTGTTGTGCAGGGTCGAACGGACGAGTCCGGGTGTGCTGACCCGCGGCCGGATGTGCACGCCCAGTCGGGAAGTGCACTCGGTGAGCACCAGTGCGGGGACGACGATCATCTGCAGGTTGTCTCCCCCGTCCAGCAGCGCCGGGTTCTGGCCGTAGGTGGACCAGAGGAGCACGTAGTGGACCGCGATCGCCCAGCGGCCGCCGAAGCCGATGGTCACAGCGGCCGCGGCGAGGATCGCAGCGTGGAAGACGACCTCGAAGTACACCGGCGAGTCGGACAGCGAGTAGAGGTTGAAGGTGCCGAGCTCCCGCGTCGTCGCGGCGACGGCAGCGCTCCCGTAGACGCCGTCCGGCCCGAAGAAGAGGTGCCGTTGGCCGTAGTCGCGGAGGTAGTAGACGAGTGCCAGCACGCCGACGACGATCCGGAGGACGGCGAGGGCAGTGGCTGCTCGTGGAGCCGCGGTCATCCAGACGGTCAGTTGGACGAGTGCTCCTCGGATCGCGCTCACAGCTGCGTCCATCCCGAGTCGAAGTACGTCACGTCTCCTGTTGCGCTGAGGTCCCGCCTGCTCGACCAACCGGGGAGAACGTGGAACACGTAACGCAGCTCGACCGCGCGGACCGCATCGCCGCCGCAGGCGTCCGGTCGGACACCGACGCTGTACCTCGCGAGCATCATCTGAGCACGCTCCTGCGCCTCGGTCTCTTCAGCGGTTATCTCCTCCGCGGTCGTGGAGTCGAGGACACGCTCGTCTCCCTCGGCGCGGATGTCCTTGAGGATCGGGTCTTCCTTGAACCGTTCGAGGATCCCGTTCCCGATGATGCGGGACTCCCTGCTGGGGAAGACGCGCTGCCGTTGCAGCGCCGTGATCACCTCGGTCGTGACGTCTTCGAACTTGGTCTCTGATCCGTCCTCGCAGCGGAAGCGTGCGGCGAACCCACGTTCCTCGCTGAGGGGGTCCGGCGCGAACAGGCTCCAGTTCTGCGGGAAGTGGGGCAGCATGACGGTGCTCACCGGACCGGCGAACCGGAACGTCAGCGGGGTGGTCGGTCCGGCGAGCAAGAGCGCAGAGCCGACGAAGAGTGTGACCACTCCGAGGCTCAGCGCGACCGCAGCACCGCGCAGGCGGCGGCGCACAGGGCGGTTCTCCGGCTGATCGAGGTCAGTTGGCATTGGGGGTCTCCTTGGGGAGGCCGGGCGGCGAGCTCCATGCTCACCGCCCGGCGACTGCTCAACGGTCGAAGTACGCGTCCTGCAGTGCACTCGCGTCGGCGTTCACGGGCGTCGAGGCGAGGAAGCCGAGTCCCTGGAGGAACGACCCCTGACGTGCTGCCTGCGAGACCGCCTGCGGAGCCTTGGCAGCGGTGAACCCTCGCGCGAGTGCGGTGGCGACGGCGACCGGCGCAGCAGGCTGAGCACTGCTCTTGGCTGGCGTGCCGACCGACGCAGCCTGCGCGACGACCGACCGTTCTGCGGTGTCTGCCGCGGTTGCTGCTGAGGTTCCGATCGATCCCGCACCGATCACCACGGCCACGGCAACTCCTCCGAGGAGGACCCTGCGATTCTTGTTCTTCATCTCCGAGCTTTCCCTTCCGCCGTTTATCAGCGGTTCGAGCTCGGGGTGCCCACGCACGTGCACATGCTGCTTGCCCCCCAAGCAATGTACGGATTTTCAGAAAACATCCGAATGAACCGTAATCTAGCCATGCGCTGCACCAGAGGGCAAGAGGCAGATCGTCACTTGTTCAAACGGGAGCGACGATCGCGATGAGCGTGAGGAGGGGGACGATCCGCTCGGCGGGGATCGCGTAGCGAGACCGTCCCGCGGGCACGAGCCATCCGGCATCTGCCAAGAGGTGCACGTGGTGGTAGATCTGTCCCGTGGTACCCATGCCCGGTGCTGCGGCGAGGTCTGCGACGCGGTCCTCGCCGTTGTGCACGAGTTGGAGGATCCGGAGCCGGAGCGGATGGCCGAGTGCCGCCATGCCCGGTGCGAGGGAGTCCCACTGCAGCGCTTCCAGATCGCCAACCGCGGACCCGACCTGCCACTCCGTCTGGCGGTTGTCAGAGGTCGGCACCAGGCCGGCGTACACGACGGACGGCGATTCCGCCCGACGGAGCCCGTCGAGCACCCAGAACGTGGACGCGGTGTCGTCGTCACCCCGCCGGTCGGTTGCCAACGCCTCGAGCGCTGTCAGCCGTTCGTTGATGGCCGCGAGTGACGTCGCGACGTCGGGTGTCTCGCCGGTCATGAGGGGATCCTAGTTCGGCGTGGACGAGCACCCCGGTGCCGGAGGGGCGCGATCCGGCTCTCGGCACGACCGGTATTGCGTTCCACGGACGTTCCAGGGCGGATCGCGAACTCGGCTCCGAGGCCCTCGCTAGCCTCCATTTCGGGGGGCCGAGGAACCACGGTTAATCACACAGGGAGATCAGCCATGAGCGCCTACACGAGCGACGAGAACGTCGAACCAGCACGCATCACCACCTTCAAGCGCGTCCGCAAGCAGTGGCGTCGGACGGGTGAGGTCGGCTACACGCACAGCGGCAGCGACTTCTTCCGCGACGACGCGCCGGAAGCGGTCCAGCGGTAACCAGCGGCAGCCACGAAGTGCCCGTCAGGAGCGATCCTGGCGGGCACTTCTGCGTCAGCGACCGAGCTGGTCCCGCAGGTACGGCGCGGTCCGGCTCGTGGTCGACGCGGCAACCTCGGCCGGCGTGCCGGAGGCGACCACCTGGCCACCCTCGACACCGCCGGACGGGCCCATGTCGATGACGTGGTCGGCACTCGCGACGACGTCCATCGCGTGCTCCACCACGACGACGGTGTTGCCCGCGTCGGTCAGGCGGGCGAGCTGGGCGGTGAGCAGCTCGACGTCGGCCGGGTGCAGGCCGGTGGTGGGTTCGTCGAGCAGGTACAGGGTGTGGCCGGTCCGCGCACGCTGCAGTTCCGTGGCGAGCTTGATGCGCTGCGCCTCGCCGCCGGACAGCTCCGGAGCGGGCTGACCGAGGCGCAGGTAGCCGAGACCGACCTCGCGGAGGGTCTCGAGTCCGCGTCCGGCTGCCGGCAGGGACGCCAGGAACGGCGCCGCTTCGTCGACGGTCATGCCGAGGACGTCGGCGATGGACGCCCCGTTCCACCGGACCTCGAGCGTCTCGGCGGTGTAGCGGGAGCCGTGGCACTCGGGGCACGGGGCCCAGCTGCCGGGCAGGAAGAGCAGTTCGACGGACACCGACCCCTCGCCCTGGCAGACCTCGCACCGGCCGCCGGCGACGTTGAAGGAGAACCGCCCGGCACCCCAACCGCGGGCCTTCGCCTCGTCGGTCTGGGCGAAGGCGGCCCGGACCGCGTCGAACAGGCCGGTGTAGGTGGCGAGGTTCGAGCGGGGCGTCCGGCCGATCGGCTTCTGGTCGACCTGTACGACGCGGTCGACGAGCGGGTGCGACGTCGCGACGCCGGGCAGCACGCCACCGACGAGCGACGACTTGCCGGACCCGCTGACCCCGGTGACCGCGGTGAGGACACCGAGCGGCAGGTCGACGTCGAGCCCCCGGAGGTTGTGCAGGGTGAGGTCGCGGAGTTCGAGCGTGCCGATCGGGGTCCGGACGGCGCGGTCGGCGGTCGGCTGCCGGGGTTCCAGGAAGCGCCGGGTGACCGACGCCTCGACCTCGGCCAGGCCGGCGACCGGGCCGCTGTACAGGACGGTGCCGCCGCCGGTGCCCGCACGGGGACCGACGTCGACGATCCAGTCGGCTCGGCGCACGATGCTCATGTCGTGTTCGACGACGAAGACGCTGTTGCCGCCGGCACGCAGGTCGTCGAGGACGTCGACGAGGGACTCGGCATCGGCGGGGTGCAGCCCGGCGCTCGGTTCGTCGAGCACGTAGACGACACCGAACAGGCCGGAGCGCAGCTGCGTCGCGATCCGCAGTCGCTGGCTCTCACCGGGGGAGAGCGTCGGCGTGGCGCGGTCGAGCGCGAGGTAGCCGAGCCCCAGGCCGACCAGGACGTCGACGCGGGTCAGCAGGTCGCGGGAGATCGCCACGGCGACCTCGGTGTGCTCGCCGGACGACGCCCGTGACGTCGCCGCTGCCGCGTCGGTGATGCTGGCGATCGGGCGCAGGACGTCAGCCAGGCCGGTCAGCGGCAGGGCGTTCAGCTCGGCGATCGAGTGGCCGCCGATCGTGACCGCGAGGGCCGCACGGGTCAGACCCGTTCCGCCGCACAGCCCGCACGGGCCGGACTCGACGAACTGCAGCACCTTCTTGCGCTGCGTCTCGCTCTGCGAGTCGGCGAGGGTGTGCAGCACGAACTGGCGGGCGCTCCAGAACCGGCCCTTGTAGGGCTTCGCCACGCGGTCGCGCTTCGGCTGCACCTGCACGACGGGCTGTTCCTCGGTGAAGAGCAGCCAGTCACGGTCCTCACGCGACAGCTCACGCCACGGGCGCTCGATGTCGTAGCCGAGCACCGCGGTGACGTCCCGCAGGTTCTTGCCCTGCCACGCACCGGGCCACGCGGTGATCGCACCGTCGTGGATGCTCAACGACGGATCGTGCACGGCCGAGGCCTCGGTGACCTCGTGCGCGGTCCCGATGCCGTGGCACCGCGGGCAGGCTCCGGCGACGGTGTTCGGTGAGAAGGAGTCCGACTCGAGCCGGTCCGCGCCGGACGGGTAGGTACCGGCGCGCGAGTAGAGCATGCGCATCGAGTTCGACAGCGTGGTCATGGTGCCCACGGTGGAGCGGGAGCTCGGGGCGCCGCGACGCTGCTGCAGGGCGACGGCGGGCGGGAGTCCGGTGATCGAGTCGACGTGTGGGGTGGAGCCCTGCGCGATCAGGCGCCGTGCGTACGGGGCGACGGATTCGAGGAACCGGCGCTGGGCCTCGGCGAAGACGGTGCCGAAGGCGAGCGAGGACTTGCCGGACCCGGAGACGCCGGTGAACGCGACGATCCGGTCGCGGGGGATGTCCACGTCGACGTCGCGCAGGTTGTTCTCGCGGGCACCACGGACGCGGATGAAGTCGTCCGGCCCGGGTCGGTCGTCGGTCTTGGTCGAGCGAGGAGCGGGCATTCGCTCGATCGTAGGCTCGGCCACTGGGAGAAGCAGTGCCGCCGGCGGAACCGGGAACGACGAAGAGCCGCTCCGCCCTGATCGGCGGAGCGACTCTCCGTGTCGTGCGTGGTGCTGGTGTTGCGGTGTTGCGGGGGTGTTACTTGATCTGTGCGGTGATGGTGGCGGTGCCGACGAGGAGGCCGCGCTTGACGGCGTCGGTGCCGAAGGTCTTGTTCAGCAGGCCGGCGGCGTCTTCGCTGATGTGGACGGTGGTGCCGGTCAGGATGGCGTTGTCGCCCTCGAGCTGGAGGGGCTTGAGGGAGCCGCCGTGCAGCTCGAACAGGAACGCGTTGTTGACGGCGACCTTGCCGTTGACCAGGACGTCGCCGTAGAGCTTGGACGAGCCGGGGTTCACGACGAAGTTCTCGAGGGTGACGGTGGTGTCGCCGCCCTTGAGGGTCAGGCCGGAGTCGTCGTGGTTGAGCAGGCCCTGGACGTAGGGGCGGTAGTTGCCGTCGGGGGACCAGTAGGTGACCGATCCGGCGGTGATCGGGAACGACACGGACCCGTCGGCGAGCTTGGCGGTGCCGGAGACGCCGGGGGTGAGCTTGAGGGAGGTGAGGGCGTCGGTGAAGCCGGAGTCGAGCTTCACGGCGGTGGAGCCACCGAGGACCTCGGGCACCGAAGCGACCGGTGCGGGGATCTTCGACGACGACGAGGACACCGTGTGGATGGCGGGGGTCGCGGCCTGGGCGGAGGAGATGCCGAACGCGGCACCGCCCAGCACGAGGGCACCGGTGGTGGCGAGGGTGATGGAGGTCTTGAGGCTCTTACGCATCGTGATCAGTCCTTTGCTGTTGTCGCGCTCGGCGCGGCTGCTGTGTGCGCGCCGAACACACCCTGGTGCAGGGTGGAGAACCAGCGGTGTGCGGCTGGTGAGCGCTCCGGGTGGTTCCCGGTCGTTGCAGGTGATTCGGCACCCTCTGGCGAAGGGTTTGGACGGATCTGACGTCGTTACCGCTCTGTGACCTTTCGGCTGCTGCGGGTCAGGACGCCTTACCGGACGGGAGGCGCGGTGCCAGGCCGCCACGGGCCTCCCGTCCGTCGCGCAGTCGCGTCAGTGCTGCCCGCCGCGCAGGCGGCCGATGCCGAGCACGATGCCGACGACGACCATGCCGAGCACGAGGCCGGCCACGGCCGACACGGCCGTGTCGGCGATCCAGACGACGACGGGGCCGGCGGCATCGAGCGCGTGCTCGATCCCGTGCAGCAGGTCGTACGGTCCGTGCCAGATCGTCTCGGCCAGGTTCGCGATGACCAGGTGTCCGCCGACCCAGAGCATCGCGACGGTGCCGATGACGCTGATGACCCGGAAGACCATCGGCATCGCGCGGACGATCCTGGCACCGATCCGGCGGGTGCGGCGGACCGAGTTCTTCATCATCTGCAGGCCGATGTCGTCGACCTTGACGAGCAGCGCCACGGCGCCGTAGACGACCGCCGTCATGACCAGGCCGATCACGATCAGGGCGCCGAGCGTCGGCCAGAGCCCGAGGTCGGGGTCGAGGCCCGCCAGCGCGATGAGCATGATCTCGGTGCTCAGGATGAGGTCGGTGCGGATGGCGCCGAAGACGAGCTTCGGTTCGGTGACGGCCTCGTCGGACCCGCCCTCGTGGTGGACCCCGAACCACTCGGTCACCTTCTCGGCACCTTCGAAGCACAGGTAGGTGCCGCCGAGCAGCAGCAGCCAGGGCAGCACCCCGGGGGCGAACGCCGTCAGCAGCAGGGCCAGCGGAATGATGATGACGAACTTGTTGAACAGGCTGCCGAGGGCGATGCGCCCGACGACCGGCAGTTCGCGGGCGGGCTCCAGGCCCTGCACGTACTGGGGTGTGACGGCGGCGTCGTCGATGACGACCCCCGCGGTCTTCGCGCTGGCCTTGAGGGCTGCGGAGAGGATGTCGTCCACCACGGCGAGCAATCCGACTGACAATGTGTTCTCCACTCGTCTGACCTGTGACCGTGCACAGCGTAGTGGCCGCGGAGCATCCTGAACGCCAGCCGCGGGGCGTCCGTAGGCTCGCGACATGGCTGACTTCACCGCATCCCAGGCCGCCGTCGTCCGGATCGAGCGTTCCGAGCAGGGCCGCTGGGACCTCTCCGTGATCAGCGACGCCGGTGTCGCGATGGGCCACGGCGTCTACTTGTTCGACGCAGCGCACGACGACGCCGAGGACGAGCGGGCCGCGGCACTCGACTTCGTGCGCGAGTACGGCTTCCGGTTCGAGCCGGACGCCGTGCAGGCCGATGGCCCCGACGCCTTCTGGGCGCCGCTGCTGCCGTCCGACCAGCAGTAGGCGCTGCTGCGCGCGGGAGTCAGCGCGGGACTCAGCGCGCCGAGTCCTCGAACCCGATCAGCCAGGCGACCCCGAAGGCGTCACGGACGGTGCCGTCCCAGTCGCCCCACGGTCGCTGCTGCAGTGGGTCGACGACCGTGCCGCCCTCGGCGAGCTGGTCGAACCACCGGCGCAGGACGTCCGGTTCCGCGGCGCCGAGCAGTGAGAAGAGCAGCCCCGTCGCCGAGAACGGGGTGTCGCCCCCGCCCTCGCCCTCGCTCGCGTCCGCGGCGAACAGCTGCAGCTCGCCGGTGAGCTGGCCGTGCGCGACGGCGTCGGCCGGGCCGTCCGTGCGGGAGAAGTCCGCGTAGGTCGCGATCTGCACCTGGCCACCGAACACTCGCTGCCAGTGCTCGAGGGCCTGCCTGGCGGTGCCGGCGAACTGGAAGTACGGCGCGGGTCCGGTCGTGTGCATGCCCGGCAAGGTACTCCGGAGTGCGGACTGGGCGTTCGTCAGCCGAGCAGTGCCAGTGCGCGACGGCTGGGAGACGCCGTCGTCACGTCGAGACGCCTCCGGAAACGGGGGCGTCTCGACGACTTCCCGGCGTCGGGCGGACACGACGGCGTGTTCGCACCCGGCCACGGTGCGGACGGGAGGCCCGTGGGGACGCCGCCACGGGCCTCCCGTCCGGCACCGGGGCACGCGCACGGCGCGACGCTCCTTCCCACCGCGCCTGCGCTGGAAAGCGGAAACGGGCGTACCTGGCGGGAAGTTCCTGCCAGGTACGCCCTGCGCCCCCGCCTCAGGACGCGAGCGCGGCCATCTCGCGCACGACCGCACGGAGCCGGTCGGCGAGCTCGTCGTTGCTCCGCACGGTCTCGCGGTGCGCGACCTCGCTGAGTGCCGACATCACCAGGGTCACGGCGGTGCGGGCGGTCTGGGCGTCTGTGCGGGTGCCGACGACGCTGAGCAGGGACTGGCGCGACTCGGCCATCCACTGCATCACCATCGACGACATCTCCGGCCGGAGCACGAGCAGCTCCTTCATGCGCCTGCGGTCCTGCGAGAGCGGCACGGTCGCCGCGACCAGGGTGCACAGGTCGGCGACCAGGGCCCCGTCGGCCTCGGCGAACCAGGCCGCTGCGCGCTCCGGCACCTCGACCGAGTCGAGCCCGAGTGCCGCGTGCGCCTTCGACGAGAAGTAGTTGAAGAAGGTGCGGGGCGAGACGTCGGCGTCGGCGCAGATCTGCTCGACCGTCACGCCGTCGAGCCCGTGCGCGGACACGAGCGTCAGTGCCGCGTCGTGCAGCGCCTGCCGGGTCTGCTGCTTCTTCCGTTCACGCAGCGTGCACGGCTCCGTTGCCGCAGCCGCTGCCGGGGTGGTGATCACGTGGACTCCTGGTGGATCGATGTGGGTGGGAGGGGCGCCCGCCCGGAAAGGGGGCACGGGCGGACGCCCCGGTCGGTCACCGACGGTGCGTCGGCGCGGATCCGGTCGAACCCGAACCGGTCGGAACGGACCCGGTCATCGGGCCCGTGAACGAGCCGGCCTCGGCCGCTGCGGCGCCCGCCTCGGCCTCGAGCTGCGCCTCGGCGGACATGTCGGCCTGCTCCTGCAGCGCGGAACGCTGGCGCAGCGGCGGCACCCGGAAGAACCAGGTCAGCACGAACGCGAGCAGGATGACGCCGAGACCGACCCAGTAGATCGTCACGGACGAGGCGTTGAAGCCCGCCATGAACGGCCGGGTCAGGCGGCTGTCGGCACCGGTCAGGAACGAGGTGTCGTTCGTGCTGGTGGCGCTGTCGCTCGTGGTGTTGCCGTCGTCGATCTTCTTCGCGAGCTCGGGGGTGAGCTCGTCGACCCAGTAGGAGCGCTGCGCAGCGTTCGACCAGTCGACGGACACGGTGCCGTCCTGCACGCTGGCGTGCGCCTGGTCGGCGACCTGCTCGAGGGCGGACTGCTCGGCGGCCGGCGTGGCCGCGGCGACCTGCTGGTCGATCACGGTCTGCGCTGCCGCTGCGGGCACGGCACCCGCGGCGACCTGCTGCTGCACGGCCGCGGTGACCTGCTCGGTGACCGCGGCGTCGGCGGCCTGCTTCGCCTTGGCCGAGGCGGCGTCGAGCTGTGACTGCACGGTCTTCGTCAGCGGGGTGACGACGGGCGTCCAGATCTTGTCCATGGCGCCCTGGTTCGCCTTCGCGCTGGCGACGGTCGGGTTGAGCGCGGCGTCGAGTGCCGGACCGAGGTCCTTCTGGTTCGCGGTCGCGGTCAGGATGTTCGCCGGCATCACCGAGAACAGGATGGACAGCAGCACGGCGGTGCCGAGCGTGCCGCCGATCTGGCGGAAGAACGTGGCGGACGACGTGGCGACGCCCATGTCACGGGCCTCCACCGAGCCCTGCGACGCCAGGGTCAGCGACTGCATGACCGATCCGAGGCCGAGACCGATGAGGAACATGCCGATCATCAGGAACCAGAGCGGCTTGTCGATCGACATGAACGTCAGGACGACGTAGCCGGCGGAGACGAGCGCGGTGCCGATGACCGGGAAGATCCGGTAGCGGCCGACGCGGGCGACGATCTGACCCGAGGTGATCGAGGCGATCATCAGCCCACCGACGAGCGGCAGGGTCGCGAAGCCGGACTCGGTCGGGGTGAGCCCCACGACGATCTGCAGGTAGAGCGGGATCGTGAGCATCGCACCGAACATCGCGAAGCCGACAAGGAACCCGATGACGGTCGCCATCGAGAACGTGCCCGAGCGGAACAGCTTGAGCGGGATGATCGCCGCGTCGCCCATCTTCGACTCGATGAGCAGCAGACCGATCAGCCCGACGACACCGACGACGTAGCAGGCGATGGCGGCGGGGGAGCCCCAGCCCCAGATGCGGCCCTGTTCGGCGACGAGCAGGAGCGGCACGAGGGTGACGATGACGGCGGTCGCGCCCCACCAGTCGACCTTCGGCTTCGCGTCGCCGGCGCCGTGCACCTTCGGCAGGTGCAGGAACACGATGACCATGAGCAGCGCCGCGACACCGATCGGCACGTTGATCAACAGGACCCAGCGCCAGCCGGTGATCCACAGGATCTCGGAGGAACCGGCGAGCAGGCCACCGATGAGCGGGCCGATGACGGACGAGATGCCGAAGACGGCGAGGAAGTACCCCTGGTACTTGGCGCGCTCACGCGGGGCGAGGATGTCGCCCATGATCGCCAGCGGCAGCGACATCAGCGCACCGGCACCGATGCCCTGCACCGCGCGGAAGGCGGCGAGCATGAGCATCGAGGTGGACATCGACGACAGGACGGCGCCGAGGATGAAGACGACGATGCCGAAGATGTAGAGGGGACGGCGGCCGAAGATGTCGGAGAGCTTGCCGTAGATCGGCGTCGCGATCGTCGAGGTGATGAGGTACGCGGTGGTCACCCAGGCCTGCTGGTCGAGCCCGTGCAGGTCGTCGCCGATCGTGCGGATCGCCGTGCCGAACACCGTCTGGCCGAGCGAGGACAGGAACATGCCCGCCATCAGGCCGTAGATCACCAGGAGGATCTGACGGTGGGTCATCAGCGGCTGCTGGCCGGCGCCTCCGGAGGCCGCGGGGGCCTCGGCGGTGTGCCGACCGTGCTGCACCGAGACGGGTGCGGTGGCGGTCATCGAACTCCTTTTTCTGGCTGTGAAACTTTGCAGACCGCGCAACGATACATCTGTTGCTTCCGGCAAGCAACTAAATGTGCCCGCTACGCTGGGCGCGTGACCGACGACCGGCGTGCCGCAGAGCGACTCCTGCGATCCCAGCTCGACCGGCTGTGGGTCCGGCAGACCCTGCGCTCCTCGCTCATCGAGTCGCGCGGCGGGCTCGACCCGACCGCCCGCGTGATCCTGCGTGCCGTCGCCGGCCACGGCCCCGTCCGGGCGACCGCGATCGCCGACGCGACGGGGTTGTCCCGCCCGGTGATCAGCCGGCGGGTGGCCTCGCTGATCGAGGCCGAGCACCTGATCGGGTCACCCGATCCCGCGGACGGCCGCGCCACGCTCGTCACGCTCGCCCCCGCCGGCCGGCGGCTGCTCGACGAGCTGGACGCGGCCGGTGCCGAGGTCTTCGACGACCTGACGGGGGAGTTCGCCTCGGACGAGCTGCGCGCGCTCGCCGAGATGCTGACGCGGCTGAACGACCGTGCCGACACGGTCCTGGGGATCGGCACCACGCGCTCCTGACGTGACCGAGGGGACGGACAGGAGGCCCGTGGCGGCGCCGCCACGGGCCTCCCGTCCCTGCGGAGCGCGCATTCGAGATACCGTTGGTGGTATGAGCACGGACACCACCCCCACCACTGAGACCCTCGACGACGGGCCCGTGGTGACGTTCGCCGATCTCGGCCTGAGCGACGCTGTGCTCAAGGCCGTCAAGGACATCGGCTACGAGACCCCTTCCGCCATCCAGGAAGCCACCATCCCCACCCTCCTCGCCGGGCGCGACGTCGTCGGCCTGGCGCAGACCGGAACCGGCAAGACCGCCGCCTTCGCGCTGCCGATCCTGTCCCGCATGGAGTCCGGCAGCAAGAAGCCCCAGGCGCTCGTGCTGTCCCCGACGCGCGAGCTCGCCCTGCAGGTGTGCGAAGCGTTCGAGCAGTTCGCGTCCCACATGAAGAACGTCCACGTCCTGCCCGTCTACGGCGGCCAGGCCTACGGCGTGCAGCTCTCCGCCCTGCGCCGTGGCGTCGACGTCATCGTCGGCACCCCCGGCCGCATCATGGACCACCTGGCGAAGGGCACGCTCGACCTGTCCGAGCTGAAGTACCTGGTCCTCGACGAGGCCGACGAGATGCTCAAGATGGGCTTCGCCGAGGACGTCGAGACGATCCTCGCCGACACCCCGGACGACAAGCAGGTCGCCCTCTTCTCGGCGACGATGCCCGCGCAGATCCGCCGCATCTCGCAGCAGTACCTGACCGACCCGGCCGAGATCACCGTCAAGACCAAGACGAAGACCGCCGCGAACATCACGCAGCGCTACCTGATGGTCTCGTACCCGCAGAAGGTCGATGCGCTCACCCGCATCCTCGAGGTCGAGGACTTCGAGGGCATGATCATCTTCGTCCGCACCAAGAGCGAGACCGAGACCCTGGCCGAGAAGCTCCGTGCCCGCGGGTACGCCGCCGCCGCGATCAGCGGTGACGTCGCCCAGGCCCAGCGCGAGCGCACGGTCAACCAGCTGAAGTCGGGCAAGCTCGACATCCTGGTCGCCACCGACGTCGCCGCCCGTGGTCTCGACGTCGACCGCATCACGCACGTCGTGAACTTCGACATCCCCGTCGACATCGAGTCCTACGTGCACCGCATCGGTCGTACCGGTCGTGCCGGCCGCTCGGGTGACTCGATCAGCTTCGTCACCCCGCGTGAGCGTCGCCTGCTCGCCGCGATCGAGCGCCACACCAAGCAGCCGCTCACGCAGATGCAGCTGCCGACCATCGACGACGTCAACGAGACGCGCCTGACCCGCTTCGACGACGCCATCACCGCGGCGCTCGAGGACCAGGGCCGGATCGCGGCGTTCCGCGACGTCATCGCGCACTACGTCGAGCACCACGACGTCCCGTCGGACGACGTCGCTGCCGCCCTGGCCGTCGTGGCGCAGGGTGACTCGCCGCTGCTGCTCACCGCAGCCGACGACGCGCTCCGCTCGCAGATGGAGCGTGACGCCCGCCGCAGCGAGCGCGACGACCGTGGTGCCCGCGACGACCGCGGCGGCCGCAACGACCGCGGTGCCCGCGACGACCGTGGCGGCGACCGCGACCGTGGCGACCGCGCCCCGCGCCGTTCGCAGCCGATGTCCCCGTACCGCATCGAGGTCGGCCGTCGTCACCGCGTCGAGCCGCGCCAGATCGTCGGTGCGCTGGCCAACGAAGGCGGCCTGCGCCGCGACGACTTCGGTGCGATCCAGATCCGTCCGGACTTCTCGATCGTCGAGCTGCCGGCCGACATGGACCCCGGTGTGCTCGACCGCCTGACCGACACCCGGATCAGCGGCAAGCTCATCGAGATCCGTGCGGATCGCCGTGGTGGCGGACGCCGTGACGACCGCGACGAGCGTCCGGAGCGCAAGCCGCGCTACTGAGACGCGCCGCGTCCGAGACGCGACCCCTGTGGACGGGAGGCACGGTGCCAGCTGGCACCGTGCCTCCCGTCCGTCGTCGGTGCGCGTTCCGGGCCCGCGAGACGCCGTCGTGTCGCTTCCACGCCGCCGAGTCGGCGAGACGCCGCCGGATTCCGCGGCGTCTCGGGAACACGACGGCGTGTGCGGGGGTACCAGGCGGCATCTTGCGGTGCGGGGAACCGCACATCCCGCCCGCAACCGTTCCCCTGCGGTCGGCACGGTGCTGTGATACCCGGAGCCGTGACGCAGGGAGCCGCGGAGAAGGCAGGGGAACATCGTGTACCGAGCACTCATCACCGCGGTCGCCGCCGCGGCGCTCGTCTTCGGAGGTGTGGCGCCTGCGACGGCGCACACCTCCTGGTCGTCGGTGCCGGGAGCGCCGACCGCCGTCCGCGTCACCGGCGACGCGGACAGCGCCACGCTGACGTGGCGTGGCCCGAAGCACGGCGCGAAGGTGACGGGCTGGAAGGTCGCGGTCGCCGCCGTCGCGAACCGGCACGACCGTCAGGCCGACCGACTCCACCCGCGTGCCCGCTCCGACCGCTTCGACGAGCTCTCGCCCGCGACCACGTACCGGTTCTCGCTCCGTGCCCTCGGACACCGGGGGACCGGCCGCACGATCACGCTGCGCTGGACGGCACCACCCGCACCCGAGCCGGAGACGACGCAGTCGCTGTTCGGGCTCGACGGCAACGGTGACGTCGTGCGGTTCGCGGACTCCGGCAGCGGTGCGAAGACCGTCGTCGCGAGGGACGTCGAGGGCTTCGCCGCGAATGCCGACGGTGACGTGTTCACCCCGACGGCGGACGGCACTTCGATCCTGCTGCACCCGGCCGACGGCGGCGGGATCTCGATCATCGCGTCCGGCCTGCACCTGACCCCGGACCTGCGCTCCGATGCCGAGGGCAACCTGTACTGGGTGGACTCGGTGACCGGTGCGGTGCAGCAGTTGCCGGTCGGCACCTCGACCCAGAAGACCGTGCTCGACCTGGGTGGCAAAGCCGTCGGGAGCGATCAGCGTTTCTGGACGGTCACCCCGGACGGCAAGGTCGTCGTGCTCGGCGGAACGGTCAGCCAGCCGTACGTCAAGGGCACCGGCATCGCACCCCGCACGTTCACCGGGCCGAGCGGCATGATCGTCGGCTACCCCGCCGGTGTGCTCGCGGACTCGCAGGGCAACGTCTACGTCGACATCCGATCGACCGGTGCCGCCGGGTCGTGGATCTGGTACCAGCTCAAGCCCGGGGCGACCGAACTGACGAAGATCGAACCGCGGTACGCGTTCGACTACGCCGCCGCGAACGCCGATGGCTTCTCGCTCCTGCAGTCGGCGCAGTTCTGCCCCGCCCCGTCGGAGTACCGGCCGGGCGGGTGCACGATCGACCGCGGCATCCCGGACAAGCTCGTGGTGGGCAGCGGCGGGACGTCGACCGTGCCGGTGACCGGGCTGACCGCCGGGTCGCGTGGCGAGCACCTGGGTGCCGCCTCCGCCGACGGGGACGTGTTCGTCTCGATCGAGAGCGGCCCCTCGGTCGGGCTGTGGAAGGTCCCCGCCGCGGGTGGAGCTGCGCAGCAGCTCGACGTGGCGCAGTACTCGAGGCTGCTGGTGATCTGACCGGCGGTGCGAGGCGGAAGGGGGTGGGACGCAATGGAGCGTCCTACCCCCTTCCGTGTGTGGCTCGCGGTCAGGCCACGCCGGCGGCCGTGCGGCGGCACACCTCGTCCCACGGGGTCGGCTCGATGCCGAAGCGGGTGCGGCTCTCGGCGTCGTCGACCACGTACGGCGCGGTCCACTGGTAGGTCAGGTCGGCCAGCTCGCGCATCATCGGCGACACGAGCCCGCCGACGCGGAACAGGGCCGCGGGCATCCGGCGTACCGGCACCGCGGGCTTCCCCGTCGCCGCGAGGACGTCGGTGAGGGCCTGGCGCTGCGTTCGCGGTGCGTTGCTCGGCACCATCCACGTGCGGCCGTGGGCGCTCTCGTCCTCGGCGGCGGCCACGAGGGTCCGGGCGACGTCGAGCACGTCGGTGAAGGTGTGCGGCAGGTCTGTGCGGCCGACCATCCACACCGCCCGGCCCCGCAGTGCCGCCGGCAGCACGCGCGTGACGTGCCCGTTCGCGCCGATCCCGGGCCCCAGGTAGTCCGAGGCGCGGACCTCGACGGCGCGGATCCGGCCCGCGTCGTGCGCGGCGAGGGCGTCGGCCCACATCCGCGCCCGGAGCACGCCCTTGCGGTCCGTGGCCGCGTCGGGCAGTCCGGCGCGCATGTGTCCGTCGACCGGGCCGTACGGGTACAGGTTCCCGGTGATGGCGTACGTCGCACCGGTCCGTTCGGCCGCGGTGAGCAGCGCTGCGGCGAGCGGGGGCCAGGTGCGTTCCCACTGCGTGTAGTCGCCGGGGTTCGCGCAGTTGTACAGGACGGCCGCTCCCTCGGCGGCGCGGGTGAGCGCGTCGGCGTCGGAGGCGTCGAGCGCGAGGTGCTCGACCCCGGCGACGCCGGTGCTGCGCCCGGAGCGGGAGACGACGGTGACGCGGTCGCCCCGGGCGTTCACGAGTCCGGCGACGTGGCGGCCGACCGGGCCGGCGCCGATCACGATGTGGTGGGACATGGTCTCCTGCTTCCTGGTCGATGCGAGAGCAGTGCTCTCGGAAGCGAGCATGACCGCTCCTGCGGGGAAAAGCAAGAGCACTGCTCTCCTTTGTGTGCGCTGCTCTCTCGTGCCAGGATCGACGGATGGCACCCACCGCCCGAGCGCTCGCACGGCAGACGGTCACGGCCGACATCCTGGCCGCGGCACGCACCCGTCTGACCGACGAAGGTCCGGCGGCCCTGAGCCTGCGTGCCGTCGCCCGTGACGTCGGGATGGTCTCGTCAGCCGTGTACCGGTACTTCCCGAGCCGCGACGACCTGCTGACCGCCCTGCTCATCACCGACTACGACGAGCTCGGTGCCGCGGTCGAGGCCGCCGGTGCGGCAGCCGGACCCGATGCCGGGGCGCGCTGGGTCGCGATGTGCCGGGCGATCCGTGACTGGTCGATCGCGCACCCGGGGGACTTCGCGTTGCTCTTCGGCTCGCCGGTACCGGGCTACGCCGCGCCGCGCGAGACGGTCGCACCCGCGACACGGACGACGCTCGCCCTGGTGCGCGTGGTCGCGGACGCCGTCGGCTCCGGTGCGCCCGGTGCGTCGGGTGCGTCGGGCGGATCGGGTACGTCGGGCTCGCCCGTCACGTCGACGCCGGGGACGGCCGGGAGGCCCGGATCACCCACTGCGCCCACGGCGGCTCCCGGGGTGGCCGGTCCCGCCGTCGCGGACGGGGTCGCCACCCTGCGCTCGTTCGGCATCACCCTGCCCGACGAGGTCCTGGTCCGGACGCTGATGGCCTGGACGACGGTGTTCGGGACGATCTCGTTCGAGCTCTTCGGGCACTTCGTGGGGTCCGTGTCCGACGGTGCGGCGTACTTCGACCAGGTCATCGCACGCCTGGCCGACGACCTGGGGTTCACCGCCGTCTTCTGAGACGCCGTGTCCCCAGATCGGGTGAGCAACCTGACAGACTCCCCACCCGTGCGGTAGACAGGTCGTCACGCCCAGGTCGTGCCCGACGACCGAAGCGGACGACCGGCACGGTGGCCCCCGGGTCAGCTGCCGGACGGAACCACTCTCGGGCGTGCGCTGCGGCCGGGGCCCGCGGATCAGGAGGCATGCTTGCGACGCAGCACGTGCGACGGCACCACGGTCGGGGCGACCCGGTGACCGCGCTCGACGTCAGCCGACAGGACCGCCGCCGACTCACCACCGGAACGGCCCGCCGGCGCCTGGTCACCGTGCGGACCGTGGCGCTCCTGGCGTCCCTCGCCGGGGTGAACTACATCGTGTGGCGCTGGGCGGCCTCGGTGAACTGGCACTCGTGGTGGATCGCGGTGCCGCTGATCCTCGCCGAGACCTACAGCGTCATCGACTCGCTGCTCTTCGCGCTCGGGGCCTGGCGGCTCCGGGAGCGCGGCGAACCGCCGGCGAAGCCGTCCACCGACGTCACCGTCGACGTCTTCATCACGACCTACAACGAGCCGGTCGACCTGGTGGAGCGCACCGCCCGCGCGGCGAAGGCGATCACGCACCCGCACACCACCTGGATCCTCGACGACGGCAACCGCCCCGAGATGCGCGCGGCGGCCGAAGCGCTCGGCATCGGCGTCATCACGCGCGGCGCCGACTGGGTGGACCGGCCACGGCACGCGAAGGCCGGCAACCTCAACAACGCCCTGCTCGCGACCCAGGGCGAGTTCCTGCTCATCCTCGACGCCGACCAGGTGCCGGACCCGGCGATCCTCGACCGCACCCTCGGCTACTTCAAGGACCCGCAGATGGCGCTCGTGCAGACGCCGCAGTGGTTCGAGAACGTCCCCGCTGCCGACCCCCTCGGCAGCCAGGCGCCGCTCTTCTACGGCCCGATCCAGCAGTCGAAGGATGGCTGGAACGCCGCGTTCTTCTGCGGGTCGAACGCGATCCTGCGGCGTGAGGCACTCATGCAGCTCGGCATCTCGCGCTACGTGGCCGAGGTCGAGGCGTCCGTGCAGCGCACCCTCGCCACCTCGCGCAAGCTCCTCGCCCGTTCCCGCGAGACCGAGACCGACCCGCGCGTGCTCGATGCCCTCGACGACGCCGAGGGCGTGGTCGACCGCGCACGCGAGCAGGTCCGGTCCGGCGAACCCCTGGGCGACGTGACCTACGCGTTCCAGCGGGGGATCGACGCCATCGCGTTCCGGTTCGCCGCCGCCGACCTCGAATCGGTGCGGAACGACCTGCAGGAGCTCGCGGCGATGTCCACCGACGCGAACACCTTCGCCGGACTCGACGACGCCGCCCTCGACGTGCTCGGGCGGCGCGAGGCCTCGCCGGTCGCCGCCATCGAGTCGATCGCCGTGCTCGCCCGTGCCCTCGACGTCAACCGTGACGACGAGGCCCAGCCGATCATGCCGCTGGCGACGATCTCGGTGACCGAGGACATGGCCACCGCGATGCGCCTGCACGGCCTCGGCTGGAAGTCGGCGTACCACGACGAGATCCTGGCGACTGGCCTGGCCCCCGAGGACCTGCCGACGATGCTCGTGCAGCGACTGCGCTGGGCGCAGGGCACCATGCAGGTGTTCTTCCGTGAGAACCCCCTGGTGCAGAAGGGGCTGTCGTGGGGGCAGCGGCTCATGTACTTCTCGACGATGTGGAGCTACCTGTCGGGGTTCGCCGCGATCGTCTACATCGCGGCGCCGGTGCTCTGCCTGTCGTTCGGGGTCGTGCCCGTGCAGGCCTACAGCGTCGACTTCTTCGCCCGGCTCATCCCGTTCCTGGTGTGCAACCAGCTGCTGTTCTGGGTGGTGGCCGCCGGCAGACCGACCTGGCGCGGGCAGCAGTACTCGCTCGCCCTGTTCCCGATCTGGATCGAGTCGGTGACCAGCGCCTTCCAGAACGTCTTCCGGGGCAAGCCGCTCGGGTTCCGCGTCACCCCGAAGGTGCGCGACGAGACCGAGCAGAAGCCGCGGTGGGACCTGGTCAAGCCGCAGCTCTGGGCGATGGGTGCCCTGGTCGCCGCCCTGGTGATGATCGTCATCCGGTACCTGACCGGTCAGGCCGAGGGGATCGCGCCGCTCGTCAACACCGCGTGGGTCGTCTTCGACCTGTTCATCTTCAGCATCGTCATCCGCGCGGTCCGGTACCGCGGCCCGGCCACCCCCGCACAGTCCGAACACGAGTCGAGCACCGCCGGAGGGCCCCTGTGAGCACCGAGACCACGTTCGAGGTCGCCGCGACGCCCGACTCCCTCAACGAGGTGCAGGACCGCTTCGCCGCGTGGTGGGACGGGCTCGGCATCGACGACGTGCGGCTCCGCTTCGCACTCGAGACCGCCCTGGCCGAGGTCGCCGCGAACATCGTCGAGCACACCGTCCGCGCCGACCGGGGGACCGGGCGCCGGTACTCCGTGCGCCTCCAGGCCACCGACCAGGCCCTGACCGCGGTGCTGACCGACAACGGGATGCCCGTCGACATCGACCTGAGCGCCGTCACCATGGCCGACGTCGAGCAGGAGAGCGGGCGTGGGCTGGCGCTCGCGATCGCCGCGCTCGACCGGCTCGAGCACCGGCACGAGTCCGGCCACAACGTCTGGATCCTCGCGTGCGACCGGTGAAGCAGCAGGTGGCCCGCGCCCTCGCCCTCCTCGTCACGATCGCCACGCTCCTGCTCGGTGGTGCGCTGCCCGCGTCCGCGGCGTCCGCGGCGTCGGCGTCACCCGTGCAGCGGGCCGCCGCCGTCGAGCCGGCGGGGGGCTCGACGTGGTTCGGCCCCGACCTCGACTGGGCGAGTGACTCGCCCGAGGGCTACGAGGGACGGCTCGGCGCGACGCCGTCGATGTACGGCGTCTCCGTCGACTACCCGCTCGACGGCCCGGCCAAGCAGGAACTCCTCCGGTCGGCGCGCGCGGCGGCGACCCAGGGTGCGGTGCTCGTCGTGAGCCTCGAACCCGACCGCAGGCTGCGGTCGCTCGACGCCGGGGACGCACGCGCCGTCAACTCCGTGTTCGAGGACCTGCACGACCAGTACGACACCCAGGTGCTCGTCCGGTTCGCACCGCAGATGAACGGCACGTGGGTCCGGTGGGGGCAGCAGCCGACCGAGTTCGTCCGGGCGTTCCGGGCGCTCGCCACGACCGTGCACGCGGGCGCGTCGGACGCGCTCATGGTGTGGTCCCCGGGGTACGGTGCCGGCTACCCGTTCGGCGAGTCCGCCGGGCGGCTGCGGGACCTGTCGGTGATCGACGTCGCGAAGGCGGACACCAACGGCGACGGACAGCTCACCGGTGCCGACGACCCGTACGGCCCCTACTGGCCGGGGGCCGAGGCCGTCGACTGGGTCGGGCTGTCGATGTTCTCGTACGGCAAGGGCGACCCGACCGAGGCCGCCGGTCGTGCCGTGCCACTCACCCGCAGCGGTGAGGTCGAGTCGCGGTTCGACGAGGACTGGGGCTACGACCAACCCCAGTCGGAGACGTTCTACGACCGGTTCGCGGTGGCCGACGACCGCCCGATGCTGCTCGACACCGGAGCCCTGTACAACCGGGAGCTGCAGGGCGACGCCGAGCTCCAGGTCAAGCGGAGCTGGTGGCGGCAGGTGCTCGCCGCCGTGCCGGAGCGTCCGCTGATCCGGGGCATGACCGTGCTCGAGGCGGAGCGCCGCGAGCCCGAAGCCGGCAACCGCGTGGCCGACTGGCGACTCACCGCGGACCCGGACGTCGCGAAGGCCTTCCGCGCCGACCTCGAGCGGTCCGGGGACTTCGCCTTCGGACCGGTCACCGACCGCGTCACCGTGCAGCAGGGCAACGCCGCGATCTCGCAGGAGTACGAGACCGGCGGCGACCAGATGGCGTGGATCGTCTGGCTGGCCGCGGGCCTGGCGATCGTCTTCCTGCTGAGCGGGGTCTTCGGGCGGCTGCTGCCGAGCTGGCGCTACCCCGACGACGGCAAGCCCGGCCGTGACCTGCGCCTCGACCTGTTCCGCGGGTTCATCATCCTCGCCGTGGTGATCACCCACATCGAGATCGGCGGACCGTACTCGTACCTGACGCTGCACGCCGTCGGGGCGATCACCGGCGCCGAGATGTTCGTGTTCCTGTCCGGCATGGTGCTCGGCATGACGTACCCGTTCGCCGTGAAGAAGTTCGGCGAGTGGGCTGCGGCGATCGGGGCGTGGAAGCGCGCACGCAAGCAGTACGTCGTCACGCTCGTGGTGATCGCCGTCGTGTTCGTGCTGAGCTTCGTGCCGTTCCTGAACACCGACGCCATCACGACCTTCACCGACCGGGGCACCGGCCTCGGTGGGGTCGACGCCGAGGGACGCGTCTACGACCTGTACCCGAACGTCATGCAGCTGCTCGCGTACCCGCCGCCCTGGTACGCGATCCGGCAGTTCCTGCTGCTCGAGATGGGGCCGTGGCCGTTCAACATCATGGGGCTGTTCGTGGTGCTGAGCCTGTTCATCCCGGCGTTCATCTGGGTGATCCGCCGCGGGTTCTGGTGGGCGCTCCTCGCCGCCAGCTGGGCGCTCTACGTGTTCCAGGCGCTCAACCCGGACTTCCGCCCGCTGAACTCGCAGTTCGAGGCGGTGTTCCCCCTGTTCACCTGGCAGGTCGTGTTCACCCACGGGCTCGTGCTCGGGTACTACCGGCGGCAGATCGTCGGCGCGCTCACCGGGCGTCTCGGCAAGGTCCTGGTCGGCATCGCGGTCGGCGGGTACGCGGCGTTCCTGGTCTACGTCTGGGCCGGTGACCACTTCGGGTTCACCCCGGTGCCGTTCCCGGCCGAGATGTACCAGTCGCTGTACAACACGGCGTACCAGCGGGTGGACCTGCAGTGGGGCCGCCTGGCGGACATCGCGTTCTTCGCGGTCGTGTCCTACGCGATCCTCACGGTGTTCTGGAAGCCCATCGCCGCCGCCATCGGCTGGCTCTGGATCCCGCTCGGGCAGGCGAGCCTGTACGTGTTCGTCTGGCAGGTGTTCTTCGCCCTGGCGATCGCGTCGATCCCCGGTGTGCCGTGGGGCGACTTCTGGATCGGGTTCGTGGTGCACACGGCGCTGATCCTGCTGGCCTGGTACATGGTCCGCAAGAAGTTCCTGTTCTCCGTCATCCCGCGCTGATCGCGCGCTCCTACGGACGGGAGGCCCGTGGCGGTGTCGCCACGGGCCTCCCGTCCGTCCTGCGGTCGCGTCTCAGGACGCGGGCAGGCGCGCACGGAGCGCGCCACGGACCGACTGCCACGCCGCCAGGCGGTCGCGGACCGCGTCGTCCTGCTCGGCGGCCAGGGCGTCCCGGTGTGCCTGCTCGAGCACCTCGTCGATGACGACCCGGCGCCCGCTGCGCGCCGACGTGATCGCGGCGTCGACCATCGTGAGGCTCATGACGTTGCCGTGCACCTCGCCGTCCGGCACCTCGCCGGAGCGGACGGCCCGGACGAAGGACGCCAGCGACCCGGCGATCTCGTGTCCCACCGACGGTGCCGTGACCGGGGACCCCGGTGTGCCGTCGAGGTCGCTCGACGGGTCGTGGTCGCCGTCCCAGAGTGCCGTGCCGGCGGCTCCGGAGGCGCGCCAGTCGCCGTTCCACGAGGTCTCCGCACCCGGCGCACACCAGGAGCCGTCGTAGACGTAGCGGACGTCGTCCTCGAACGTGAAGACGGCGGCGGCGGCCGCGTCGCCCCGGTACCAGGACCACGACGGGTTCCACGACTCGCAGTACACCGACACCGGATCGCGCTCGAGCACGTACCGCGCCGAGTCGAAGGCGTGGATGGCCATGTCGAGCAGCAGGACGTCGTCCATCTCCTCGCGGAAGCCACCGAAGTGCGGTGCCTTCGCGAACCGGGTGCTCAGCCCGCCCACGACACCGAGGTCGCGGACGTGCTGCCGGAACGCGACGAGCTGGTCGTTGTAGCGGCGGGACTGCGACACCATGAACAGCTTGCCGGTGGCCTCGGCGGCTGCCGCGAGCGACAGCGCCTCGGCGACGGTCTGCGCGGCGGGCTTCTCGCCGAGCACGGGGAGCCCGGCACGGAGCGCCTGCATGGTGACCGGGTGGTGCGCGACCGGCACGGTGATGTCGAGCACGGCCTCGGCCCCGGTCTCGGCGGCCAGCGTGGTCAGGTCCGTGCCGACCGGGATCGACGGGTCGCCGGCGTGTGCGGCGCCGGCACGCGCGGCGTCGAGGTCGAGGTCGACGATGCCGACCAGCTCGACCTCTGGGTCGGCGGCGACGGTGGCGAGCCAGGCCCGCCCCATCCCGCCGGCGCCGATCTGCAGGACGCGCAAGGGGCTCACGCCTGCGCCCCGTCGCGCTCGGCAGCGGGCGCACTGGCTGCCGGCTCGGTGACCGCGGGCTCGGCGGCCGCCGGGGCGGCCGTCTCCGGCTCGGCGTCGTCGAACGGGCCGCGGTAGTGCTGCCCGTCGAAGTACTCGCCCAGGTCGTAGCGGCGGAGCGTCGGCATCTCGCGCTCGCGCTCCGGCCGTGCCCACTCGGCGCCGTTCGCGATCACCCGGCGGACGTCCGGGTGGTGGTAGACGGGGAAGTCCTGGTCACCGGGGGAGAAGTAGAAGATCTTCCCCAGGCCGCGGCGGTACGTCATGCCGCTCCGGAACACCTCGCCGCCCGTGAAGCCCGAGATGAACACGAGCTCGTCGGGCGTCGGGACGTCGAAGTACTCGCCGTACATCTCCTGCTCGGGGATGACGATCGGGTTCGGCACCCCGCGGGTGATCGGGTGCTGGGGGTTGACGGTCCAGACGAGCTCCTGGTCGTGCTCGCTGCGCCACCGCAGGGTGCAGGTGGTGCCCATGAGCTTGCCGAAGATCTTCGACCAGTGGCCGGAGTGCAGCACGAGCAGCCCCATGCCGGAGAGCACGTGCCGGTGCACCCGGTCGACCACGGCGTCGTCGACGTCCTGGTGTGCGGCGTGCCCCCACCAGGTGAGCACGTCGGTGTCCGCCAGGACCTCGTCGGTGAGGCCGTGCTCCGGTTCCTGCATGGTGGCGGTCCGGACGACGGCCTCGGGCAGGTGCTCGCGGATGCCGTCCGCGATCGCGCCGTGCATGCCGTCGGGGTACCGCTCGGCGACGTGCTGCTCGACCTGCTCGTGGACGTTCTCGCCCCAGACGGTGATGCGGAGCGGGGTGGTGGTCATGGTGTGTGCCTTTCTGGCTGGGATGCGTGGCGGCTTCGGTCCGGTGCCGTCACTTGACGGCACCGCCGAGGGCACCGGCGGAGATGTACTTCTGCGCGAAGATCAGCAGGACGGCGGCGGGCAGGGACGCCAGCACCGAGGTCGCCATGACGGGACCCCAGTCGGTGACGTTCGAGCCGATGTAGTTGTAGATGCCGAGCGTGATCGGTCGGACCGCGGTCGTCGACGTCAGGGTCAGTGCGATGAGGAAGTCGCCCCACGCGCCGAGGAACGTGAAGAGCGCCGCGGTGACGATGGCGTTCCGGCTGATCGGCACGACGATCGACACGAACGCCCGGAAGTCGCTGGCGCCGTCGACGAGTGCCGCCTCGACCAGGCTCGGTGGGATCGACTCCATGAACGCCCGCATGAGCAGGATGGCGAAGGGCACCTGGACCGCGCTGTCGGCCAGGATCAGCCCGACGTAGCTGTTGAGCAGCCCGATGTTGTTGAACAGCGTGTACAGCGCGTTCGCGATGACGATCGCCGGGATCATCTGCGTGATCAGCAGCACGAGCAGGAACACCCGGCCGCCGCGCATCCGGAACCGTGCGAGCCCGTACGCGGCCGGTGTCGCGATGGCGAGCGTCAGCAGGACGGTGCCGAGTCCGATGATCATGCTCGAGACGAAGTTCTGCCCCTGCTGGGCGAACGCGGCCTGGTAGCCGGCGAAGGTGGGGGAGAACGGGAACCACGTGGCCGTGGCGGCCCCGGACGTCGCCTGCAGGCTGGTGTTCACCATCCAGTAGACGGGGAACACCATGATCGCGAGGAACACGCAGCCGAGGATCGTGAACGGGATCCCCTTCGCCGAACCGCGTGGCCGGGGGGCACGGGCGCTCTTGGTGGTGATCGCGCGGGTGGCGGTGACGGTCTGGTTCGCGAGTCCGACGCTCATTCGTCGACCGCCTTCCGTGAGATCGCGATGTAGACCATCGCGAAGACGAACGAGACGACGATGAGCACGTTGCTGACCGCGGCTCCGATGCCGAACTGGAAGTTGATGAACGACTGGTGGTAGGCGTTCGTGGCCAGGGTCTGGGTCGAGTTGGCCGGGCCGCCGCCGGTCAGGCCGAGGATGATGTCCACGACCTTCAACGTGTAGACGACCCCGAGCACGATCACGACGCTGACCACCGACCGGATGCTCGGCCAGGTGATGTACCAGAACGCCTTGAACCCGGTGGCGCCGTCGAGCGAGCCGGCCTCGTAGAGTTCCGGCGGCACGGACTGCAGACCGCTGTACAGGATCGTCGTGTTGAACGGGATGCCGAGCCAGACGTTGACGCCGATCACGGCGATGAGCGCCAGGCTCGGGCTGACCAGCCACGGCACGGGGGCGATGCCGACCACACCGAGGAGCTGGTTGAGCGCGCCGCTGTCCTGGTCGAGCAGCCACTTCCACACCGCGCTGGACGCGATGAGCGGCAGCAGCCACGGCAGGAGCAGCAGTCCCCGCAGGAAGCCCGACAGCGGGAAGTGCCGGCGGAAGAACAGCGCCAGGCTCAGCCCGATGACGAACTGCAGGATGATCGAGCCCGCCGTGAACAGCGCGGTGTTCACGAGGCTCGTCGTGAACACCGAGCTCTGGAACACCGAGATGTAGTTGGCGAGTCCCACCCAGGGGGCCTCGCCGGTGAAGAATGTCGCCGTCGTGTAGTCCTGGAAGGACATGACGATGTTCTTCACCACCGGGTAGCCGAAGAAGACGGCCACGAAGACCGCCGCTGGCACCACGAAGAGCCATCGGGTCACGCCGGATCGGAACCGGGCTCGTCGTTGCCCGGGTCGGGGTGTCGTCACGGGCGGGATCGTCCGTGGTCGTGTCTGTGTCGAGGCGCTCACGCCGGGGTCCTTTCCTAGTCGCCGGAGGGAGCCGACCGGTCGGCCGGCTCCCCGTGGACTACTGCTCTTGGGACTGCGCCTGCTTGAGCGCTGCCTCGGGGCTGGCCTTGCCGGTGAGGGCGAGCTGGACGGCGGTGTAGATCTTCGTGGCGGCCTTGGGCCAGTCGGGTCCGAGCTCACCGGTGCGAGCGCGGGCGGTCTGCACCGTGGTCACGAAGGACGCGACCTGCGGGTGGTCCTTCGCCCACGCGGCGCCGGCCTCGAGGTTCGTCGGCACGTTGCCGCTCACCTCGGACAGGGCCTTCTGCATCTTCTGCGTGTGCAGGCAGCCGACGAACTTGCCGGCGAGCTGCATCTTGTCCTTGTCACCGGTCTGCGGGACGGTGAACGCCTCGCCGCCGAGCGGTGCGACCGTGGCCTCGCCGGTGCGTGTCGGGATCGGGACGCTGTCGAACTCGAGGCTCTTCTTCTCGTTGAGCGCCGGCAGCTGCCAGGGGCCGTTGATCATCATCGCGGCCTTGCCGGCCAGGAACTGGTTGTTGACGTCCGCCTGGGCCCAGTTGATCGAGCTCTTGGACATCGAGCCGTCGTCCTGCAGGTCCTCGACGAGCTGCAGGGCCTGGGTGGCGTCCGCGGTGGCGATGTCCTTCTCGTCACCACCGTTCGACCAGAAGAACGGCAGGAACTGCCAGGTGCCCTCGTACGTGTTGATGTTGCTCATCGCGAAGCCGTAGGTCGAACCCTTGGTGAGCTGCTTCGCGGCGGCCTTGAGCTCGTCCCACGTCTTGGGCGGCTGGACACCGGCGTCCGCCAGCAGCTTCTTGTTGTAGTAGAGCGCGATGGAGTTCGTGTTCGACTGCAGGCCGTAGAGCTTGCCCTTGTAGGTGCTCGCCGCCTTCACGCCGGGGACGTCGCCGTCGGCGTCGAGCCCGTAGGCCGACAGGTCGGACAGCGCACCAGACGACGCGATCTGCTGCACGTCGGGGTTGTCGAGCATGAGGACGTCGGGCAGCGTCTTCGACGACGCCTGCTGCAGCACCTTCGAGATCAGGCCGGCGCCGGCGACGTGGTTGATCGTGACCGTCGCGCCGACTTCCTTGGCGCACTGCTTGTAGACCGGGTTGTAGTTCGCGTCGTAGTAGTCCTCGATCGTCAGGGCCTTGCTGCCGCCCGACGAGGCCGATCCGGAGCCGGAGCACCCGGACAGGACCAGGGGGACCGTGGCGAGCACGGCGACGGCGCCGACGAGGGCGCGGGTCCGGCGCGACTGGGAGGGGAATCTTTGCTTCATTGCAGAGCTCTTCTCTTGACGGATGCTGGGACAGGCACGCATCGACGAGGCCGCTGACGTCATCGTCGCTGTGCTCCTGGGGCGAGAAGCTAACAGATAAGCGCTTCACCTGTAAAGCGCTTTTCTGACACGGCGAGCGCTAGGATCAGCGGCATGGCCACGATGCAGCAGGTCGCCGATCGGGCGGGGGTCTCGATCGCCACCGTGTCCTTCGTGGTGAACGGGACGAAGTACGTGACCCCCGGAACCACGGCGCGGGTGCGGACCGCGATGCGCGAGCTGAAGTTCCGTGGCAACGTCGTCGCCCGTGCGCTCGCGAGCCGACGCACCCGGATCATCGCGCTGCTGTTCCCGACCACCGGCAACCGCTTCAGCCCGACCACCTCGCAGTTCTTCATGAGCGCGGCGGAGCGTGCGTCCGAGCGGGGGTACCACCTCGTGCTCTGGCCCGTGGACCCCGCCGGCGACGACCTGGACGACCTCGTGTCGGGCGGACTCGTGGACGGCGTCATCCTGATGGAGGTGCGGATGGACGACCCCCGCGTCGCCGTCCTCACCGACCTCGACGTGCCGTTCACCCTGATCGGCCGGACCCGCGACAGCAGCGGGCTGCCCTTCGTCGACATCGACTTCGAGACGACGATCGAGGACAGCCTCGACCACCTCCAGGCCCTCGGGCACCGGCGGTTCGGGCTCGTCCTCGAGGACCTCGAGGGCACCCCGATGGCCGGCTACGCACCGCACCTGCGCGTCGAGTCGACGTTCCGGCAGGCGATGGTCGAGCGCGGACTGACCGGGACGATCGTCACGGCGGGGCCCGGCAGTGACGGCGGCCGGCAGGCCGCGAGTGACCTGCTCGCGGCGGACCCCGACGTCACCGCCGTGCTCGTGATGAAGGACGACTCGTCCGCCGGCGTCCTGGTCGGGCTGTACACCGCCGGGCGGCGGGTCCCCGAGGACGTCTCGGTGCTCAGCATCGCGTCGTCCGAGGCGAACGCGGACCAGCACTACCCGCGGCTGTCGACGATGGTCGCCCCCGGCCCGGAGCTCGGCGTGCGGGCCGCCGACGCCCTCATCGAGCAGCTCGACGGCACCTCGGAGGACCTGCCGCACTTCCTGCTGCCGTGCACGCTGCGGATCGCCGAGTCCACGGCCCCCGCCCCGGCCTGACCACCCGCCGGTCCGGAGGCGCGGGTCGTCCCTGCCACGCGCCTCCAGGCCGTCGCCCCCGGCCCCACGGAGCCACCAGCGAAAGCGACAGATCCCTGCGGACAGCCCAGGCTCCGCCTGGTTGTGTGGATGCACAGGTTCGCAGCACCACACGTCGAGGAGGACGGATGGCCATCGACCGGAGGACGTTCATGCTCGGGGGAGCGGGGGTGCTGCTGCTCGCCGGCTGCTCCACCCGACCCGAGCGCACGCGGGTCGAGGACTGGCCCACCGAACCGCCCGAGGGCGAGGCGACGATCAGCTGGTGGGCCGGCCAGGTCGCCTCGAAGGACGGGGGTGACCTGCGTCGTCGGCTCATCGCGGAGTTCCAGAAGGAGCACCCGAACATCCGGGTCCGGATCGTCAGTGCCCCGAGCGACACCGACACGAACCGCACCAGCCTGACGACCCAGATCGCGGCGGGCAGCAGCACGCCGGACGTCTACCTGGGTGACGTCGCGTGGCCCGGGCAGTTCGCGAAGAACAAGCTCGCGACCCCGGTGAACCAGCTCGTCGGTGAGGACTTCTTCGACCAGTTCCCCGAGGGGCTCCGGCTCGCGGCGAGCGTCGACGGCACGTACTACATGTTCCCGCTGTACATCGACGAGTCGTTCTTCCTGTACCGGAAGGACCTGCTCGCGAAGCACTCCCTGCAGGTGCCGGCGTCGTGGGAGGCAGTGCGCGAGACCGCCGCGAAGCTCGTCGACACCGGTGACGTCAGCTACGGGTTCGCGTTCCAGGGCGACGTGTACGAGGGGCTGACCTGCAACGTCACCGAGTTCGTCGCGGATGCTGGTGGGTCGTTGCTCAACGACGACCTGACCAAGCCCGAGACGACGAGCTCCGAGACGAAGCGCGCCTTCGAGTTCATGCGCTCACTGATCACCGAGGGGGCGTCGCCGCGGGCCACCCTGACGTACCAGGAGCAGGACACCAACGACGCGTTCTCTGGCGGCCGTGCGGCGTTCCTCCGCAACTGGTCGTACGCGTGGGGGATCGCGAACGGTCCGGACAGCCGGGTCGCCGGCAAGGTGGGTCTGGCCGCCCGGCCGACGTTCGACGGCATGGACGAGCACCACTCGACGATCGGCGGGTGGGGGAACTACATCAACCCGCACACGCAGGAGCCCGCGGCGGCACTGACGTTCGCGCGCTGGATGTCGAGCGAGACCGCGCAGCAGTTCCTGACCCGCGAGGGCGGCGTCCTGCCGGCGCGGAGCGCCTCGCTCGTCAGCGAGGACGCGAAGCGCCAGGAGCGTCCCACCTACGACACGGCGGCGGGCATCACGCTCGTGCCCCGCCCGACCTCGACCGCCTACTACCCGAAGGTGTCGCAGGGCATCTACCAGAACGGCAACAGCATCCTCGGTGGGCAGGCGTCCGTCGACGGCGGCACCAGTGCGATGGCCTCCGCCATCTCGCTGGCGCTGCAGGGAGCAGCGCTGTGAGCGCCGGCACCGCGACACGGCCGGCACGGCCTGGAGGCACGGGGCGCGTCGATCCGCCGCCCCGGCCGACGGGGCGGTCGCGTCTCGACCGCATCCGCTCGCGGGGTGCGTGGGGCTTCGCGGCCCCGGCGCTCCTGGTGGTCGCCGCGGTCACGATCTTCCCGGTCGTGTACTCGGTCGTCCTGAGCTTCGCGGACGTCGAGGTCGGCTACGAGGGCTTCACCATCCAGTCGTTCGGGTTCGACAACTACGCGGCCCTGCTGCAGAGCGCCGACTGGTACCGGGCGCTCGGGTTCACGGTGCTCTACACGGTGGTGACGGTCTCGGTCGAGCTCGTGCTCGGCATGCTCGTCGCGCTGGTGCTCGAGCGGCTCGGGGCCACCCGCGGCTGGATGCTCGCGCTCATGCTCATCCCGTGGTCGCTCGTCACCATCGTCAACGCGCAGCTGTGGAAGTACATCTACGACAGCACCTACGGCGTCGCGACGTGGTTCTTCGGTCTGTTCGGGGACGCCCCGGTGATCCTCGGTGAACCGGTGCCCGCGATCACCGGGCTGATGGTCGCGGACATCTGGAAGACGACGCCGTTCGTCGCGATCATCCTGCTCGCCGGGCTGGTGCAGATCTCCGAGGACCACTACGAGGCCGCCGAGCTCGACGGGGCGAGCACCTGGCAGACGTTCTGGCGTGTGGTGCTGCCGCAGCTCACCCCGACCCTGACGATCGCGGTGCTGTTCCGCATCCTGCAGGCGTTCGGCGTCTTCGACCTGCCGTTCGTGCTGACGAACGGCGGACCGGGCACCGCCACCCAGTCGCTCGCGATCATGGGCTACAAGGTGCTCTTCCAGGACATCAACATCGGTCCGGGCGCCGCGATCGCGACCTCGACCGCGATCATCGTCGCGGCCGGGTGTCTGCTGTTCCTCCGGGCGTTCCGGAACCAGGCGAAGGGAGGGGACGACTGATGCCCCGTCAACGTGTGCGCAAGGGCTGGCGGAAGTGGGTCAACACCGTGAACGTCAGCGGTGTCGTCATCGCGGTGCTCACGGCACTGCCGCTGTACTGGCTCGTCACGACGTCGCTCAAGCCGGCGTCCGAGATCGGGCAGTCGCCGCCCACCGTGTGGCCGCAGTCGTTCACCTTCGACAACTTCGTGGTGGCCTTCCGTGACAACGCGCTCGGCCAGTACATGGTGAACAGCGTCATCGTGTCGGTGTCGACCACGGTGATCGTGCTCGCGCTGGCGTTCCTGGCCGGGTACGCGCTGGCCGGCCGGTTCATCCGGGGCCGCACGGCGATCATGACCTCGTTGCTCATGCTGTCGGTGTTCCCGGCGATCGCGGTGCTGACGCCGCTGTACCTGCTCGAACGCAACCTCGGGCTGCTCAACTCGTACCCGGGTCTGATCGTGCCGTACGTCGCGTTCAACCTGCCGTTCGCCATCTGGATCATGCGGAACTACCTGCAGGGGATCCCGTCGACGATCGAGGAGGCGTCCGAGATCGACGGGGCCGGGGCGTGGCGCACCGTGCTGAGCGTGATCCTGCCGATGGCCAAGCCGGGCCTGTTCACGGTCGGCGTCTTCACCTTCACGGCATCGTGGAGCGAGTTCCTGATGGCGCTGACCTTCAACAGCGAGAACTCGTTCCGGACGATCCCGGTCGGCATCGCGCTCTTCGGGACGCAGTTCACGGTGCCGTTCGCGCAGATCTTCGCCGCGAGCGTGGCCGCCACGGTGCCGATCGTGATCCTGGTGCTCGTGTTCCGCCGCTCGATCGTGTCCGGTCTGACCTCCGGCGCCGTCAAGGGGTGACGGGTGTCCGGCATGCGGAGATAGGTAGAGAACTTACCTAGCTGCGCATGCTGGACATTCGTCCGAGCGTCGCGCTGACCGCCCGTACCCTGCCGTCAGGGGCTCGGTGCGCCGAGATCGACGGCTGCGACGATGCGGTCGATGATCCGCACGAACCTGGCCCGCTCCCGTTCCGAGAAGGAGGCCATCAGGTCGTGCAGGTGCTTGTTCGTGCCGTCCATCGCGCGCGTGTAGTCGCGGCGGGCGGCATCGGTCAGCTCGATGTACCGGCTCCGGCCGTCGTCGGGGTTCGGGACGCGACTGAGGTGTCCGCTGTGCTCGAGTCGGTCCACCATGCCGGTGACCGCCGGGCCGGTGAGTCCCAGGTGCTTCGACAGGTCCTTCACGCGCACGGTCCGGCCCGCTGCTTCGGCGCGGGACACGAACTGCAGCAGCGTCAGGTCGCCGCCGGAGACGCCGAGTTCGTCGCGCAGCCGCCCGCGGAGTTCGGAGACCGCGGCCTCGAGCCGGGTCAGCGCTGCGTCGAGGTCGACATCGCTCACGACAGCGCCCCCTCTGCACGGGTCTCGTCCGGGTCACGATACGCCGCAGTCACCACCCCAGCGTATCCACATAGCGCGGTTCGTGGAACGGTCCGGGTGGCGGCGTCGGGAGCAGGGCGCCGTGGCTGACCCCGTCCCGGACCCGCAGGGTGCCGACCGGGCCGGCGAACCGGTGCGGTTCGAGGTCGCCGGCGGGGACCCCTACGCCGCCGAGCGCGACCTCGCCGCCGTCCACGGTGCCGATCGGTGGTCCGTCCGGCGCATCGACGACGACTTCTCGTACCGGTACACGGCCGTCGGCGACTCCGAGGTGAGCATCCGGCGTTCGCGGCTCCGCGGTGCCGTGCGTGGCTCGGTGCCCGTCGGGGCGGACTACGTCGTGACGTGGATCACGAGCGGCACCGCGTCGCTCGACTCCGGGCGTGCGCGGATGCAGCTGCGCCGCGACGTCCCCGTGCTCCTGCCGCCCGAGGACGACTTCGTGTTCACGGCCGAGGACCACGACCAGCGGCTGGTGCACTTCGGGCGTGACTACGTGCACCGCGTCGCGTACGAGCACCTGGAGGTCGAGACGGCGCCGCTGCGGTTCGACCCGACCCGGGTACCGGAGCCCGACACCGCGGAGCGCTGGCAGGAGGCGCTCGTGGCGTTGTCGCGTGCCCTGCGAGCCGAGGGGCCCGACTCCGACGCGTGGCACGAGGCCAAGCGGTCGGCCGCCACCGCGTTCCTGGACACGTTCCCGCCGCAGGCCGACGACCTGCCCGCGGTGCTCGGTCTCCCCCGGAACGCCCGGCTGCGGGCCGCGGTGGAGTACATCCACGCCCATGCCGCCGAGCCGGTCACCGTCCAGGAGCTGTCCGAGGTCGCCGGCCTGAGCGTGCGGTCGGTGCAGGAGTCGTTCCGCCGGGTCTTCGACGTGTCGCCGCTGACCTACCTGCGCGAGGTCCGGCTCGACCGGGTCCGCGGCGAACTGCTCGAGCTCGACCCGCAGGCCGGGGTCGTCGGTGACGTCGCCCGACGGTGGGGGTTCGCCCACCTCGGCCGGTTCTCGGCGGCGTACGCGGCCCGGTTCGGCGAGTACCCGAAGCAGACCCTGCGCCGCTGACGACGACGGGTGCTCAGCGGCCTGCCGTGGGTCGCGGCGCCGGGCCGGTGCTCGCCCGCACCCGCAGGGTCGTGGGGAGCCGGACGTGGTCCGTGGTCGGCTCGCCACGGAGCATGGTCAGGAGCATCTGCACGGCGTGCGACCCGAGCTCGTCGAGCGGCTGCGACACCGTGGTGAGCGGCGGGGTCGTGGTGGAGGCCTGCGGCACGTCGTCGAAGCCCACGACGGACAGGTCCTGGGGAACGCGGAGCCCGACCTCGGCCGCGGCGCGGAGCACACCGATCGCCGACGAGTCGTTCGCCGCGAACACCGCGGTGGGGCGGTCGTCGAGGGCCAGGAGTTCCCGGGTGACGGCCGCGGACTGGTCCTCCTGGTAGCCGCCGTCGCGCAGCAGGCACTCGTCGACGGTGATGCCGGCGGCGGTCAGGGCGGAACGGTAGCCGGCGGCACGGAGCTGGGCGGACGCCAGGTCGGCGCGACCCTGCAGGTGCGCGATGCGGGTGTGCCCGAGCGCGAGCAGGTGCTCGACGGCCTGGACGGCTCCGGCTTCGTTGTCGGCGTCGACGGTGGCGTGGCCCTCCGGCCCGGTGTGGGGGTCGATCGCCACGACGGGGATCGAGGAGCTCGACAGGGCCGTGGTCGGGGTGACCACGATCGCGCCGTCGATCAGGGTGCCGGACAGTCGGGACAGCGACCGGCGTTCCCAGCCGGGTCGGTCGGCGCCGGTCATCAGGCCGGCGTAGGCGAGCAGTTCGTAGCCGGTGCCGGTGGCCGCCCGCGAGATGCCTCGGAGCAGCTCGGTCGAGAACGGCTCGAACTCGGGCACCAGGATGCCGACGACCCCGGTCCGCGAACTGCGCAGGCTCCGGGCGACCAGCGAGGTCTCGTACCCCAGGTCCTCGACCACCTGCTGCACGCGGAGCATGGTGGCGGCGGCGACACCGTCGCGCTGGTTGATCACCTTGGAGACCGTCGGGATCGAGACCCCGGCCGCTCGTGCCACGTCGCCGATCGTCACCCGGCCGGCACCGGGACGCGCGCCGAGTGCCGAGTCCATGTGCACACCGTACCGCTGCGACACCCTGCGATCGGTTAAGAAAACGTTATCGATATCGATTGACACCGCCCCCGAGCAGCAGGCATGCTCTCCGCAGCGGCAGTCGATGTCGCGCCATGTCAACGACGACACTTCAGGAGTTCCACGATGACGAGGAAGATCCGTGCCGCGGCAGCCATCGCGCTGATCGGGGCGACCGCACTGGTGGCCAGCGGGTGCTCGGCGGGCAGCGATGCCTCCGAGGACGGCGGGAAGGTCACGATGACCTTCTGGCACAACTCGACGACAGGACCGGGCAAGGCCTACTGGGCCTCGACGGTCAAGGCGTTCGAGGAGAAGTACCCGAACGTCACCATCAAGACCCAGGCGATCCAGAACGAGGACCTGGACGGCAAGCTCCAGACCGCCCTCAACTCCGGCGACGCCCCCGACGTGTTCCTGCAGCGTGGCGGCGGCAAGATGGACGCCATGATCGCCGCCGGGCAGCTCATGGATATCTCCGACTCCATCAGCGCCGACGCGAAGAAGTCCATCAGCGCGGGCACGTTCGCCGGCTACGAGAAGGACGGCAAGACCTACGCCATGCCCGGCGCGGTGCTCCCCGAGGGCATCTGGTACTCGAAGGACCTGTTCAAGGAAGCCGGCATCGAGGGCACGCCCACGACCATGGACGAGCTGAACGACGCGATCACGAAGCTCAAGGCCAAGGACATCGACCCGGTCGCCGTCGGCGCGAAGGACGCCTGGCCGGCCGCCCACTGGTACTACAACTTCGCACTCCGCGAGTGCAGCCAGAAGACGCTCGAGGACGCGGCGAAGTCCCTGAAGTTCGACAACGCCTGCTGGACGAAGGCCGGCGAGCAGCTCGAGGACTTCAACGCCACCAAGCCCTTCAACAACGGCTTCCTGACCACCGCGGCACAGCAGGGTGCCGGCAGCTCCGCCGGTCTCCTCGCCAACCACAAGGCGGCCATGGAGCTCATGGGTGCGTGGGACCCGGGCGTGATCGCATCGCTGACGCCGGACGCCAAGCCGCTGCCCGACCTCGGCTGGTTCCCGTTCCCCGCGACCGACGGTGGCAAGGGTGACCCGAAGTCGATGATGGGTGGTGTCGACGGCAACTCCTGCTCCGCACAGGCCCCGAAGAAGGCGTGCACCGACTTCCTGAACTTCATCGTGCAGAAGGACAACCAGGAGGCGTACTACAAGGCCTTCAACGCCATCCCGGTGAACAAGGACGCCCAGTCGGTCGTCGACTCGGACTACCTGAAGTCGGCCCTGGCCGCCTACCAGGACGCCCCGTTCGTCTCGCAGTACCTGGACACCCTGTACGGCCAGAACGTCGGCAACGCGCTGAACACCAGCGTCGTCGACCTGCTGGCCGGCAAGGGTGACGCGAAGGACATCGTCGAGACCACCAACCAGGCTGCGGCCAAGGGCTGAGCATGGCCCTCGACACCTCGCTCGGTACGACTCCGGCCACCGGGTCGGACACGGCCGCGGGGACGTCCCCGGCGGGGAGCGGTTCGCCGCTCCCCGCCGGTCGGCGGACCACGCGCCGCATCGCGGACTGGCGGAAGCGCGTCGAGATCGCGGTCCTCGCCGGACCCGCGGTCATCGTCTTCGTCACGTTCGTGATCCTGCCCGTGGGCCTCGCCGCCTACTACGGGTTCTTCAAGTGGCAGGGCTACGGCCCGCCCACCGACTTCGTCGGGCTGCAGAACTACCTGATCATCTTCCAGGACAAGGCGTTCCACGCGGTCCTGATGCACAACGGCTTCATCGTCGTGCTCTCGCTGGTGCTGCAGGGGCCGATCGCGATCGTGCTCGCCCTGCTGCTCAACCAGAAGATGCACGGCCGCGGGCTCGTCCGCGTGCTCGTCTTCGTGCCGTACGTCATCTCCGAGGTGATCGTCGGCACCGGGTGGAGCCTCATGCTCCAGTCGAACGGCGCCGTGAACGACCTGTTCCAGAGCATCGGCCTGGGCGGACTCCGTGCGGACTGGCTGTCGAACCCCGACATCGCCATCTGGACGCTGCTCGTGATCATCTCGTGGAAGTACATCGGCTTCGCGGTGATCCTGTTCCTCGCCGGCCTGCAGAGCATCCCCGAGGAACTGTTCGAGGCCGCCGCCATCGACGGTGCCGGCTACTGGCAGATCCAGCGGCGCATCACCCTGCCGCTCCTCGGACCGACCATCCGCATCTGGGCGTTCCTGTCGATCATCGGCTCGCTGCAGCTGTTCGACCTCGTCTACATCATCTGGGGCCAGTACATCGCCTCGACCGCGGGTACCTCGACGATGGCGACGTACATGGTCGCCAACGGCCGGACCTCGGGCAACTTCGGCTTCGGCAGCGCCGTCGCGGTCGTGATGTTCGTGATCTCGCTCGTGGTCGCCCTGATCTACCAGCGCTTCGTACTCCGCCGTGACACCGCGGGTGCACTCACCGAGAGGAAGAACTGATGGCCACCACGAGCATCGTCGCCCCCGGGCGCCGGGCCGTGCGGGAGCGCCGGTCCAGTGCCGCGATCGGACGCGCCAACCCGCTGACCTACGTCGTCGCGATCCTGTTCGTCGCCGCCAACCTGGCACCCGTGCTCTACATCGTGCTGGGCGGCTTCCGGACCAACTCACAGATCACCACGAGCCCCGCCGGGCTGCCGGCACCGTTCGAGTTCGGCAACTACGGCTCCGTGCTGTCGAGCGGCATCTTCTGGCAGCAGCTCGGCAACTCGACGATCAGCGCCGTCACGACCACCCTCGGGGTCGTCGTGCTCGGGCTGATGGTGAGCTTCGTGCTCGCCCGCTACCGGTTCGCCGGCCGCGGGGCGCTCTACGCCCTGTTCGCCGCGGGCCTGATGTTCCCGATCACCGTCGCGATCACCCCGCTGTACCTGCTCGTCAAGGACCTCGGTCTGACGAACAGCCTGGCCGGCGTGATCCTGCCGCAGATCGCGTTCGCGCTGCCGACCACCGTGATCATCCTGGTGCCGTTCCTGCGCGCCATCCCCGACGAGCTCGAGGAGGCCGCGTCGATCGACGGGGCGAGCCGTCTCGGGTTCTTCTTCCGGATGGTCGTGCCGCTGTCGCTGCCCGGCGTCGTCACGGTCGGCATCCTGGCGTTCATCGCCAGCTGGAACAGCTACATCCTGCCGCTGTTCATCCTGAACAACGAGGCCGCCTACACGCTGCCGCTCGGGGTCCAGTCGTTCTCGTCGCAGTACTCCGTCGACACCGCCAAGGTGCTCGCGTTCACCTCGATGTCGATGATCCCGGCGCTCGTGTTCTTCACGATCTTCCAGCGCCGCATCGTCGGCGGCCTGACCGGGGCGGTGAAGGGGTGACCGCGACCGACGCGACGCGGACCGCCGGACGCGACCCGCGCCTCCAGGCCGACAGCGCGACGGACGCGACCGCGACGACCGCGACCGCGACCGCGACCGCGACGGACGCGACCGCGACCCCCTCCGGCCCCCGCGCCGACGCCCTGCTCGCCGAGATGACCCTCGACGAGAAGGTCGCCCAGCTCGTCGGCTACTGGCTCGACCAGAACGGCGTCGTCGCCCCCATGCAGGGCGAGATGGCGGCCGTGCAGCAGGGCGGCATCCTGGCGGACATCACCCGCGACGGCATCGGGCAGTTCACCCGCGTCTACGGCACCCGCCCCGTCGAACCCGACGAGCGTGCCGCCTGGCTCTGGGCGGAACAGCGCCGCCTGCAGTGCGAGACCCGGCTCGGGATCCCGGCGCTCGTCCACGAGGAGTGCCTGACCGGCCTCGCCGCGTGGAAGGCCGCGACGTTCCCGACGCCGCTGGCGTGGGGCGCGTCGTTCGACCCGGAGCTCGTCGAGCAGGTCGGCGCCGCGATCGGTGCGTCGATGCGGCAGCTCGGCGTCCACCAGGGCCTCGCGCCGGTCCTCGACGTCATCCGCGACCCGCGTTGGGGGCGGGTCGACGAGTGCATCGCCGAGGACCCCTACCTGGTCGGCACGGTCGGCACCGCGTACGTGCGCGGGTTGCAGTCGGCCGGGGTCGACGCGACCCTGAAGCACTTCCTCGGGTACTCGGCGTCGCAGGCGGGGCGGAACCACGCCCCCGTGCACGCCGGGGCCCGTGAGGTCGCGGACGTGTACCTGCCGCCGTTCGAGATGGCGCTGCGCGACGGGGGCGCCCGGAGCGTCATGAACTCGTACGCCGAGATCGACGGCGTGCCCGTCGCGGCGAACGGCGAGCTGCTGACCGGCCTGCTCCGCGACCGGCTCGGTTTCGACGGCACGGTCGTCGCGGACTACTTCTCGGTGGCGTTCCTCGAGGTCATGCACGGCATTGCCGCCGACCGTGGCGAGGCCGCGGCGCTGGCGCTCGAGGCCGGCATCGACGTCGAGCTCCCGACCGGTGACGCGTACCTCGCACCGCTCGTCGAGCGGGTCCGCAGCGGGCAGGTGGACGAGGCTCTCGTCGACCGTGCCGTGCTCCGGGTGCTCCGGCAGAAGGAGCGGCTCGGCCTGCTCGAACCGGATGCCTTCGCCGAGGACGCCCCCACCGGGATCGACCTCGACACCCCGCTGCACCAGGCGCTCGCGAAGCGGCTGGCAGCCGAGTCGCTCGTGCTGCTGTCGAACGAGGGCGGCAGCGCCAGCGTCGACAGCGGCACCGCCGACGGCACCACCCCCGTCCTCCCGCTCGCACCGGGGGCCTCGGTCGCCGTCATCGGCCCGAACGCCGACCGCGCCGAGGCGCTGCAGGGCTGCTACTCGTTCGCCAACCACGTGCTCGCCTCGCACCCCGACCTGCCGCTCGGCTTCGCGATCCCGACCGTCCGCGAAGCCGTCGCCCAGGCGCTCGGTCCGGCAGCGGTCCGCTTCGCCACGGGCTGCGCCGTGACGGGGAACGACCGGGCCGGCTTCGCCGAAGCCGTTGCGGTCGCATCCGCCTCGGACGTCGCGGTGGTCGTCGTCGGCGACCAGGCGGGCCTGTTCGGCCGGGGCACGGTCGGCGAGGGCAACGACACCGAGTCGCTCGACCTGCCCGGCGTGCAGCGCGAGCTGGTCGAGGCCCTCGTCGCGACCGGCACCCCCACCGTGATGGTGCTGCTCACCGGCCGGCCGTACGCGATCGGCTGGGCGCTCGACGGCGACCAGCCGCGCCCGGCCGCGGTCGTGCAGGCGTTCTTCCCGGGAGAGGGCGGCGGGCCGGCGATCGCCGACCTGCTGACCGGCGTGGCCTCGCCCTCGGGCCGGCTGCCGCTGTCCTTGCCCCGGTCCGCTGGTGCGCAGCCGTTCACGTACCTGCACCCGCGGCTCGGCGGTCCGTCCGACGTCACCGCCGCGGACTCGACGCCGGTGCGACCGTTCGGTTTCGGCCTCGGCTACACCGACTTCGCGTACGACGAGCTCGTCGTCGACCCGGACGTCCGGTCCGACGGCGTCTTCACCGTGTCGGTGACGGTCCGGAACACCGGGGTGCGCGACGGCGAGGACGTCGTGCAGCTCTACGGGCACGACGTGCACGGCAGCGTCACCCGGCCCGAGGTGCAGCTCCTCGGCTACGCGCGCGTCGCGGTCGCAGCGGGGGAGTCCGTGCGGGTCCGCTTCCGCGTCCCGGTGCAGCGCTTCGCGTTCACCGACCGTCGGATGCGCAGGGTGGTCGAGCCCGGCGACGTGCAGGTCTGGGTGGCGTCGCACGCGGCGGCGTCGCGGCCGTCAGGCTCGGTGGCAGCGGGTGGGATCGTCGCCTCGGGCGACGGTCCGGTCCGACACCCCGTCCCCGGCACCGCCACCCAGCGCGCCACCGTCGCGGTCACGGGCGCGGTGCACGAGGTCACCCCGGGCGACCCCCGCCTGGTGGCGTGGTCGCTCGTCTGACCCGGTGACGGACCACGTGCCCTGGGCGTGACCGGGTGACGGACAGGAGGCGCGGTGCGGGCTCGCACCGCGCCTCCCGTCCGTCAGCGGGTCCTGATCACCCGACCGGCTCGAGCCGGTCGCAGAGGTCCAGTGACCAGACGGCAACGCCCGTCAGGCCGAGCCGCTCCGCCAGCGCGACCCGCGCACGCAGTGAGCGTGCGTCGGACCACCAGAGCACCTCGCCGCTCGGCAGGGTCGCGGTCCACTCGCCGACCGTCGCGTCCCAGCGGGCGGTCGCGCCCGCCTTCCGGACCCGGAGCCGGGCCTGGGCGTCGGAGAGCTGACCGGCCGGACGCTTCCCCTTCCAGTGGTAGCCGTACCCGGCGACACCGAGCACGATCTGGTCGGCGGGAGCGAGGCTCACGAGTGCACGGGCGGCCTTCGACGACCACGCGAGCGAACCGACCGGACCGGGTGCGTCCGGCTCCCAGGGGCCGTGCTGGTCGTAGGCCATGAGCGTCAGGTGGTCGAGCGGGGCACGGAGGGCGCGCACGTCGTAGCCGAGGCGGGCGTACCCGGCCGCGGTGGTCGACGCGGACAGGGCGATGTCGAGCCGGACGTCGTCGCCGACGGCGGCCCGGAGCTCGCGGGCGAAGGCGGTGAGACCGGGTTTTTCGGCCGGGGTCAGCGCCTCGAGGTCGATCATGACCGAGTCCCAACCGCCCGTGGCCACGTCGGCGGCGAGTGATCGGACGACCCGGGCGCGGTTCGCGGGCGAGGTGAGCAGCCTGCGGGCGATCGGCTCGCTGAAGTCCCCGTCGGCCTCGGAGTAGTTGCTGACGAGCAGCTGCGCGGTGAGCCCGTTGGCGTGTGCCCGGTTGCGCTGGGCCTTGGCGGCGCGCGACGGTGCGGTGACCTTCGACCCCGTGCGGTTCAGCAGCAACCCGTCGACGCCGACCACGTCCATCGCGGCGGCGTTCGCGTCCACCAGGACGGTGTCGGCGTTCTCGGGCTGGAAGCCGGTCACGTCGAACCCATCAGCGTGGGCGGCGGTCGGGGCCGTGTAGCCGGCGAGTGCGAGTCCTGCGGTGAGCGCGGCGGCGAGCAGTGCGGAGCGGCGTCGACGCGGGGTGCCGGTCATGCGGTGGGTCCGTCCGGTCGTCCGGGGTGGCCGGGTGCCGACCACGGCGGGAGCTCGGCCGACGGATACCCGCCGTGCTGGTCGGGCGCCCGCAGCATCGGGTTGACGGCACGCAACCGGATGCCGGAGGTGTCACCGGCGACCCCGCGGACGGCGCTCGCCAGCAGGAACGCGACGACGTCAGCGGTGCTGCCGTCCGGGTCGTAGCCGTGCCAGGGGTGGTCGTCGCCCTGGGCGCGGCGCAGGGCGCTGGCGAACGTCGCGTCGGCGTCCTCGATCTCCACCTCGCAGTCGAGCACGACGCGGAAGCGCGAGCCCTCGCCCGGGGGGACACCGAGGTCCGTCGTGGCGCGGGGGTCCGGGTCCGCCGGGTCGAACGACCGGAGCGCCGCCGACGGTGCGGTGCCGAACGCGGCGCGGTACTCGGCCGCCATCCGCCCGGCGTTGCTGAAGTGCCAGTGCTTCGCGACGTCCGCGATGGTGCGACGGTCCGCCGGTGTCATGGAGAGCAGGTCGCGGCGGACGCCCTCGAGCCGGACCCCGCGCAGGTACGACGCTGGCGAGGTCTGCAGCTCCCGCCGGAACGCGCTCTGCAGGCCTCGGGTCGACAGGTTCGCGGCGGCGGCGATGTCCGGTACCGAGATCGCTTCGCGGGCGTGTGCGTGCACGAACCGCAGCGCCTCGTGCACGGTGCGGGACAGCCGTGCTCCGCCGTGCTCGGGACCACTCGCCGTGGTCGGTGCCTGGTCCATACGTGGGAGCGTACGAGGCGCTCGTGTGGATCGGCCTCCGACGCCACGACGCCGTCGGTATCCGAGGTGCGCGGATGTGACCCGCACCCGTTCGGGGGGGCATTGTGGACGCCGCGCGAGGCGTTTACCGTCCAAGAGGTACTCAAACTGTCCTCCTCCGAACAGGGTCGGAGGCTCGGGGACAGATCGGAGGATCTGATGAGTGGTTACGAGCGTGCACCGGGGGTCGCCCCGGTCCACATCACCTCCTACCGGGCGCGGGCACGGGCTGCCAGACGCGGCTGGATCGTGCAGTCCGAGGACGACGTCAACCGCGAGCGCTTCACCTTCGGGGACCTCCGCGCGCAGCGTGGACCGAACCCGTGAGCAGCGACCGCTGACGCGCGACGTCCGTCAGCGCAGGCGGTCCGCCAGGAACGCCGCCTGACGCTCCCAATGCCGGAAGCCGCCGCCCTCGTGCCCGTTGTACGGGTACACGGCGATCTCGCGGTCGGTGGAGCCCAGGGCGTTGAACGCGGCGAAGGTCGTGCGCGGCGGGACGACGTCGTCCATCAGCGCGACCGAGAACAGCGCCGGTGCGGTGATGCCGGCGGCGTGGTTCACCCCGTCGAAGTACGCGGCGGTCTCCCACACGCCCTCGGCCGCGTCGCGGTGCACGGCGAGGTACTGCGCGAGCTCCAGGTACGGACCGCCCACCGCGACGTCGGTGCCGTTCCGCCAGTCGGCGAGGAACGCCACGTCGGGCAGCACCGCGGTGATCGGTCCGACGTGTGCCTCGACCAGGGCCGCTGCGGCGATGGCGATCCCGCCGCCCTGGCTCCCGCCGGTCAGCGCGATGCGATCGGGGTCGACGCCGGGCAGCGTGCGGACGGCGTCGACCAGGCGGACCGCGTCGGTGTACACGCGGCGGTAGTAGTGGTCGGCAGGGGAGCCGATGCCGTTCGTCATCCACCCGCTGGCGTGCGGTGCGGAGCCGTGCGGGTCCGGGGTGTCGCCGCCGGCCCACCCGGAGCCCTGGCCGCGGGTGTCCATCACCACGTGCACGTACCCGGCGAGGGCCCAGTGCACGCGCTCACCCGGGCGACCGCGGCCACCGCCGTAGCCGAGGAACTCGACGACGACCGGCAGTGCGCCCGGGTCGTCGGTCACGGGACGGTTGACCCACGCCCGCACCGGGTCACCGGCGAACCCGGGGAACGTCAGGTCCTCGACGACGAGACCGGTGACCGGGGTCTCGGCCGGCGCGAGGGCCGGCTCGACCCCCTCGCCCGCGGTCCGGGCGGCGGCGATCGTGTCCGCCCAGAAGGCGTCGAAGTCATCTGGGCGCCGGACGTCGGAGCGGTGGGCGCGGAGCGCGTCGAGGGGCAGGTCGGTCAGTGGCATGGTGTGTCCTCCAGGACGATCGTGCCCCCGGCACCGTCGAGGACGGCGCCGGGGGCACGGAGTGTCGGTTCAGCGCGCCGCCGCGCGGTACTGCTCGAGCACCTCCGGGTGCGGGTCGGACGGCACGGTGGTCGTCGCGGTGTCCCACGTCGGCAGGGCTCCGGTGAGCGCCCACACGGCCTGCTTCGCAGCCCCCGCGGCGACGTACTCGCCGGGCTCCGGCACCAGGACGTCACGGCCGAACACCTGCGCGGCGACGGCGCGGACCGCCGGGTTCCGCGCAGCGCCCCCGATGAGCAGCAGCCGCTCGACGGTCACGCCGGTGTCCTGCACCGCGGCCAGTCCGTCGGCGAGGGCGCAGAGCATCCCCTCGACGGCCGCCCGGGCCAGGTGCGCCCGGTCGGTGGTCGCCGGCGTCATGCCGAGCAGCGAGGCGGTCGCGTCCGGCCGGTTCGGCGTGCGCTCGCCGACGAAGTACGGCACCAGGACGAGGCCGTCGGCCCCGGCCGGCGCCTGCAGTGCCAGCTCGCCGAGCGCGTCGTGGTCGACGCCGAGCAGGCCGCCGATCACCTCGAGCACGCGGGCCGCGTTGAGCGTCGTGACGATCGGGAGGCGCGACCCGGTCCCGTCGGCGAAGCCCGCCACGGTCCCGCTCGGGTCACGCACCTCGGCGTCGCTGACCCCGAAGACCGTGCCGCTCGTGCCGAGGGACACCGCGACGTCGCCCGGGCCGAGACCCAGGCCGAGCGCTGCCCCGGCGTTGTCACCGAGTCCGGCGCCGACGACGAGGCCGGAGGGCGCGACCGCGCCGCCGGGCAGCTCGACGTCGGTGGACAGGGTGCCCATCGCCTCGTCGGGAGCAACCACGCGGGGCACGACCACGGCGCCGTCGTCACCCATCGACGCCGGCCGCATCGGCCGCCCGAGTGCGAGCTCGAACAGTTCCGGGTCGTACTCGCGGCGCACCGGGTCCCAGTACGCCGTGCCGCTGGCGTCGGACGCGTCCGTCGCCAGGGCCTCCAGGTCGGGGCCGAGCGGACTCTCGTCCGCCGGACCGTACCCGCGGAGCCGCCATGACAGCCAGTCGTGGGGGAGCGCCACGGCCGCGACGCGGGCCGCGTTCTCGGGCTCGGCGTCGCGGAGCCACCGCAGCTTGGTCCCGGTGAACGACGCGACCGGCACCAGCCCCGTCCGGGCGACCCACGCCTCCTGGCCGAGCTCGTCGACCATCTGCGCGGCCGCGTCCGCACTGCGGACGTCGTTCCAGAGCAGGGCGTCGCGGACGACGCGGCCCTCGGCGTCGAGCGCGACCATGCCGTGCTGCTGCCCGGCGACGGCGACGGCACCGACGTCGTCGAGGCCGCCGGCGTCCGCGACGGCGGCACCGAGGGCGTCCCACCAGTGGCGGGGGTCGACGGAGGTGCCGTCCGGGTGGGAAGCGCGGCCCTCGCGGACGACCGCACCGGTCACGGCGTCACGGATGGTGACCTTGCAGGACTGGGTCGAGGAGTCGACCCCCGCGACCAGGTCAGCCACGAGCGCCCATGAGGTGCTCCATCGCGAGCTGCTGCAGGCGGACGAAGCCGAAGCCCTTGCCGCCGAAGTAGGCGTCGGTGTCGAAGTCCTCGTAGGCGGAGCGGTCGGCGAGGAACGTGTCGTACGACTCGCCGTCGTTCAGCGTCGGCGTCGACAGCTCGCCGACCTTCGACGCCTCGAGTGCCGCCTGCACCTCGGGGTCGGCGCGGAACGCCTGCGCACGCTCCTTGAGGAGCAGGTACATGCGCATGTTGGCCGACGCGGAGTCCCAGACACCGCTGATGTCCTCGGTGCGGCTGGGCTTGTAGTCGAAGTGGCGCGGGCCGTCGTACGCCGGGCCGCCCTGCGGGGCACCGTGCTCGAGCAGGTCGACGAGCGAGAACGCGTTCTGCAGGTCGCCGTGGCCGAACACCAGGTCCTGGTCGTACTTGATGCCGCGCTGACCGTTGAGGTCGATGTGGAAGAGCTTGCCCTGGTAGAGCGCCTGGGCGATGCCGGCGGTGAAGTTCAGGCCCGCCATCTGCTCGTGGCCGACCTCGGGGTTGATGCCGAACAGCTCCGGGCGCTCGAGCGTCTCGGTGAAGGCGATCGCGTGGCCGAGGGTCGGCAGGAGGATGTCGCCGCGGGGCTCGTTCGGCTTCGGCTCGATGGCGAACCGGATGCCGTAGCCCTTGTCGGTGACGTACTGGGCGAGCAGGTTGACGGCCTCGCGGTACCGCTCGAGCGCGGCCTGCACGTCCTTGGCGCTGTCGTACTCGGAGCCTTCGCGGCCACCCCACATCACGAACGTCGAGGCGCCGAGCTCGGCGGCGAGGTCGATGTTGCGCAGGACCTTGCGGAGCGCGAAGCGGCGGACCTGTCGGTCGTTCGAGGTGAAGCCGCCGTCCTTGAAGACCGGGGCGGAGAACAGGTTCGTCGTGACCATCGGCACGACGATCCCCGTCGACTCGAGGGCGCCCTTGAGGCGGTCGATCTGGGTCTGGCGCTCGGCGTCGGTGGAACCGAACGCGAACAGGTCGTCGTCGTGGAAGGTCAGGCCGTAGGCCCCGAGCTCGTCGAGCTTCTCGACCGCCTCGACCACGTCGAGGGCGGGACGGGTCGGCCCGCCGAAGGGGTCCGAGCCGTTGTAGCCGATGGTCCAGAGACCGAAGGAGAACTTGTCTGCACGGGTGGGCGTCGTTGCCATGGTGGTCACCGTTCGTCGTCGAAACAAAATGTTGCCGCGCCCAACATAAGCGGTAGTGTTGGCTGTGGCAAGCACGTGATCGCAAAGGAGCGAGCGGATGGCACAAGAACGACTGCGGGTCGCGATGGTGGGGCACGGCTTCATGGGAGCCGCACACTCACAGGCGTGGCGGACCGCTCCCCGGTTCTTCGACCTCGGGGCCGACCCGGAGATGGCGGTGATCGTCGGGCGTGATCCCGAACGCACCGAGGCAGCCCGGCAGCGGTACGGCTGGCAGGCGGCGTCCACCGACTGGCGTGCCGTCGTCGCCGATCCGGACATCGACGTGGTCGACGTGGTGTCCCCGGGGTCCTCGCACGTCGAGATCGCGATCGCCGCGCTCCAGGCCGGCAAGCACGTCCTGTGCGAGAAGCCGCTCGCCAACACCGTTGCCGAGGCCGAGGCGATGACCGCCGCTGCCGCTGCAGCCCGGGCGCACGGGGTCCGCGCCATGGTCGGGTTCAGCTACCGCCGCGTGCCTGCGATCGCGTTCGCCCGGCAGCTGGTGCAGGACGGCCGGATCGGCACCGTGCGCCAGGTCCGCGCGCTCTACCTGCAGGACTGGTTGTCGGACGAGGACGGCCCGATGACCTGGCGGCTCGACAAGTCGCTCGCGGGCTCCGGTGCGCTCGGCGACATCGGCGCGCACGCCATCGACCTGGTCGAGCACGTCACCGGTTCGTCGCTCGCCACCGTGTCGGGCACGCTCGAGACCTTCGTGACCGAGCGTCCGTTGATGGCCGAGGGGGTCGGGCTCTCCGGCACCGCGTCGAGCGAACGCGGGCAGGTCACCGTCGACGACGCCGCGTTCTTCACGGCACGGCTCAGCGGCGGCGCGGCCGACCGTGCGATCGGCACCTTCGAGGCGACGCGCTACGCGACCGGGCGGAAGAACGGCCTGACGCTCGAGATCAGCGGTTCCGACGGCGCGATCCAGTTCGACCTCGAGGCGATGAACGAGCTGCGGTTGTACGAGTCGAACGCCCCGGCTGGGGAGCAGGGCTTCCGGCGCATCCTGGTCACCGAGCCCGAGCACCCCTACATGGCCGCGTGGTGGCCGACCGGACACCTCATCGGGTACGAGCACACGTTCAGCCACCAGGTGAAGGACTTCATCGACGCCGTCGCCACCGGCACCGACCCGTCACCGTCGTTCGCCGACGGCCTGCACGTGCAGCGGGTCCTCGACGCCGTCGAACGCAGCGCGGCCGCCGGCAGCACCTGGACGGCGACCTCGTGAGCGCCGCCGAGCAGACCCGCCGGGCGCTCGTCGTCCGCGGCGGGTGGGACGGCCACCAGCCCGTCGAGACCACCGACCTGTTCATCCCGTTCCTGCAGGAGAACGGGTTCGAGGTCCGGGTGTCGGACTCGACGGCCGTCTACGCCGACGCCGCCGTCATGGACGAGGTCGACCTGATCGTGCAGGTCGTCACGATGTCGACCATCGCCGACGACGAGTTCGCCGGGCTGCAGCGCGCGGTCCTGGGCGGCGCCGGACTGGCCGGCTGGCACGGCGGCATCGCGGACGCGTTCCGGAACACCGCCGACTACCTGCACATGGTCGGCGGCCAGTTCGCCCACCACGCCGGCAAGCACCCCGACGAGCGCGTCGGGGAACAGTCGGACACCTACATCCCGTACACGGTGCACATCACCGACCTCGGGCACGAGCACCCGATCACGCAGGGCGTCGAGGACTTCGACCTCGTCACCGAGCAGTACTGGGTGCTGTCCGACGAGTACAACGACGTCCTCGCGACCACCACTCAGGACGCGCGCGACTTCGACGCCTGGAACCGACCGGTCACCGCACCGGCGATCTGGACACGGCAGTGGGGCGAGGGCCGCGTGTTCGTCTCCGCACCAGGGCACCGCCTCGAGGTCGTCGAGTCGCAGCCACTCCGCACCATCATCGAACGGGGACTCCTGTGGGCAGCACGGTGAACGAGGGGGTGCTCCGGGTCGGCGTGGTCGGCGTCGGGGTCATCAGCCAGCAGTACTTCGAGCACTTCCCGGCCCTGCCCGGACTCGAACTCGCCGCGGTCGCCGACCTCGACGTCGCCCGTGCCCAGCAGGTCGGTGCGGCACAGGGCGTGCGCGGCACCACCGTGGACGACCTGCTCGCCGCCGACGACGTCGACGTGGTGCTCAACCTGACGATCCCGGCCGCACACGCCGACATCGCCACCCGGGCACTCGCCGCCGGCAAGCACGTCTACGGCGAGAAGCCGCTAGCGATGTCCACCGCCGAGGCCGCACCGGTGCTCGAGGCCGCCCGCACCGCCGGCCTGCGCGTCGGCAGCGCCCCGGACACCGTCCTCGGCACCGGCATCCAGACCGCGCGCGCCGCGCTCGACGACGGCGCGATCGGCACCCCGGTCGGCGCAGCCGTCGCCTGGAGCGCCCCCGGGCACGAACGCTGGCACCCCGCGCCGGCCTTCTACTACCAGCCCGGCGGCGGACCGCTGCTCGACATGGGGCCGTACTACCTGACCAGCCTCGTCACGTTCTTCGGCCCCGTCGTCCGGGTCAGCGGCAGCGCGACCCGCTCCACCCGCGAGCGCACCGTCGCCACGGGGCCGAACGCCGGCACCCCGATCCCGGTCGACATCGACACGCACGTCGTCGCGATCCTCGAGCACGAGGGCGGCGTGGTCTCCACCGTGACCGTCTCGTTCGAGGTCTGGGCCACCCGCGCCCCGCTGTTCGAGGTGTACGGCACCGCGGGCACCCTGGGCGTCCCCGACCCGAACCGGTTCTCGGACACCGTGTCGATCGCCACCGCCGACGACCGCTCGTGGCGGGACCTGCCGGTCGCCGCCGGGTACGCCGACGCCGGTCGCGGCTACGGCCTCGCCGACATGGCCCACGCGATCGCGACGGACCGGCCGCACCGGGCCTCCGGCGACCTCGCGTTCCACGTGCTCGAGGTCATGGAGGCGGTCTCCGCCGCCGCCCGAGACCACTCGGTCGTCGATGTGCACTCGCGCGTCGAGCGACCCGCCACCGTCCCGGCCGGGTCCGCGCCCGGATCCTGGTGACGGAACCCGACCACCGCGAAGAAGGACGACGACGATGACGACGACGGACGCGAGCGACACGACGGACACGACCCGGGCCTCCCGGCCGGTCACCCTGTTCACCGGACAGTGGGCCGACCTGCCCTTCGAAGAGGTGGCCCGACTCGCCGGCGAGTGGGGCTACGACGGGCTGGAGATCGCCTGCTGGGGCGACCACCTGGACGTCCGGCGCGCCGCGACGGACCCGGAGTACGTCGCCGGGCGCAAGGCGATCCTCGAACGCAACGGGCTGCAGGTCTGGACGATCGCCAACCACCTGGTCGGCCAGGCCGTGTGCGACGACCCGATCGACCAGCGGCACGAGGACATCGTGCCGCCGCACGTGTGGGGCGACGGCGACCCCGAGGGCGTGCGGCAGCGTGCGGCCGAGGAACTGCAGTGGACCGCCCGTGCCGCCGCCGCGCTCGGGGTCGACACCGTCACCGGCTTCTCCGGGTCGTCGATCTGGAAGACCGTCGCCGGGTTCCCGCCCGTGCCGCCGGCGATGATCGACGCCGGGTACCAGGACTTCCACGACCGCTGGTCACCGATCCTCGACGTCTTCGAGGAGGTCGGGGTCCGGTTCGCGCTCGAGGTGCACCCGTCCGAGATCGCCTACGACTACTGGACCGCGAAGCGCTCGCTCCAGGTGTTCCAGGACCGCCCGGCGTTCGGGTTCAACTTCGACCCGTCCCACTTCGTCTGGCAGGACCTGGACCCCGCCGCGTTCCTGCTCGACTTCGCCGACCGGGTGTACCACGTGCACTGCAAGGAGTCGGTGAAGCAGCTCGACGGGCGCAACGGCCGGCTCGGGTCGCACCTGCCGTGGGGTGACCCCCGGCGCGGGTGGGACTTCGTCACCGCCGGCCACGGGGACGTGCCGTGGGAGCGGGTGTTCCGCGTGCTGAACCACATCGGGTACGCCGGCCCGACCAGCGTCGAGTGGGAGGACGCCGGCATGGACCGCCTCGTCGGCGGGCCCGAGGCGCTGGCGTTCGTACGGCGGCTCGGCACCATCGCGCCGCCGGAGGCGTCGTTCGACGCCGCGTTCTCGCAGTCGCGCTGACCGGGCCGCCTGCGTTCGAACGCCCTCACCGCTTCCGGGCGTACCTGCTGAATCCGGGCACACCTGGTCGTTCGTTTCGACCAGGTACGCCCGATCCCGCTCTCCATCGCAGGCGTTCTGGGAAGGACCGAGCACGCGAAGATGGGCAAGCAAGCAAGCAAGCAAGCAAGCAAGCAAGCAAGCAAGGACCGACCGAGAGGACCCGATGGCACGTACAGCTGCAGCACCCGGTGTCGCGCAGACCCCGGCGCTGCGCAACGCCGCACGTGTCCTCCGCCTGGCGCACGAGGACGGTCCGATCACCCGCGCCGAGCTCACCCGCCGCACCGGACTCAACCGCTCAACCACGCTCACGCTCGTCGGCGAACTGGTCGAACTCGGGCTGGTGCACGAGGACGTGCCCGGGACCGGCAGCACGAGTGCTGGCGTCGGCCGCCCGAGCCCGGTGGTCCGTGCCTCGGCCGAGGTGGTCGCGGTCGCCGTCACGGTCGAGGTGGACGCCGTGACCGTCGCACTCGTCGGACTCGACGGCAGCGTGCGCACCCGCGCGGTGGCGGCGAGCGAGAGCGCCCCGACCGCTGCCGAGGCGGTCGAGACCATCGCCGGACTCCTGGACGAGTTGATCGCCGGGGAAGGCCCGCCCACGCGGATCGCCGGAATCGGTGTCGCGGTCCCCGGGACCGTGCGGGTCGAGGACGGCGTGGTCCGCTACGCGCCGCACCTCGGCTGGCACGACGAACCGATCGCCCGTCCCCTCGCCGAGCGCACCGGTCTGCCGGTCCGGGCCGCGAACGACGCGAACTCCGGCGCCTGGGCGGAGCGGCTGTACGGCAGTGGCCGCGGAGTCGACGACCTGATCTACCTCAACGGTGGCGCGAGCGGTATCGGCGGCGGCGTCATCAGTGCCGCTCGGCCCCTCAGCGGTGCGGACGGGTACGCCGGCGAGCTCGGTCACACCTTCGTCGCAGCGAACGGTGTCCGTTGTCACTGCGGTGCTGTCGGGTGTCTCGAGACCGAGGCGTCGCGTGATGCCCTGGTCGCTGCCGCCGGCGTCGCCTCGGACGACCCGTCAGCGCTCGCCGCGGCGCTCGCGCAGCGCCGTCCCGAGGTCGAGCGGGTGGTCGACCGCCAGGTCACGGCCCTCGCGACCGCACTCCGCAATGCCATCCACACCGTCAACCCCGAGGTGGTCGTCCTCGGTGGGTTCCTCGGAGTGCTCCTCGGCCACGTCGGGAACCGCATCGAGGCCGAGGTCCGGGCCCAGTCGATGGCTGCCGTGACCGAGCGGCTGCGCATCGCACCGGCGGCGCTCGGTGCCGATGTCCTGCTCCGAGGCGCTGCTGAACTCGGGTTCCGTGATCTGCTGCGCGACCCGACGGCAGCGCGGCTCAGACCGGCCACCGCGGCGCCCGCGGCGCCCGCGGCGACCACGGCCACCACGCCCGCGGCATCCGCCGCCGCCCCCTCCACCACCCTCACGTCCGGCCGCGACGACGCGGCCGAGGAAGCGAGAACCGCATGACCTCCACCCAGCGCACCAGTGTCCTGCTCGGCACCCAGGACCTCACCGTCGAGGACCGCCCGGTCCCTGGCGTCGACGCCGGCGACGTGCTCGTCCGGGTCGCCGCCGTGGGCGTCTGCGGCTCCGACGTGCACTACTACCGCCACGGCCGCATCGGCGACTTCGTCGTCGAGGAGCCCCTCGTCCTCGGCCACGAACTCTCCGGCACGATCGAGGCGGTCGGCGAGGGCGTCGACCCGTCCCGTGTGGGGGAGCGCGTGGCCATCGAGCCGCAGCGCCCCTGCCACCGCTGCGCGCAGTGCCTGGCCGGTCGCTACAACCTCTGCCCGCACATGCGCTTCTACGCGACGCCGCCGGTCGACGGCGCCTTCACCGAGTTGGTCACGATCGAGTCCGAGTTCGCGCACGTCCTGCCCGACTCCGTCTCGTTCGAGGCAGGTGCGCTCCTCGAGCCCCTGTCGGTCGGCATCGCCGCCGTCCGCAAGGCCGGCATCGTGCCCGGTTCGTCGGTGCTCATCGCCGGTGCCGGTCCGATCGGCATCATCTGCGCGCAGGTCGCGAAGGCGTTCGGTGCGTCACGCATCGTCGTCAGCGACCTGGTCCCGGAGCGCCGTGCGCGGGCCCTGGAGTACGGCGCCACCGAGGTCGTCGACCCCACCGCCGTGTCCGTCGCGTCCGACATCGTCCCCGTCGACGCGTTCATCGACGCCAGCGGTGCGCCCCGTGCGGTCTCGGACGGCATCAAGGCGGTCGGTCCGGCGGGTGCCGCGGTGCTGGTCGGGCTCGGCAACTCCGAGATGACCCTGCCGGTCGAGCACATCCAGAACCTCGAGGTCACGGTCACCGGGATCTTCCGGTACACGAACACGTGGCCGGTGGCGATCCAGCTGGTCGCGTCCGGGCAGGTCGACCTCGACTCGCTCGTCACCGGCCGGTTCGGGCTCGACGACGTCCGCGAGGCTCTCGAGAGCGACACCGACCCGGAGTCGCTCAAGTCCGTCGTCTACCCCGGCGGCGTCCCGGCCTGAGCCGGCACGGTGCAGGCTTCGCTGGCTCGGGCCGCGTTGCGTGCCTGGTGCGGTGTTGCGGCGGGGCACGGTGCGTGGAAGTGCGCACCGGGTGACGACGTGGGCACGGTGCGGACGGGAGGCGCGGCGCCGGGCCGCCCCGCGCCTCCCGTCCGGCACGGTGCAGGCTTCGCCGGCCCGGGCCGCGTTGCGTGCCTGGTGCGGTGTTGCGGCCGGGCACGGCGCAGGCTTCGCCAGCCCGGGCCGCGTTGCGTGCCCGGTGCGGCGTTGCAGCCGGGCACGGTGCGTGGAAGCCCGCACCGGGTGACGACGCGGGCACGGTGCGGACGGGAGGCGCGGGGCCGGGCCGCGACGTGCCTCCCGTCCGGGACTATGCACGGTCTGTCGGACGGTGCGGTCTCGGCCGCTTGGTGCGGTGTTGCGGCGGGGCACGGTGCGTGGAAGTGCGCACCGGGTGACGACGTGGGCACGGTGCGGACGGGAGGCGCGGGGCCGGGCCGCGACGTGCCTCCCGTCCGGCACGGTGCACGGTCTGTCGGACGGTGCGGTCTCGGCCGCTTGGTGCGGCGTTGCAGCCGGGCACGGTACGTGGAAGTGCGCACCGGGTGACGACGTGGGCACGGTGCGGACGGGAGGCGCGGTGCCGGGCTGCGACGTGCCTCCCGTCCGGCACGGTGCGGGCTTCGCTGGCTCGGGCCGCGTTGCGTGCCCGGTGCGGCGTTGCAGCCGGGCACGGTGCGTGGAAGCGCGCACCGGGTGCCGACGCGCGCGCGGTGCGGACGGGCGGCGCGGGGCCGGGCCGCGACGTGCCTCCCGTCCGGCACGGTGCGGGCTTCGCCAGCCCGGGCCGCGTTGCGTGCCTGGTGCGGCGTTGCAGCCGGGCACGGTGCGTGGAAGCTCGCACCGGGTGACGGCGCGCGCACGGTGCGGACGGGCGGCGCGGGGCCGGGCCACGACGTGCCTCCCGTCCCGCACGTGACCCGGAACGGGGCCACCGCCGCGTCACCGGGACGCGCTACGGTTCGCGCATGACCGCTTCACCGGCCGCCGTCGTGCCGCAGCGCACCGACCGGCGCGCGCTCGTCTCCTGGGCGCTCTGGGACTGGGGGTCGGCCGCGTTCAACGCGGTCGTCACCACCTTCGTGTTCAGCACGTACCTGGCGAGCCGGGCGTTCGTGGACCCGGCGCTCGTCGGCGACACGTCGGCGGCGGGCAAGGCGATCGTGGAGCGGGAGCTCGCGCACAACGCCGCCGTCGTGTCGACCGCACTGACCATCGCGGGGATCGTCGTCGCGCTCGTGGCGCCGGCCATGGGGCGGCTCGCGGACTCGTCCGGACACCGCCGTCGCTCCGTCCTCATCGCCACGATCGGTGTCGCGCTGTCGATCGGCGGCATGGTCTTCGTCGCGCCGAGCCAGCCGTACCTGTTCCTCGGCGCAGCCCTGCTCGGCATCGGCACCGTGGCCTACGAGATCGCGACCGTCGGGTACAACGCCATGCTCGGGCAGGTCGCCTCCGGGGAACGCACCGGCCGGGTGTCCGCCATCGGGTGGGCGGCTGGGTACTTCGGCGGGATCGTGCTGCTCGTGCTGCTGCTCGTGCTCTGCATCCAGGACTTCCGGGGCGACGGGGTCGTCGGCGGGCTCCTGCAGCTGCCGGCGACCGTCGCCACCGGGCAGTGGGACGTCCGCGTCGCGATCGGCATCGCCGCCGTCTGGCTGGCCGTCAGCTCGATCCCGCTGTTCCTCACCGTGCCCGAGGCAGTGCCGGACCGCACCCGCGGCGGTGGCGTGTTCGGCGCCTACGCGGACCTCGGTCGCGACATCGCCCGGCTCTGGCGCGAGCGGCGCAACGTCCTGGCGTTCCTGCTCGCCAGCGCGGTGTTCCGCGACGGCGTCGGTGCCGTCTTCACGTTCGGCGGGATCGTCGCCGCCCAGGTGTTCGGGTTCACGCCGTCCCAGGTCATCCTGTTCGCCATCGCCGCGAACGTCGTGGCCGGCATCGCGACGTTCGTCTCCGGACGCCTCGACGACCGGTTCGGGTCGCGTGCGCTCATCATGGTCTCGCTCGTCGGACTCGCCGTCTGCGGGGTCGGGGTCTTCGCCGCCGGCAACGAGACGCAGTGGTTCTGGGTGCTCGGGCTGACCCTCGCGGTGTTCGTCGGCCCGGTGCAGTCGTCGTCGCGTGCCCACCTGGCGCGGTTGACGACCCCCGGCCGCGAAGGCGAGCTCTTCGGCCTCTACGCCACCACCGGCCGCGCCGCGTCGTTCCTCGCGCCGGCGCTGTTCGGCGTCGCGGTGACCGTCGGTGGGTCCACCCGGTTCGGGATCCTCGGCGTGGTCGTCGTGCTCATCGCCGGGCTGGTGCTCATGGCGTTCGTCAAGCGAGAGCCGCAGGTGCAGGGCTGACAGCGACATCCGCTGCTGCTATCGTCACCGTCGGACAGCCGGAACGATGGGGGGACCGTCATGGGGGCGTCAGAACTCAGGATCGAGTCGGAGACACTCGCGTCGGTCGCGACCGCGCTCACCGACGCCCGCACCGCGCTCGGTGCGGACACCGACCGGTTCACGGGACAGAGCACCGCGTGCCTGGGAGTGTCCGAGGTCATCAGCCGGACGGCGGGTCTCTCCCTGGCACACCAGGGCATGATCGATGCCGTCGACTCCGCGCTCGAGCAAGCCGCGACGTTCCCCCACGACCTCGGTCTGCAGGTCGATGCAGAGGAAGCAGCACTCGCCGCGAAGGCGGACGGCAAGTGAGCGGCGAAGAGCCCGACGTCGGCGATCCGGCCGGCATCACCGCGCTCGCCGGGCACTGGCACGACCGCGCCGACGCGGTGCAGGACGCACTCGCGAAGATCGGCGCGGCGTCGGACGTCACTGCCTCGCCGTCGTGGAAGGGGGAGGCCCAGACGCGGTTCGCGGCCCTGCTCGACGACATGCGCCCGAGTGCCACGGGGCTGGTCGCCCTGTTCGACGCGGCGGGCGACGCCTTCGACCAGTACGCGAAGGACGTCCAGCGGATCAAGGACGACGCGGACACCATCCGCCTGCAGCGCGCGACGCTGGCGATCGCGGTCGCCGCCCAACAGTCCGCGATGCCGGCGATCGAGCGAGCAGCGAAGGCGGACGGCGCGACCGAGGCGGACGCCACGAGCCTCTCGAACGCACAACGGGCGGTCACGGAGAACGCCGACCAGTCGTCGGCGCTCGATGCGCAGTGGGACCAGCTCGTGCTCGACCGCGCAGCTGCGGACGCCGCCCTGCTCCGTGTGATCACGGGGCCGGAGACCCTCGGGCGGTTGGGGAGCATCGACGGTCGTGGCGTGGGCCTGTCCGACGCGGACCTGGCGAGCACCCTCGCGTCGTTGTCGCCGACCGAGCTCGGCGCGCTCTTGATGCTCGACCGGAACCTCGCCGACCGCCTCGGTGAGATGTCCCCGGAGGACGTCGCGGCGCTCTGGAAAGCACTCGGCGGTGGACAGGACACCACGGGCGCAGACCACACGGCAGCGCAAGACGCCCTGATCGGTCTGCTGCCCGCGGTCGTCGGGAACCTCAGCGGGCTGCCCGCCTGGGCGCGGGACCGGGCGAACCGGATGACCCTCGTGACCGCGACGGCGCAGGCGGAGCAGGACCTCGCCGACGCGAAGGAGCGGCGGGAGGGGCTCGGATGGCCGGCGTCCCAGTCAGCGGACATGTCCATCGACGCGGCGCAGGCGGACCTGGACGCCTACCGCAACATCGAGAAGACCCTCGCTTCGAGCAAGGAGCCCGGTCGCACCCTGCTGACCCTGGACACCGGACACGAACCACCGCTCGCCGCGGTCGCCGTGGGGGACGTCGACACGGCGTCGAACGTCTCCTACATGGTGCCGGGTATGGGAACGACGACGAAGGACATGTCGGGGTGGACCACGGCGGCGCAGAACCTCTGGCAGACGCAGGAGGACCTCGAGGACTCGGGTGGCAGCCACGCGGTGGTCGCGTGGATCAACTACGAGCCGCCGCCCGTGCCGAGCGGGCCGACGACCTTGGGCGTCCTGCACGGGGACGCGGCGCGAGTCGGTGCCGACCGCCTCGCGGATGATCTGCTCGGGTTCCAGGCATCTCGATCCGATCCACCGACCCTCAACGTCGTGGCGCACTCGTACGGCACGACGACCGCAGCAGACACCCTGCACGGCAAGGGCGTCCACGTCGACAACTTCGTGAGCGTCGCGTCGGCGGGGATCGAGGGCGACGTCGGTGGTGCAGCGGGCATCGACGCCGACCACGTCTACGCGGGACAGGGATCGTCCGGCCTGCCGACGAAGGACCCGGCCGACAACCCGCGCGACCAGTGGGCGTGGTTGGGCCGACTCGGCAGCGGGCGGGAGAACCCGATGGACTCGTCGTTCGGGGCCACCACGTTCGGGACCAACGGCGGGGACCCGTCAGAGGGCGCCGGCGTCACCATGCACGACCCGATCGGGTACGGCGGTGGCGACGGGTACTTCGACCTCGGCACCGAATCCTTGAACAACGTCGCCAGGGCGACCGTCGCCGACGGCACGGGGATGACCCCGGCGGACGATGCTGGTGTGAGCGAGCACGACCAGATGCTGCTCGACAACATGATGGGACCGTCTCTGTGAACCGACGACCGGCGATGATCGGCCTGGTGATGCTCGTCACGATGCTCGCGGGCTGTGCGGCGGGAACCCCGAACAAGGAGAACAGCATGAGCGCAGCACCGACGGCGGAGCACCAGCGGGAGCTCGCGGTGGCGTACGTCGACTCGACGATGAAGCGTTCCGGCGTGGACTGGGACGCCGATCGGTCCGAGGAGTACGCGCAGGACTGTGTGCTCGCCGACGGCTCGACCGGCGCACTGTACAACGTCGTCCGCACCGGCGCGGGGGTCGCCGACCCCGAGGCCGTGACGAAGTCGGTGGGCACGGCGTGGTCTGCGGACGGGCTCACCGTGGAGTACTCGACGGACCGGATGACCTCCGGGGCGAAGCGGTACCTGGTGAACGGGAGCGGCGGGGACGTCGAGCGCATCCAGTTCGGCGCGGCGACGACGAAGTCGAGCATGAGTGGTGTGTCGCGGTGCGGCACCGGGAACGCCGCCGACCTCGGCTGAGCCACCAGGATTCGGCTGAGCCACCGGACTCGGCTGCTGGGCGCGAGCGCTGCCAGGAGGCACGGTGCCGGTCCGTCCACAGGCTGCGGTTGTGCGCACGGTTGGGCACAGGACCGTGCTCGCGTCGGACGCCACGGGCTCGGGTGCGCCAGGATGGGTCCATGACCGACCAGCGCATCGCCGTCGTCGTCCTCGCCGCCGGGCAGGGCACGCGCATGAAGTCGTCCACGCCCAAGGTGCTGCACCGGCTCGCCGGGCTGCCGCTCATCGGGCACGTGCTGCGCACGGCGTCGTCGCTCAGCCCCGAGCACGTCGCCGTGGTCGTGCGGCACGAGCGTGATCGTGTCGCGGCCGAGGTCGTCGAGCGCGCCCCTGACGCGATCATCGTCGACCAGGACGCCGTCCCCGGCACCGGCCGTGCGGTCGAGGTGGCGGTCGACGCCCTGCCCGCCGACTTCGACGGTGCCGTCGTCGTGCTCTCCGGCGACGTGCCGCTGCTCGACGCGGCGTCGCTCCGCCTGCTCGTCGATGCCCATGTCGGTGCCGCCAACGGGGCGACCTTCGTCAGCGCGATCGCCCCCGACCCGACGGGCCTCGGACGGATCGTGCGTGATGACGCCGGCGCCTTCGTCAGCGTCGTCGAGCACAAGGACGCGACGGCCGAACAGCTGGCCATCACCGAGGCGAACGCGGGCATCTACGCGTTCGACGTCGCGCGGTTGCGGGCGGTCCTGCCGTCGCTCACCACGGCGAACGCGCAGGGCGAGAAGTACATCACCGACGCCCCCGCGCTGATCAGTGAGCGCGGCGGGCGCATCGACGTCGTCACCCTGACCGACCCGTGGCTCGTCGCCGGCATCAACGACCGTGCGCAGCTCTCCGACGCTGCGCGCGAGCTCAACGCCCGCATCGTCCGCGGCCACCAGCGCGCCGGTGTCACCGTGCAGGACCCGGCGACCACCTGGATCGACCTCGACGTCACCATCGAGCCCGACGCCGAAGTCCTGCCCGGCACCCAGCTCATCGGTGCCACCGCGATCGCCGCCGGTGCCGTCGTCGGTCCGGACACCACGCTGCGCGACACCGAGGTCGGTGCCCGCGCCACGGTCAACCGCGTCGACGCCACCCTCGCGGTGATCGGGGACGGCGCCTCGGTCGGCCCGTTCGCCTACCTGCGGCCCGGCACGATCCTCGGCGACGACGGCAAGATCGGCACCTTCGTCGAGACGAAGAACGCCCGGATCGGTCGCGGCAGCAAGGTCCCGCACCTGTCCTACATCGGCGACGCCGAGGTGGGCGAGGACTCGAACATCGGCGCGAACACCATCACCGCGAACTACGACGGCGTGCACAAGCACCGAACCGAGGTCGGCTCGAACGTCCGTACAGGCTCGCACAACGTGTTCGTCGCCCCCGTTAGGATTGGTGACGGTGCGTACACCGGCGCCGGGACCACCGTCCGCAAGGACGTTCCGGCAGGATCGCTCGCGATCAGCTACGCCCCACAGCGCAACACCGACGGATGGGTCGAGGAACACCGACCCGGCACACCGGCGGCCGAGGCTGCTCGGCTCGCGAACGGCGAATAGATCCTGGCGACCACCCGTCGCCGACATCGACCCCTCGTGGGTCAGGGAGTGAGCACCGCACTTGTCCGGAATCAAGACAACCGGCCAGAAACGACTCGTCCTCGTCTCGGGGCGAGCACACCCGGCGCTCTCTGCCGAGATCGCGGAGGAGCTCGGGGTCGACCTCGTGCCGACGGATGCACGGACGTTCGCGAACGGTGAGCTCTACGCCCGCTTCGACGAGTCGGTCCGTGGCTGCGACGCCTTCGTCATCCAGTCGCACACCGCGCCGATCAACGAGTGGCTCATGGAGCAGCTCATCATGGTCGATGCCCTGAAGCGTGCCTCGGCGAAGCGCATCACCGTCGTGGCGCCGTTCTACCCCTACGCCCGCCAGGACAAGAAGGGCCGCGGCCGCGAGCCGATCTCGGCTCGCCTCGTCGCCGACCTGTTCAAGGCTGCCGGCGCGCACCGCATCATGAGCGTCGACCTGCACGCTGCGCAGATCCAGGGCTTCTTCGACGGCCCCGTCGACCACCTGTTCGCGATGCCGGTGCTGCTCGAGCGCTTCCGCCAGATCCTCGACCCGAAGACGCTCACCGTCGTGTCGCCGGACATGGGCCGCGTCCGTGTCGCCGACATCTGGTCCGAGAAGCTCGGCGCGCCGCTCGCCATCATCCACAAGCGTCGCGACCCGCTCGTGCCGAACCAGGTCTCGGTGCACGAGATCGTCGGTGACGTCAGCGGTCGCGTCTGCCTGCTCGTCGACGACCTGATCGACACCGGCCGCACGATCGCGAAGGCTGCCGAGGCGCTCAAGGACGCCGGCGCCACGGGTGTCGTCGTCGCCGCGACCCACGCCGTGTTCTCCGACCCCGCCACCGAGCTGCTGCAGAGCGAGTTCATCGACCGCGTGGTCGTGACGGACACCCTGCCCCTGCCGATGGACAAGCGCTGGGACCGCCTCGAGGTGCTGCCGATCGCGCCGCTCATCGCCCGTGCCATCCACGAGGTCTTCGACGACGGTTCCGTGACGTCGATGTTCGACGGCGCAGCGTAGCGAGCCGTCGACCCATGGGCACAGCGCACGGCGCAGGACCATCTCCGCGACGTGACGTGTCCCGTTGCCCGTGGTGACCCATCCCGCGCGTGACGCCCTCGCGGCCCGGCTCCGGGCCGCGGGGAGCGTCTTCGCCGAGGACGAAGCCGACCTGCTGCTCGAGGCCGGTGACGGTGAGCCGGTGCGACTCCGCGCCCTGGTGCAGCGTCGGCTGGCCGGTGAGCCGCTCGAGTACGTGCTCGGCTGGGCCGCCTTCGATGGGCACCGCATCCGGGTGACCCCCGGGGTCTTCGTGCCGCGCGCCCGCACCACCGTCGTCGTCGAGCAGGCTGCGCGTCGGCTGCAGCGCTACGACCGCGTGGTCGACCTGTGCTGCGGCGCGGGTGCGATCTCGGTCGCCCTGTTCGGACGCGTCGGCGCGCTCGACCTCGTCGCCACCGACATCGACCCGGACGCCGTCGACGTCGCGGCCGAGAACATCGGCGACCGCGGCATCGTCGTCGCAGGCGATCTGTTCGCGCCGTTGCCCGAGCGGTTCCGCGGGGCCGTGACGGTCATCGCGGTGAACGCCCCGTACGTGCCGACGGCCTCGATCGCGTTGATGCCGACCGAGGCCCGGGAACACGAGCACCGCATCGCCCTCGACGGTGGTGCGGACGGTCTCGACCTGCACCGTCGGATCGCCGCGAGCGCGGGGGAGTGGCTCCGGCCCGGTGGCGCGGTCGTCATCGAGGTGTCCGAAGCCCAGGCCGAGGCGTCCGCCGCTGCGTTCGCGGCCGCCGGCTTCACCACCGCCGTCGAGCGGGACGCCGAGGTCGACGGCACCTGCATCGTCGCGACCCTGCCCGCCTGACCGCACCCTGCCCGCCGGTGCTCGGTGCCCCGTGCCCGGCCCCCGCCGCCGAGTGGTCACGACATGCCGCTCAGGTTCGCCGGGGCGGCACGAAGTGTCGCCTGCGCGTCCGCGAACGGACGCTTCCTGCACCCCCGGCGCGACGCATGTGGCGTGTCACGCGACCGGGGTGAGGGGCGGAGCGGGCCGGCACCGGTCCTCCAGGCCGTCGGGTGACCGGAGCACGCCTGCGGCCAGTGGTCACGACATGCCGCTCAGGTTCGCCGGGGCGGCACGAAGTGTCGCCTGCGCGTCCGCGAACCGACCTTTCCTGCTCCCTCGGCGGACCTCAGCGGGCGTGTCCCGCGACCCTGCGACTCCGAGACTCCGCTGCCGGAGCGTCAGCGCGCGTCGACCGTCACCGTGTGCCAGCCCGTCGCCCCGTTCGGCGCCGGCGGCCGGTCCATGCTCGTCTGCACCTCGCCGTCCGCACTGGTCGCGCGCACCTCGATGCGGTGCGAGCCGGAGGTCGGCGTCCACCGCACCACCCACTGCCGCCAGGTGTCCGCGGAGACCGAGTCGGCGAGTTCGGCGCGCTGCCAGTCGCCGCCTCCGACGCGGACCTCGACGGCCTTCACGCCCTTGTGCGGCTGCCATGCGACCCCGGCGATCGCCACCGGCTTGCCCGCGGTCACGGTCGACCCGTTCCGCGGTGTGTCGATGCGCGACTCGAGCTTGACCGGGCCACGCTCCGACCAGCCGCGCGGGGTCCAGTAGCCCTGCGCGTCGGCGAAGCGGGTGACCTCGAGCTCGGTGACCCACTTCGTCGCCGAGACGTACCCGAACAGCCCCGGCACGACCATCCGCACGGGGAACCCGTGCTCGGTCGGCAGGGGTTCGCCGTTCATCCCGACCGCGAGGAGCGCCGCGGTGCCGTCGTCCTGCAGCACGTCGAGCGGGGTGCCGGCGGAGAACCCGTCGATGCTCCGTGAGAGCACCATGTCGGCGTCGCCCGTCGGACGCGCCCGGGCGAGGAGTTCGCGGATCGGGTAGCCCAGCCAGCGGGCCGTCCCGATGAGGTCACCGCCGACCTCGTTCGACACGCAGCTCAGCGTGGCGACGTGCTCCTCGAGCGGCAGGGCGAGCAGCTCGTCCCACGTCAGCGTGATCTCGTTCTCCACCGCTCCGTGGATCCGGAGCGACCAGTCGGCGGGGTCGACCATGGGCACGCGCAGGGCCGTGTCGATCCGGTAGAAGTCAGCGTTCGGCGTGATGTACGGGGTGATGCCGTCGACGTCGAGCGACGCACCGGCGGGGACCGCCGGTGCCGCGGTCGCCGCCGCGGGCAGCCGGATGGCCCGCCGGGCAGCAGCGGCCGCCTGCATCGCGGACGACCCGAGCCGGGAGGCGGTGCCCACCACGACCGCGAGGCTCGCCGTCGCGACGCCCCAGATCAAGAACGTCCGGCGCTCCGCCGAGGCGGGTCGCGGGGACGCTGACGGCACGGCAGCCGCTGCTTCCCACCGTCGCAGCCGCTGGAGCAGCAGGCGCAGGACGACCACGGCCGCGGCGATCCCGAGGACCGTCGGGGCGCCGTCCAGGCTCCCGCTGCCCGAGCGGGTGCTGACGGCCAACAGCGCCAGCACACCACCGGCGGCGAACACGAGCGCACCGAAGGGCGGGCGTGCGCGCTCGAGGACTCCGGCACCGGCACTGATCGCGATGACGATCACCGTCATGAGCCCGAACAGGGCGACCTTGTCCCCGGTGCCGAACACGGCGACCATGAAGTCCTTCGCACCCGGGGGAGCGAGGTCGATGACCGCTGAACCGACGGCGACCAGGGGGCTGCCCGCCCCGCCGAGCAGCAGTGCGCCGAACTCGGCGACACCGAGGAACGCGGCGGCGGCCACGACGCCGACGATCGCGGCGATCAGCGTACAACGTCGGTTCGAAGGTGCATCGGGCCCGCGCGTCCCGGAGGACGGATCCGCCGTCGGTCGGCCGATCGGTTCGTCCGTCGTCTCGGTGGTCACCGCCCGAGCGTAGGTCGTCAGGCCGCTCGTGGGCTGTGTGCGGGCTTCCCCGCGCGTTCACCGGGTCCGGCCAGCAGGTGGCGCGCGCCTCGTGGGAGGATCAGACCGTGCTGCAGCGTCCGGATGGTGTCCCGCGGTCCGGTCGTGCCCGCGGCGCCGGGCGGACACCGATGTCGCCGGCACGTCGACTCGCCACCCTGCGCTGGGTCATCGTCGCCGTTTGGATGGCACTCCTGATCACCCGGATCGTCGTCGTCTCGACGGCACCCAGCGTGGACCTGTCCTGGTACGGCATCGTCGAGTTCGGTGCGATCGGACTCGGTGTCGTGGTCATCGTGATCGCGGTGGTGCGGACCGCGACGGCACGGCGGCGGCAGGCGGACGAGGCGCTCGCGCTCGCCATCCGTCGGATCGACCCGACGGTGTGGCTGGTGCCGGCGGCGCCGACGCCCGAACTCCGCGGCGTCATCGACGAAGTCCGTCCGGACACCCACCTCGGTTCGCGCGTGACGTGGGCCTTCGGCGCCACCGAGGCCTCCCTGTGGGAACTCGACGAACGGCGGGCGACCCGGCTGCTCGTGATCCGGTGGAGTCGGGTCGTGCACGTCGGGCTCGAGGACGTGCCGGAACGGACGGACGGCTCGGGTGCCTCGCGCCGCTCGGGTGGCTCGGGTCGCGCTGGCGGCTCGGACGGTGCTCGCCGAGCCTGTGCGGTGGCGATCCACCACGTGCGGCCGGACGACACCCCGGCCGTCGCGACCTTCTTCGTCCGGACTGCACCGGGTTCGCGGCGGCTGCTCGGGCGTGGTCCGCGGCTGGACCGGCTCGTCGCCGACCTGGCACGGGAGCGCATCGTCGCCTGATGCGACGAAGGGCCCCGCGTTCGGCGAGGCCCTCCGTGCTGCGCACGCACCGACGTCGGTCGTCGGCGGGCGCGGTTCGTCAGTGCGTCGACGGCTCCTGCTCGACCTCGCGGCGGTCGTCGTCGGACCACAGCGTGTGGAAGGTGCCGTCCTTGTCGATGCGCTGGTAGGTGTGCGCTCCGAAGAAGTCGCGCTGGCCCTGGATCAGCGCTGCGGGCAGCCGGTCGGACGCGAGCGAGTCGAAGTACGACAGCGCGGACGAGAAGCCCGGCGCGGGGACACCGGATGCGGCGGCGATCCCGACGATGCGCCGCCAGGCTGCTTCGCCCTCGGCGACGGCGTTCGCGAAGTACGGGTCGACCAGCAGCGACTCGAGCTTCGGGTTCTCGTCGTACGCCTCGACGATGCGGTTCAGGAACTGCGCCCGGATGATGCAACCGCCTCGCCAGATCTTCGCGACGTTGCCGAGGTCGATGTCCCAGCCGTACTCCTTCGCCCCGGCGATGATGAGGTCGAACCCCTGCGCGTACGCGACGACCTTCGAGGCGTAGAGCGCCGCACGGACGTCGTCGGCGAAGGTGTCCGGCACCTCGGCGATCTGCGGACGGTTCTTGACCGACTGCTGCACGGCGGCACGCTGCGTCGGCTTGGACGACACCGCACGGGCGAACACGGCTTCGCCGATGCCCGACACCGGGATGCCCAGACCCACCGCGTTCTGCACGGTCCAGACGCCGGTGCCCTTCGAGCCGGCCGCGTCACGGATGACGTCGACGAGCGGCTTGCCGGTGTCGGCGTCGCGCTGCTTGAGGACCTCGCCGGTGATCTCGATCAGGTAGGACTCGAGGTCGCCCTTGTTCCACTCGTCGAAGACCTGCACCAGGTCCTCCACCGAGAGCCCGCCGACGCGACGGAGCAGGTCGTACGACTCGGCGATGAGCTGCATGTCGGCGTACTCGATGCCGTTGTGCACCATCTTGACGAAGTGCCCGGCGCCGTCGGTGCCGATGTGGGTCACGCACGGTTCACCTTCGGCCACCGCGGCGATCGACTTGAGGATCGGCCCGAGCGTCTCCCAGGCCTCCTTCGAGCCACCGGGCATGATCGACGGGCCCTTCAGCGCGCCCTCTTCACCACCGGAGATGCCGATGCCGACGAAGTTCAGCCCTTGCTCGCGCAGATCGTGCTCACGGCGGATGGTGTCGTGGAAGTTCGCGTTGCCCCCGTCGACGATGATGTCGCCCGGCTCGAATCGTTCGGCGAGCTGCCCGATCACGGCGTCGGTGCCCTTGCCGGCCTGCACCATGATGATCGCGGTGCGGGGCTTCGACAGCGACGCGACGAACCCGTCGATGTCCTCGGACGCGATGAACCCTGCGTCGCCGTGCTCCTGGAGCAGTTCCTCGGTGCGGGCGTACGTGCGGTTGTAGACCGCCACCGTGTTGCCTTCGCGCGATGCGAGGTTGCGGGCAAGGTTCGAGCCCATCACTGCGAGTCCGACGACTCCGATGTTCGCCTGACCGTTGTTGTCTGCCACGAGGGTCTCCTTTGTCCTGACGTTGGCGCCCAACCTACGACCGGTGGTCTGGGACCGCACAGGAGTTCCGGGAACTGGGGACCAGAGTTCACCGGATCAATACTGTGGAGGGATGAGCGAGTTCGCTGTCCACCCGCCCGTCCTCGTCATGGGAGTCTCGGGCTCCGGCAAGTCCACCATCGGCCAGACCCTCACCGACGCACTGGTCGCGCAGGGCGAACCCTGTGTCTTCGTCGATGCCGACGACCTGCACCCGGCCGCCAACAAGGAGAAGATGCGGCAGGGCACGCCGCTCACCGACGAGGACCGCTGGCCGTGGCTCGACGCCTGCGCCGAGCGGATCGCCGCGGTCGAGGCCGACGGGTCCCGGTGCGTGATGGCGAACTCAGCGCTCAAGCGCGTCTACCGGGACCGTCTGCGCGCATCCGCACCGGGGCTCGTCATCGCCTTCCTCGACGGGTCCCGCGACCTCATCGCCGAGCGGCAGTCCCACCGTCACCACGAGTACATGCCGACGACCCTGCTCGACTCGCAGTTCGCGACCCTCGAGCGGCCGCAGCCCGACGAGGCGGCGGTCGCGGTGTCGATCGACGGATCGGTCGACGACACCGTGCGGGAGATCCTCGCCGCGCTCGCGGTCACCACCGACTGACGAACGTCGACGACCTGCGACGGATCCTGGCAGTTCCTCCACAGGGCGCAGCGCGGCCGTCGTCATCCCCATCCGACCCCTGGTCTCGTCTGCGTCGACGGGGACGCTCGTACCGTCGTTCCATGACCACGATCACTGGGGCCCGTTCAGGTACCACCGTTGATACCATCGACTCCATGGCCATGACCCTCCGACTCGACGATGCCGAGGCAGCGGCGTTGCGCAAGCGTGCTGACCTCGAGGAGCGCTCGATGCAGGACGTCGCCCGCGCCGCCATCCGCGAGTACGTCGAGCAGCACAGCCGCAGCGACCTGATCGACGGCATCCTCGACCGAGAACTCCCGCGCTACGCCGAGGCGCTCGAACGACTCGGCAAGTGATCCACCTCACGACCGACGAGGCGTTGCACATCGCTCGTCGGACCCTGGGGGCTGACTCCGTGATCCGCGACGTCGGACTGCTCGAGGCGGCGGTCGCGCGACCCGCCGCGTCGGTGGGCGGGAACGACGCCTACCCGGCACTGGTCGAGAAAGCGGCGGCGCTCGTCCACTCCGCCATCCGGAACCACGCCTTGGTCGACGGCAACAAGCGCCTCGGGCTGATGCTGCTCGTGGTCTTCCTCGGCGTGAACGGTGTCCGGCTCCACGCCTCGAACGATCAGGCGTACGACTTCATCGTCGCGATCGCGGAAGGGGAACTCGATGCCGTGACGGAGATCGCCGCTGCTCTGAGCGCGATGGTCTCGGACGCCTGACCGGCCGCTCGGACGGACGGCGGTCAGCGGTCAGCGGTCAGCGATCAGCGATCAGCGGCGCACCGCACTGATCGCCCCGTGCGGCCGGTGCTCCGGAGCCGTGCGGGTGTGGACGTCCGCGACGTCGAACCCCGCTTCGTCCAGCAGCGCCGCCAGGGACGCGACCGGCCAGCGGTACGCGGTGACGACCGCGTGGTCGAAGGCCTCGACCGCGGCGCCCTCGAAGAACCCGAGCAACAGCCCACCGCCGGGGGCGAGCACCCGACAGAACTCGGCGAGTGCCCCACCGATCTGCGATGGGTCGTGGTGGATCACCGAGTACCACGCGAGGACCCCGTCGACGCTGCCGTCCGCCAGCGGCAGCGCGTCGAGCGACCCGACCCGGAAGTCGAGGTCCGCGTCCACAGCGCCGTGCGTCCGTCGTGCGTGCTCGACGAACTGCGGCACCGCGTCGATGCCGGTGACGCGGTGCCCCTGCCGTGCGAGGTGCGCCGTCCAGTGACCGGGACCGCACCCGGCGTCGACCAGGGGACCGCTGCGACCGGCTGCCCAGGCGTCGACGAGTCCGCGGTCGTCCGGGTGGACGGCGCTCATCGACCCGAGCAGTGCCGCGTACTCATCGGCCCGAGCACCGTACGCCGCCGTCACCCGCTCCGTCATGTGCCCGACGGTACCGGCGCATCACTGAACCGTGCGAGGTTCCGTGTTCCGTGCGACCCGGCAACCTCGCACCAGGCACGGAACCTCGCACCACGCGGCCACCAGCGCGCCGCACCCCGCACCACGCGCCCCCCCCCGCTCAGAGCTTGAACGTCGCCTTCGGGATGTCGGACACGATGCGCCGGGCCGTGTGCACGGCGTCCTCCTCCGAGATCTGGTGCGTGACCACGAGTGACGCCAGGTACGCCGCGTCCGCCCGCCGAGCCATGTCGTGCCGCGCCGGGATCGAGCAGTACGCGCGGGTGTCGTCGATGAACCCGGAGGTCTTGGTGAACGACGCCGAGTCGGTGACGGCCGAGCGGTAGCGCCCGATGGCCGCCGGGGTGTCGATGAACCACCACGGCGCGCCCGCGTACACGGCGGGGTAGAAGCCCGCGAGCGGCCCGATCTCGCGCGAGAAGACGGTCTCGTCGACGGTGAACAGCACCAGGTGGAACCCGGGAGCGGTGCCGAAGGACTCGAGCAGCGGCCGGAGCGGCTCGGTGAACGACCCGACGGCCGGCAGGTCGTGGCCGGTGTCCGGCCCGAAGCGCTCGAGCGTCGGGGTGTGGTGGTTCCGGATCACCCCGGGGTGCAGCTGCATGACGAGGCCGTCCTCGACGCTCATCTCGGCCCAGCGGTAGAGCATGTCGTGGCGGTACGCCGTCGCCTCGGCATCGGTGACCGAGGACGCATCCCGCAGCGCCGCCGCGTGGATGCGTTCCCGCTCGCTCGACGACAGTGGGGCGGAGCCCGCGTCGAGCACCCCGGTGTCGGTGGCGGTCGCGCCGTGCTCGATGAAGTGGTGGCGACGTGCGCGGAGCGCCGCCAACAGTCCTGCGTGGGTACCCGTGTCGATGCCTGCGGCCTCGCCGATCGACGCGACCACGGGCCTCCAGTCCGACCGCGTCGGGTCGAACACGGCGTCCGCGCGGAACGTCGGGAGGACCCGGCCGGTGAAGCCGGGGTCGGCGGCGAGCTGCGCGTGCGCAGCGAGGTCGTCCGCCGGGCCGTCCGTGGTGGCGAGGACCTCGATCCCGAAGGTGTCGAAGAGCGCGCGTGGCCGGAAGGCGGGGGATGCCAGCAGGCCGGCGATGTGGTCGTACTGGTCGTCCGCGTTCGCGGCGGACGGTGCCTGGTCGAGCCCGAACACGTCGTGGAGCTCCGTCTCGAACCAGTAGCGCACGGGGGTCCCGAGGAAGTCGTCCCAGTGCTCCGCCAGCTGCCGCCAGACGGCACGGCCTGGCGGCGTCGGCTCAGCGGCATCGCGCCAGCGATGCGCCGACGCCGCCGGGCGAGCCTGCGAGCCCGGGCGGGGCCCCGACAGGTCCGCGCGTCCCAGCGCAGCCAGGTCCACCCCGTTCGCGTGCAGCAGGCGGAGCACGTAGTGGTCGGGCGTGATGAGCAGCGACGCGGGGTCGCTGAACGGCTGGTCCGCGGCGATCAGTGCTGCATCGACGTGCCCGTGCGGCGAGATGATCGGGGCGTCCTTGACCGCCTCGTACACGGTGCGTGCCACGGCTCGGGCCCCGGGGTCGGCGGGGAACAGCCGGTCGGGGTGCGGCGCGAGCCGGGTGGGGGTGCTGGTGCGGGTCATCATCGACTCCTTCGGGGCGGCGAGTTCGGGGCGGTGAGTTCTGGGGGCGTGCGGGATCAGGCGGTGCCAGCCAGGGGCGCCGGCCCGGTCGACTCGCGCACGGTCAGGTGGGTGGGCAGGGCGACGGCGCCGGACATGTGCTCCCCGGGCAGCTCGTCTGCGGGCAGGGCGCCGAGGCGGCCGAGCAGCATCCGGATCGCGACCCGGCCGGCCCGTTCGATCGGCGAGGTCATCGTGGTGAGCGGCGGGTTGCAGAAGTCGGCGCCGAAGATGTCGTCGCAGCCGACGATGCTCATGTCCCGGGGGACGCGGACCCCGCGCTCCCGCAGTCGGGCGAGCATCCCGATGGCGATCAGGTCGTTGAAGGCGATGCACGCGGTCGCCCCGGCGTGCACGGCGGCGTCGGCAGCGGCGGCACCGGAGTCCACGAAGGGCGCGTGCGGGCCGATCCGGGCGACGCGGACGCCCAGGCGCTTGGCGACCTGCACGAGTGCTCGCCACCGTCGCTCGTTCGACCACGAGCTGTCTGGCCCGGCGACGTACAGGATCTCCCGGTGTCCCAGCGACACCAGGTGCTGGACCGCCTGCTCGACGCCGCCGGGGGTGTCGATGAGCACCGAGGGCACGCCCGCGGGCCTGCGGTTCACGACGACCAGGGGGATCCGCTCGGCGAACCGGGCGATCTGCGCGTCGGACAGGCGGGACGCGGTGAGCACGACCCCGTCGGCCTTCGCCCCGACGGCGGTGAGCGCGGCCATCTCGGCGTCTGCGGACTCCTCGGTGTCGACGAGCAACTGGGTCCAGCCGGCCCCGGCGAGCTGGTGCTGCGTGCCGCGGATGACGTCGAAGTAGAACGGGTTCGTGATGTCGGACACGAGCACGGCGACGGCGCGGGTGCGGCCCGAGGTCAGCGCCCGGGCCTGCGAGTTGGCGACGTACCCGAGCTCGCGGGCCGCCTGCTGGATGCGCTCCTGGGTGACGGGGTTGACCCGGTCGGGCAGGGACAGGGCGCGGGAGACGGTGGAGGCGGCGACCCCGGTCGCGTCGGCGATGTCGCGGATGGTGACGCGACGCGCGGCACCAGCGGCGGCACCGGCAGCGCGAGCACCGCCTGCAGCGCCGGCAGTGCGAGCACCAGCGGCGGTGCCCGCGCCAGCGGCGCCAGCGGCACCAGCAGCGCCCGCGGCACCGCCCGTGCGCCCGCCGCCGTCCGTCGAGAGGTCCTTCACGAGGCCGAACGTATTCGCGTCTGGCAACAAGTGGCAACCGGTTGCCGCATGTTGCCAACGGCGGAACAGTGGTGCCACCGAGCAGCGCCGCTCGGAGGAGGTCTCGAGGAGGAAACCCCCGTGAAGACGCGAAGACTGCAAGTCCGCACCCTCGTCGGTGCCGTCGCCGTGGTCGCCCTCGCCGCACTGTCCCTGCAGGGATGCGCCGTGGTGAACGGCAGCGGCGACGACCCGAACACCCTCCGCGTGATGATGGGCGCGGACACCACCTACCCCAAGGAACGCAAGCAGTGGCAGCGGGACACCGCCGCCGAGTTCAAGCGCACCACCGGTGCGGACATCCAGTGGGAGACCTACTCGTCCGCGCAGGAGGAACTGACCGCGATCCAGACGAGCGTCATCTCCGGCCAGGGCCCCGACGTCTACGCGATCGGCACCACGTTCACCCCGACCGCCTACGCCACCGGCGCCTTCGTCGAGATGGGCACGAAGGAGTGGGACGCGATCGGCGGCAAGGACCAGTTCGACCCCGCGTCGTTCGGCATCTCCGGTCCGAGTGCGTCGAAGCAGATCGGGATCCCGTTCGCCAGCCGGCCGTTCGTGATGGCCGTGAACAAGGACCTGCTCGCGAAGGCCGGGATCACCGACATGCCCACCACCTGGGACGAGCTGACCGCCGACGCGAAGGCCACCACGGGTGACGGACGGTACGGCATGGCGATCGCCTACGCCGACGGCTTCGACCCGTGGAAGTTCGTGTGGGGGATGGCCCAGAACGCCGGCAACACGATCGTCGACGGCTCGAAGGCCGAGATCGACAGCAAGGCCGTCGAGAACGCCTACCGCACCTACTTCGACTGGGTCACCAAGGACGGTGTCGTCGACCCGGCCGCGATCGGCTGGAACAACGCCCAGGCCCTGGCACAGTTCACCGAGGGCAAGGCCGCGTTCTTCCCGATGACCACCACCACCGCGATCAACTCGTTCAAGGGCACCAAGGTCGACGGCGACTACGAGTTCGCCCTGCTGCCCACCGTCCCCCCGGGTGCGACCGAGCGGCCGTCCGACGGCATCGAGGCCGCCAGCATCCTGTCCGGCGACAACTGGGTCGTCGCCGACTACGGCACCAAGCAGAAGCTGTCGTTCGCGTTCGTCAAGCAGCTCAGCGCCCCGAAGGCGCAGCTCGAGTACTACGACCTGTTCGGCAACCTGCCGACCAACGCATCGGCCGCCGCCGACCTGGCCGCCGACAACCCGCAGCTCAAGCCGATCATCGACGCCGGCCGCCTGTCCAAGCCGACCGCGTTCACCGGCGCCTGGTCCGACATCCAGCTCGCCCTGGTCGACGTGGTCGTGCAGTCGATCCCGTCGCTGAAGTCCGGCGAGGTCACCGACGACCAGCTCCGCAAGCGCCTGCAGGACGCCCAGAAGGACGCCCAGGCCACCCTCGACCGTCAGAAGAACGGAGGTCTGTGATGACCAGCACGCAGACCAGGCCCCGCACCGATTCGGCGCCGCCCCGCCCGGTCCGTCCGGCCGGCAAGACGCCCCTGTACAAACGCGAGCGCCCGCTGTGGATGCTCCTGCCCGGCGGGCTCCTCATGCTCGCCGTCATCGTGGTGCCGCTGGTGGTGGGCTTCTGGATCGCGATGCTCGACCTCGACCAGTACACGCTCCGCCAGTGGTTCAGCGCCCCGTTCGTCGGGTTCGCCAACTTCACCGAGGCGTTCACGAACTCGCCGCTGCTGCACTCGATCTGGATCTCGGTGTCGCTGTCGGTGCTCGTCACCGCGGTGACCGTGCCGATCGGCGTCGCCGCCGCGATCTCGACGCAGAACCGGTTCCCCGGTCGCGGGCTCGTCCGCTCGATCTACCTGATCCCGTACGTGCTCCCGGCATTCGTCGTCGGCACGTTCTTCCGCACGATGCTCCAGCCGCAGGGAGTCGTGAACTCGATCCTGCACACCGACGTGCTGTGGCTGAACGGCTCGGCGTCGTACTGGGCGCTCGCCGGCGTGATGATCTGGACGAGCTGGCCCTTCGTCTACCTGCTGTCCCTGGCCGGGCTGCAGGCCGTGGACAACGAGGTGCACGAGGCCGCCGCACTCGACGGGGTGACCTGGTGGGCGAAGCTGCGGTACATCATCTTCCCGTACCTGCGCGGCCCGCTGAGCCTCGCGGTGATCATCTCGATCCTGCACAACATCAACAACTTCACGCTGCCGTTCGTGCTGTTCGGCATCCCGCTGCCGTCCAGCGTCGAGGTGATGCCCGTCCTGACGTACATCGCGAGCTTCCAGTCGTTCCGCTTCGGCCTGTCCGCGGCGATGGCGATCTGCTCACTCGTGATCGTCGCGATCCCGCTGTTCGTCTACCTGCGGGCGGTCAAGCTCGACACCGGCGACGACGCCGGCCCCAACCGGAAGCAGCGTCGCGCCGACCGCGCCACGCTCGCCGCCGCCCCGACCGCCGCCGACATCGACGGAGCACGCGCATGACCACCCCGAGCACGTCCTTCAGCACCCGCACCCGCCCCACCGCGACGCTCACCGAGAGCATCACGACCGGCAGCGGCGGACGACGGACCAAACGCCCCTACGACACCGACGTCACCCGGCTGCTGCCGCGCTGGCTGCTCGTCACCGTCATCGCGGTGATCATCGCGTTCATCGCCGTCCCGGTGCTCTACATCCTGTTCGGCTCGGTCAACTCCGACGTCGCGGTCGCCCGCGGCGAGTACTTCCCGTCCGAGTTCACCCTGTCGAACTACGTCGAGATCTGGTCCACCGTCGCCCTCGGCGAGGGACTGGTGAACTCGATGCTCACCGCCGGAGCCGTCGCCGTCGCGAGTGCCGCGCTCGCCGTGTCCACGGCCTACGTGCTGGTGCGGTTCCGGTTCCTCGGCCGCCTGACGATCCTCCGCGGACTCCTCGCCCTGCAGTCGATCCCCGGCACGCTCCTGCTGCTGCCGGTCTTCGTGGTGTTCTCGAACATCGCCAGTGCCACCGGCGTGCAGATCATCGGCACCCGGTGGGGCCTGTTCGTCACCTACCTGACGTTCGCGCTGCCGTTCTCGACGTGGGTCATGGTCACGTACCTGCGCGGCCTGCCGAAGGAACTCGAGGAAGCGGCGCGCATCGACGGCGCCAGCTCGACGAAGATCCTGACCAAGATCGTGCTCCCACTGTCGTGGCCGGGCATCGTCGTGTCCGCGATCTTCGCGTTCCTGCTCGGGTGGAACGACGTCCTGTTCTCCACGATCATGACGACCCCGAACACCCGGACGGTCGCCGTGGTGCTGCAGGTGCTCGGCACCACGCAAGAGGGCGGTGCCGTCCCGATCTACGGCCAGATGATGGCCGCCTCGATCGTGTGCGCCGTCCCCGTCGTCGCCCTGTACCTGATCTTCCAGCGCTACCTGGTCGGCGGTCTGACCGCCGGCTCCGTCAAGTAGGCCGCAACCCAGAACCGGACTGGAGGCCCGAGGCGGCCCCGCCACGCGCCTCCCGTCCGAACGAAAGGACACCATGACCGACCAGCCCACGTGGGAACTCTCCGGTTTCGGCGACGAGATCGACGCCGACCCGGTCGTCCAGGTCGCGGTCCTGCAGGCGCTCGGCGCGAGCGCCATCGAGGTCCGCAGCGCCTGGGGCGTCAACGTCGTCGACCTCGACGACGACCAGCTCGCCGGACTCCACCGGCTGCTCGACGAGCGTGGGCAGACCGTGTCCGCGATCGCCTCGCCGATCGGCAAGGTGCCCGTCGACGAACCCGTCGAGCACGAGGTCGCACGCCTCGCCCGCGCGATCCGTGCCGCGCACGCCCTCGGCACCACGAACATCCGGATCTTCTCGTTCTACTTCGAAGGTCGGCAGCCGGACGACGTCCGTGACGACGTCCTCGTCCGGATGCGGGCGCTCGCCGACCTCGCCGAGCGCGAAGGGGTGACCCTGCTGCACGAGAACGAGAAGGACATCTACGGCGACGTCCCCGCGCGCGTGCTCGACATCGTCGAGAGCGTCGGTTCGTCCGCGCTCCGACTGGCCTGGGACAACGCGAACTACGTGCAGTGCGGAGTCCGGCCCTTCACCGACGGCTGGGAGCAGCTCGCCCCGTACGTCGACTACCTGCAGGTGAAGGACGCCCTCGCCGACGACTCGTCGGTGGTGCCGGCGGGCGAGGGCGACGGCGAACTGCTCCAGACCCTCACCGCGCTCCGCGACGCCGGGTACTCCGGGTACGCCTCGCTCGAACCGCACCTCAGCGACTTCACCTCCCTCGGCGGGTTCTCCGGCCCCGCGGCCTTCGGTCGTGCCGGCCGGGCCTTCCGCACCCTCACCGACCAGATCGGAGTCACCCTGCGATGACCACCCCACTGAAGTTGGCAGTCGTCGGCGCCGGCGTCATCGGCCGTCACCACGCCACCGTCGCCGTGCACCACCCCGACCTGCAGGTCGTCGCCTTCGTCGACGCCGTGCCCGAAGCCGCCACGAGCGCGGCCGACGCGATCGAGGCGATGGGCGTCGCCCGTCCGATCACGACGTCCACCATCGGAGAGGCGATCGACCAGTCCGACATCGACGTCGTCGCGATCTGCTCGCCCTCGGGCATGCACGTGCAGCTGGCCGAGGCCGCCCTGGCCGCCGGCAAGCACGTCGTCATCGAGAAGCCGCTCGACACCACGATGCCCCGGGCGCGGCAGATCGCGGCGCTCGCCGCAGCCGCTCGCGACCGCGGGCTCGTCACGAGCGTCATCAGCCAGCACCGTTTCGACCCGGCCTCGGCGGCCGTCGCCCGGGCGGCGCACGACGGCGGGTTCGGCACCGTGACCTCGGGCCTGGCGAGCGTGGCCTGGTACCGGTCGCAGGGGTACTACGACTCCGGTGACTGGCGCGGCACCTGGGCGCTCGACGGCGGCGGCGCGGTGATGAACCAGGGCGTGCACACCGTCGACCTGCTCGTCTGGGCGCTCGGCCGTCCGGTCGAGATCTCGGCCCAGACCGGGCTCCTCGCCCACGACCGCATCGAGGTCGAGGACACCGCGGTCGCCACCGTCCGGTTCGACGGCGGGGCGCTCGGCGTCGTCCACTGCACGACCGCCGCGTACCCGGGGCTCTCCGCCCGGTACGCCGTGTACGGCACGCACGGGTCCGCGATCGTCGACGACGACCGGCTCGCCTACTTCCACATCGCCCCGGACACCGCGACGCTCGAGTCCGCCGCGACCACGTCGAACGCCAGCGCGGTCGCCGGAGCCGTCGACCAGAAGGACGACGTCGTCCCGCCCGAGCACGTCGTCGGCGGCCCGGCCGAGCCCGACCACTTCGCCGCCGGGCACGCTCGGCAGTACACCGACATCGTCGACGCGATCCGGCAGGGCCGCGAACCGGGCGTCACCGTCGACGCCGCCCTGGTCTCGCTCGCCACCGTCCGCGGGCTCTACGTCAGTGCGACGCTCGGACACCCCGTGCGCATCGACGACGTGATCGAGGGCACGTACGACGACGTGGTGCCGGTCGTCGGCGGGCCTGATCGAGGGCAAGGCAGCGCCAGCCCAGCCGACGTGGTGCCGGTCGTCGGCACCCCCGCAACCGCCGCCGCGACCGAAGGAGCCACCCGATGAAGTTCTCCGTGTTCACCGCCTCCACCCCCGACTGGACCCCCGCCGAAGCCGCCGAGACCCTGGCGGCGCAGGGCTGGGACGGCATCGAGTGGCGCGTGGTCGACGACCGCCCGGCCGCCGGCGAAGCCATCCCCGCCGAGCGGTCGTTCTGGGCGGGCAACAACTCGACGTGGCAGTACACCGGCATCCGCGACCGGGTGGGCGACATCGCCCGGATCACCGACGGTGCCGGACTCGAGTACTCGGGCATCGGCGGCTACCAGCCGGCCGCGGACCACGACGGCGTCGAGACGATGCTCCGCGTGACGAGCGAACTCGGGGCCCGCCAGGTGCGGGTCACGATGCCGCACTACCGAGCCGAGAAGGAGCGCACGGGGGAGACGTACGGTCAGCTGTTCGACCGCACCCGGGCCGACCTCGAGTGGGTCGCGGCGCGTGCGTCGGAGCTCGGCGTGAAAGCACTCGTCGAGCTGCACCACATGACGATCACGCCGTCGGCATCCGCGGCACTGCGGCTGATCGACGGTCTCGACCCCGCGCACGTCGGCGTCATCCACGACCTCGGCAACCTCGTGATCGAGGGGTACGAAGACCACCTCGCCGCCTTCGAACTGCTCGGGCCGTACCTGGCACACGCCCACGTGAAGAACGCCCGCTGGGTCGACACCGGCGACACCCGTGCCGACGGCAGCTCGATCTGGCAGCACGAGTGGGCACCCCTGCGCACCGGCCAGGCGTCGGTGTCCGAGTACCTCGACGCGCTCCGCCAGGTGGGCTACGACGGCTGGGTCACCATCGAGGACTTCTCCACCGACCTGCCGCTCGAGGCCCGCACCGCCGACAACCTCGCCTACCTCCGCTCGCTCGTCCCGGTGACCGCATGACCGATCGCCGACCGGGCATCGTCCACGTGGGGGTGGGCGCGTTCGCGCGCGCCCACCTCGCCTGGTACACCGCCCACACCGACGGCGAACCGTGGGGGATCACTGCCTTCACCGGGCGCTCGCCCGACGTCGCCGACGCCCTGACTGCCCAGGGCTGCCGGTACACGCTGGTCACCCGCGCCGCGTCCGGCGACAGCGCCGAGGTGGTCGACACGATCACGGCCGCCCACCCGGGCAGCGACGACACCGCCTGGAGGCACGTGGTCGCGTCCCCGGAGACGACCATCGTCACGCTGACGGTCACCGAGCAGGGCTACCGGCCCGGTTCCGACGTGCCGGCCCGGTTGGTCGCAGGGCTCGATGCCCGCCGCACCGCCGGCTCCGGGCGCATCGCGCTGGTCAGCCTCGACAACCTGACGCACAACGGGGCGGTCCTGCGCGACGCCGTGCTCGACGCCGTCACCGACGACGCCCTGCGCGACTGGATCGAGGCGAACGTCACGTTCCCGAGTTCGATGGTGGACCGGATCACCCCGGCCACCACCGACGACGACGTCGCGCACCTGCCGGAACTGCCGGGTGCGCTCGCCGGCGACCGGGTCCCCGTCGTCACCGAGCCGTTCGCGGAGTGGGTGCTCGAGGACGCCTTCGACGGGATCGACCGCCCGGCGTGGCAGACGGCGGGCGTCCGGATCGTCGACGACGTCACCCCGTACGAACAGCGGAAGCTCTGGCTGCTGAACGGCTCGCACTCGCTCCTGGCCTACCTGGGGCTGCAGCTCGGCCACGACACCGTGGCCGAGGCGATGGACGACCCCGTCTGCCGCACCGCCGTCGAGCAGCTCTGGGACGAAGCCGCGCTCGAGCTGCCCCTGCCCGAGGCCGAGGTCACCGACGCCCGCGCGGCCCTGGTCGAGCGGTTCGCCAACCCGCGCATCCGGCACACCCTGCGGCAGATCGCGTCCGGCGGCTCGCAGAAGCTGCCCGTCCGCATCGTCGACGTCGTGCGGCACCGGCTCAGCCGCGACCCCTCGGCCGGTATCGGCGCCGGGGCGGCCACCGCCCTCGCCGCGTGGTGGCTGCACGTCACGGGGCGGCCCGACCTGGTGGGCGACCCCGGCGCCCCCGGGCCAGACTCGGACGTGCACGACGTCCTGGCCGTCGTCGCCCCCGAACTCGACACCACCCCCGTGGTCGCTGCCGTGACGGCGGCGGCCGAGGGCATCCGCACCGCCGCGGCAGCAGCCCGCCAGAGCTCCAACGGAGGAGTCCACGCATGACCGACACGAACACCACGAACCCCGCGGCCCCGGTCCCCGGCGCCACCGACAGCGGGCCGGCCGAGACCACCGCCGGCCGTCCGGACACCTGGGCCTCGGCGGACCGCGGGCAGCTGATCGAGCGGGCCGAGGTCATCGTGACCAGCCCGAACCGGAACTTCGTGACGCTCAAGCTCACGACCGCCGACGGCGTCACCGGACTCGGCGACGCCACCCTGAACGGCCGGGAACTCGCCGTCTCCGCGTACCTGTCCGAGCACGTCGTCCCGCTGCTCGTCGGCCGTGATGCCAGCCGCATCGAGGACGCCTGGCAGTTCCTGTACCGGTCGTCGTACTGGCGCCGCGGACCGGTCACGATGGCCGCGATCGCCGCCGTCGACATGGCCCTCTGGGACATCAAGGCGAAGGTCGCCGGGATGCCGCTCTACCAGCTGCTCGGCGGGGCGTCGCGCACCGGGCTGATGGCGTACGGCCACGCCTCGGGCAAGGAACTGCCCGAGCTGTTCGACTCCATCCGAGAGCACCAGGAAGAGGGCTACCGCTCCATCCGCGTGCAGACCGGTGTCCCCGGCCTCGAGTCCATCTACGGCATCGCGTCGAACACGACCACCGAGGGCAACGCCGGCGTCCGCTACGACTTCGAACCCGCCCAGCGCGGTGCGTACCCGGCGATGGAGGACTGGGACACCCGTGCCTACCTGCGCCACGTGCCCACCGTGTTCGAGGCCGTCCGCAACGAGTTCGGCCCGGAGCTGCCCCTGCTGCACGACGGTCACCACCGGATGACCCCGCTGCAGGCCGCGAAGCTCGGCAAGTCGCTCGAGCCGTACGACCTGTTCTGGCTCGAGGACTGCACCCCCGCAGAGAACCAGGAGGCCCTGCAGCTCGTCCGGCAGCACACCACGACGCCGCTGGCGATCGGGGAGGTCTTCAACACCATCTGGGACTTCAAGGACATCATCCGCGACCAGCTCATCGACTACGTCCGCGGTGCCGTCACGCACATGGGCGGCGTCACCCCGCTCAAGAAGACGATGGAGTACGCGGCGCTGTACCAGGTCAAGTCCGGGTTCCACGGGCCGACCGACATCTCCCCGGTGGGGCTCGCCGCGCAGATGCACCTCGGGCTCGCGATCCACAACTTCGGCATCCAGGAGTACATGCAGCACGGACCGCAGACCAACCAGGTGTTCCACCAGACGTTCACGTTCACCGACGGCTACCTGCACCCGGGGGACGAGCCGGGTCTCGGGGTCAGTCTCGATGTCGACGAGGCCGGCAAGTACCCGTACGAGCAGGCGTACCTGCCGTTCAACCGCCTGGCCGACGGCACCGTCCACGACTGGTAGTACCCGGCATCCTGCTGGCACAGTGGTCGCATGGAGTTCGCCGACGTCGCCAGGGAGCTGCTGCTCGTCGCGCCGCCGGACTTCGTCGCCGAGCGCACCGCACGGCAGCGCGCGGTGCGCAAGGACGACCGTGCCCTCGCCACGGCGATCGGGAAGCTCCGGAAGCCCTCACCGGCCGCCTGGGTGATCGACCTGCTCGCCCACGACGGTGCCCTCGACGACGCCGTCGACCTCGGACCGGCGCTCCGCAAGGCCCAAGCCGACGCCGACCCCGACGCGATCCGGACCCTCCGTCGGCAGCGCGCCGAGGTCGTCGACGCCCTCGCGCAGGCCGGTGCGGACCTGGCGTCCGACGCCGGACATCCCGTCACCCCGGCGGTGCTCGAGCAGGTCCGGTCGACGATCGAGGCGGCGATGGCGGATCCGCACGCCGGCGCGGCCGTCCGGTCGGGGCTGCTCGTGACGGCGCTCGAGAGCGTGGGGTTCGACGCGGTCGACCTCGACGGGGCGCTCGCGGATCCGGACGCGGTGCCCGATGCCTGGTCCGGCAGCGATGCCCCACCCATCCCCATCTCCCAGGCGAGGGGTGCGCGGAAGGCGAGCCGTGCCTCCAGGCCCGCGCAGCGCGACGCCGCGGAACCGGACGCCGAACCCGAACCGAAGCGCGACCCGGCCGCCGACCGGAAGGCCGCGCGCCAGGCCGAGACCGCAGCGCGCACGGAGTCCCGCGACGCCGACGCAGCACTCGACACCGCCGAGGCCGATCTCGAACAGGCGGAGGAGCGGCGCGCGGAGCTCCAGCGTGCCCTCGAGCAGGCCGAGGCCGAGATCACCCGGCGCGAGGCAGCCCGCGACGAGGCCGAGGCGGCGAGCGACCGCGCGCGGGACGTCCTCCACGCCGCGCAGGAGCACCGTCGGCAGGTCCGTCGCTGAGCGAACCGACGCGTCCTCATCACCTCGGATGAAAAGCGGTCGCGCGGCTCGGTCCCCGTGCAGCGCGGCCCATACGCTCGCGTCATGACCTCCTTCCTCCGCCGGTACCGGCACCTGCTGGCCCCCGCCGCCGGCGCCGTGTACCTCGTGCTCTGGATCGTCGCCGAAGCCGGACGTGCGGGACTCGCCGACCACGTCGTCGTGGTGTCGGCCTTCGCCGTCGCCATCGGCCTCGCCGCGTGGATGCCCGCGACCGCGCTCGGACTGGTCGTCGGCATCCCGCTCCTGCAGGCTGCCCGGCTGCTCCCCCGGCCGACCGACACGACCTGGCCGGAGTACCTGGCGATCGCGATCGTCGTCGGCGTCGTCGGCGCCGGTCGGTCCGACCTGCTCCGCTACCTCGCGGTCCCCGTGCTCCTGCTCGCGAGTGCGGCGGCCGCCTGGGCGATGGCGGTCCCGACCGCTGCCGACCAGGACGTCTGGGGCAGCTGGGTGGGGAACGCGGGCGGGACCCGGTCGGACCTCGTCACGATCACGTTCGCGTTCGTCGGGGTCAGCGGTGTCGCCTGGGCCGTCGGCGTGGCCATCGGTGCCGCGTGGCGGATCGGCCTCGCCCGGGTCCGTGTGGTCGAGGCGCAGCGCCGCACCGAGGTGACCACGACCGAGCTCCGCGCCGAGCAGGACCGTGCCCGCATCGCCCGCGACGTGCACGACTCGCTGGCCCACTCACTGGCGGTCGTCGTGTCCCAGGCCCAGGGGGCCGCAGCCATCGCCGTGCGGGACGAACACGCTGCCCGGGCGCTGGAAGACATCGCTGACGTGAGCCGCTCGGCACTGGGCGACGTCCGGGCCCTGGTCGAACGCATCCAGGCGAGCGACGACGCCGACCGTCACGGCTTGCTCGATGTCCCCGACCTGGTCGAGGACATGCGGGAGCTCGGGATGACCGCGACGTTCGAGGAGCACGGCGCAGCCGGTCAGGTCCCCGCGGGCAGCGCCAGCGCGGTGCACCGGATCGTCCAGGAGAGCCTGACGAACGTGCTGAAGCACCAGGGGCGGACAGCGACGGCCCGGGTGGCGCTCGACTGGCGCGGGCCGGGGCTCGGCGTCGTCGTGACGTCACGGGGCAGCGAACCGCTCGTGGCGCTCGACGGTGCCGGTTCCGGTGTCGCCGGGATGCAGGAGCGTGCACGACTGGCCGGCGGCTGGCTGCGTGCCGGTGTGGGCGACACCACGGACGAGTGGGTGGTCACCGCGTGGCTGCCGACGACCGCCGCCGTGCCGACCACGGCGACGCACGACACCGACACCGACACCGCGGCCGTCCGGCCGGAGCGCGTCCGATGAGCGCCGTCCGCGTCGCCGTCGTCGACGACCAACGACTGTTCGCCACCGGGATGCAGATGCTCGTGGACGCCCAGGACGACATGACCTGTGTCGGGACCGCCGGCGACGGTGCCGCCGCCCTCGAGCTCTGCGCCGCCGAACACCCCGACGTGCTGCTGCTCGACCTGCGGATGCCGGTCATGAACGGCATCGAGACCCTGACCCGGCTCGCCGCGTCGACCCAGGACCGCCCGCGGGTCGTCGCGCTCACGACCATCCGCCGCGACGACGCCGTGCTCGCCGCACTCCGCGCCGGCGCCGCAGCGTTCCTGACGAAGGACGCCCTGCCCGACGTCGTCACCGCGACCATCCGCGACGTGCACGCGGGCCGACCGGCACCGACGGAAGCGGAGGCGCTCGACCTGCTGCGCGCGCAGGGCACCCCGGCCGTCACCGATCGGCGCGACGAGGTGCTCGACTCGCTGACGGCTCGCGAGCGCGAGGTCTTCATGCTCGTCGCGAAGGGGCTCAGCAACGCCGAGATCGCCGAGTCGGTCTTCCTGAGCGACGCCACCGTGAAGACCCACGTCCGCGCCGTCCTGACGAAGCTCGGCCTCCGGAACCGGATCCAGGTCGTCATCACCGCACACGAACGCGGCCTCGTCCGCGCCTAGGGGGAACCATGCAGATCACGAACCGCGTCGCGAAGACCGGCACCCTCGTCGTCGTCCTCGCCGGACTGGCCACCGCGGTCGTCCACGGGCTGCCCGAACGCGCCGACGTCGCGGTCGCACCCACCGTCGAACAGGACAGCACCGCGTGGGCGATGCCGCTCGACGCCTTCGTCGCACCGGCCTCGTCGAAGACCACGTACGCAGAGGACCTCGTGGCCGAGCCCTGCCTGCGGAAGGCCGGCATCGACGATCCGGCGCCCTGGGCGACCGCGGCCGGGCTGCAGGCCGACGACGACGCGGCAGACACCGCCGCCCGGGCGAACCCGTCACCCGCACTCGCGACCACCCGGCCCCTCACCGCGGCGCTCGCCGAGACCCGCGGCTACCACGGGTCGTCCGTGGCCGGTGCGAACCAGGCGGGCATGCGGAAGTGGGGGGACGACCCCGACCGCCAGGCGGCGTTCGCGGCACTCCCGGATGACGTGGCCGCCCGCTGCTGGAAGGCCGCCCGGAAGACCCTCGGTACCACGCTGCGCGGCACCGAGCAGGCGGCGTCCGAGCTCGCCCAGCGCCTGACGTACCTGGCTGCGCTGGACGCACGTCAGGACGACACGGTCCGGACGGCGGCGGCCGAGTGGCGCACCTGCATGGCGCCGTCCGGTGTGCCGGACCTGCCGGAGGGGCCGGAGGGCATGCCGACCCCCTCGATGCACGTCAGCGTCCGTGACGGCGACCAGGTCGTCCTGTTCTCGGACGACCCAGGGAAGGCCGAGGTCGCCGTCGCCGAACGGGACGTCGCGTGCCAGGAGTCCTCCGGCTACCGCAGCGCGCTGTACGCGGCGGAGTGGGAACGGCTCCTGCACGTCACCGCGACCGACGCCGCCGTGCTCCGGAAGGGGTCGACCCGGCAACCGCAGGTGGATGCCCGCCTCGACCGGGTGATCGCGCGGCTCGCGCCGGCGGCGCCGGCCGGGATCGACTGACGCGGCGGTCGCGGGGAGCGGTCCTGGGGGGAGCGCCCCGCGCCCGTCGCATGGGGACGACGGACAGGAGGCCCGTGGCGGGACAGCCACGGGCCTCCTGTCCGTCGCGGTTGGCGTCCGGACCGTGCCGCGCGACACGCCCGGACGGCCCTGCTAGACTCAGTCCCTGACTTCGGCGAGGGCTGCGTACGCGCGGCCGTGATCGACGCGGTGGGATACCCGGCAAGACCCTGGGATCGTTCCTCACGCGTGCACGCGTTCGAGTTGCAACACCACAGACCCCCACGATGCCGGCACCCCGGCGTCGTCCCCGACACCAGGAGGCACCATGGCCGACTACACCAAGCTCGCAGCGGAAGTCCGCACCAAGTTCGGCAAGGGCGCTGCTCGCAAGCTCCGCGCGGCCGACAAGATCCCCGCCGTCGTCTACGGCCACGGGACCGAGCCGAAGCACATCTCGCTGCCCGGTCACGAGACCATGCTGCTCGTCCGTACCGCCAACGCGGTCGTCGACCTCGACATCGAGGGTGCTGCCCAGCTCGCCCTCGTCAAGGACGTCCAGCGTGACCCGGTGCGTCAGATCATCGAGCACATCGACCTCGTGGTCCTCCGCCGTGGCGAGAAGGTCACGGTCGACGTGCCCGTCGTCATCGAGGGCGAGTCCTTCTCCGGCACCATCCACGTGCAGGACCTCAACACGATCTCGCTGCTCGTGCTCGCCACCGACATCCCGGAGCACGTCTCCGTGAACGTCGAGGGCCTCGAGGACGGCGTGCAGATCCACGCCTCGCAGCTCGAGCTCCCCGAGGGCGCCGAGCTCGAGACCGACCCCGAGGCGCTCGTCGTCGCGATCGTCACCCCGCGTGGCACCGCTGACGACGACGCTGCGGACGAAGCCTCGGCCGAGGCCGGCGCCGAGTCGGGTGCCGAGGGCGCCGCGGACTCCGAGTAACACCCCCTTCGAAGACATCTGGTCGACGCTGTGACGGACAACATCCTCGTGGTGGTCGGGCTCGGGAACCCCGGGCCCGACTACGCGGGCAACCGCCACAACGTCGGCCAGATGGTCCTCGACGAACTCGCGTCCCGCATGGGTGCGACGTTCAAGAAGCACAAGACGCCGAACCAGGTCGCCGAGGGGCGCCTGGTGCCCGGCGGCACACGACTCGTGCTGGCGAAGCCCGGGTCGTTCATGAACACCTCGGGCGGACCGGTCTCCTCGGTGCTCGGGTTCTACAGCGCCACCCCGGCCGACCTCGTCGTCGTGCACGATGAGCTCGACCTGCCGTTCGACACCGTCCGCCTGAAGGGTAGTGGCGGGCACGGCGGGCACAACGGGCTGCGCGACATCATCAAGGCCACCGGGACGAACGAGTTCATGCGCGTCCGGGTCGGCATCGGGCGTCCGCCCGGTCGGCAGGACCCGGCCGACTACGTGCTGCGTGACTTCTCCGCAGCCGAGAAGAAGACGCTCCCGATCCTGCTGGCCGACGCCGCCGACGCGGTCGAGGCGATCGCCGAGGTCGGCCTGCTCGCCGCACAGCAGCGCGTGCACGCTCCGTCCTGAGTGTTCCGCGCTGTTCGCCCGTCGCGCACGGCGCGGTCGGCGTCGGTGGTGGCCGGTACCATCTCCTGAGTGACGATCTCGGGCATCATCCCTGCGCTCTCGCGCGCCTCCGCCTTCGATCGCGTGCTGCGCGCCGCACCGCGCGACGCCGACTTCTCCGTCGTGGACGGCCTGCGCGTGCCGCTGCTCGGTGCGCTGCTCGCCGAGCGCAACGGTCCGCAGTGCGTCCTCGTCATCACGGCGACTGGGCGTGAAGCCGAAGCGGTCCGCGAAGCGTTCGGCAGCTACGTCCCCGACGCCGAGGTGCTCGAGTTCCCCGCGTGGGAGACCCTGCCGCACGAGCGTCTCAGCCCGAGCCCCCAGACCGTCGGCACACGCATCGCGACGCTCCGCAAGCTCGCTGCGTGGCAGGCGACGGACCCGACCGAGCGGCGCCAGACCGTCGTCGTCGCGAGCGTCCGAGCCGCGCTGCAGCCGATCGCGAGCAACCTGACGTCCCTGGCGCCGGTGGTGCTCCGGACCGACTCGCGGGGCAACGACCTGGCGGCGATCTCGGCGCAGCTGGTGGACCTCGCCTACTCGCGCGTCGACCTCGTCACCCGCCGTGGTGAGTTCGCGGTGCGCGGTGGCATCCTCGACGTCTTCCCGCCGGCGGCCGACCACCCGGCGCGTGTCGACTTCTTCGGCGACGAGATCGAGGCGATCAAGGCGTTCTCCGTCGCCGACCAGCGCACCACCGAGGACGACCTCGGTTCGGTCGAGCTGACCGCCTCGCGCGAACTCCTGCTCAGCGAGGAAGTCCGGCAGCGGGCCCGCGAGATGCTGCACGAGTTCCCGAACCTGTCCCAGATGCTCGCGAAGATCGCCGAGGGCATCCCGGTCGAGGGCATGGAGTCGCTCGCTCCGGCGCTCGTGCAGGACCTCGTTCCGATGACCTCCTACCTGCCGGACGACGCCACCATCGCGGTGTTCTCGCCCGAGCGGGTGAACGGCCGCGCGAACAGCCTGGCCGAGACGAACACCGAGTTCCTGCAGGCGGCCTGGAGCGCAGCGGTCGCCGGGGCACAGGCCCCGATCGACCTCGACGCGGGCAACTTCCTGACCGTGCAGCAGCTCAAGAACACCCGCGGGCAGCGCACCTGGTGGACGGTGTCGCCGTTCGACTCCGGCCTCGACGAAGGGGACACCGAGCGCGTCCTCACCGACGCCGAGGCCGCTGCCGAAGCCGGCGAGTACATCCGCGTCCGGGCGGAGGCGGTGCCGAGCTTCGCGGGCAGCGCCGACGGGGCGATCGCGCACGTCAAGTCGCTGACCGACGACGGGTGGGCGGTCGTGGTGACCGCGCAGGGGCAGGGCCTGGTCGAACGTGCGGTGCAGGTGCTGGCCGACGCCGGGGTCGCCGCCCGTGCCGCAGCGGTCGACGCGCCGCCCGAGCCGGGGTTCGCCGTCGTGACGACCGCGACCGTCGAGCACGGTTTCGCCATCCCCGACCCCCGCATCGCGGTCCTGAGCGAGGCCGAGTTCTACGGCCGCAGCGTCCAGCAGGGGGCCCGCACCGTCAAGAAGCTCGCGAGCCGGCGCAAGAACGTCGTCGACCCGCTGCAGCTCAAGCCGGGCGACGTCGTCGTGCACGCGACCCACGGCATCGGCAAGTTCGTCGAGCTCGTCAGCCGCGAAGTGAGCTCGGGTGGACGCAACGCGGTGAAGACGCAGCGCGAGTACCTCGTGCTCGAGTACGCGCCGTCGAAGCGCAACTACCCGGGCGACAAGCTCTTCGTGCCGACCGACCAGCTCGACCAGCTGTCCCGCTACGTCGGTGGTGAGTCCCCGACCCTGTCGAAGATGGGCGGCTCGGACTGGTCCGCCGCCAAGTCGAAGGCGCGCAAGGCCGTCCGCGACATCGCCGTCGACCTGGTCAAGCTGTACTCGGCGCGGATGGCGTCGAAGGGGCACGCGTTCGGTCCCGACACCCCGTGGCAGCGCGAGCTGGAAGAGGCGTTCCCGTTCGCCGAGACCGCCGACCAGCTCACCACGATCGACGAGATCAAGCGCGACATGGAACGGCCGATCCCGATGGACCGCCTGCTCTCCGGCGACGTCGGCTACGGCAAGACCGAGGTCGCGATCCGTGCCGCGTTCAAGGCCGTGCAGGACGGCAAGCAGGTCGTCATGCTCGTCCCGACGACCCTGCTCGTCCGCCAGCACATGGAGACCTTCCAGGAGCGCTTCGCCGGGTTCCCGGTGCACCTGCGCGCCCTGAGCCGGTTCCAGACCGAGAAGGAGTCGAAGGAGACCATCGCCGGGCTCGCCGACGGCACGGTCGACATCGTCATCGCGACCCACCGGATCCTGTCGCAGGGCATCACGTTCAAGGACGTCGGTCTCGTCATCATCGACGAGGAACAGCGGTTCGGCGTCGAGCACAAGGACCAGCTCAAGAAGTTCAAGACGAACGTCGACGTGCTGGCGATGTCGGCGACCCCGATCCCGCGCTCGCTCGAGATGGCGGTCACGGGCATCCGCGAGATGTCGACCCTGGCCACCCCGCCAGAGGACCGGCACCCCATCCTGACCTTCGTCGGGCCGCAGTCCGACCTGCAGGTCGCCGCCGCAATCCGCCGCGAGCTCCTGCGTGAGGGCCAGGTGTTCTACGTGCACAACCGGGTGAAGGACATCCAGTCGGTCGCCGCACACCTGGCCGAGATCGTGCCGGACGCCCGCATCGCCGTGGCGCACGGGCAGATGTCGGAGACCACCCTCGAGCAGGTCATGGTCGACTTCTGGGAGCGTCGCTTCGACGTCCTCGTCTCGACGACGATCATCGAGACCGGTCTCGACATCGCGAACGCCAACACGCTCATCATCGACAAGGCCGACAAGTACGGGCTGTCGCAGCTGCACCAGCTGCGCGGTCGGGTCGGCCGTGGCCGCGAGCGCGGGTACGCGTACTTCCTCTACGACTCCGACAAGCCGCTGTCCGAGACCGCGCAGGACCGCCTCGAGACCATCGCCGCGAACAACGAGCTCGGTGCGGGCATGCAGGTCGCCATGAAGGACCTCGAGATCCGCGGGGCGGGCAACCTGCTCGGTGGTGAGCAGTCCGGCCACATCGCGGGTGTCGGGTTCGACCTGTACCTCCGGATGATCGGCGAGGCGGTGTCGCAGTTCCGTGGCGACGTCGCCGAGGGGCAGACCGAGCTCCGCCTCGAGATCCCCGTCGACGCGCACATCCCCGAGGACTACGTCGAGTCCGAGCGGCTCCGGCTCGAGGCGTACCAGAAGCTGTCGGCGGCCTCGGCTCCGACGGCGCAGCCGAACGCGATCGACATGGTGCTCGACGAGCTCACCGACCGCTACGGGCAGCCGCCGCAGGCCGTGCAGACCCTGGTCGAGGTCTCCCGCCTGCGTCGGATGGCGCAGCAGGTCGGCTTGTCCGACGTCGTCGTGATGGGTTCCAACCTGCGGGTTGCCGGCAAGGAACTCGCCGACTCGTCACAGGTGCGCCTGAAGCGCATGTTCCCGGGGGCGCGCTGGTTCCCGCAGCAGAACGCGTCGAGCATCCCCGTGCCGCGCCCGCACGACCAGGCGCTGCCGGACGACGCCCTCATCCAGTGGGTGGAGAGCATCCTCACCGCCGTGTACGGGGCGACGACCCCGGCGGAGGCGCCGGCCGCGTAGACGCGGCCCGTGACGGACTGGTCCACGGCGCGCACGCCGCTCGCGACGATCCACGCGTCGAACGACGCGTGCCGTGTCGCGGAACGGGTGCGAAGCCGCTACTCGGTGTCCTCGGCCTCGGACAGTTCGCGGCGCGCGCGGTACGCCCGCGCACGCAGGGTGACGACGACCGCCGACGCGACGATGGCGATGCCCGATCCGACGAGCACGGCGAGGACGCCCTCGTCGAGGATCTCCTCGTTGCGGGCGAACGCCAGCTCGTTCATGAGCAGCGACACCGTGAACCCGATGCCGCCGAGCACGCCGACGGTGATGATGGAGAAGAACGACAGCGACGAGCGGCCGGGGGAGCGGAAGATCCGCGTGGCGATCGTGCCGAACAGGGTGATGCCGATGACCTTGCCGACCGGTAGCGCGAGGACGACCGCCCAGAACGTGGGGGAGAGCTCGCTGATGCCGACCGCGGGGATGATGACGGCGGCCGACGCGAACGCGAACACCGGCAGCACGATGGCGTTCGACCACGGCTCGACGTTCTCGTGCAGGGTGTGGCCCGGGCGGCGGGGCAGCACGAGCCCGAGGGCGACGCCGGCGATGGTGGCGTGCACACCGGAGTGGTAGACGAGCCACCAGGTCAGGAGCCCGACGACGACCATCGCCACGATGATCAGCGTCTGTCCGGAGCGCCCCGGACGGAGCATCCGGCCGAGCAGCCAGAACGCCGCGAGCGTGACGACGGCACCGGCGAGGGCCAGGAAGTCGGTGTCGTGGGCGAACACCACGGCGATGATGATGATCGCGATGAGGTCGTCGAGGACGGCCAGCGCGAGCAGGAACACCCGGATGCCGCTCGGCAGCCCGCGACCGAACATGGCGAGCACCCCGAGCGCGAACGCGATGTCCGTCGCCGTCGGGATCGGCCACCCGTGCGTGTACTGCGTGCCCGCGGTGACGAGCAGGAAGATGCCGGCCGGGACGAGCACGCCGCCGACCGCGGCGATGGCGGGGATGATCGCGGTCTTGGGGTTCGACAGCTCACCGTCGACGAGTTCCTGCTTCAGCTCGATCGCGACGAGCAGGAAGAAGACCGCGAGCAGGCCGTCGCTGATCCAGTGCGCGATCGACAGGTCGAGGCCGAGGGCGCCGAGCGGCAGGTGCGCGTCGAGCAGCCGTTCGAGGCCGGGGCCGACCGGGGAGTTCGCCACCAGCAGGCCGAGGACGGCGGCGGTGAGGAGCGCGATGGCGCTGAAGCGGGGGGAGCGGACGAGGGACGACATGGATCTCCGTCTCGAGGGGTCGGGTGAGTGTCCGTCGACCAGACTTCCCGACACACCACCGCCAGTCTACGGGAGTGGGACCATGGCCGGATGACCGCCGTACCGGACCTCGTGACCGTCGTCGACCGCCTGCTCGCCGAGGACGGCGGGTGCGTCTGGAACCGGGCGCAGACCCACGCCTCACTCGCCCGGTACGCCGTCGAGGAGTCGTACGAACTCGTCGACGCCATCGACGACGGCGACCCGGCCGACGTCCGCGAGGAACTCGGCGACCTGCTCTACCAGGTGGTCCTGCACGCGGGGATCGCCGCCCGGGCGGGGGACTTCACGCTCGAGGACGTCGCCGCCGGGGTGCGGGACAAGATGACCAGGCGGCACCCGCACGTGTTCGGTGACGAGACGGCGGACACCGTCGAGGACGTCGTGCGGGTCTGGCGTGCGGCGAAGGCGTCCGAGAAGGCGAGCCGGCGGAGTGCGTTCGACGGGGTGCCGCGGGCGATGCCGCCGCTGGAGCGTGCGGTGAAGCTGTTGGAACGGCTGCAGGAGCGTGGGGACGCCGACGCGGTCGTCGCCTCCGTCGTCGGGGCCGGTTCCGGCGTCGGCCTGGAGGCCCGTGGTGCGTCCGCCGCGCTGGCGGCGGACGACGGGGTGGGCACGGCCGACCCCGTGTGGGGGCGAGCGGTGCTCGGGGAGATCGCGGCTGCAGCGGGGCGCGGGGTGGACCCGGTAGCGAGTCTGCGGGCCGCGGTGACGGAGCTCGAGGAGGCCGGTCGCGCTGCAGAGTGATCCCCGGTGCGCGAGGTCGCTCCGGGCTCGGAGGATTCGGGCGGGAGAGAACGGGCGCCCTCCCAACCCGAAAAAGAGAGGGCGCCCGTGAGCGGGCGTCGGCTCCACCAGGGAGAGGGGCCGACAGGGAATCCCGCTCGAACCGCGGGACGCACTGCAGCACGTCGCCCCGCGAACGATCCGGAACGTGGATCAGGCACGATCCGGACCGAGGTTCTGCATGCAGTATGCCAGTGGATCGGAAGGCGCGCAAGCCGGGGACGGCCGTCTGCCAGAATTGGCCGCATGGCAACGACCGTGACGGCACCCCGTGGCATGCGTGACTTCCTCCCGGCGGACAAGGCCCGGCGCGAGCACGTGCTCGGTGTCGTGCGGGACGTCTACTCGCGGCACGGTTTCGACGAGATCGAGACCCCGGTGGTGGAGGACGCTGCGCGGCTGCACTCCGGGCTGGGTGGCGACAACGAGAAGCTGGCGTTCGCGGTGATGAAGCGCGGGCTGACCACCGAGGACCTGCAGGGCGCCGTGGCCCCGCTGGACCTCGCCGACCTCGGTCTGCGGTTCGACCTGACCGTTCCCCTCGCACGCTTCTACGCCTCGCACCGTGCGGAGCTGCCGTCGGTCTTCCGTTCCGTGCAGATCGCCCCGGTCTGGCGCGCTGAGCGCCCGCAGAAGGGCCGCTACCGCCAGTTCGTGCAGTGCGACATCGACATCCTGGGGGAGCCCGGGCAGCTCGCCGAGATCGAGCTCATCCGCGCGACGACGGCGGCCCTCGACGCCCTCGGTGTCAGTGGCACGACGATCCGGATCAACGACCGCCGGATCCTCCTGGCACTCCTCGCGTCGTGGGGGATCACCGAGCCCGCTGCTGCCGACCGCGCGCTCATCACGATCGACAAGCTCGACAAGATCGGCGCGGACGGCGTCGCGGCAGAGCTCCGCAGCACCGTGGGCGCCGACCTGCCCGGGCTCGAGGACACCATCCGCGCGCTCGAGGCCGCGGACTGGACGTCGGTCGAGGGCGCGCCGTGGCTGGACGCCGAGGCCTTCGCCGACCTGCTCCGCCTGCGCGAGGCGCTGCCCGGGGTGGACCTGCGGTTCGACCCGACGCTCGTGCGCGGCATGGGCTACTACACGGGCACGATCTTCGAGGTCGCGCACCCCGACTTCGGCTACAGCCTCGGTGGCGGTGGCCGGTACGACGGCATGATCGGCCGGTTCCTCGGGCAGGACGTCCCCGCCGTCGGGTTCTCGCTCGGCTTCGAACGGCTCGTCGACCTGGTGACCCTGCCGGAGTCCGCCGAGGCCGACGCCGTCGTGCTCGTGTACGACAAGGACGTCGACCCGGTCCGGCTCGCCGCGCTGAAGACCGAGGCGCTGGCGTCCCACCGGCGCGTCCGGCTCGAGCGCCGCACGAAGAACACGAAGAACCTGCTCGCCGGCCTCGCCGCGCAGGGCTTCACGGCGTTCGCGACCGTCTCGGCCGACACCGCGTCGCTCGAGGGCGTCGCGTTCCGCCCGCTCGACTGAGCACCCTGTCCCCGTTCCAGCACGGACTCGTCCACAGGTCGGCGTCACGGCCGACGTCGTGTTCACCTCCGCTCGCTAGGATCGACACCGCAATCACCACAACCAATGTGTAGGGAGTACCCCGTGGCCCTGATCGATGCCGTAGGCGCACGCGAAGTCCTCGATTCCCGAGGCAACCCGACGGTCGAGGTCGAGGTCCTCCTCGACGACGGCGTCGTGTCCCGCGCGCTCGTCCCGTCCGGTGCATCCACCGGCGCGTTCGAGGCGTACGAGCTGCGCGACGGCGACGCCTCGCGCTACGGCGGCAAGGGCGTGCTCAAGGCCGTCGACGCCGTCCTCGACGAGATCGGCCCGGCGCTCGAGGGCTTCGACGCCACCGACCAGCGCCTCGTCGACGCCGCGCTCATCGAGCTCGACGGCACCGAGAACAAGTCCCGCCTCGGCGCGAACGCGATCCTCGGTGCCTCGCTCGCCGTCGCCCGTGCCGCAGCCGACTCGGTCGACCTGCCGCTGTTCCGCTACCTCGGCGGCCCGAACGCGCACACGCTGCCCGTCCCGCTGATGAACGTCGTCAACGGCGGTGCCCACGCGGACACCAACGTCGACATCCAGGAGTTCTTCCTGGTGCCGTACGGCGCCGAGTCCTTCTCCGAGGCACTCCGCTGGGGCGTCGAGACCTACCACGCCCTCAAGGGCGAGCTGAAGAAGCAGGGCCTGGCCACCGGCCTCGGCGACGAGGGTGGCTTCGCGCCGGAGCTCGCGTCGAACCGCGCCGCGCTCGACTTCCTGCTCACCGCGATCGAGAAGGCCGGCTACACGCCCGGCAAGGACATCGCCGTCGGCCTCGACGTCGCGTCCACCGAGTTCTTCTCGGACGGCAAGTACCAGTTCGAGGGCAAGCAGCTCTCGAGCCAGGAGTTCACCTCCTACTTCGCCGAGCTCGTCGCGAACTACCCCCTCGTCACCATCGAGGACCCGCTGGCCGAGGACGACTGGGAAGGCTGGTCGCACCTGACCGCCGAGCTCGGCGACAAGGTCCAGATCGTCGGCGACGACCTGTTCGTCACGAACCCGAAGCGTCTGCAGCGGGGCATCGACGAGAAGGCCGCGAACTCGATCCTCGTCAAGGTCAACCAGATCGGCACGCTCACCGAGACCCTCGACGCGGTCTCGCTCGCGCACCGTCACGGCCTGACCTCGATCCTGTCGCACCGCTCCGGCGAGACCGAGGACACCACGATCGCGGACATCGCGGTCGCGGTCGACGGTGGTCAGATCAAGACCGGCGCCCCGGCCCGCTCGGACCGCGTCGCGAAGTACAACCAGCTGCTCCGCATCGAGGAAGAGCTCGGCGACGCCGCGGTGTACGCCGGCCGCTCGGCCTTCCCGCGCGCCGCGTCGCTGTAACCAGCCGGGCCAGCAGCACCCGCACCACCGAGACGCCGTCCTCCTCCACGAGGACGGCGTCTCGTCGTGTGTGCGGCCCCGGACTGCCGAGCGGTCAGCATGCGCCGTGCGGTCAGCACGTGCCGAGCGGTCAGCACGCGCCGCGCGCGCTGCGTCGAGTGGTCACGAGTCGTCGGCTGGCCCGGGCCCGGACGACAGGACGTGACCACCGGACGTGCGTCGGGCGGTGTGTGGTGACCACTCCGAGTGCGGGGCGGACGGACGGGCCGGAGCCGTGCCTCCCGGCTGCCTCGATCGGACCCGGACCCGCCCGCCGCCGGCGTCACGCCGTCGTGTCAGCCTGACGCCCCGAAGTCCGTGAGACGCCGCCGGATCCGGAGGCGTCTCGACGAGACGACGGCGTCTTCTGGTGGGCAGCACCGTGGGACGCGAGACGCTGAGAGGGCGCCGAACGGCCGCGTGCCGGGCTGCCCGACCGACCAGCCCGGGTTATCGTCGGACCGTGCCCAGCCAGAAGCCCCGCGTCCGCCGCGTCCCCGTGGCGATGCCCGACGGCAGCACGCCCGCGCACCCCTGGTACCGCTCGATCCACTTCTCCGGGTTCAGCCTGCTCATGCTCGCGATCATCGTGCTGTTCGTGGTGGTGCTCGCGCCGTCGCTCCGGACGCTCATCCAGCAGCAGGAGCAGATCGCCCAGCAGCAGCAGGAGGTCGCCAACCAGAAGGCCGACGTCACGCAGAAGAAGCAGGACGTCGCGCGCTGGGACGACCCGGCGTACATCGAGGCGCAGGCCCGCGACCGGCTGCTCTACGTGTACCCGGGCGAGGAGAGCTACCTCGTGATGGGCACCGAGGACAAGCGGGCCGCGAAGACCCCGACCACCGACTCCGGCACCCCCGTGAGCGCGAAGGTGCAGACCCCCAAGGTCGACTGGGTGCAGGCGATGCTCTCGTCGGTGCTGCAGTCCGGACTGACGGACGAGCGTGCTGCCGACCTCGTCGCCCCCGACGTCTCCGGTACGGGCGACAGCAAGTAGTCCGAGGCGCGGAGCCGTCCGGGCCGACGGTGCGCGGGGTTCCGCTTCTCCGGTAGGCTCACGTTCCCGTGACGACCCCTCCCTTCGACCCGCCCTCCGAACGCGACGTCCAGGTCGTGTCGGCGCAGCTCGGCCGACCGGCACGTGACGTCATCGGGATCGCGGCACGCTGCGTCTGTGGCAACCCCACCGTCGTCTCCACGAAGCCCCGGCTGTCGAACGGCACCCCGTTCCCGACGTTCTACTACCTGTGCCACCCCGCGGCCACCGCTGCGGTCAGCACCCTCGAGGCCAACCAGGTCATGCCCGAGCTGGCAGCCCTGCTCGAGGACCCCGAAGTCGCCGCGCAGTACCGCGCGGCCCACCAGGCCTACCTGGCCGACCGCGAGTCGATCGAACACGTCGACGAGATCGACGGCATCAGCGCCGGTGGCATGCCCACCCGCGTGAAGTGCCTGCACGCCCTCGTCGGACACGCCCTCGCCGCCGGACCCGGCGTCAACCCCATCGGCGACCTCGCGCTGGAGCGCGCGGACTGGTCGCCCTCCCGGTGTGTGTGCCGGGCGTATGATGACGGTGCAGACGCTGGAGTCGGGGCGGGTGGCGGCGAAGTCTGACCCGACTCCCGCACACCCCCATCCAAGGAGATCATCCCCCGTGCCCAAGATCCTCGTCGTCGGCGGCGGTTACGCCGGTTTCTACACCGCATGGAAGCTCGAGAAGCACCTTCGCCAGGGCGAAGCCGAGGTCGTCATGGTGGACCCGCTGCCGTACATGACGTACCAGCCGTTCCTGCCCGAGGTCGCCGCCGGTTCGATCGAGCCGCGTCACGCGGTCGTCGCGCACCGCCGCCACCTCAAGAAGACGCGCGTCGTCACGGCGAAGGTCACCAAGGTCGACCACGCCACCAAGACGGCGACGATCACCCCGACCGAGGGCGAGGCGTGGGAGGAGTCCTACGACCAGATCGTCATGACCGCCGGCGCGGTGTCCCGCACGTTCCCGATCCCGGGCGTCGCGGACGAGGCCATCGGCCTGAAGACCATCGAGGAAGCCGCGTCCATCCGTGACCGCATCCTCAGCAACTTCCACAAGGCGGCGAACCTGCCGGCCGGTCCCGAGCGCGACCGCCTGCTCACCGTCGTCGTCGTCGGTGGTGGCTTCGCCGGCATCGAGGTGTTCGCCGAGCTCCGCTCCTTCGTCACCGACCTGCTGAAGAGCCACCCGCAGCTGTCCTTCGACGACACGCACTTCCACCTGGTCGAGGCGATGGGCCGCATCATGCCCGAGGTCTCGCTGGAGACCTCGCACTGGGTGCTCAAGAACCTCGCCGAGCGCGGCGCGACCGTGCACCTCGAGACCCAGCTGGCCTCGGCCGTCGGCGGCGTCTGCGAGCTCAAGACGAGCGACGGCGCGATCGAGACGATCCCGTCCGACCTCATCATCTGGACCGCCGGCGTCATGGCGAACCCGATGGTCAAGGGCACCGACTTCCCGCTCGAGCAGCGTGGCCGCATCCGCGTGCAGCCCGACCTGCGCGTGGTCGACGACAACGGCGTGATCGCCGACGCATGGGCCTGCGGCGATGTCGCAGCCGTGCCGGACCTGACCGGTGGCGGTGTCGGCGGGTTCTGCGTGCCGAACGCCCAGCACGCCGTGCGCCAGGCCAAGCAGCTCGCGAAGAACGTCGTCGCGACCATCCGTGGCGAGGCGACGACCGACTACAAGCACGAGAACCTCGGTGCCGTCGCGGGCCTCGGCCTGGGAACCGGTGTGTTCCAGTCCGGCAAGTTCGCCATGAAGGGCTTCCTGGCCTGGGGCGCACACCGCGGCTACCACGGCCTGGCCATGCCGTCGTGGGAGCGCAAGTGGCGCGTCATCGGCGACTGGGTCGGTGGCTTCTTCCTGGGCCGCGACATCGTGTCGCTCGACGACCGCGAGACCCCGCGTGCCGCGTTCGAGGCGTTCGCGTCCCGTCCGAAGCCCGCTGCCGAGGCCCCGGCTGGGCCCGCCGCAGCCCCCGCTCCGGAAGAGGGCAAGGTCGCCGGTGCCGCCGGCCCCGTCTACGGCGAGCCCGCGAAGGACGTCTCGAACGCCCCCGAGCCGGTGACGGCCCCGGCCGACGCCAAGTAGCACCGCTCGCCACGAAGGCGGTCACCCCGTGCGGGGTGACCGCCTTCGTGCATCGGTAGGCTGTTGCGGCCCGCCCCCGTGGCCCAATCGGTAGAGGCACGCGACTTAAAATCGCTGAGTTGTGGGTTCGAGTCCCACCGGGGGTACCGACTTCGAGAACCGACACACGACTTACAATCGCTGAGTTGTGGGTTCGAGTCCCACCGGGGGTACCAATTACCGCGCACCCCGCGGAACCCGCACGACCAGTAGCATCGACGATCGTGGTCGGACTCGGAAGCGCACTCGCCAACCTGCAGAACGCCCTCCGCCGACCGGAGGCCCACGTCGAGGTCGTCGACGGCGAGAGCGTCCCGGTCGGCATGCTCCTCGGCACCCTCGGTGCGCTGCTCCTGGACGCCGGCAGCTCCGTCACCGACGTCCGGTCGGCGCTCGAGAAGGCCCGGGACGCCGCCGGGGTCGGACCGACGCTCGCGATCGGCGTCCTGCCCGCCCTGGTGATGGTGAGCGAGGTCTCCACCGGCGCCGCCACCATCGTCAACGCCGAGGGCATCGAACTGTCCTCCCGCCAGGCGGCTCGTGCGAACCGCGTGGTGCTCGGGCTCGAGAGCGGCTCCATCGCCCTCGCCGAGATCCCCGCCCGCGTCCGGGCCATCCGCGCCGGCACCGTCCCGCCGCCCGCCCTGCCGTGGATCCTCGGCAACGCCCTGACCTCGGCCGGCCTGGCCGTCGTGTTCCGCTGCCCGTGGTGGGCGATCGTCCTGGCGCTCGTCGTCGGTGGGCTGGTCGGGGTGATCGGCCTGGTCCTCCGGCGCTTCCGCGAGGCCGTTGCGATCATCCCGTTCCTGGCCGCGTTCGTGTCGACGGCCATCGTCGGCCTCGTCGCCGCGGGTGCCGGGTTCGAGCAGGTCCCGCTCTTCGCCGTGTGCGCTCCGGTGGCGGTGTTCGTCCCCGGCGCCCTCATCACCAATGCCCTGCTCGAACTCACCGCCGCGGACATCGTCACCGGGTCGTCGCGACTGGTGCAGGGCCTCATCATGCTCGGCTTCATGGCCGCCGGCATCGCGTCGGGCAGTGCCCTGACCGGGCTGCACGTGGACCCGTCGTCGGCAGCGCTCGTGGGCGAGGTCGCGGGCGTCGGCACGGACCTGGCCGGCTGGGAGGCCGTGCCGGTCTACTGGGTCTCGTGGGTGGCGGTCGTGGTGCTCGCGGTCGGACTCGGCCTGGTGTTCCGGTCCGGGTGGCGCCTGACGCTCGTGTCGGTGGCGGTCATGGTCACCGCCTACGCCGTGGTGAGCGGGACGACGCCGCTCTGGGGCAGTGTCGTCGCGACCGGCGCCGCAGCGGCGCTGCTCTTCGTCGCGACACGGTTGCTCGAGCGGCTGGTGCCGGCGATCCCGGCGACGGTGTCGTTCTTCCCGGCGTTCCTGCTGCTCGTGCCGGGGACGGTCGGTCTGGTGGCGGTGGCCACCTTCGACCCCGAGGCGCTCGCCACTCCGCTCGCGACCTTCGTCAGCCTGTGCATCGGGACGAAGATCGGCGGGCTCCTGCCCGGCCTCTTCGCCCGCAACGCGCCCCGGCGCGCGGTGGACGCGACCGGCTGACGGACGGCAGGCGCGGGGCGGCGTCACCACGGGCCTCCAGGCCGTCGCCGTCCGAGCGCCGTCCGAGCACCGTCGTGACGCGACCAGTGGACCCGGTCGGGAGGCCCGGCTCGTTTCAGACGCGCGCCGCGCGCCGCTCGGTGCGCAGCCAGACCAGGGCCGCGATCGCGGCCGCCACGCACGCTGCGGCGATCCCGACGAGCAGTACCGGGGCAGCGTGCGTCCCGGTGGTCCCCGAGTAGACGGCCGTGGTCAGCGCCACGGCGACCACCGCGAGCGCGACGTACCGACCGCGCGAAGCGGCGAGCAGCGCGCTGCCGGCGGACCCGGTGACGGGCAGCAGGGTCGCGACCACGGCACCCAGGCCGCCGACGCACAGCGTGATGGCGAACTCCGACCCGAGCGACACCCAGAAGCCCCCGCCGGCGAGCAGGCTGTGCAGCACCCAGCCGACCGCCGCGAGACCGAGCAGGGCCAGCACCCGCCAGGTCGCTCCCCGGGCGCTCCCGGCGATCCCGGTACCGAGGCGGAGCGGGCCGGTGCCCAGACCGGGCCTGCCCGACGGGACGAGGACGACGCCGACGATGAGGGCGGGGGAGAGGTCTGCCACGCGCGTGATGCCGCAGGCCACGAGCGCCGCGAGCACCAGCCACGGCGACACCCGGAAGCCGATGGTCCGGTGGTCGGTGCCCGCTGCCCACCGTGTGGCGAACACGACCGCGGCGGTCAGGACCGCGGTACCGGCGAGGACCGCGATCGCCAGACGGGCGTACCGGGCCTCGAGCTCGACACCGACGCCGAGCAGGGTGCAGAGAGCCGCGACGGACACCGCGATGGTGATGGATGCCCAGGTCGGCAGGACGTCGTCGCCCCGGGCACGGTCGGACCGGGAGCGGTTGCGGCCGAGGAGCCCGGCGAACGGCGACCGGAGACGGCCGCGGGCGACGGCGGCCACCAGCGCCAGCGGCGCGGCGATCAACAGGAGGAACCCGGCTGCGACGGCGGTGGCGACCAGGACGGTCCGCCACGAGAACGCGGCCTGGATGGTCGGGACGGTGCCGTCGTAGGAGGTCGCCGCGGTCCAGTCGCCGGCGGGGCCGGACCAGTCGGTGTGTCCTCCGGCGCTGCCGACGCCGGCCGGGCTACCGGTGCCGGAGCCACTGCCGCTGCCTGAGCCACCGCCGGCCGTGGGGCCGTTGCCACCGTTGCCGTGGTCGCCGCTGTCCGTTCCGGTGCCGGTGCCGGGCGTGCCAGCGCCGGGCGTGCCGTCGACGCCGGTGCCCGCCGTGCCGGGGGTGCCCGCCGTCGCGTCGGAGCCCGGCGTCGGCCCTCCGGGGGTCCCCGGGGTGTCCGTCGCGCCCGGGGTCGGTGTGCCGGTCGGCGCCGTCGTCGCGGATCCCGCCGTGACCCGCACGGCGGCCGAGGACCGGGAGTAGTTGCCCGCAGCGTCGTGCTGCGTCGCGGTGAGCCGGTGCTCGCCGGCGCGCAGGGTCGATCCCGCGGTGGAGCACGACCACGAGGCGTCCGTCCCCACCAACACGCCGCACACCGGAGCACGATCGACGTACACCGTCACGCGAGCGCCGGGCTCGCCGGTGCCGGTCACCGTCGTCGACCGGGTGCCGATCCGCTGGCCGTCGTCCGGCGTCGTGATGCGCGGGGCAGCCGGTGCGGTGCGGTCGACCGTGACCGTCACGGGCGCCGAGGCCGCGCTCCGCAGGTCGGACCGGTAGCCGCGCGCGGTACTGGCCGTCTGCGAGGCGGTCACGGTGAACCGGCCGTCCGCTCGGGTGCCGAGTGCTGCGACCCACCGACCGTCCGGGCCGACCGGGGCGGTCTGCTCGGTCGTGGACCCGGACACCGACAGCGTCACCGTCGATCCGGGGAACCCGGTGCCGGACACGGTGCCGCCGGTGGGGCCGGCAGCCTGCAGGGTCGGCGGGACGATGACGTCCGAGGCCGGAGCGTTCGCGACGGGGAGTCCGGTGGCGACGAGGTCACGCACCGTGAAGACCTGCTGCGGGCCGGACCGGACGGTGCCGAGGCATGCCCAGGATCCGTCGGACCCCACCCGAGCCGTGCACCCGGACGAACCGGTCGCGGTCGGACCGGACACCCGGACGCTGTGCCCCGGCGTGCCGGTGCCGTGGAAGCGGGTGGTGCCCGTCGTGACGTCACCGGGATCCGCGATCGTGGGCCGCACGGCCGGACGCGTGGGGGTCGGCAACGGAGCGCCCGGTCGGCCCGTGCTCGGCGGCGCGATCTCGCTCGGATCGGGACTCGCCGTCGGCTCGGCCGTGGGCGGGGACGCGTCGGTGGGAGCCGCTGCGGCTCGGGGTTCCGCAGCCGCGGCGGCCTGGGGCTCCGCAGTCACGGCGACCGCGACGGCCGGTGCTGCCGCGGCACCGAGGAGGGCCGCGACGAGGACCGTCGTCGCCGCTGCGAGCAGGGCGAAGCGGGGTCGACGACGAGGGCCGTCGCCCCCGACGGCCCCTTCGTCCACGTTGTCCCCGCGCGTGTTCACCGGACCCATCCCACGGGATCGAGCGCCTCTGGTCAATACACCTCGCGGATGAGGTTGCGGATCGGGCAGCAGTCCGAATGCGCGGTGTGCGTGACTCGGGAATCGGCCGTGAACACTGCTCAGCGAACGGAGCATGCAGACTGCATCGATAGACTTCACGACGGCCGTTCAGGCCATCGCAGCACCGCGGATCCCGACGCGCAAAGGAGTACGCCCGCATGGACACCGGACTCGTCACGACGCTCATCGTCGTCGGAGTGGTGGTGGTCATCCTGGTGATCATCGGGATCTACCTCTGGGTGACGTACAACGCCCTCGTCACGCTCAAGGTGCGGGTCGACGAAGCCTGGAGCGACATCTCGGTGCAGCTGAAGCGCCGCGCCGACCTCATCCCCACGATCGTCGACACCGTCAAGGGGTACGCCACGCACGAGAAGGCGGTCTTCGACGACGTGACGAAGGCCCGCGCCGAGACCCTGTCGGCCGGTGACGCCGACACGGCCTCCGCTGCCGAGGGACACATGCAGAAGGCACTGAAGAGCGTCTTCGCGGTGGCCGAGGGGTACCCGCAGTTGCAGTCGAGCCAGAACTTCCTGCAGCTGCAGTCCGAGCTCGTCGACACCGAGGACAAGATCCAGGCCGCTCGACGGTTCTACAACGGTGGCGTGCGCGAGCTGAACACGAAGATCCGGGTGTTCCCGAACTCCACGTTCGCGAAGAACCGCGGCTTCACCGAGGCCACGTTCTTCGAGACGAACGAGCCGGCGGCCATCGCCGAGCCGCCGCGCGTCCAGTTCTGACCCCAGCGTCGGAGCCGACGTGTACAGCGCCATCGCGCGGAACAAGCGGAACACCGTCGTCATCGTCCTGGTGTTCCTGCTGATCATCGGTGCGCTCGGGTTCCTCGGCGGGTACCTCGCCGGGAACGTCTCGATCGGGTTCATCGTCCTGGTGGTCGCACTGGGCTACGCCGTGCTGCAGTACTTCCTGGCGGCACGACAGGCCACCGCCATCGCGGGTGGGATCGAGATCGACCGGGCCGCCGAGCCGCGACTCTGGCGCACCGTCGAGAACCTGGCCATCTCGACCGGCATGCCGATGCCCCGGGTGTTCGTCATCCCCGACCCCGCCCCGAACGCCTTCGCCACCGGGCGGGACCCCGAGCACGCGGTCGTCGCGGCGACGACCGGGCTGCTCGAGCTCATGGACGAACAGGAGCTGCAGGGCGTGATGGCGCACGAGCTCGGGCACGTCCGCAACTACGACATCCGGGTGTCCACGATGGTCTTCGGTCTCGTCGTGGCCGTCGGATTCATCGCCGACATCCTGCTCCGCATCTCGGTCTTCAGCGGTCTGTCCGGCGGGCGGAACCGCAACTCGGACAACGGCGGCAGCGCCAACCCGGTCCTGTTGATCGCCGGCATCGCCGCCGTCGTCGTGGCCCCGATCGCCGCGGCGGGCGTGCAAGCCGCGGTGTCCCGGCAGCGCGAGTACCTGGCGGACGCGACGGGCGTGATGACCACGCGGTACCCCGAGGGCCTGGCGCGGGCGCTCGAGAAGCTCGGGGCGTACGGCCGTCCGGTGCAGACGCAGAACTCCTCGATGGCGCACCTGTGGATCGCCGACCCGATGCGCCCCGGGGTGATGGACCGGCTGTTCTCGACGCACCCGCCGCTGCCCGACCGCATCGCTCGTCTGCGCGCGAACGCCGAGCGGTTCTGACGGGTCAGCGAGCGTCACCAGCGTCGTCGACTGCCGCGTCCTGCTCGGCACGCGCGACCGGCTGGGCCGCATCCGTGTCGTCCGCGGACACGTGCGGCACCAGGGGGAGACCGAGCGCTCCGGCAACGGCAGGTGCTGCGGTGCCACGATCGGTCACCTCGATCGCCCCCAGGCCCTGCCAGCTCGCGGTCCGCCGCAGGGTCTCGGCGAGTCGCTCGGGGTCCAGGTGCTCGCCGGGTTCCTGCCACGCGGTCCGGACCCGGAGCACGCCCCGCTGCCGGTCGCTCTTCAGGTCGATCCGACCGACGAGCCGGTCGTCCTGCAGCACCGGGAGCACGTAGTAGCCGAACACCCGCTTCGGCGCCGGCGTGTAGATCTCGATCCGGTAGTGGAAGCCGTACATCCGCTCGGCCCGCCGTCGGAACCAGACGACCGGGTCGAAGGGGCTCAGCACCGCGTCCGCCGTCAGCTGCCGGGGTACCCGCGCATCGGCGTGGAGCCAGGCCCGCTCGCCCCAGCCCTCGACCCGCACCGGGACGAGTTCCCCGGCGGCGGCGAGTGCGGCGATCGCGGCGGCGGTGTCGTCGGAGCGCAGTCGGTAGTAGTCCGCGATGTCCGCTCGGGTGCCGACACCGAGCGCGCGCGATGCCCGACGCACGAGTTCGAGCACGGCGTCGGCGCGTGCCGGAGCGGTCTCGAGGAAGCCGTCGGGCAGCACCTGCTCGGGCAGGGCGTAGACGCGCTCGAACCCGGCGCGTCCGGCGCTGACCGTCTCGCCCCACCGGAACATCTGCTCGAGCCCGAGCTTCACGTCGCTCCACCCCCACCAGGGGCCACGTCGCACGTTCGACTCGTGCTCCACCGCGCTGGCGGGCATCGGCCCCTCGCCCCGCAGCAGGGCGTGCAGCTCGCGGCGGACGGCAGCGGTCCGGGTGACCCCGTCGATCCTGGTCGGTCCGGCGTCGCGCTCCCGCAGGGCGTCCATCCGCCACCGGAACAGCCGCAGGTCGTCGCGGGGGATGAACGCGGCCTCGTGCGCCCAGTACTCGGTGTACGGGCCGGACCGCCCGAGCGTCAGCCGGTCGAGCGTCGAGCGGTCGTAGGTGCCGAGCCGGGCGAAGAGCGGCAGGTAGTGGCTGCGTTCGAACACGTTGACGGAGTCGATCTGCAGCAGGCCGAGCCGCCCGAACGCGGCGTTCACCGCACGTGTCGACACCGGGTCGGCGGGTGGTCGTCCGAACCCCTGTGCGGCGAGTGCGACCCGACGGGCCTCGGCGGCGGAGAGCGTCGACCTGGGCATGCGGCGACGCTACCGAAGGCCGCCGACACGAGGATCCATGCACGTATGCCGCATCTGGCACCTGACCGGAAGCACGTCGGTACAATCAGGCCATGGCATGGGGAAGCAAGCAGACTCATCCCGACCCCGTGGTCGAGGAATCGGTCCCGATCGGCGTCCGCATCGCCGGTGCGTGGTCGTGGCGAGCGCTCGTCGTCGTGGGTGTGATCGCCGTCTTCATCTGGCTGGTCACGGTCTTCAGCGAGATCCTCATCCCCTTCCTGGTCGGGATCGTCGTCTCGGCGCTCCTGGTGCCGATCTCGAACTGGCTGCAGCGCCACCACGTGCCGAAGTGGCTCGCGGTCGTCATGAGCCTGCTCGGCGGCGTCGCGGCCCTGGGTGCCCTGGTCTGGCTCGTCGTCGACCAGGTGATCGCGTCGTACCCGTCCCTGCGTGACCGGACGATCGACCAGTACGCCAACATCAAGGACTTCGTCCTGAACTCCGGGTTCGGCATCAGCCAGACCGACGTCAACGGCTGGCTGGACGACGGCACGAAGTGGCTGCAGGACAACTCCGCGTCGATCCTGTCCGGTGTCGCCAGTGCCGGGTCGGGCGCGACCCATGCGTTCGCAGCGCTCTTCATCACCCTGTTCACCACGATCTTCCTGCTGATCGACGGCAAGAACGTCTGGCGCTGGTCCGTCCGGCTGTTCCCGAAGAAGGCGCGTGCAGCGGTCGACGGCGCCGGTGTCGCCGGCTGGATCACCCTGACGAGCTTCATCCGGGTGCAGATCTTCGTCGCCTTCGTCGACGCGGTCGGCATCGGCCTTGGGTCCTTCATCGTCGGGCTCTTCTTCGGTGGCATGCCGCTCGTGATCCCGATCGCGGCCTTCGTCTTCCTCGGCGCCTTCATCCCGGTCGTCGGCGCCATCGTCACGGGCTTCTTGGCGGTGTTCGTCGCACTGATCTTCAACGGCCCCCTCGCCGCCGTCCTGGTCCTCGGCGTCGTGCTCCTCGTGCAGCAGATCGAGGGGCACATCCTGCAGCCCCTCGTCATGGGCAACGCGGTCAAGGTCCACCCGCTCGCGGTCGTCCTCGGCGTCACCGCGGCGTCGGGTCTCGCCGGCATCGCCGGAGCCTTCTTCGCCGTGCCGCTGATCGCGACGCTGAACGCCATGGTCACCACCATCGCGAGCGGCCGCTGGCGCCGGCTCGACTCCGACCACGTGCTCGAAGCGACGCCGAAGCGCGGGCAGCACGGCCAGATCCAGTTGCTCCGGCGGCGCCGGCACAAGGTCGGCGACGACGTCCCGGCCCCGGGTGTCGACGCTGGTCCCTCGGCCGAAGAAGGCACCGCCAGCACCAACTGAGCGTCACACGAGTTCGCCGCCGCGGCTCGGAACGACGATGATGGGGGAGTGACCGACACCAGCGCATCCCCGCACACGCTCACCGCGATCCCGACCCTCGCGGACATCGAGGCGGCGCGCGAGACCATCAAGGGCGTCGCGCGAGTCACCCCGATGGAGACGTCGCAGTTCCTCGCCGAACTGCTCGGGTCCCCGGTGCACCTGAAGTGCGAGAACCTGCAGCGCACCGGTGCGTACAAGGTGCGCGGTGCCTACAACCGGCTCTCCACCCTGTCCGCCGAACAGCGCGCCAAGGGCGTCGTCGCCGCCAGTGCCGGCAACCACGCGCAGGGCGTCGCGCTCGCTGCGCGCGAGCTCGGGATCCCCGCGACGATCTTCACGCCGGTCGGGGTCGCCCTGCCGAAGCTGCAGGCCACCCGCCACTACGGCGCCGACGTCGTGCTGCGGGGCCACTCCGTGGAAGAGGCGTTGAGCGCCGCGAAGGACTTCGCCGCCCACACCGGTGCCGTGTTCATCCCGCCGTTCGACCACCCGGCCGTCATCGCGGGGCAGGGCACGCTCGGCCTCGAGATCATCGACCAGGTGCCGGACGTCGACACCGTGGTGGTGCCGATCGGTGGCGGCGGTGTCATCTCCGGCATCGCACTCGCGGTCAAGGGCATGGCCGAACGGCTCGGTCGGCCGATCCGGGTGATCGGCGTGCAGGCCGAGAACGCCGCTGCCTACCCGTCGTCGATCCGCGCCGGTGAACCCGTCACGATCACCACGAAGCCGACCATCTCCGACGGGATCGCGGTGGCGCGGCCCGGCGACCTGAACTTCCCGATCATCCGCGACCTGGTCGACGACATCGTCACCGTCTCGGACGACGACACCGCCCGCGCCCTGCTCGTCCTGCTCGAGCGCGCCAAGCTCGTGGTCGAGGCCGCGGGGGCCGTCGGCGTCGCCGCGATCATGTCCGGCGCCGTCCGCGACACCGGCCGCACCGTGGTGCTGCTGAGCGGCGGCAACATCGACCCGCTGATGATGGAGCGCGTGATCACCCGCGGTCTCGTTGCAGCGTCCCGGTACATCGGGATCCGCATCATGCTGCCGGACCGCCCGGGCCAGCTGTCCCGCGTCGCCCAGGTCATCTCGGACGCCGGCGCGAACGTGGTCGAGGTGCTGCACACCCGCCACGGGCAGGGCCTGGTCATCAACGAGGTCGCGCTCGACCTGTCGATCGAGGCCCGCGGCCCCGAGCACGCGCAAGAGGTCATCCAGCGTCTGCACGAGGTCGGGTTCCGCCCCGAGCTCCTGGAGCACTAGTCCGCGACGGGCTGACGCGACATGAACGCTGTCGTGCGACAGCGTTCATGTCGTTCCGCGTCCGCCCCGCGCCCTGGGCGCGACCAGCGGAGAGACAGGAGGCCCATGGCGGTCTCGCCACGGGCCTCCTGTCTGCAGTGGGCCGGGTCTACGGCTCGTAGCGCTCGATCTTGACGACCTCGACGGCGATCTCCTTGCCGTTCGGCGCCGTGTAGGTGGCCTTGTCGCCGGCCTTGAGGCCGACGATGGCCGCGCCGACGGGGCTGACCGGGCTGTAGACCGTCAGGTCCGAGCCCTCGGCCACGATCTCGCGGCTGCCGACCAGGAAGGTGGACTCGTCGCCGGCGATGACCGCCGTGACGACGGTGCCCGGCTCGACGGTGCCGTCGAACTCGGCTTCGCTGACGGTGGCGTGCTTGAGGAGCTCGGTGAGGACGCGGATGCGGGCCTCGATCTTGCCCTGCTCGTCCTTGGCGGCGTGGTAGCCGCCGTTCTCCTTGAGGTCGCCCTCTTCGCGAGCGGCCTCGATGCGGCGCGCGATCTCGGCACGGCCCTCGCCGCTCAGCTCGTCGAGCTCCGCCTTGAGACGGTCGTGCGCCTCCTGGGTCAGCCAGGTGACCTGCGTGTCGTTGCTCATGTTCTGTCCCTTCGACCATGAAAAAACGAGACCGGCCGAGTGGTCGGTCTCGAGAGGCGAATCAGGACAGTCTAGGGAATCCAGCAGTCGTGGATCAACCCGGTCACGCCCCGCGTCGTCGTGGTGACCTGCGTGGAGATGCTCCGACTGCGCTGTTCGGACGCCGGCACGGTGATCTCCTTCCAGCCCACGATCGAGTAGCTCTTGTCGAGCACCTGGACGGCGCACTTCGCCTCGACGCCCGGATCGACGGACACCTGCGAGTGGACGACGGTGCTGTGCTCGGACAGGACCTCGTACCCGATGACGTCCTGGTCGAGGCCACGATCGGACTGGTCGAGCCCCGCCCAGATCACCCACGCCCCGAAGACCACGACGACCGCGATGGCCGCGACGATCGCGAAGAGGCGGCTGCGGCGCTTGCGGGCCGGGGTGCGGCCGTAGCGCTCGTCGAGCGTGGCGGTCTGGTGCTGTTCGGACAGTTCGGGGCTCCCGGGGTGGATATCCTGATCCCAGGGTAGTTCACGCGATGCTGTGCGCTGCCCGCGTCCGACGCCGCTCACCCGCAGTGAGGAACCCCACGTGCCCTACCGCCTGCTGGCAGTCCACGCCCACCCCGACGACGAGTCGAGCAAGGGTGCCGCGACCGCCGCGAAGTACGTGGCCGACGGGCACCAGGTGCTCGTCGTGTCCTGCACCGGCGGCGAGGCCGGCGACATCCTGAACGACCAGCTCGGCGAGCCGGCGACGAGCCGTGCGCACCGCGACATGGCCGGGTACCGCCGCACCGAGATGGCCGCGGCGCAGCAGGCACTCGGCATCGACCACCTGTGGCTCGGGTACCACGACTCGGGGTTGCCCGACGCCGAGAAGGGCGAGACGGTGCGGCCGGGCACGTTCTCGACGGTCCCGCTCGAGTACAGCACCGAGGCGCTGGTCCGCGTGATCCGCCGGTTCCGCCCCCACGTGCTCGTCACCTACGACGAGAACGGCGGCTACCCGCACCCCGACCACATCCGCACGCACGAGGTGTCGATGGCCGCGTGGTCCGCCGCCGCAGACCCGTCGGCGTACCCGACCGCCGGTGCACCCTGGTCGATCGCGAAGCTCTACTACGAGCGCACGATGAACCCGCGCCGTTTCAGCACGATCTTCGAAGCCCTGCAGGAGCGCGACCCGGACAGCCCCGCGGTCGAGCAGCTGCGCGAGTGGGTCGAGCGGTTCGCCGACCGGCCCGACCTCGCCACCACCCACGTGGACGTGCACGAGTACTTCGACCAGCGCGACGCCGCACTCCGCGCGCACGCCAGCCAGGTCGCCCCGGACAGCGCCTTCTTCTACTGGCCGAACGACCTCCTCGCGACGGTGTGGCCGACCGAGGACTACCAGCTCGTGGAGGCACGCGTGCCGACCGAACTCCCGGAGACCGACCTGTTCGCCGGGATCCCAGCCGACAAGGAACCGACCTCGTGAGCACCATCGCGGCGGCACTCGCCGCCACCCCCAGTCCCAGCCCCTCGGTCGTCCCCGACGTCGACGTCACCCCGGGTGTCGTCGGGTTCATCGCGATCGCGCTCGTCGCCATCGTGACGATCCTGCTCGTCGTCGACATGACCCGGCGCATCCGCCGGACCCGCTACCGCGCCGAGGTGCGGGAGCGGCTCGAGGCCGAGGCGAACGGCACCGCGGGTGACGGCACCGCGACGGACGAGCCGGAGGGGCGTGCGGCCGAGGACGGCCGGGCCGACGTCGGCGACGACACCGAGCGCGGCTGACGCGACCGGGTAGGGACTGGAGGCCCGTGGCGGCATCGCCACGGGCCTCCCGTTCGCCTTGTGCGCGCGCCGACCGGAACCGGGCGCGGGCGCACCAGGAACGTGCGACGGTCAGCGCACGGGGTCCAGCGCGACGATGAGCACGCCGACCCACTGCGCACCGAACGCCACGACGGTCAGGGCGTGGAACACCTCGTGGAACCCGAACTGCGTCGGCACCGGGTTCGGCCGCTTGAAGCCGTAGACCAACGCCCCGATGATGTACGCGACGCCGCCGGACAGGATGAGCACGGTCATCGGGACGCTCGCGGCGAAGAACTGCGGCAGCAGCGCCAGGGCAGCGCACCCGAGCACCAGGTAGATCGGCACGTACAGCCAGCGGGGCGCGTTGATCCAGAGCACCCGGAACGCGATGCCGAGCGCTGCGCCCGACCACATCACCCACAGCACGACGACCATCAGCGTGTGCGGCAGGGCGCAGATCGCGATCGGCGTGTAGGTGCCGGCGATGAGCAGCAGGATGTTCGTGTGGTCGATGCGCTTCAGCACGGCCTTCACCTTCGGCCCCCACGGGAACCGGTGGTAGGTCGCCGAGACGCCGAACATCGCCAGCGACGTCGCCATGAACACGGCACTGCCGACCTTCGCCGCGGTGCTGTCGGCGAGGGTGATCAGGACGACCCCCATCGCGATCGCGAACGGGAACGCGCCGAGGTGGATCCAGCCGCGCCAGGCGGGACGGGGCTCCGAGGTGGGGGCCGTCGCCTCTTCCGTGAACGGGACGTGGGGGAGGGTGCCGGTCTCGTGCTCGTCCTGCATGGACCCGACCATAGGGCCTGATCCCGAACGACCGCCACGTGTCCGCAGAGCGGGCACCCCCAGGGCTCTCGTCCAGGTGGTGCACTACGCTCGGTGCGTGACCGGGACGGCGGGATGGACAGGGCGGGGGATCCTCTACCGCGCCTACCAGCGCCGGATCCGCCGCCAGCTCGAAGGGGCCGCGAAGCCCAAGCACGTCGCCATGATCGTGGACGGCAACCGCCGCTGGGCGAAGCAGCTCGGGCTCGAGTCCGCCGCACACGGCCACCGCGCCGGCGCCGCGAAGATCCCGGAGTTCCTGACCTGGTGCGACGACCTCGGCATCGAGGTCGTGACGCTCTACCTGCTGTCCGCCGACAACCTGACGGGTCGTGGCGGCGAAGAGCTCGAGGAACTCGTCGGGATCATCGCCGACCTCGCCGGGGTCCTGGCCGACAACCGTGACTGGCGCGTGCAGCACGTCGGCTCGAACGAGGGGCTGCCGGACAACCTGGTGACCGCGCTCGAACGGGCCGAGCAGCGCACCGCCGGACGCACGGGGCTGCACGTCAACCTGGCCGTCGGCTACGGGGGCCGTCGCGAGATCGCGGACGCCATGCGCAGCATCGTGCAGTCGCACGGCGCGGGTGGCGGCACCATCGACACCCTGGCCGAGGTGCTGACGCCGGAGCTCATCGGCGACCACCTGTACACGCAGGGCCAGCCGGACCCCGACCTGGTGATCCGGACCTCGGGCGAGCAGCGGCTGTCCGACTTCATGCTGTGGCAGAGCGCGCACAGCGAGTTCTACTTCGTCGAGGCGTTCTACCCGGACCTGCGCGAGGTCGACTTCCTCCGTGCGGTCCGCGACTTCGGGCTCCGCTCGCGTCGCTTCGGCGGCTGAGCGTCGCTTCGGCGGCTGAGCGTCGCTTCGTCCGTTGAGCGTCGCTTCGGCGACCGAGCGCGGCTGAGTGCGGTCGGGCGCGGCTGGTCGCCCAGCCGCCAGCCACCTGCCGCACCGGGTTCGTCGGCGGAGCCACGTCCCAGTAGGCTCTCAGGGTTCAACCCTGTGAAAGGTGCACCACCTGTGAACATCGACGAGTACGCCGCCGGCTTCTCCGAAGACCCCGGTTACCTCGACCACGCTGCGTTCGGCCCCGTGCAGACCGCCGTGCTCGAGGAGCAGCGCGTGCTCGGCACGATCCAGGCCCACATGCGATTCGGCGCGATGGAGACCCTCGACGAGCAGGACGCCCGCGTCCGCGCCGTCGCCGCGCGGCTGGTCGGCCGCCGCGAGGACCAGGTCGTCTCGCAGGCCGCCACGACCCCCGGCCTGCTGCACACCGCCTTCGGCCTGACCGGGGGTGTGCTCGTGTCCGCCGACGAGTACCCGTCGCTGCCGCTCGCACTGGCCAGCGCCGCGTCGGCCACCGGAGGACGGGTGCAGCCCGTCGTCATCGAGTCGGGTGCCGGCTGGGTGACGCCGGAGCTGATCCGTGAGCGCCTGACCGACGAGGTGACCGCCGTCGCGGTGTCGCTGGTCGACTGGCGCACCGGCTACCTGACCGACCTCGCCGCCATCCGCGAGGTCATCGGCGACCGCCTGCTCATCGTCGACGCCATCCAGGGTTTCGGTGTCGTCGACGCCCCGTACGAGGTCGCCGACGTGGTCGCCACCGGCGGGCAGAAGTGGCTGCACGCCGGGTGGGGCACCGGGTTCGTGGCCTTCAGCGACCGCGCCCTGAACCGGATCCGTCCGGCGCTGTCCGGTCCGCACGGCACGTCCGGCTGGCCGACCGAGGTCCCCGCCGTCCGTCCAGCAGCCGCAGGCTTCCAGATGTCCCGCATCGACCCGGTCGCGCAGGCCCGGCTCGCGGTGTCGCTCGAGCGCCTCACCGCCGTCGGTGTCGCCGCCGTGCAGGAGCGAGTCGCCGACCGTGTCGAGCGCGTCTTCGCGATCGCCGACGAGTTCGGGCTCGAGGTCGAGTCCAGCCGCGACCCGGCAGAGCGCGCCGGCATCGTGGTGCTGCGGCCGACGCAGGGTCGCGTGACCGCCTTGTCCGCGGCGATGCACAACCACGGCGTCACCGCGACCACGCGGCTCGGGGTCGCGCGCGTGTCGGTGTTCCCGTCGACCACCGACGAGACCCTCGACATGTTCCGCGACGCCTGCGTCTCGTACGCCACCATGCAGTAGCAGCGCGGCGCCGCGCTGCGGGTTCGCGGTCCGCGGGTGGGCACGACACCCCGCTCACGTCCGCCGGGTGGTCACCACCTGTCGGCTGGCGCCGCAGCGGCCGACGGTTCGTGACCAGTCGACGTCGCGCGCGCGACGAGTCGCGACCAACGGACGGCCTGGAGGCGCGGTGCCGGGCCGCCACGGGCCTCCCGTCCGTTGCCTGCGCGCGGTCACGACACCCCGCTCGCGTCCGCCGGGTGGTCACCACCTGTCGGCTGGCGCCGCAGCGGCCGACAGTTCGTGACCAGTCGACGCGGCGCGCGCGACGAGTCGCGACCAACGGACGGCCTGGAGGCGCGGTGCCGGGCCGCCACGGGCCTCCCGTCCGTTGCCTGCTCGCGGTCACGACACCCCGCTCACGTCCGCCGGGTGGTCACCACCTGTCGGCTGGAGCGGTCGCAACAGACAACTCGTGACCAGCCGCGTCACGAGCTGCGCTCGCGTTGTTCACGCGACCGTAACTCCAGAAACCGCGTGTCGCTGGCGGGGTGTCGGGGGCCGGACGTACGTTGTCCCCATCGGGCACCGCGCCCGATCGAAGCGGCCACAGTCGGTGCTTCGGGACCCGCTCCGTGGCCGCGTTCGAGGACAGGACCGGGCCCGTCGCGGCCCGGGGATGGAGTGGTCGTGACCTCTCAGAACGTCTCTCGCGGAACACAGGAACAGCACACCGCGGACTCGTCCACATCGGTCGCCCAGCGCACGTACGTGCTCGACACATCGGTGCTCCTCAGCGATCCGCGGGCCTTGTTCCGCTTCGCCGAGCACGCCGTGGTCCTGCCCGTGGTGGTCGTCAGCGAACTCGAAGCGAAGCGCAACGACCCGGAGATCGGGTACTTCGCCCGGCAGGCCCTGCGGCTGCTCGACGAACTGCGCATCGAACACGAGCGGCTCGACTTCCCGATCGCGATCGGCGACGGCGGCTCGTTCCGCGTCGAACTGAACCACTCCAACCAGTCCGTCCTGCCGTCGGGCCTGCAGCTCGGCGACAACGACTCCCGCATCCTCGCCGTCGCGTCGAACCTGAAGAACGACGGGCTCGACGTCGTCGTCGTGTCGAAGGACCTGCCGCTCCGGGTCAAGGCGTCGTCGATCGGCATGGCGGCCGAGGAGTACCGCGCCGAACTCGCGGTCGACTCTGGCTACACCGGCATCGCCGACCTGCAGGTGTCCGGCGAGCAGATGTCCGACCTGTACGAGAAAGAGGAGATCCGCTCCGCGAAGCTCGACGGCGTCCCCGTGAACACCGGGGTCGTCATCCACTCCGAGCGTGGATCGGCGCTCGGCCGCGTGCACGTCGCCGGAACAGTCGCCCTGGTGCGCGGCGACCGTGAGGTCTTCGGCCTCCGCGGGCGCTCGGCCGAGCAGCGGCTCGCGATCGACGCGCTGCTCGACTCCGAGATCGGCATCGTCTCGCTCGGCGGCAGTGCCGGCACCGGCAAGTCGGCGCTCGCCCTGTGCGCCGGACTCGAAGCGGTGCTCGAACGGCAGCAGCACAAGAAGATCATGGTGTTCCGGCCGCTGTACGCCGTGGGCGGGCAGGACCTCGGCTTCCTGCCGGGTGACGCCGGCGAGAAGATGAACCCGTGGGCGCAGGCCGTCTACGACACCCTCGGTTCGGTGGTCTCGGACAACGTGCTCGACGAGGTGATCGAGCGCGGCCTGATCGAGGTGCTGCCCCTGACGCACATCCGTGGCCGCTCCCTGCACGACGCCTTCGTGATCGTCGACGAGGCCCAGTCGCTCGAACGGAACGTGCTCCTCACCATGCTCTCGCGCATCGGCCAGAACTCGCGGGTGGTGCTCACCCACGACGTCGCGCAACGCGACAACCTGCGGGTCGGCCGGCACGACGGGATCGCGTCGGTCATCGAGCGGCTCAAGGGGCACCCGCTCTTCGCGCACGTGACGCTGACGCGTTCCGAGCGCTCCGCGATCGCCGCTCTGGTCACGGACCTGCTGGACTCGCCCGATCTGGTGTAGCGCGCGTCGAGCCGCCACGTGACGGACACGAGGCCCGGTGCCAGCTGGCACCGGGCCTCCCGTCCGTCCTGGGGATGCGTCAGGAGCGTCGCGTCAGTTCGGGTGGGTCATGCTGAGGACGTCGAGCGCCTCGTCGAGCTGCGCCTCGGTGACCTCGCCGCGCTCCACGTGGCCGAGGGCCACGACGGCCTCGCGCACGGTGATGCCCTCGGCGACGGCGTACTTCGCGACCTTCGCCGCCGCCTCGTAGCCGATGACCCGGTTGAGCGGGGTGACGATCGACGGCGAGGACTCCGCGAAGGCGCGGGCACGCTCGAGGTTCGCCTGCAGCCCGTCGATGGTCTTGTCCGCGAGCACGCGCGAGCTGTTCGCCAGCAGGCGGACCGACTCGAGCAGCGCCGTGCCCATCACCGGGATGGCGACGTTCAGCTCGAACGCACCCGATGCGCCCGCCCAGGCGATGGTGGCGTCGTTGCCGATGACCCGGGCGCCGACCATCAGGGTGGCCTCGGGGATCACCGGGTTCACCTTGCCGGGCATGATCGAGGAACCGGGCTGCAGGTCGGGGATGTGCAGCTCGCCCAGCCCGGTGTTCGGACCGGAACCCATCCAGCGCAGGTCGTTGTTGATCTTCGTCAGGCTGACGGCGAGCACCTTGAGCGCACCGGACGCCTCGACCAGGGCATCTCGTGCGCCCTGTGCCTCGAAGTGGTCGACGGCCTCGGTGATCGGCAGGTCGGTGTCGCTCGCGAGCTGGGCGATGACCCGCTGCGGGAAGCCCTTGGGGGTGTTGATGCCGGTGCCGACCGCGGTGCCGCCGAGCGGGACCTCGGCGACGCGGGGGAGCGTCGCCTGCACCCGCTCGATGCCCAGGCGGATCTGGCGGGCGTAGCCGCCGAACTCCTGCCCGAGGGTGACGGGCGTGGCGTCCATCAGGTGCGTCCGGCCGGACTTGACGGCGTCGGCCCACAGGGTGGCCTTCGCCTCGAGCGACTCGGCGAGGTGCTCGAGCGCGGGCACGAGCGTGCGGATGAGCGCTTCCGTCACGGCGACGTGCACGGAGGTGGGGAAGACGTCGTTCGACGACTGCGAGGCGTTGACGTGATCGTTCGGGTGCACGGCGGAACCCGCGATGTCGGACGCCAGTGTCGCGAGCACCTCGTTCATGTTCATGTTCGACGACGTGCCGCTGCCGGTCTGGTAGACGTCGACCGGGAACTGGTCGTGGTGCTGCCCACCGATGATCAGGTCGGCCGCACCCGCGATGGCGTCGGCGACGGCGGGCTCGACGATGCCGAGCTCACCGTTCACGATGGCCGCGGCGCGCTTGATCCGCGCGAGCGCCACGATCTGCGCCGACTCGAGCCCGGTGCCCGAGATGGGGAAGTTCTCGACGGCGCGCTGGGTCTGGGCACGGTAGAGCGCCGACTTCGGCACCCGTACCTCGCCCATGGTGTCGTGCTCGATGCGGAACTCGGTCGGGGTGGTGTCGGTCACGTCGTCGTGGTCCTTCCTGGGGTGCTCGCCGGTCGCGGTCGCGCCGGCCCGTGCCTGCGCCCCGGGGTCGCCGGGGCGGTCGTCGTCGGGGTCGGTGTCGGTGTCGGCGTCGGTCAGACCTGGCCGACGACGGTGTCGATGGTGACCTCTCCGGTGGCGAGGTCGTAGGTCGCCCCGACGACGGCCAATCTACCCTCGGCCACGGCGTCGGAGACCGCGCCGGAGCGCTCGATCACCTGGCGGAGGGTCGCTTCGAGGTGTGCGGCGCCGACGGCTTCCTGCGGCAGCTCGGCGTCGGTGCGCCGGACCTTCTCGACGCTCGGGGCGATCGCGTCGACGAGGGCCTGCAGGTGCGGGGCGGGGACGGGCTCACCGGAGCGCGCGGCCGCGACGGCACCGCACCGGGTGTGCCGGAGCACGACGACCAGGGGGGTGCCCAGCGCGACGACCGCGAACTCGATCGAGCCGAGGACGACGTCGTCGACGATCTGGCCCGCGTTGCGGATGGCGAACAGGTCACCGATGCCGGCGTCGAAGACGTGCTCGAACGGCACCCGCGAGTCCGAGCAGCCGAGGACGGTCGCGAACGGCGACTGCGATCCTTCGAGTTCGGTGCGGCGGTCCGGGTCCACGCGGCCCATCCGGCGCTTGTCGGCGGCGAAGCGGGCGTTGCCGTCGACGAGCAGGCGCAGGGCGTCGGACGGGGTGGAGGCGGCGCGGTCGGGCATGGGACTCCTCGGTTCGGATGGGACGCAGCGGGGCGGGTGCGGTGGTGACGGGCGGCGGTCGTGCCGGTCGTCGTCTACTCGGTCAGTTGTCGGGAGACGGCGGTGGCCACGGTCCGGAAGGCCTTGTCGTCGGCGGTACCGGAGAGCACGATCGTGTCCTTGCCGAACGTCGAGACGAGCGAGTACGCGTGGTTGCCGGCGTCGGTGCCCTCGGCGCGGCGGTCGTAGACGGTCCACTCCGTGTCGCCGATGGTGCGGTCACCGGTGGACGGACGCTGGTCGAGCTGGTTCGACACCCACGAGGCGTTGGCGTCGATGCCCTGCTGCAGACCGAGGTACTGCTTGTCCGGGGTCACGAAGCCGACGGTCCAGACGTCCACACCGTCGGTGGTCTTGTTCGCGAAGTCCGCTCGGTTGGCGCTGTAGCCGTCGGGCAGCGGGGGCGCCACCAGGGTGACGTCGTCGACCTGGGCCTTGGCCGCGATCTGCTGGTAGTCGACGGTGCGGTCCACGGTGGTGTCGGGCCGGACGACGACGGCGACCAGGAACAGCACGATGCCGAGCGAGGCGATGAGCGCGATGACCAGGTTGAACGCGGTCTGGTGCTGCCGGCGGGCGGTCCGGGCGGCGTCCTTGCGCGCCCAGGTCTCCTCTGCCGTCTCGGGGCGACCGAGCTCGGCGACGATCGGACGGCCGTTCGGGTCGGTCATCGGCCTGAGCCGTCCTGGGCATCGCTGGCGGCACGGGCCGCGTCGAGTCGCGCGCGGGCACCGACGAGCCACTCTTCGCACCGGGCGGCGAGGGCTTCGCCCCGCTCCCACAGCGCCAGTGAACGTTCGAGGGTCGCGGAGCCCTGTTCGAGCTCGCTCACGACGCGCACGAGTTCGTCGCGGGCCGCTTCGTAGCTCAGCGACTGGACGTCGGTCTGCTCGGGTTCCTGCTGGGATGGCACGGGACGATCCTACCGAGCGTCCACCGACGATCCGCCGCCCGGACCCAGGCTGTGGAGAACACCCGTCGTGCTCAGGAGCCGTCCGGGCCGGGGCCGTCCGGTTCGAGCGTGCCCGTGGCCGTGCCGGCACCGAGCGTGACGTGCACCGGCGTCGCTCCGGACAGGTCGTCGGTGCCCCGGACGACACCCCCGTCGGCCCGCTGCACGATGGCGTACCCGCGGCGCAGGGTGTCGCGGGGCGAGAGCGCCCGGAGGCGAGCGGTCAGGTGCCCGACCTCGGAGTGTCCGCGCTCGAGTCGGCGGTCGAGCAGTTCGCGGGCGCGGGACAGGTCGCGCGCGACCTCTTCCGCACGGGTGTCGACGAGCCACGCGGTCGACGCCAGGGCCGGCCGCGAACGCAGCGCGGCGAGCCGGTCGGCCTCGACCGACAGCGTGTGCGAGAGCCGCAGCCCGAGCCTGGCGCGGGCGGCCCGCACGTTGGCGAGCTCCTCGGCGACGTCGGGCACGACCCGCTTGGCGGCGTCCGTGGGGGTGGAGGCGCGCAGGTCGGCGACCTCGTCGAGGATCGGGCGGTCGGCCTCGTGCCCGATCGCCGAGACGATCGGGGTCGACGCCGCCGCCGCCGCACGGACGAGTCCTTCGTCGCTGAAGCCGAGCAGGTTCTGGAAGTCGCCGCCGCCACGGGCGATGATGATGACGTCGACCTCGGGGTCGGCGTCGAGCTCGAGGATCGCCGCGGTGACCTCGGCGACGGTCCGTTCGCCCTGCACCGCGGTGTGCACGGTGCGGAACTCCACCTGGGGCCACCGCAGCTGCGCGTTCCGCTTGACGTCCTTCTCGGCGTCGGAGTCCTTGCCGGTGACCAGGCCGATGCGGTGCGGCAGGAACGGCAGACGCTGCTTGCGAGCCGGGTCGAACAGGCCTTCCTCGGCGAGGGTGCGGCGGAGGCGCTCGAGGCGTTCGAGCAGGTCACCGAGCCCGACGTGCTTCATCTCGACGACCTGCATGGTCAGCGAGCCGCCCTTGACCCAGTAGTTCGGCTTGAGTGCCGCGACGACCCGGTCGCCCTGCTTGATGTCCGCCGGCACCCGGGAGCGCACGCTCGACCAGATGGAGAACGACACGGTGGCGTCGACCTCGACGTCCTTGAGCTTGCCGTACACGTTGCCGCCGGCGACGTTCCACTGCGTGATCTCGCCCTCGACCCAGGCGGTGCCGAGCCGGTCGATCCAGTCCCGGAGCTTCGCGCCGAGGAGCGCCACCGGCCACGGGTTGTCGGCCGTCGGCGGGCCCTGTTCGATCGCCATGTCGCTCCTCGTCCTGCTGGGACGTCCATCGTGCCCGAGACCGGTGACAGAGGACGGACGTCGTGTTGTCCACAGGCACCCCACGCGCCCAGGTCGCGTGCGTGCCGCTCACCTATCATCGGGGACGTGACGATCACCAACGGCCACACGGTCCCGCTCGCCCCACCGCGTGTGCACGCGGCACGGGGCCGACTGCGTGACGAGCCGGTCGCCGGCCCCAAGAAGGTGCTGCTCGCCGCGCCCCGTGGCTACTGCGCCGGGGTCGACCGCGCGGTCGTCGCCGTCGAGAAGGCGTTGCAGCAGTACGGCGAGCCCGTCTACGTCCGCAAGCAGATCGTCCACAACGTGCACGTGGTCTCGACGCTCGAGCAGCGCGGCGCCGTCTTCGTCGACGACGTCGCCGAAGTCCCCCGCGGCTCGCACGTGGTCTTCAGCGCGCACGGTGTGTCGCCGGCCGTCGTCGCGGGTGCCGAAGCGCGCGACCTGCACGCCATCGACGCCACCTGCCCCCTCGTCACCAAGGTCCACCGCGAAGCCACACGGTTCGCGAAGGCCGAGCGCACCATCATCCTGATCGGGCACGCCGGCCACGAAGAGGTCGAGGGCACCATGGGACACGCCCCGGACCGCACGATCCTGGTGAGCGGCCCCGCCGACGTCGCGGCGCTCTCGGTGCCGGACCCGGACAACCTCGTCTGGCTGTCGCAGACCACGCTCAGCGTCGACGAGACGATGGAGACCGTGCGGCTGCTGCGCGAGAAGTTCCCGGCCATCCAGGACCCCCCGTCGGACGACATCTGCTACGCCACGCAGAACCGCCAGGTCGCGATCAAGAAGGTCGCGCCCGGTGCCGACCTGGTGATCGTGGTCGGCTCGGCGAACTCGTCGAACAGCGTCCGCCTGGTCGAGGTCGCGCTCGAGCACGGTGCCCGCGCCGCGCACCGCGTCGACTACGCCGAAGAGATCCAGCAGGACTGGCTCGACGGCGTCGAGACGGTCGGCGTGACGAGCGGTGCGTCCGTGCCGGAAGAACTCGTGGCCGAGGTGCTCGAACAGCTCGCCGACGCCGGCTACGCCGCCGTCGAAGAAGTCGTCACCGCACACGAAGACCTGATGTTCTCGCTCCCCAAGGAACTCCGCACCGACGCCTCGGGCAACCCGACGCGCGCGCTCGGCGGGCGTCGGGCATGAGCGGCGCGGACGGCTGGTCCTCGGTGCCGCGCCGCCACCCGGCGGACCACGGCGACGCCGGCGTCGGTTCCGGCCAGGAGGCCCGGGGAGCGTCCCCGACGTCGCCCGCCGGTCCCGCGAACGGTCGGCCACAGGGCCGTCCCGCCCCGGGCTACGGCGAGTACGCGCCCGAAGGCTGGGTGAACCCGGTCCTCGTCGAGCAGGAGCGGCAGGACCGCGAGCGACAGGACCAGGCCGAGGCCGTCGGCGGGCGCGACGCTGCTCCGCGCGACAGCGTCCGCACCGACCACGCTCGTCCGGACGCTCGCTCCGGTGCGGCCCCTGCCGGGGTGCAGCGGACGATGCCACGGAGCCGGTTCGGCCGCACGCCGGCCGATTTCGTGCTCACCGTCGGGCTCCTGGCATTCGGACTCGTCTCCGTGGTGCAGTCCCTGTCGGTCGGTGACGTCGCCTCCACCGTGCGGCGCACCCTCGAGACCCAGTACACGGCACTGAACGACCCGAGTGCCCTGAGCACGGCCGCCGTCATCGCCGCGATCACCAACGTGGTCGTCTTCGCCCTCGTCGCCTGGTGGTCCATCCGCCGGCTCCGGGCACGGAAGCGGACGTTCTGGGTGCCGCTGGTCGGCGCGGTCGTCGCCACGGCCATCAGCACGATCGCGTTCGTCGTCGTGGTCCTGCAGGACCAGGCCTTCGTCGACTTCATGCTGCGACAGTCCGGCGCCTGACCGCCTGACCGCCGGGCTGCTCGCCGCGCCCGCCCTCGGCCACCGAGTGGTCGCAACGTGCCGCGTTCCCGCCGTCGAGTGGTCGCAAAGTGTCGTCCGGCATCGGCGCGACCGACACTTCGTGACCACTCGGCCTTGCGCGCGTGGGGAGTCGTGACCACTCGGCAGCCGGTCCGTCGGCCAGTCGCGGTGCCGGTGCCCTTCCGGCGATCGTCGTCAGCCTCGCAGACACACCCAGTCGCCCCTGCCGAGCGGTCGCAACACGCCGCGGGCCCGCCGTCGAGTGGCCAGGAAGTGTCGTCCGGCATCAGCGCGACCGACACTTCGTGACCGCTCGGCCTTGCGCGCGTGGGGAGTCGTGACCACTCGGCAGGCGGTCCGTCGGCCAGTCGCGGTGCCGGTGCCCTTCCGGCGATCGTCGTCAGCCTCACCGACACACCCAGCACCTGCGGTCGAGCGGTCGCAACACGCCGCGGGCCCGCCGTCGAGTGGCCAGGAAGTGTCGTCCGGCATCGTCGCGACCGACACTTCGTGACCGCTCGGCCCTGCGCGCACAGGGAGTCTTGACCACCCCGGCCCGCCGACGACGCCGCCCGGAGGTCAGCCGGCCAGGAAGGCCGCGACCGCGCCGTGCAGGGCGGCCAGGTCGTCGACGTGCACGAGCTCCCGGATCGAGTGCATCGACAGCAGCCCGACGCCGATGTCGATCGTCGGGATCCCGAGTCGGGTCGCCGCGATCGGGCCGATCGTCGAGCCGCCGGGGATCGTGTTCACGTTGACGAACGGCTGCCACGGCACACCGGCGGTCTCGCACGCGGCGGCCCAGACGGCTTCGCCCTTCGCCTCGGTCATGTAGCGCTGGTTCGCGCTGATCTTCAGCAGCGGACCGGCTCCGGGACGCGGACGGTTCGTCGGGTCGTGCTTCTCCGGCTGGTTCGGGTGCACCAGGTGCCCGGCGTCGCTCGACAGCAGCCACGATGCACGGAACGCCCGGGCAGCTTCGGATCGGGTGGCGCCGAGGCCCTCCTGCACACGGCCGAGAACGTCCTCGAGGAACGGACCCCCGGCACCGGACGGCGTCGACGAGCCGATCTCCTCGTGGTCGAACGCCGCGAACACCGGGATGTGGTCACCGTCGGTGGGAGCGTCGACGATGCCCCGGAGTCCGGCGTGCACGCTCGTCAGGTTGTCCATCCGGCCGGACGCCAGGAACTCCCGCTCGATGCCGATCCGGGCCGGCGCCTGGGTGTCCGCGAGGAACAGGTCCCACGACACGGCACCCTCGCCGAGCCGGGCGAGCAGCCACTCCACGACAGAGGTCCCACCGGCGTCGCCGTCGACCCCGACGATCGGCAGGGTGTGGCGCTGGCGGTCGATCTCCTTGCCGTCGTTCACCCCACGGTCCAGGTGGATCGCCAGGTTGGGGATCCGGGCGACGGCATCGGTGCTGACGAGCCGCACGCTGCCGTCGGCGTCGACGACCCGGCCGGCGATCCGGAGGTCGCGGTCGAACCAGGTGGACAGGAGTGCGCCGCCGTAGACCTCCACGCCCAGCTGCTCCCAGCCCCCGGTGCGGACGCCGGGGTTCGGCTTGATGCGGAAGCCGGGGGAGTCGGTGTGGGCGCCGAGGATCCGGAACGGCGTCGTCGGTCCGGCACCGTCGGGCAGACGCCACGCGATGACGGCGCCGTCGCGGACCACCACGTACGCACCGGGTTCGGTCGGCCAGGCGTCGAGCTCGGACAGCTCGGTGAACCCGGCAGCGACGAGACGGTCACGGGTCGCCGCAGCCGCGTGGAACGCGGTCGGCGACTCGGTGACGAACTGGGCGAACTCGGAGGCGATGGCGTCGACGGTCACCCGACCATCGTGGCACGTGACGAGCGTGGCGGAGGCGAGCCGTGCCTCCAGGCCGTCCGTCGAGACGCCGGCGTCATCGCAAGACGCCCCCGGAAACGCGAGACGCCGCCGGAATCCGCGGTGTTTCGCGGACACGACGGCGTCTCGCGACGGGTCGGACGGGACGGACCTGCTCAGCCCTTGGCGTGACCGGCCGAGCCGAGGACCTTCGCGGCCTCGACGACGCGAGCCGCCATGGCGGTCTCGGCGACCTTGCCCCAGGCGCGGGGGTCGTACTGCTTCTTGTTCCCGACCTCGCCGTCGATCTTCAGCACGCCCTCGTAGTTGCGGAACATCGAGTCCGCGATCGAGCGGGTGAACGCGTACTGCGTGTCCGTGTCGATGTTCATCTTGATGACACCGTTGCGGACGGCCTCGTGGATCTCGTCGTCGGTCGAGCCGGAGCCGCCGTGGAAGACGAGGTCGAGGGGGTTCTCGCCGGTGCCGTGCTTCGCCGCGACGGACGCCTGGATCTCGCCGAGGAGCTCGGGACGGAGCTTGACGTTGCCCGGCTTGTAGACGCCGTGCACGTTGCCGAAGGTGAGCGCCGCGATCCAGCGGCCCTTGTCGCCGAGGCCGAGCGCGTCGACGACCTTCTCGACGTCGTTCGGGGTGGTGTAGAGCGCGTCGTTCGTGCCCTCGTGCTGGACGCCGTCCTCTTCGCCGCCGACCACCCCGATCTCGACCTCGAGGATCGCGTTGATGTTCCGCGTCTTCTCGATCATCGTCTTCGCGATCTCGATGTTCTCGTCGAGCGGCACGGCCGAACCGTCCCACATGTGCGACTGGAAGATCGGGTTGCGTCCCTGCCGGACCTCTTCCTCGCTCGCGGCGATGAGCGGCAGGACGAAGCCGTCGAGGGCGTCCTTCGGGCAGTGGTCGGTGTGCAGGGCGACCGTGATGTCGTAGTTCTTCGCGACCTCGTGGGCGAACTTCGCCATCGCGAGGGCACCCGCTGCGCGGTTCTTGATGGTGTGGCCGGCGAAGTAGTCGGCACCGCCCGTCGTGACCTGGAGGATGCCGTCGGAACCGGCTTCCTGCAGGCCCTGGAGGACCGCGTTGATGGTCTGCGAGGAGGAGACGTTGACCGCGGGGTACGCGAACTTGCCCGCCTTCGCGCGTTCGATCATCTCGGCGTACTGTTCCGGCGTTGCGATGGGCACGTGGATCTCCTTCGACTTCGGTGATGTCCCCGCCGATCGTAGTCAGCCGGACTGGAGGCGCGGTCCGGGTTACGCGGTCGGCTCACGTCCGGCGTGCACATGCGTGCACGGGCCCGGTGTCCGGACCGTGGGTCGGCCGGCGGTCGGTAGGCTCGGGTCGTGACTCCCACGACTGAGACCGGCTCCCTGTTCCTCCAGCCCGACCGCAACCTCGCGCTCGAGCTCGTGCGTGCGACGGAGGCCGCCGCGATCCGTGCGCAGCCGTGGGTGGGGCGTGGCGAGAAGAACCTCGCCGACGGCGCCGCGGTCGACGCGATGCGAAAGTTCCTCGGCACGGTGAACTTCGACGGCGTCGTCGTCATCGGCGAGGGTGAGAAGGACAACGCCCCGATGCTCTACAACGGCGAGCACGTCGGCAACGGTCACGGCCCGGCCTGCGACATCGCGGTCGACCCGATCGACGGCACCTCGCTCACCGCCGCCGGCCGCCAGAACGCCATCTCCGTCATGGCCGTCTCGGACCGTGGCTCGATGTACGACCCGTCCGCCGTCTTCTACATGGACAAGATCGCCGCCGGCCCCGAGGGGCGCGGTGTCCTGGACCTCGAGAAGCCGATCGGCGACAACATCCGCGCGCTGGCGAAGGCCAAGGGCAAGGACCTCGCGGACATGGTCGTCGCCGTGCTCGACCGCCCGCGCCACGACGAACTGATCCGCGCCATCCGTGCGACCGGTGCCGGCACGCGACTGCTGCTCGACGGTGACGTCGCCGGTGGCATCGCCGCCGCCCTGCCCGGCTCGACCATCGACATGTGCGTCGGTGTCGGCGGCACCCCCGAGGGCATCATCACGGCGTGCGCGATCAAGGCGCTCGGCGGCGTGATCCTCGGCAAGCTCCAGCCGAAGGACGACGAGGAGCGCGAGCGCGCCATCGCCGCCGGCCACGACCTGGACAAGGTCCTCGACCAGGACGACCTGGTCACGGGGGACAACACGTTCTTCGTCGCCACCGGCGTCACCGACGGCGTCCTGGTCGACGGCGTGCGTCGTTCGCGCGGCGTCATCCACACCGACTCGCTCGTGCTCCGCTCGCGCTCGAACACGATCCGCCGCATCCAGGCGGACCACCGTGCGGAGAAGTGGTTCTAGGCCGGACGATCGTCTGCCGCTTCGGGGCGTCGCCGGTCTTCCGGCGGCGCCCCGTTGTGCGAGCCCTTGCGTAGGCTCGACGCATGACTGCGACAACGGCACGGATTGTCGGACTGGACACCGCGGGCATCCGCACGCTGCACGCGCAGGCGGACGGCACGGCCGACCGGCTGCCGCACGTCGTGCCGGTTGCGCCCGACCTCGGCGTGATCCTGGCGGACGAGGACGGTGCGATCCTCACCGCCCCGGCGCTCGCCGAGATGGGCTGGGCGGACGACGACGTCCTGCGTGCAGCCGTCGCCGCCGCGCAGGAGCAGGCCGGAGGCGACGTGGCGGTGATCCAGCCGGGCACGATCGTCATCCGGGACCCCGACCTCGCGGTGGTGCTCGTACTCGCACCGCAGGCGTTCCAGGGCATCGAGTTCCACGGCAGCGCAGTGGTCTTCCCGGTCGCGCCGACGACGTTCATCGTCACCGGCGACCAGGACGAGGACGGGCTCCAGGTCGCGGCCGGTGTCGCCCAGCAGATCCTGGCCGACGACGAGGGCGAGGTCCTGAGTGGACCGCCCATGGTGCTGCGCGGTGACGGGTGGGTCCGGTTCGAGCACCCGTCACTCGACGGCGAGCTCCGGACGATCCGCGCGCTCTGGACGGCGACCGCCGCGAACCTGCAGCAGGACGCCCTGCAGGAGTCGTTCGACCGGCGGGGCGAGGACGTCCACGTCGGTGCGGTCTCGGTCGCCCGGCTCGCCGAGGACGACCCGGCCTTCTCGTACTCGTCGTGGACCGAGGACGTCGAGACCGTCGTCGCCGCGGTCGACACGATCGTGCTCGTGACCCTCGACGGGCAGACGCAGCCCGTGCCGTTCGGTCGGCTGCGGGAGCTGGCCTCCGGGTTGATCGAGGAACTCGAGGTCCGCCCGACGCGCTACCGGCTCCGCGGTTTCCCGGATCTCGAGTCGGTCCGCTTGGCCCTCTGACCACTCGCACCGTCGTTCGCAGCAAGGAGCGCCGCGGCGGCCGTCAGTCCTCGTCGCCGGCGCCGACGAGCTCCGGGGCCGTGAGCAGCCGCGGCTCGTCCTCGATCGGGGACGGGTCCGCGATGACCTTCGACTCGTCGAGCAGCGACAGCCGACGGGCGCTCGGCAGCACCTGGCGCTCGAGGGACCCGACGAACCGGTTGTAGTCGACGACGGAGCCCCGGATCGAGCGGCCGAGCTTGTCGACGTGCCCGGCCATCGTGGACAGCCGGCCGTAGAGCTCGCGGGAGACCTTGAAGAGCTCGTGCGCCTCTTGCGAGACGACGTCCTGCTGCCACGAGAACGCCACGGTCTTGAGCACGGACCACAGGGTCACGGGCGAAGCGAGTGCGATGCGCTTGCGGAAGGCGTGGTCGAGCAGGCCGGGGTCGGCGGCGAGGGCGCTCGAGATGAGCGACTCGGACGGGATGAAGGCGACGGTGAGCTCGGGGGAGGCGTCGTAGCCGGTCCAGTACTCCCGTGCGGCAAGGGCGTCGACGTGGGCTCGGAGCGCCTTGACGTGCTGGGCGATGAGCTGGTCGCGTCGAGCTGCCTCGGCACCGGTGGCGGTCGCCGGGATCTCGGCGGCCTGCAGGTAGGCGCTGAACGGCACCTTGGCGTCGACGGCGATGGTCTTGCCGCCGGGCAGGTGCACGACCATGTCCGGGCGGGCGGAGCCGACGGCGGTGGTGACGGAGGACTGCACGTCGAAGTCGACGCGTTCGAGCAGCCCGGCAGCCTCGACCACGTTGCGCAGCTGCGTCTCGCCCCAGACGCCGCGCGTGCTGTTCGACGACAGGGCGCTGGCCAGGGTGTCGGCGGTGGCGCGCAGGCGCTCTTCCGACTCGGCGGCCGACCGGAGCTGCGCCGACAGCGCGCCGTACTGCTCGCTCCGCGACTGCTCGAGCTCGGCGATCTTCGTGCGCATCACGTCGAGCGTCTGTGCCACGGGGCTGAGCGCGGAGAGCACCTTGGACTCGTTCTGGTTGCGGGCCGCGTCGACGCCGTGCATGCGCTGCACCAGGTGCTCGAGCTCGGCAGAGCGCCGTTCGAGCGAGTCGACCTGGCGGCGGTACTGCGTGTCCTGGGCGTCGAGGCGTTCCTCGGCGTCGCGTCGGGCCGCCTCGAGCTGGCCGCGGAGCGCCTCGGCCGTCGCACGGGCCGACGCTGCGTCGATGCCCGCGCGCGAGCGGGCGAGCGACCAGGCGACGACCGCACCGACGGCGATGCCGATCACGAGACCGATGACCAGGGCGAGGATCTGCATGTCGCGACCCTGGCAGAACCCACCGACACCGCGCCTCCCGGCACTCCGGCGCGCCCCGCAGAACCGGCGTGACCAGCGCCACGGGGCCAACGTGACGGACCACGGAATCCATGTCATGACATTAGGGCAAACAGGGTGTACAGTCGTGATCGTCCGCCGATGAAGCCGCACGGAAGGTCCACCGCGTCGCATGACGAACCAAGCTCCCCACGCCTACGACGTGATCACGATGGGACGCGTCAGCGTCGACATCTACCCGCAGCAGACCGGCCCGCTCGAGGACGTCTCGACCTTCTCGAAGTCCGTCGGCGGCAGCGCCACGAACGTCGCCATCGCCGCTGCTCGCCACGGCGCGGACGCCGCGGTCATCACCCGGACGGGCAACGACCCCTTCGGCCGGTACATCGCCCGCACGTTGCCCGAGTTCGGCGTCGCGAACGCCTTCGTCGAGACGGTGGAGGGGCTGAACACCCCCGTCGCCTTCTGTGAGATCTTCCCGCCGGACGACTTCCCGCTCTACTTCTACCGGGCCCCGAAGGCGCCGGACCTGATGATCACGGCGAAGTCCCTGCCGCTGCACGAGATCGAGCGCGCGAAGATCTTCTGGACCACGGTGACCGGCCTCAGCGAGGAGCCGAGTCGACAGGCGCACCACGTCGCCTACGAAGCCCGGTCCGCCGCGCGGAACAGCACGAAGACCCACACCGTCTTGGACCTGGACTACCGGTCGATGTTCTGGTCGAGCCCCGAGGCCGCGACGCGCGAGGTCGCGATCGCCCTCGAGCACGCCACCGTCGCCGTCGGCAACCGCGAGGAGTGCGAGGTCGCGGTCGGTGAGACCGACCCGGTCCGCGCCGCCGACGCCCTGCTCGACCGCGGTGTCGAGATCGCGATCGTGAAGCAGGGGCCGAAGGGCGTGCTCGCGAAGACCCACGACGAGTTCGTCGAGTTCCGTCCGCACCACATCGACGTCGTGAACGGGCTCGGCTCGGGCGACGGTTTCGGCGGCGCGCTGACCCATGGCCTGCTGCAGGGCTGGAGCCTCGAACGGATCCTGGCGTTCTGCAACGCAGCCGGCGCGATCGTCGCGACGCGGTTCGAGTGCTCGACGGCGATGCCGACGAGCGACGAGATCGAGCGGTTCCTGACCGACAACCCGGCCGAGGGAACGAACCACACGGGTGAGACGCACACCGAGGAGAAGACCCATGCCTGAGCTCAGCCCCGCTGACTTCCAGCGCCTCCGCGACATCCGTGCCGGGCAGCCGGACCTGGTGCGTGCCACGCTCGATGCCCGCCGCAAGCGCTCCCTGCTCGCCGACGACGGCAAGCTCTTCATCGTCGCCGCCGACCACCCCGCCCGCGGTGCGCTGGCGGTGCGCGACGACGAGTCCGCGATGGCGGACCGCTACGACCTGCTCGAGCGGCTCGTCACGGCCCTCGGTCGTCCTGGCGTCGACGGCGTGCTCGGCACTCCCGACATCCTCGAGGACCTCGCACTGCTCGGCGCCCTCGACGGCAAGGTCGTCGTCGGGTCGATGAACCGCGGCGGACTCCGCGGCGCCACGTTCGAGATGGACGACCGGTACACCGCGTACTCGGCGCAGGCCATCAAGGACTCCGGGCTCGACTTCGCCAAGCTCCTGGTGCGCATCGCGCTGGAGGACTCAGGCACCGCTCCGACGCTCGAGGCCACGGCCCGCGCCGTCAGCGAGGCCGCGGCACTCCAGCTGCCGATCATGCTCGAGCCGTTCATGTCCGAGTGGCGGGACGGCCGGGTCGTCAACGACCTGTCAGCCGATGCCGTGATCACCTCGATGGCGATCGCTGCCGGCCTCGGCGAGTCCAGCGCCTACAGCTGGCTCAAGATCCCCGTCGTCGACGACATGGAGCGCGTGATGGCCGCGACGACGCTGCCGACGCTGCTGCTCGGCGGCGACCCGGCTTCGCGCCCGCTGGAGACGTACGCCAAGTGGGCTGACGCCCTGGCCCTGCCCGGCGTCCGTGGCCTGGTCGTCGGACGCACCCTGCTCTACCCCTCGGACGGCGACGTCGCCGCCGCCGTGGACGTCGCCGCCGGTCTCGTCCACAGCCAGGAGGCCCGGGCCGGGTTCTCCACAGATGCCCACGACCCAGCCGCTCGGCTCGCGGGCGCCACCACCATGGACTCGTCCATCTCGGAAGGAACCAACGCATGACGCTCACCGACACGACCACCACCACCGTCGGGCACTGGATCGACGGGGCTCGCGTCCCGTCCTCGTCGGGGCGGACGGCACCGGTGTACGACCCGGCGCTGGGCGTCGCGACCAAGCAGGTCGCGCTGGCCGACGAGTCCGAGATCCAGGCGGCCATCGGCAGCGCCAAGGCGGCGTTCCCCGGCTGGAGCAACCTGTCGCTGGCCAAGCGCCAGGCGATCCTGTTCTCGTTCCGCGAGATCCTGAACCGCGACAAGGCCGAGCTGGCCGAGATCATCACGAGCGAGCACGGCAAGGTCATCGACGACGCCATGGGGGAGATCGCCCGTGGGCAAGAGGTCGTGGAGCTCGCCACCAACATCCCGAGCCTGATGAAGGGCGAGTTCTCCGACCAGGTCTCGACCGGCATCGACGTCTACTCGATCCGCCAGCCGCTCGGCGTCGTGGGCATCATCAGCCCCTTCAACTTCCCCGCGATGGTGCCGCTCTGGTTCCTGCCGATCGCGATCGCCGCTGGCAACACCGTCGTGCTGAAGCCGAGCGAGAAGGACCCGTCGGCCGCCATCTGGCTCGCCGAGAAGTTCAAGGAGGCCGGGCTGCCCGACGGCGTCTTCAACGTGCTCAACGGCGACAAGCTGTCCGTCGACGGTCTGCTCACCAGCGACGACGTCGAGTCGATCTCGTTCGTCGGCTCCACGCCCATCGCGCAGTACGTCTACGAGACCGGCACGAAGCACGGCAAGCGCGTGCAGGCCCTCGGCGGCGCGAAGAACCACATGCTCGTCCTGCCCGACGCCGACCTCGACCTGGTCGCCGACAACGCGATCAACGCGGGCTTCGGTTCGGCCGGTGAACGCTGCATGGCGATCTCGGTCGTCGTCGCCGTCGAGCCGGTGGCCGATGAGCTCATCCAGAAGATCAAGGACCGCGCGGCCACCCTGCGCATCGGCGACGGTCGTCGCGGGTGCGACATGGGGCCGCTCGTCACGAAGCAGCACCGTGACAAGGTCGCCTCGTACATCGAGGTCGCAGAGCAGGACGGTGCGGTGGTTGTGGTGGACGGCCGCACCGTCCGACCCGACGGCGACGAGAACGGCTTCTGGCTGGGCCCGACGCTGATCGACCAGGTGCCCACCACCAGCCGCGTCTACACCGAGGAGATCTTCGGGCCGGTGCTGAGCGTCGTGCGCGTCGCCACCTACGAAGAGGGCCTCGAGCTCATCAACTCCGGCGCGTACGGGAACGGCACCGCCATCTTCACGAACGACGGCGGCGCGGCCCGACGGTTCCAGCGCGATGTGCAGGTCGGCATGATCGGCATCAACGTCCCGATCCCGGTGCCCGTCGCCTACTACTCGTTCGGTGGCTGGAAGAACTCGCTGTTCGGTGACCACAAGGCGTACGGGGCCGACGGCGTGAGCTTCTTCACCCGCCAGAAGGCGATCACGAGCCGGTGGCTCGACCCGTCGCACGGCGGCATCAACCTCGGCTTCCCGTCGAACGACTGAGCCGCAGCATGGCGAACGAACAGCACCAGCACGACCAGTGGTTCATCCCGGCGGGTTCCAGGCCCGAAGCGGGCTGGACCGACGTCGTCGACGGACGCATCGAGGGATGGGCGCACACCGGGCTCCGGACCGGCGCGGTGGCCGACGGGGGCGAGCTGCGCCTCCCGGCCGACGCCGTGGAGCGCATCATCGTGCCGCTCGCCGGGTCGTTCCACGTGACCCACTCGGGCGCCGCCGGTGACGGCGAGCAGGACCTGCAGGGGCGGGGGAGCGTCTTCGACGGTCCCAGCGACGTCCTGTACCTGGGCTCCGGTTCCGCGGCCACCATCACCGGCGACGGTCGGTTCGCCGTCGCGGAAGCCCCCACCGACATCGTCAAGCCGACCACGTACGTGGCCCGGCCGGACGTGCCGGTGGAGCTCCGCGGCGCCGGGCAGTCGAGCCGCCAGGTGCACAACTTCGGCACCCCGGCCGCGCTCGACGCCGTCAAGTTCATCGTGTGCGAAGTGATCACGCCGGCCGGCAACTGGTCGTCGTACCCGCCGCACAAGCACGACACGAACGTGCCCGGGTCGGAGTCCAACCTGGAAGAGATCTACTACTACGAGGCAGCGGTGTCCCGTGGGCTCGAGTCGATCACTCCCGAGGCCGCCGACCCGTTCGCCCTGCACCGCACGTACGCCTCGGACGACCGCGCCATCGACGAGTTCCGGCAGGTCCGCACCGGTGACGTCGCCCTGGTGCCGTACGGCTGGCACGGTCCCGCTGTCGCCGCTCCCGGCTACGACATGTACTACCTGAACGTGATGGCCGGGCCCGACCCGGAGCGCGTCTGGAACATCACCGACGACCCGGCCCACGGCTGGGTCCGCCGGGCGTGGGAGAGCGAGCAGCTCGACCCGCGCCTGCCCTACCAGAAGGAGGACGCGTGACCACCACCACGCGCCAGGCCGGCGCGACGCGTCGGATGACCGTCGGCCAGGCACTCGTCGAGTTCCTGGCCAACCAGTGGACCGTCGACGGTGACGTCCGCGAACGCACCATCCCGGGGATCTTCGGCATCTTCGGGCACGGCAACGTCGCCGGTGTCGGTCAGGCGATCAAGCAGCTCCACGTCGAGCAGCCCGGCCTGTTGCCCTACCACCAGGCCCGCAACGAGCAGGCGATGGTGCACGAGGCCGTCGGCTTCGCCCGCATGCACCGCCGCCGTGCGACGTTCGCGTCGACCGCGTCGGTCGGTCCGGGCGCCGCCAACATGCTGACCGCCGCAGCACTCGCCACGACGAACCGGTTGCCGGCACTGCTCCTGCCGTCGGACACCTTCGCCACGCGCACCACCGACCCGGTGCTCCAGCAGATCGAGTTGCCGCACGACACGTCGTTGCAGGTCACCGACGCCTTCCGTCCGCTGTCGCGCTACTTCGACCGCGTGGAGCGTCCGGAGCAGCTGTTCTCGATCGCGCTCGCCGCGATGCGGGTCCTGACCGACCCGGCCGAGACCGGTGCGGTGACGATCGCCCTGCCCGAGGACGTCCAGGCCGAGGAGTTCGACGTGCCCGTCGCGTTCCTGCAGCCGCGCGAGTGGCACATCCGCCGTCCGCTGCCCGAGCGTGGCCCGCTCGAGCGTGCCGTGGCCGCGATCCGTGCCGGCCGGCGTCCGGTCATCGTGGCCGGCGGCGGGGTCCTGTACTCCGACGCCGCCGACGAGCTCCGTGCCTTCGTCGAGGCCACGGGGATCCCGGTCGGCACGTCGCAGGCCGGCGGCGGATCCCTGGTCTGGGACCACCCGCAGTACCTCGGCGGGATCGGCGCGACCGGCACCGCCGCCGCCAACGCGATCGCCGCCCAGGCCGACGTCGTCATCGGGATCGGCACCCGCTACAGCGACTTCACCACGGCGTCGCGCACGGCGTTCCAGAACCCCGACGTCACGTTCGTCAACGTCAACGTGGCCGCGTTCGACGCCTACAAGCACGGATCGCAGCTGCCGCTGATCGCGGACGCCCGGGAGGCCCTGGTCGCCCTGACCGAGTCGCTCACGTCGGACACGGCGTACGTCGTCGAGCCCGGCTACGCGTCCGAGGTCGCCTCACTGAAGGCGGCGTGGGACGCTGCCGTCGACGGCGCGTTCGCGCCGTCCGGCGCGGATCTGCCCGGCCAGCCGGAGATCATCGGAGCCGTGCAGTCGGTCTCCGACCCGCGCGACGTCGTGATCCAGGCCGCGGGCTCGCTGCCCGGCGACCTGCACAAGCTCTGGCGGGTGCGCGACGAGCTCGGATACCACGTCGAGTACGCGTTCTCGTGCATGGGCTACGAGATCGCCGGCGGCATCGGGGTCCGGCGCGGGGCGCCGGACCGCGACGCGATCGTGATGGTCGGTGACGGCAGCTACCTCATGCTGCACACCGAGCTCGTCACCGCCGTGGCCGAGGGCATCAAGATCATCGTCGTGCTCATCCAGAACCACGGGTACGCGTCGATCGGGCACCTGTCCGAGACCGTCGGCTCCGAGCGCTTCGGCACGAAGTACCGCTACCTCGACGAGACCGAGTCGTTCGAGAACGGCGAGCCCCTGCCCGTCGACCTCGCCGCCAACGCCCGCTCGTACGGCGTCGACGTCATCGAGGTGCAGCCCGGTCCGGACAGCATCGAGGACCTGAAGGCCGCGCTGCGTCAGGCGAAGGCGAACGACCACACCACCCTGGTGCACATCAACTCCGACCCGCTGGTCTACGCCCCCGAGGGCGACGGCTGGTGGGACGTGCCGGTCGCGCAGACCTCCACCCTCCCCAGCACCCAGGCCGCCCGCGCCGAGTACGAGCAGCAGGTCGCCACGCAGCGTCCGCTGCTCGGCTGAACCGTTCACGAGACAGAAAGCGACAGCGACGTCATGACCGACACCGTCACCCCCATCGGCAGCCCCGCGACCGACGCGGCGCCCGCCTCGATCCGCATCGGCACCGCACCTGACTCGTGGGGCGTCTGGTTCCCGGACGACCCGAAGCAGGTGCCGTGGCAGCGCTTCCTCGACGAGGCCTCCGCTGCCGGGTACGAGTGGATCGAGCTCGGCCCGTACGGGTACCTGCCGACCGACCCGTCCCAGCTGTCCGACGAGCTCGAGTCCCGCGGGCTCAAGCTGTCGGCGGGCACGGTCTTCACCGGGTTCCACAAGGGCGAGGACCAGTTCCAGCGTGCGTGGGACCAGGCCGTCGCCGTCGCCGGCCTGGCCGCGAAGCTCGGTGCCGAGCACCTGGTGACGATCCCCGACCTGTGGCGCTCGGACGCCACCGAAGAGGTGCTCGAGGCGCGCACGCTCACCGACGAGCAGTGGGAGCGACTCGGCAAGGGACACGACCAGCTCGGCAAGGCGCTGCTCGAGGAGTACGGCGTCCACCAGCAGTTCCACACCCACGCGGACAGCCACGTCGGCACCTACAAGGAGACCGTGCGGTTCCTCGAGGTCACGAACCCCGAGTACACGAACCTCTGCCTCGACACCGGCCACTTCGCCTACTACGGCGGCGACAACCTCAAGCTCATCGCCGCCCACCCGGAGCGCATCGGCTACCTGCACCTGAAGCAGGTCGACACCGACCTGCTGTTCGACGTGCTCAAGAACGACGTGCCGTTCGCCACCGCCGTGTCGCAGGGCATCATGACCGAGCCGCCGCACGGCACCCCCGAGCTCGCCCCGATCATCGAGGCCGTCGCCGCGATCGACCCGGACATCTTCGGCATCGTCGAGCAGGACATGTACGGCTGCTCCGTCGACGCCCCCGGCCCGATCGCCGAACGCACCTTCCAGCACATCTTCGGCTCGACCTCGGCCGCCCGCGCCTCCTGACGCGCCGTCCACGCAGCGTCAACAACCACCAGGAGAACACCACCATGACCACCACGCAGAACCTCCGCGTCGCCGTCGTCGGCGCCGGCATGATGGGCGCCGACCACGTCCGCCGCATCACCGCCAAGATCTCGAACGCCGACGTCGTCGCCGTCGTCGAGCCCGACCAGGCCCGTGCCGCTGCGGCAGCCACCCTGGCGCCCGGTGCGATCACCGCCGCGTCCTTCGACGAGGCGCTCGAGCAGACCGAGATCGACGCCGTCATCATCGCGACGCCCGGGTTCCTGCACGAGCCGATCCTGGTGACCGCGCTCGAGCGCGGCCTCACCGTCCTGTGCGAGAAGCCGCTGACGACCAGCGCCGAGGACTCGCTGCGCATCGTCGAGCTCGAGCAGCAGCACGCCGCCCGGCCCGTCATCCAGGTCGGCTTCATGCGCCGGTTCGACGCCGGGTACCAGGAGCTCAAGGCCCTGCGCGAGTCGGGGGCGAACGGTGCCCTGCTCGCCCTGCACCACGCGCACCGCAACCCGACGACGCCGCCGAACTTCAGCGAGTCGATGCTCATCCACGACTCGGTGATCCACGAGATCGACATCATCCCGTTCCTGACCGGCGAAGCCATCACGAGCGTCGAGGTGAAGAAGCCGCGCAAGAACTCCCTCGCGCCGGCCGACCTGCCCGAGCCGCAGTTCGTCCTGTTCACCACCGAGTCCGGCACGATGGCGATCGTCGAGATCAACGTCAACGCCCAGTTCGGCTACCAGGTCACCACCGACGCCGTGTTCGAGTCCGGTGTCGCGTACATCGGCCGCGACACGTCGCTCTCGCTCGTCGCAGCCGGAGCGACCTCGCAGGGCGTCACGCCGTCCTTCAAGGAGCGCTTCGGTGCCGCCTACGACGAAGAGGTCCAGCGCTGGGTCGACGCGGCCCGGACCGGCGGCATCGACGGGCCGAGCGCCTGGGACGGCTACACCGCCTCCGTCGTCGCCGAGGTCGCGGTCCGGGCCCAGCAGTCCGGCGCGCACGAAGTGGTGGAGTACGCGGTCACGAAGCCGGCGTTCTACGACGAGACCAGCGACGCGACGAGCGACACCGCCGCGCTCGCCGGGGCCTGATCGATGCCGAAGATCGCGCTCGACCCCACCCCGTTCCACCACGACCTGTCGCTGCTCGAGTTCCCGCGCAAGGTCGCGGAGCTCGGGTACGAGTACCTGCAGCTCACCCCGCACAAGGACTTCATCCCCTTCTACCGACACCCCAAGGCCGACGACGACCTGGTCGACGCGTTCGCCGCGGCCTGCCGTGACGCCGGGGTCCAGGTGGCGAGCGTGCTGCCGGTGCTGCGCTGGTCGGGTCCGGACGAGGACGCCCGACAGGCTGCGGTGCAGAAGTGGAAGCGGGTCATCGAGATCACGAAGCGCCTCGGCGTGGACACCATCAACACGGAGTTCTCCGGCCGCCCCGAGCGCGCCGAGGAGTCCGAGGACCAGTTCTACCGGTCGATGGAGGAACTGCTGCCGATCATCGAGGACGCCGGCATCCGGGTGCTCATCGACCCGCACCCCGACGACTTCGTCGAGGACGGGCTCGAGGCGCTCCGGGTGATCCGCGGCCTGAACTCGAAGCACGTCGGCTTCGTGTACGTCGCCTGCCACACGTTCCACTACGGCGGCAACATGGACGAGATCATCGACGCCGCCGGTGACTCGCTGCAGCTGGTCCACGTCGCCGACGCGTACGACCACCGTCGCTCGCACGGCCTGCGCTACATCACGAACCCGCCCGGCAACCCGGTCCGCGTGCACCAGCACCTGCCGGTCGGCCAGGCGGACGTCGACTTCGACGCTTTCTGGGCGGCACTCGACCGGGTCGGTTTCTCGGCGCGCGCGGACACCGTCGCGGTCTCGAGCGTCTTCGCCGAGGACGAGAACGCCGACGCGGTGTCGCGGTCTCAGCTCGACACGATCACGAAGGGACTCCACCGATGACCACCACCCTCGAGACGCAGGCGTCCACCGACGCCGACTCCCGTCCCGTCACCCTGCAGGCCGCGGAACAGACCCCGACCGCCCTGTGGAACGACTCCGCCGACCCGCGGGAGCTGTCGACCGCCATCCGCGAGTACGGTGCCGTCGGTGCGACCTGCAACCCGGTGATCGCGTACACCTGCATCCAGCAGGACCCGGAGACCTGGGTCCCCCGCATCCGTGCGATCGCTGCCGAGCACCCGACGGCGGGGGAGTCCTGGATCGGCTGGAAGGCCGTCGAGGAGCTCTCCATCGCCGCCGCGGCGCAGCTGCTGCCCGCGTTCGAGGCGTCCGGCGGCCGCAACGGTCGACTGTCGATGCAGACCGATCCCCGGTTCCACCGCGACCAGGACGCGCTCGTCGAGCAGGCCGTGCGGTTCTCGCAGCTCGCGCCGAACATCATCGTGAAGATCCCCGCCACGAAGGTCGGCATCGCCGCGATCGAGGAAGCCGCCTACCGCGGGGTCTCGATCAACGCCACGGTGTCCTTCACCGTGCCGCAGGTCGTCGCCGTGGGCGAAGCCATCGAGCGTGCCCTCGACCGTCGTGCTGCCGAGGGCAAGCCGGAGCAGGAGTTCGGCCACGTCGTCACCCTGATGGCCGGCCGCTTCGACGACTGGCTGAAGACCGTCGTCAAGCGTGACCACGTGATGGTGGACCCGGGCATCCTCGAGTGGGCCGGTGTCGCGGCGGTGAAGAACGCCTACCGCGTCTTCCAGGAGCGGGGGTTCCGCTCGCGCGTGCTGGTCGCCGCGTTCCGCAACGCACTGCAGTGGTCCGAGTTCCAGGGCGGTGACCTCGTCGTCTCGCCGCCGTTCCAGTGGACGAAGGACATCAACGACAACGCGTTCCCGTTCCGCCCGCATGCCATCGACGACGAGGTCCCCGTGCACGTCATCGAGGCGCTCCGGGCCGCGACGCCGGAGTTCGCCCGCGGCTACGACGTGGACGGCATGGCCATCGACGAGTTCGACCGCTTCGGTGCGACCGTGACGACGCTCCGGCAGTTCCTGGACGCCGACGCGAAGCTCGATGCCCTGGTCCGCGACATCATCGTCCCCGCGAACTGAGACGTGACCAGCTGCGCAGCGCGATCCACGGTCGGAACCGCGGGGTCGCGCCCCGGGCGCTGCCGCACCAGCCTGGAGGCCCGGTGCCGGTCCCTGAGACCGGCACCGGGCCTCCGGGCAGTTGCGGCATGTGCTGACAAAGTCCGCAGCATCGGCTAGGGTCATTGTCGCGCTCCAACGCGCGTCACCTGAACGAAGGAGTTCCCCATGGACAGCATCGGCGTCGGGCTGATCTCGGTCGGCTGGATGGGGCGGTTGCACTCGCGCGCCTACCGGGCGTTGCCGGACCACTTCCCGGAGCTCGGCGTCCAGCCGCGGCTCGTCGTCGCGGCCGACCCGGTCGAGGCGGCGCGCGACCAGGCGGTGACGCGGCTCGGGTACGAACGTGCCGTCGCCGACTACCACGAGGTCTTCGCCGACCCGGCCGTCGACGTCGTGTCGATCTGTTCGCCGAACTTCCTGCACCGCGAGATGGCCGTCGCCGCGGCCGAGGCGGGCAAGCCGTTCTGGATCGAGAAGCCGATGGGGCGGTACGCCAGCGACTCCCGCGCCATCCACCAGGCGGTGCAACAGGCGGGCGTCATCACGAGCGTCGGGTTCAACTACCGGCACGCCCCGGCGATCGAGCGTGCCCGTGAACTCGTCCGCAGCGGGCGGCTCGGCCGGATCACGAACGTGCGCGGATCGTTGCTCGCCGACTACTCGTCCGACCCGGCGGCCCCGCTGACCTGGCGCTTCGAGCGTGAGCGCGCAGGATCGGGCGTGCTCGGCGACCTGCTGTCGCACGGGCTCGACCTGGCGCAGTACGTGGTCGGTCGGATCGCTTCGGTCAGTGCGCTCGCGGAGACGTTCATCGAGTCGCGGCCCCGGCCTGCTGCCGGCATCGTCGACCGCAGTGCGGCGGCGACCGGTGAACTGGGCGCCGTCGAGAACGAGGACTACGCCGCGCTGCTGTTCCGGTTCGAGGACGGTGCGGTCGGCACGATGGACTCGAGTCGGGTCATGCGTGGGCCGCACGCCGAGTACACGCTCGAGATCTACGGCACCCGCGGTTCGGTCCGGTGGGACTTCCAGCGCCTCAACGAGCTCGAGGTGTACCTCGACGGACAAGAGGTCGACGGGTACGCCACCCACTACGTCGCTCCCGGTGACGGCGACTTCGGTCGGTTCCAGCCCGGCGCCGGCACGGCGATGGGCTACGACGACCTGAAGACGATCGAGGCGGCGCAGTTCATCGCGAGTGTCCGGCGCGGGGAGCAGCTGGCGCCGTCGGTCGCGGACGGGCTCGCTGCCGCGTCGATCGTCGAGGCGGCGGAGGCCTCGCTGGTCGACGGTGCGTGGCACGATGTCGCCCTGGTCGACGGGCCGCTGACGTACGGGGCGCCGACACCCAGGATCTAGACACGCGGTGCCGCTCCCTTGTTAGTATGTAAGGACAAAGTCCGAGCAACCAGGAGGCACCATGCCGCTCGTCCGAATCGACCTCACCACCGGCCGCACGCCCGAGGCCGTCCGTGGCATCGCCGACGCCATCCACCAGGCCATCGTCGACGTGTACGGGATCCCGGTGCGAGACCGGTTCCAGGTGATCACCGAGCACCCGGCGCAGCAGATCATCGCCGAGGACGCCGGTCTGGGGTTCGAGCGCACCGAGGGTGTCGTGATGATCCAGGTGTTCACGCAGCGCGGACGGACCGACGAGGCAAAGGCGTCACTGTACCGGGCGATCCACGACGCCCTCGCGGCGATCGGCGTCGCGTCCGAGGACGTCTTCATCGGCTACGTCGAGAACGGGCCGCAGGACTGGTCGTTCGGATTCGGACGGGCCCAGTACGTCACGGGCGAGCTCGGGGTGCCCGCGCTCGGTTGAGGCCGTGCGAGGGCGGGGCGGGGGCGGCGCGGTCACGACACCCCGCTCAGTTCCGTCGAGTGGTCACGAAGTGTCGGTTGCCGGGCGTCCGGGCGACAGTTCGTGACCACTCGGCGCACTGCCGACGGCGAGTCGTGATCGCTCGACGAGCGACCTACTTGTCGACGAGCGTGACCTCGAACGAGTACCGGTCGGGGCGGTAGCAGTGCACGCCGTACTCGACCGCCCGGCCCGAGGCGTCGTACGCGGTCCGGCTCATCGTGAGCACCGGGTCGCCGTCCTCGATCTCGAGCAGACCGGCCTCTTCGTCGGTGACGGCCCGGGCACCGATCCGCTGCTTGGCCACCCGCATCGTGACGCCCCGGCCGCGGAGCAGCTGGTACAGCCCGTGCGCCTGCAGGTCATCGTCCGTCAGGTCGAGGAACTCCGGCGGCAGGTAGTTCTCGAGGATCGCCATCGGGACGTCCTCGGCGAACCGCACCCGTCGGATGTGCGCGACGATCGTGCCCGGCTCGACGCTCAGCGCTGCGGCCACGTCGTCGGGAGCGGGGACGTCGTCGCGCTGCAGCAGCTTCGTCGCCGGAGCCTGCGCACCCTGGGCCAGGTCGTCGTACAGGCTGGTCAGCTCGACCTTGCGCGTGACCGGGCCGTGCACGACCTGGGTCCCGATGCCGCGGCGGCGCACCAGCAGACCCTTGTCGACGAGGTCCTGGATCGCACGACGGATCGTCGGCCGCGACAGGCCCAGACGCTCACCGAGGGCGATCTCGTTCTCGAGCCGGGCCCCTGGCGGCATCGCGCCGGAGCGGATCGACTCCTCGATGCGCGAGGCAACCTGGAAGTAGAGGGGCATGGGACCCGACCGGTCCAGGTCCATGAACAGGTCGGACGGCAGCTGGCCTTCGTTGGTCATCGCGGTCCTTCACACGTGCGGAGATGCCGGCGACGGTGCCGACGGCATTGTCGTGACAATACCACTGGGGATGTGGCACCCCGGCCGAGCGCAACGGGCGTTGCGCCAGTCGGCGAACCCCGTCAGTCGGCGAAGACCATCGGTCGGTTCGACAGCCGCGGCTGGTTCGCGGCCTTCGGCTTCTCGGCACGAGCACGGACCGGGGCGATAGTCACCCGGGTGACCGCGCCGAGTGCCTCGACCGTCTCGACACCGTGGTGCCCGGCGGCGTGCACCACGATCGCAGCGCAGGCCTCGGCGTCGGCAGCGGCGTCGTGGTGCTGGAACCCCTCGAACCCGGCGGCCATCGCGGCGACCGGCAGGCGGTAGGAGTCGAGCGTGTAGGTCTTGCGGGCGACCGCCAGGGAGCACAGCGAGTGGTGCTCGGCCAGGTCGATCCCCGTCGCGGAGCACCCACCGGCGATGACGCCCATGTCGAAGCGGGCGTTGTGCGCCACCAGGACGTCGCCCTCGGCGAAGGCCACCAGGTCGGGGTACTGCTGCTCCCACGTCTTGGCGCGCGCGACGTCCTCGGCGACGATGCCGTGGATGCGGGTGTTCCACTCGAGGAACGCGTCGTGCCCGAACGGCGGGCGGATGAACCACGACGCCCGATCGACGACCCGGCCGGCGCGGACCTTCACCAGCCCGACGGAGCAGGCGCTGGCGGGCGAGCTGTTGGCGGTCTCGAAGTCGATCGCGGTGAAGTTCAACGGCACGGTCCCGATCGTCGCACGGGGTTCCGACATCGCCGTCCGTTCCCCTCGGCGTTGCGTGTGGCTACTCTCAGCGCATGGGGAACGACGCCGACCGACGTCCGCTCGTCCTGGTGCTCGCCGGGACCGGCTACGGGCAGCAGGCGCCGCTGCTCTGGTGGACGAGCGAGATCGCGCTCGCTGCGGGGTGCGAGGTCATCGCGCCACGATGGCAGGTCGACGACGCTGCCGGAGCCGATCCGGTCGGCTTCGTCGAGGCCGCTGTCGCCGCGGCGCTGGGGGACCGGCTGCCCGACCTCGTCGTCGCGAAGTCGTTCGGCTGCTTCGCCCTGCCATGGGCGATCCGCAACGACGTGCCCGGGGTCTGGCTCACCCCGGTGCTCACGCACGACGATGTGGCCACGGCGCTCGCCGCCGCGACTGACGCGCACGACGCGATCGGGGGTGGAGCCGACACCGCGTGGCGGCCCGAGCGGGTCTCGGGGACTGCTGCGCGCCTCCAGACCGTCGACCGTGCCGACCACTCGCTCCAGGTGCCGGGGGACTGGCGACGATCACAGCGGCTGCAGGTCGACGTCTTCGACGTCGTCGAGCGGCGCATCACTGCCCTGCTGCGGCCCCCGCTGGGCGCGTCGCGTCCGCTGTACTGACGGACGGACTGGAGGCCCGGGTCGGCTCCGACAGGCCGCCGCCGGTAGGCTCTTCTTCCGTGGCTCTCACCATCGGAATCGTCGGTCTCCCGAACGTCGGCAAGTCGACCCTGTTCAACGCCCTGACCAAGAACCAGGTCCTCGCCGCGAACTACCCGTTCGCGACGATCGAGCCGAACGTCGGGGTGGTGAACCTGCCCGACTCGCGGCTCGACCAGCTCGCCGAGCTCTTCCACTCGGAGAAGACCGTGCCGGCGCCGGTGTCGTTCGTCGACATCGCGGGCATCGTCAAGGGCGCGAGCGAGGGCGAAGGCCTGGGCAACAAGTTCCTCGCCAACATCCGCGAGGCCGACGCCATCGCGCAGGTCGTCCGTGGCTTCACCGACGACGACGTCGTGCACGTCGCGAACAAGGTCTCCCCGAAGGACGACCTCGAGGTCATCAACACCGAGCTGATCCTCGCCGACATGGAGACCATCGACAAGGCGCTCCCGCGGTACGAGAAGATGCTCAAGCTCAAGCAGGCCGAGCCGGTCGTGCTCGAGACCGCTCGCGAGGCCCGTGCCGCGCTCGAGCAGGGCACGCTGCTGTCCGCCACGAAGATCGACCTGTCGCCGATCGCCGAGCTCGGGCTGCTCAGCGCCAAGCCGTTCATCTTCGTCTTCAACGTCGACGAGGCGATCCTGACCGACGAGTCCCGCAAGGCCGAACTGGCCGCGCTGGTCGCCCCCGCCCAGGCTGTCTTCCTCGACGCCCAGGTCGAGTCGGAGCTCATCGACCTCGACCCTGCCGACGCCGCCGAACTGCTCGAGTCGACCGGGCAGACCGAGTCGGGCCTCGACCAGCTCGCCCGCATCGGGTTCGACACCCTCGGGCTGCAGACCTACCTGACGGCCGGTCCGAAGGAAGCCCGTGCGTGGACGATCGGCAAGGGGTGGAAGGCTCCCCAGGCTGCCGGCGTCATCCACACCGACTTCGAGAAGGGCTTCATCAAGGCCGAGGTCATCTCGTTCGACGACCTGGTCGCGACCGGCTCGATCGCCGAGGCCCGCGCTGCCGGCAAAGCCCGCATCGAGGGCAAGGACTACGTCATGCAGGACGGCGACGTGGTGGAGTTCCGCTTCAACAACTAGACCGAGGGGCACATGAGCCAACAGTTCGCCTTCTGGCGCACGAGCGAGCGACTCGATTCCGCGCAGGTGTACGAGCGCCTAGTGGACGGTGAGCACGTCTCCGGACTCGAGGCCCTCGACCACGAGGCTGTCGAGGCCGCCCTCATCGCCGCCTTTCCGCACTGGGCCGTCGAGAAGACCCGCGCGGACGGTGCCGACCAGACGATGCTCGCCGGGCCGGGGAACCGCGGTGCGATCGATGTGAGCTACAGCCCGCAGATGGTGACCACGACCTGTTACGGCATGGACTCGGAGCAGTGGAACGTCGTCATCTCTGCGGTGGTCGACCTGGGCTTGCCGCTGTACGACCCGCAGATCAGCTACCGCTTCGACGGGTACGAGTGAAGCCGACGGACGGCCCCGGCATCCGACCGGGTAGGTCGTCGGTGAGGACGTCGACCTCGAAACCGGTGATGCGCTCGACCTCGTGCGCGAACCCACCGAGATCGAACAGCGATGCTGTGGGGGTCAGGTGGACCAGCAGGTCGATGTCACTGTGTTCCGTGTCCTGCCCGCGCACCGCGGAGCCGAAGACGCGGACGTCGTCGAGGTGGAAGCGCTTCGCCTCGTCGAGGATCGCGTCGGCGTAGACGGCGAGCGGGATGCTCGGGCGGGTGTGCGCCGCTTCGAGGATCCGCCGGAGCGACCCCTCGCGCGGCCGCTTCCGTCCGCTCTCGTACGCCGAGATGGTGGGCTGCTGCATGCAGGCGGCGGCAGCGAGACCGGTCCGCGAGAGGCCGAGGTCTTCGCGGGCAGCGCGGATCAACTCCGCAGCACGTTCGATCCGCATGGCGACCTCCCATACAGCTCTCGACTCTAGACGAGCACCGGGAACGACGAAGCGCCGCCGAGCAGACTCGGCGGCGCTTCGTGGTGGTGCTGGTCGGACCTAGGCTGCGAGGGCCATCTCGCCTGCCTGCACGGACTGTGCCTGCAGCAGGGTGCGGCTGGCCTCGCCCGCCCAGGAGCGGCCCGGGACGGTCCAGCCGGCCTCGCCGACGGCGTCGAGCCGGGTACCCCGGGTGACGAAGGTCCCCAGGTCATCGGCTGCGATGCGGACGAGGTACTCGCGCTGCGAGCGGTCGTCGCGCACCGGGAACTCGGCGATGCGGTCGGGGGTGATCGTCGGGGCCGCGAGTGCGGTCCCGAACACGGTGATTCGTTCGTTGCTGGTCATGGTGCTGTACTTCCTGGTCATTCGGCGCCAGGGCGACTCGGTGTCGGCGGACGTCTCAGTCCAGCGCGACGCATCGAGTGCGGGGCGCGCACGTCGAGTTTCAACGTGCAGCTCGTCCGTTCGGATCGAGCGGTGTCTCGAGTGGAATGCGACTCGGGTGAGTCGGTGTCGAGAGGGCGGTGTGCGCGAGTCAGATGGGTTCGCTGCAGTGCACCAACCAGAGACTATACGCCCACCCTGCCGAGAAGTCCAGCGAGCGACCGGACCGAGCGTCAGGACGCCAGGAAGGCTGCCCAGCGTTCCCCGCCGGCGGCGACGTTGCCCGACCCGTCCAGCCGGGCCGCGGCCGAGGATGGCTTGCGCGAGGCCTGCTCGTGGATCAGCCCGTCGAACGTCGCCGAGAAGTCCAGACGGGGCAGCGCGCCCGTGACGTCCCGCAGGTCGTTCGACGACCACCTGTCGAAGCCCACGCCGGAGACGTCGAGCGAGGTCGCGACCTCGAGCAGGTGCCCCTCGGCGTCGAGCTCCGGGTCGACGGACCGCCACATGTGCCGCTCGATGATCTCCCCGACCCGACGGGCTCGCACGGCGTCCCACCCGGCACCGAGCGCGAAGACCGAGCCGACCGCGCCGCCGGCGTCCTCGAAGGGCACCCCGTGGGCGTCGAACGACGGGGTCACGCCGAGGTCGTGGAGCATCGTCGCGACGAAGAGCAGCTCGGGGTCCGGTTCGAGGTCGACCGTGGGGGCGAGCAGGACTGCCCATGCCCACGACCGCAGGCAGTGGTTGACGAGAGCCGGTTCGGACCATGCCCGCACGACGTCCAGTGCGCGCGCAGCGACGGGGGAGGGCGGGGTGAGCAGGGCTTCGACGTCGACCGGCATGGCACGACAGTAGCGGCAGGAGCATGCCCCGCCAGGCCGGGTTCGCATGCTCCGGATCGGCACACGTGCCCCGGATCGCAACGACGTGCGCATGGGTGCGGGGGGCGTGACGCGACCACGGGACGGACGGGAGGCCCGTGGCGACACCGCCACGGGCCTCCCGTCCGTCTGCTCCGTCAGTTCAGGGTCGGGGTGTCCTCCGGCACGACGCCGTCGGCGTACAGGTCGGTCGCCAGGTCGCGGAGCGCACGCAGCGCGACCCGCTGCGTGAGCGGGCCGTAGGAGATGCGGGCGACGCCGAGCGCCTCGTACTCCGCGGCGGGCAGGGCGCCGGGCAGGCCGATGACCGAGAGCTTGCCGCGACCGAGACCGGCGACGAGCCGCTCGACCACGGAACGATCGATCGCGCCGGGCACGAAGACCAGGGCGGCGCCGTTGTCCAGGAACGCCTTGCCTCGGGCGATCGCGTCCTCGATGCTCTCGTCGATCGGGCGCTCGCCGCCGCGGGCGATCGCGTCGGTGCGGGCGTTCAGCTGGAAGTCGACACCCTCGGCCTGCGCCGCTGCGGTGATCGCGGCGACGCGGGCGACCGCCTCGTCGAAGGGACGCAGCCGGTCCTCGACGTTGGCACCCACGATGCCCGAGCCGATGGCGCGGCGGATCGTCTCGGCGGGGTCCTGGTACCCGTCGTCCAGGTCGGCGGTGACCGGCAGGTCCGTCGCGGCGGCAACGATCGCGGCGCCCGACAGGGCGAGGTCGAGCGGCATGCCGCCGTCCTCGTACCCGTACGACGCGGCGATCGAGTGCCCGGCGGTCGCGATGGCCTTCGTGCCGGGCAGGTCGCTGACGACCTTCGCGGTGATCGCGTCCCACACGTTCACGACGCGCAGGATATCGGGGGCTTCGTGCAGCTGCTTGAGGGTGACGGCCTTGTCGGCGGTGCTCGTGCTCATGTCGCAGAGCGTAGGCCGACGGGGCGGCCCCCGGCCGTGACCCCACCCGAAGACGACGTGGGATGACGTCGGGAGTCGCGCCGGGCCTCCCGGCAGGGGCATGCTGGGACGCATGGCGAGCGACGAGCAGGACCCGGTCGGCACGCTCCGTGGGGTCCGGACGAGCATCAAGTGGACGCGGTACGCGCCCGACGTGCTGCCCCTGTTCGTCGCCGAGATGGACCACGACGTCGCCCCGGCGATCCGGCAGGCGCTGATCGAACGGGTCTCGCAGTCCGACCTCGGGTACCTCGACGGCCCCGGGCCGCTCGCACCGGCCTTCGCGCAGTTCGCGCTGGACCGCTGGGGCTGGCAGATCGACCCGTCGCGGATCCACCTGGCCACCGACGTCAGCGTCGGGATCGTCGAGTCGCTCCGGCTCGCGCTGCCTGACGGCGGCCGCGTCGCGATCACCCCGCCGGTCTACCCGCCGTTCTTCGAGCTCGTCGAAGAAGCTCGATGTCAGGTCGAGGAGGTCCCACTGCTCGAACAGTGGGGGCAGTACCGGCTCGACCTCGAGGGCCTCGAGCGGGCGTTCGCCAGCGGGGTCGGCGTCTTCCTGCTCTGCAATCCGCACAACCCCGTCGGGCTCGTGCACGACCGGGCCGACCTCGTCGCGATCGCTGAACTCGCGGCGAAGTACGACGTCCTCGTCATCAGCGACGAGATCCACGCGCCCCTGACCCACCCCGGCGTGCAGTTCACCCCGTTCGCCGCCGTCGCCGAGCCGCTCGGTGCCCGCAGCGTGTGCGTGACCTCGGCGAGCAAGGGGTGGAACCTCGCCGGTGTGAAGTGCTCGGTCATCGTCGCCGGCGATCCCCGGACCGCCGCGCTCCTCGACACCCTGTGGGAGGAGGTCGCCTGCCGTACAAGCATCCTCGGGCTGCACGCGAACCTGGCGGCGTTCACCCTGGCGACGGACTGGCTCGACGACGTCGTGGCGCGCATCGTGGCGAACGACCGACTGCTCGCCAAGCTCCTCGCCGAACACTTGCCCGGCGTGGTCTACACGAGGCCGCGCGCCGGGTACCTGGCGTGGCTCGACTTCCGCGGGATCGGCCTCGGCGACGACCCCGCGGTGCCGCTGCGCGAGAACGCGTACGTCGCGCTGAACTCCGGGCTGGGGTTCGGGTCCGAAGGGCGGGGGTTCGTCCGGCTCAACCTGGCCTGTTCTCCGGAGACCCTGCGCGAGGCCGTGTTCCGGATCGCGTCGGCGTACCCGTCGAGCGCACAGGAAGGGCTGGTCTGGCACGTCGCGTGACCGGTGGAACGGCGTCGTTGCCGGCTACACAGCACCGAGTGAACACGAGACGTCGGGTCGGCGCCACGCACTCGATGTCTTCTGCTCACTCGAGCCCGCCGGGGTCAGGCCACGTACTGGTTGCGGCCGACGACGCGGATGCGCAGGTCGTCGTCGCGGTCCATCGCGAGGAGTTCGCGGGCGACGAACCCGACGGACGGCCACCGGGAGACCTCGGTCACCATGAAGCCGTCGATGAACACCTGCCACGCGCCGGCCTCGCGGACCGCCTGCACCTCGTACATCGCCATGCCGTGAGCGTACCGGGACGGGGCCGCCGTCGGCGCAGGTCGAACGTCAGCGCAGGTCGAGCGTCATGTGCACGTCGGCCCGCACGTACGGGCTCGGGGCGATCTCATCCTCGTGCAGGTGCCGGAAGCCGAACGCCTCGTACAGGTGCACGGCGCTGGTGAGCTGCGCGTTGCTCTCCAGGTCGATGCGGTGTGCTCCGAGCTCGCGGGCCCGGTCGAGTGCCGCGGTGATGAGCTTCCGCCCGGTGCCGTGCCCCTGGTGGTCGGGGGAGACGGCCATCTTCACGAGTTCGAACACGCCGGGGGTGGTGGGCACGACCCCGATGCACCCGACGACCTGGTCGTCGAGCCGGGCGACCAGGACGGCACCGCCCTGCTCGACGACGCGGCCGACGGGGTCGGAGAGGAACACACGGTCCTCGTCCTCGAGGGTGAAGTACCGGGTGATCCAGGCCTCGTTGAGCGTGCGGAACGCCTCGGCGTCGGCGGGGGTGGCGAGGTCGGCGATGGTGACGGTGGAGGTTGCTTCGGGCATGCCTCCATCCTCGATCGACGATGCAGTCGAGTCCAATACTCGTTCGCGCTGATCGATACGCTGTGTGCATGGATCGAGAACCCGACGTCGACCTCCGTCACCTGCGGGCCTTCCTGGCCGTCGCCGACGAGTTGCACTTCGGCCGAGCAGCCGGACAGCTGCGGATGGCTCAGCCCGCACTGTCCCAGCAGATCCGGCGGACCGAGCGCGCGCTCGGCGTCGACCTGTTCGTCCGGACCAGCCGCAGCGTCGCCCTGACCGCCGCCGGCCGGGTGCTACAGGGCCGTGCGCGGTCGTTGCTCGGGCAGGTGCGGCGCGACCTCGACGAGACGGTCCGGGTCGGTCGGGGCGAGGTCGGTCGGCTCGACGTCGGGTTCGTGGTCTCCGCGCTGCCCCTCGGGCCGATCGAACGGGTGCAGTCGTTCCGGGAGCGCTACCCCCTGGTCCGGGTGGAACTGACCGAGGGGTACTCGTCGACGCTGCTGGCGCGGATCGTCCGCGGCGAGCTCGACCTCGCCGTCGTCCGCGATGCCGACCCGGACCCCGCCGTGCGCCTGCTGCCGTTCCGGTCCGAGGCCTTCGTCGCCGCCGTCCCGCGCGGGCACCGACTGGCAGACCGCGAGCGCATCCGCGGTACCGAGCTGGTCGACGAACCGTTCGTGTTCTTCCCGGCGGTCGCCGGAGCACTGGCGACCGAGCGCAACCTGGCACCGGTCACCGCCGGTGGGCGCCGACCCGTCGTCGTGCAGGAGGCCACCACCTGGGCGACCGTGCTGCACCTGGTCGGGGTGGGCCTCGGCGTGACGGTGGTGCCGGAGAGCGCCGCGCTCGCCGCACCCGACACGGTGACGCTCCTGCCGCTCGAGGGCAGCGACCACCGCAGCGAGCTCGCGTGGGCAATGCGCGCCGACGACGACCGCGAGATCCTGCGCAACTTCGTCGCCGCGGACTGACCGAGCGGCCTCGGTGCACGGACGTGAGCCGGTCGGCCGTCCTCGTTCAGCCGAGCGACAGGACGGGCGCCCGGTGGTCACCGAGCTCGTCGATGCGCCACGGCCGGGCCCCGCGCAGCGTCAGGCCGAGCTGCACGAGCACGAACCCGACGTGCGGTTCGACATCGGGGTCCCACGGGCCCTCGACCCCCAGGCCGAACGCGCCGAGTTCATCGTCGGCTTCGTCCCGCAGGGTGAGTCGCCACCGTCCGTCGCCGAGTTCCTCGACCACGGCCCAGCGGGCGGTGCCGAACCGACTCACGCCGTCTTCATGATGTCCGCGGTGAAGTTCTGCACGCGCTGGAGCAGGGACGCACCCCGCATCGCGATGGTCGCCGGCGGGTTCAGGTGCGGCGGTGCGGTACGGATGAGCATCGGGCAGCCGAGGTCTTCGCAGATGTACGTGCCGATGGTGTTGCCGTTGCGGCCGGACTCACCGGCACGTGCGGCGGAGAACAGCCGGACCTGGGTCGCGGGCTGCGGGGAGTGGCAGAACGAGCACATCGCGGCGATGCCGGGGCGCAGCGATCCACCGGCGGACCGGACGACGATGCCCACGGGGCGCTCGTCGATCCAGGACACGATGTACCCGCGGCGGGCGGCCTGCGGGTCGCGCCACCCCAGGAACTCGCGCTCGTCCCAGAGGGTCTCGTGCAGGCCGGGGATGGGCAGCTGCGCGAGTTCGTCGGCTGTGGCGTTCACGAACGACGATCGGATGTCGGCTTCGGTCAGTGGCTTCACGGTGCTGACACCCTATTCCCCGCCTCCGACAGGGGTGCTACGACAGTCTGGAGGCGCGGATCGCGCCGAGCGCGCTGCTCCCGTCCGCCACCAGCACCGCCCGGCGCAGGGCGTCGCGTCCGACGCGACGGGCCGCCGCGTCGTCCGCGGCGAACTCCACGAGCACACGCGTCGACCGCGCCATGGCGCGCGCACCGGGCACCCACGGGACCGCACGCTCGATCGATTCGGCGACTGCGACCGCAGCCGCGTGGTGCTGGGTCAGGTGGGCGCGTTCGTGGGCGACCACGGCCTCCAGTTCGTCGGTGCGCAACCGGTCTGCCAAGCCGGTGCTGACCAGGACCCCACCGCTCCGGCCCGGCACGGCGCACGCCAGTGCGTGGTCCGCCTCGACGACGGCGACGGGGGTGCCGTCGATCTCGCGGTGCGGGGCGACCCCGGAACGCATCGCCTGCCGGACGGCCTCGTGTTCGGGGCCGGGGCGGACCCGGACCGCGACGACGAACGCGACGACCGCGAGCACCGCGACGCCCACGTTGAAGCCGTGCGTGGGGGAGCCGTCCCCGCCGAAGAGCTCGGTGACCGGACGGTCGGCGAGCACGACCAGGGCGATGCCGGCCACGAAGCCGACGACGCCGAGCAGGACCGCGATCGACCAGCAGACCAGCGCGGTGCGGGGCAGGTCGATCGTCCAGGCGGAACGGGTCAGGACCCGGGGCGCGAACACCACCACCGCGAGTGCGAGGACGATGAGCGCGATGCCGGCGACGACCACGGTGTGCGGCCGGTCAGGAGCGGGCGCGGGCGTCGAGGGCGCGGCGCAGGGCCTCGAGGTCGTCCGAGGCGAGCGACCCGGTGAACTGCAGCAGTGCGGCCTCGCGGTCGGTCGAGGCGGCCAGCGCACTCGACATCAGTGAGGCGGTCTGCTCGTCGCGACTGTGCACGGCGCGGAAGGTCAGGGGAGCGTCGTCGTGCTGCTCCCGTTCCACCTGGCCCTTGCGGCCGAGTCGGTCGAGCACGGTGAGCACGGTCGTCAGCGCGGGGCGGGGCTCGGGGAACGCGTCGAGGACCTGGCGTGCGGTGAGCCCGGCGTCGGCGGAGCGGAGCGCGTCGAGCACCGCCTGCTCCAGCTGCCCGCGGGGGCGCGATCGTTGTCCGGCCATCCCCGCATTCTACGAGATGTCGAAGGTTCGCTCGCGACACACGCCCGAAACGCGGCCTCGGTATGCTCGACGCGGACAACTGAACACACCGGCCGTTCATCCGTCGCGGGAGACGCCGTGCAGTACCTCTGGGTACATCGTGCCCTCGGGCGCGCGCACGGCACCGAAGGAGCAATCCCCCCGTCAATCTCTCAGGTCCCACACCGCAGCGGACAGGCCACTCTGAAAAGCAGACGCTCGGTCGTCTCGCCCACGGTGAAAGCCGCCGGACCTCACGGGCCGCGGTGAAACTCTCAGGCCCATGACAGAGGGGGAGTTCCACCCGGCGATCGTCGCCGGGCCCTGCCGATGCCAGGAGAACTCCGCCATGAGTCCGTCCCCACAGCCCACTCCGGGGCAGCGTTCGTCGCCGCTCGAAGCCGTGCACGAGGCCGCCGGTGCGACCTTCACCGACTTCGCCGGGTACCGCATGCCCGTGCGCTACTCGTCGGACCTCGCCGAGCACCACGCCGTGCGCCAGGCCGCCGGGGTCTTCGACCTGTCCCACATGGCCGAGATCGGGGTGACCGGCACCGACGCCGTCGCCTTCCTCGACCACGCGCTCGCCGGGTCCTTCGGGAAGATGCCGGTCGGTCGCGCCAAGTACTCGCTGCTGCTCGCCGAGAACGGCGGGATCCTCGACGACCTGGTCGTGTACCGGACCGACGACGACGTCTTCCTCGTCGTCGCGAACGCCTCCAACCGTGACGTCGCCGTCGCCGCGCTGACCGCCCGGGCCGACGGCTTCGACGTCGAGGTCTCCGACGACTCCGACACCACGGCCCTCGTCGCCATCCAGGGCCCCGCGGCGGCCGGCACGCTCGACGCCCTCGTCGTCGCCGACCGCCTGCAGCCCGAGACCCCGCTCGACGAGCTCGGCTACTACCGGGTGCTGCACGCGCTGTTCGACGGCGCCGACGTGCTCGTCGCGCGCACCGGCTACACCGGCGAGGACGGCTTCGAGGTCTACACCGACCCGGACACCGCCCCGGTGCTCTGGGACACGCTGCTCGAGGCCGGTGCCGACCGCGGGGTCGTCCCCGCCGGGCTCGCCGCACGCGACACCCTGCGGCTCGAGGCGGGCATGCCCCTGTACGGGCACGAGCTCGGCACCGACGTCCGTCCGGCCCAGGCAGGCCTGGGCCGCGTCGTCGCGAAGGACGGCGAGTTCGTCGGTGCTGCCGGCGTCACCCCGTCCGCGGACGCCCGCGTGCTCGTCGGGCTGGTGACCGAGGGCCGTCGTGCTCCCCGGGCCGGCTACGACGTCGTGCTCGACGGTGCGGTCGTCGGCACCGTGACCTCGGGCGCGCTCTCGCCGACGCTCGGTCACCCCGTCGCGATGGCCTTCGTCGACCCGGCTGCGCTCGCCGCCGCGTCGGACGGGGCACAGGTCCTCCACATCGACGTCCGCGGGACTGCCGTCCCCAGCACGGTCTCCGCGTTCCCCTTCTACCGCCGCGCCTCGAAAGGCTGACCCCATGACCGACCAGACCGCACTCCAGTACACGGCCGACCACGAGTGGCTGCTCGTCGAGGGCGACACCGTCACCGTCGGCATCACCGACCACGCCGCCGAGCAGCTCGGTGACGTCGTCTACGTCGAACTCCCCGCCGTCGGCACCGCCACCACCGCCGGCGACCAGATCGGCGAGATCGAGTCGACCAAGAGCGTCGGCGAGCTCTTCGCCCCGATCGAGGGCGAGGTCGTCGAGGTCAACGACGCCGTCGTCGACACCCCAGACACCGTCAACCAGGACCCCTTCGGTGCCGGCTGGCTCGTGAAGATCAAGGTCGACGGCACCTCGTTCCCCGAGGACCTGATGGACCACGACGCCTACCGGGCCTCCATCGCATGACCGCGTTCGAGAACCTCCAGACGTCCTTCGCCGACCGCCACATCGGCACCACCCCGGCCGACCAGCAGGAGATGCTCGACGTCGTCGGGCAGCCGTCGCTCGACGCCCTGGTCCGTGCCGCGATCCCGGAGTCCATCCACGTCGGGCCCGTCGCCGACTCGGTGATCCCGGCCGCCGTCGGCGAGACCGAGGCGCTCGCCGAACTCCGCGCGAAGGCCGGTCGCAACACCGTCCGACGCGCCATGATCGGTCTCGGCTACCACGGCACCCACACCCCCGCGGTGATCCAGCGGAACGTGCTCGAGAACCCGAGCTGGTACACGGCGTACACGCCCTACCAGCCCGAGATCTCGCAGGGCCGCCTCGAAGCGCTCATCAACTTCCAGACCATGGTGTCCGACCTGACCGGCATGGCCACCGCCGGCGCCTCGATGCTCGACGAGGGCACCGCCGTGGTCGAGGGCATGCTCCTCGCTCGCCGCGCCTCGAAGGTCAAGGGCGACGCGTTCCTCGTCGACGCCGACCTGCTGCCGCAGACCCGTGCGTTGCTCGACCACCGTGCCGACGCCGTGGGCATCACGCTGCGCGCGTTCGACGCCGTCGACGGCCCGAGCGACGAGCAGCTCGACGGGGCGTTCGGCGTCATCCTGCAGTACCCGGGCGCCTCGGGCCGCATCGTCGACCCGTCGTCCGTCATCGAGCGCGTCCACGCCGGTGGTGGCATCGCCGTCGTCGCCGCCGACCTGCTCGCGATGACCCTGCTCGCCAGCCCCGGCGACCTGGGGGCCGACGTCGCCGTCGGCACCAGCCAGCGTTTCGGTGTCCCGCTCGGCTTCGGCGGCCCGCACGCCGGCTACCTCGCCGTGCGCGCCGGCCTGGAGCGCCAGCTGCCCGGTCGCCTGGTCGGGGTGTCCTTCGACGCCGACGGCCAGATGGCCTACCGCCTCAGCCTGCAGACCCGCGAGCAGCACATCCGCCGCGAGAAGGCGACGAGCAACATCTGCACCGCGCAGGTCCTGCTCGCCGTGATGGCGTCGATGTACGCGGTCTACCACGGGCCCGAAGGCCTGCGGTTCATCGCCGGTCGGGTCGCACGGACCACCGGTGCGCTCGCCGCCGTGGCACGCGACGCCGGGGTGGAGGTCGTGCACGACGCGTACTTCGACACGCTCACCCTGCGGGCCGTCGGTCGCGCCGAGACGATCGTCGCGGCAGCGCAGGACGCCGGCTACCTGCTGCACACGGTGGACGCCGACACCTTCCAGCTCTCCGTCGACGAGACGACCACGCCCGACGACGTCGTGGCGCTGGCGGGCGTGCTCGGCGCGGTGGACGTGACGGTGCCCGCGACCGAAGCAGCCGTGCGCGACGCGGCCACGGGCCTCCCGTCCGCCCTGCAGCGCGAGAGCGACTACCTGACGCACCCCGTGTTCAGCGCACACCGCAGCGAGACCCGCATGATGCGGTACCTCAAGCACCTGTCCGACAAGGACTACGCGCTCGACCGCGGCATGATCCCGCTCGGCAGCTGCACGATGAAGCTCAACGCGGCGACCGAGATGGCCGCCGTGACCTGGCCGGAGTTCGCGAACATCCACCCGTTCGCACCGCGTGCGGACGTCGAGGGGTACCTCGACATGATCGGCGACCTCGAGTCGTGGCTCGCCGAGGTCACCGGGTACGACACCGTGTCCCTGCAGCCGAATGCCGGCAGCCAGGGCGAACTCGCCGGGCTGCTGGCCATCCGCGGGTACCACCAGGCTCGTGGCGACGAGGACCGGACGGTCTGCCTGATCCCGTCGAGCGCGCACGGCACGAACGCCGCATCCGCGGTGCTCGCCGGGATGAAGGTCGTCGTGGTGGCCTGCGACGAGAACGGCAACGTCGACCTCGAGGACCTCCGGGCCCGCGTCGCCGCCAACGCCGACACCCTCGCAGCGCTGATGATCACGTACCCGTCCACCCACGGCGTCTACGAGCACGACATCCGCGAGATCTGCGACGCCGTGCACGACGCCGGCGGCCAGGTCTACGTCGACGGCGCGAACCTCAACGCGCTGCTCGGGCACGCCCGCTTCGGCGACTTCGGCGGCGACGTGTCGCACCTCAACCTGCACAAGACCTTCTGCATCCCGCACGGTGGTGGCGGCCCCGGCGTGGGTCCCGTCGCCGCGAAGGCACACCTGGCGCCGTTCCTGCCCGGGCACCCGTTCGCGCAGCAGGCCGACCGGCGCTCCGGTGCGACGACGGCCGACGCCGACGACCGCCTGGCGCACGCCGGTGGGCCGGTCAGCGCGGCGCCGTACGGCAGCCCGAGCATCCTGCCCATCACGTGGACCTACGTCCGGATGATGGGGCTCGAGGGCCTCACCCGTGCGACCGAGGCCGCCGTGCTCGGGGCGAACTACATCGCGTCCCGCCTGCGCGAGGCGTTCCCGGTGCTGTACACGGGCGACGACGGGCTCGTCGCGCACGAGTGCATCCTCGACCTCCGACCGCTGCGGGACACCACGGGGATCACGGTCGACGACGTCGCGAAGCGCCTGGTCGACTACGGGTTCCACGCGCCGACGATGTCGTTCCCGGTCGCGGGCACGCTCATGGTCGAACCGACCGAGAGCGAGGACCTCGCCGAGCTCGACCGCTTCGTCGACGCCATGCTCGCGATCCGGGCCGAGGCCGCAGCGGTCGAGCGCGGAGAGTGGCCGGCGGACGACAACCCGCTCGTGCACGCGCCGCACACCGCCTCGTCGGTGATCTCGGGGGAGTGGGCGCACGCCTACACCCGCGAGCAGGCCGTCTACCCGCTGCCGGGCATCCGCGGCCGGAAGTACTGGCCGCCGGTGCGCCGCATCGACCAGGCGTACGGCGACCGCAACCTGGTGTGCGCCTGCCCGCCGATCGAGGCGTTCGCCTGATCCGGTCGGGCGCCGACACCCTGTGGTGATCGTCGCCGAGTGATTCGTGCCCCGTGCCTCGTGCCCTGCCTCGTGCCCCGTCCGGTTCTTCCGGGCGGGGCGCGGTCACGTCCGGACGGAAGGTGCCGGTCTGTGTCCCGGTCCCGGTCTCGATCTGGGGGCCGGCCTTGCCCGGTCTGGCCCGGCCTTGTCCGGCCCTGCCCGGACCGGGCGCGGTCCGGGCGTCACTCGCCCCGGCCCGCTGGCGTCGGGTGGCCACGACACCCCGCTCAGTTCCTTCGAGTGGTCACGAACCGTCGTCCGGGCCCCCGCCGAGCGACGATTCGTGACCACTCGGCGGTGCACTCGCGGCATGTCGTGACCGCGGACCAGTGCCCCGGAGCCGTACCCCTGAGCGATGCTCGGCCGTCCCCCGACTTGCACAGAACTGTGCCGGAGTGCAACAGATTTCATGCGGATGCAACAAAAACGCACCCTTCACCTGAGTGCGCGCGAATCTTGCATCGTCTCGCAAGGATCGTGCAAGTTGGTTACCGGCGTGTAACCGTTCGCTCCAGGGTTTGGACGCCACTGTTCACCTTGCCTACGCTGCAAAGGTCAAACGCGCCCGGGTGACACAGCTGTGCCCGAACGCGTCCCATGCACCAGGAGGAACCTTGATCAAGAAGCGCGCCGGGCTCACCGCCCTCGCCGTGCTCGGGGCCACAGCACTCGCCCTGACCGCCTGCTCCAGCAACAGCTCCAACGGGGGTGGCTCGGGCTCGGCGAACGCGTCCGGGATCGTCACCACGAACGGCACCGAGCCGCAGAAGCCCCTCATCCCGTCGAACACCACCGAGACCGGTGGCGGCAAGGTCATCGACTCGCTCTTCGAGGGCCTCGTCTCGTACGACGCCGACGGCAAGCCCGTCAACGAGGTCGCGAAGAGCATCGACACCGATGACTCGAAGACCTTCGACATCAAGCTGAACACGGGTTACACCTTCACCAACGGCGAGAAGGTCACTGCCGAGTCGTTCACGAAGGCGTGGAACTGGGCAGCCCAGTTCTCGAACAAGCAGAGCGCCTCGTACTTCTTCGAGAACATCGAGGGGTACAACGCCGAGAAGGACTCCGAGCTCACCGGCCTCAAGGTCGTGAGCGACGACGAGTTCACCGTGAAGCTGAAGTCGGCCCAGTCGGACTTCCCGCTCTCGCTCGGCTACTCGGCCTTCGTGCCGCTGCCGTCCTCGTTCTACGACGACACCAAGGCCTTCGGTGAGAACCCGATCGGCAACGGTCCGTACAAGTTCGACGGCAAGAAGGCCTGGACGCACAACCAGTCCATCAAGCTCGTCGCCAACAAGGACTACGAGGGCAAGCGCAAGCCGAAGAACGGTGGTCTGACGATCACGTTCTACACCTCGCAGGACACCGCCTACGCCGACGCGCAGGGCGGCAACCTCGACGTCCTCGACGCCGTGCCGGACGCGAACTTCCAGACGTACAAGTCGGACTTCCCGGACTCGAACGTCAACCAGCCGGCCGCGATCTTCCAGGGCATCTACCTGCCCTACTACCTCGACCACTGGAAGGGCGAGGAAGGCAAGCTGCGTCGCGAGGCCGTCTCGATGGCGATCAACCGCAAGGAGATCACCGACAAGATCTTCGACGGCACCCGCACCCCGGCCAAGGACTTCACCTCGCCGGTGATCGCCGGCTGGAACGACGACCTCGAGGGCTCCGAGGTCCTGGACTACAACAAGTCCGAGGCCAAGAAGCTCTGGGCCGAGGCCGACAAGATCTCGAAGTACAACGACACCCTCACCATCACGTACAACGCCGATGGTGGCCACCAGGCGTGGGTGACCGCGGTCACGAACTCGATCTCGAGCACGCTCGGCATCAAGGCCGAGGGCAACGCGATCCCGACGTTCCAGGAAGCCCTGGACCTGCAGACGAACGACAAGCTCACGGGCGGCAGCCGTACCGGTTGGCAGGCCGACTACCCGTCGCTGTACAACTTCCTCGGCCCGACCATGGGCAAGGGCTCGTCGAGCAACTACGCGCGCTACGACTCGGCTGAGTACAACGAGCTGCTCGCCAAGGGCCGTTCGGCAGCCACCGTCGAAGAGGGCAACAAGATCTTCGACCAGGCCCAGGAACTCCTGTTCAAGGACCTGCCCGAGATCCCGCTCTGGTACTCCAACGTGACCGGCGTCTGGAACGCCGACACGGTGTCGAACGTCAAGTTCGGCTGGAACTCGGTGCCGCTCTACTACGACGTCGAGGTCAAGAACTGACCCTGGTCTCGTAGAGACCACCCCGCGAGCAGGTATCCTGCCTCGCGACCACCGGACGGGGGTTCGGGGACCACACGGTCCCCGAACCCCCGTACCGCGGCGGCAAGACCTTCCCCCACACTGCGGGCGCCCTCCCGCACCGGACTTCCGTGCCGACCCTCGGACCGTCCACCCCTCACCACAATGAACCTGATCGACATCGCTCCGGACCGGGCAGTGATCTGATGCTCTGGTACCTCGGCAAGCGCCTCCTGCAACTCATCCCCGTGTTCTTCGGGGCCACGTTCCTCATCTACTTCATGGTCTTCTCGCTGCCCGGCGACCCGATCGCCGCGCTGTTCGGCGACCGTCAGCCGACGCCGCAGGTGATCGAGCAGCTGCGACAGCAGTACAACCTCGACAAGCCGTTCATCGTCCAGTACCTGCTCTGGATCGGCGGCGTGTTCCGCGGCGACCTCGGCGTGACGTACTCGGGCCTGCCGGTCAGCTCGCAGCTCGCCTCGGCGTTCCCGATCACCGCTCGCCTGGCGATCCTGGCGCTGCTGTTCGAGTCGGTCGCCGGCATCGTCGTCGGTGTCATCGCTGGTCTGCGCAAGGGCAAGCTGTTCGACGCCACCGCACTCGTCGTGTCGCTGCTGCTCATCTCGGTCCCGACCTTCGTCGTCGGGTTCCTGCTGCAGTACGTCTTCGGCATCAACCTCGGCCTGTTCCGGGTGACGGTGTCGGGCGAAGCGCCGTGGGACGAACTCGTGCTGCCAGCGATCGTGCTCGCCTCGGTGTCGTTCGCGTACATCGTGCGTCTGACGCGCGCGAGCGTGGCCGAGAACATGAGCGCGGACTTCGTCCGCACCGCGACGGCCAAGGGTCTCCCGCGTCGTCGGGTGATCGGGGTGCACATCTTCCGCAACTCGCTCATCCCCGTGGTGACGTACCTGGGTGTCGACATCGGCAACCTGATGGTCGGCGCCGTGGTGACCGAGGGCATCTTCAACATCCACGGTGTGGGTGGCACGGTGTTCCAGGCCGTCAAGCTCGGCGAGGGTCCGACCGTCGTGTCGTTCGTCGCCGTGATGGTCATCATCTTCATGCTCGCCAACCTCCTGGTCGACCTGCTCTACGCCGTCCTGGACCCGAGGATCCGCTATGCCAAGTAACGCCGCATCCCGCTCGGCGACGCACTACGTCGCTCCGATCGAGGAGACCCCGCTCCAAGCGGTCGACCAGGTCGACGAGAACGAGAAGACCCGGTCCACCTGGACCGATGCCTGGGACTCCATGCGTGTCCGCCCGATGTTCTGGGTGTCCGCCGTGCTCATCCTGCTCATCGTCGTCGTGGCGCTGTTCCCGGGTCTCTTCACGCACATCGACCCGAGGAAGGCGATCCTGGCGAAGAGCAACGAGGGCCCGGAAGCCGGCCACATCTTCGGGTACAACCGCCAGGGGTACGACGTGTACTCACGCGTGATCTGGGGTGCACGGAACTCGCTGATCGTCGGCATCGTCGCCACCGTGCTGGTCACGATCGTCGGTGTCATCATCGGCGCTCTCGCCGGCTTCTACGGCGGATGGCTCGACACGATCGTGTCCCGCATCGCGGACATCTTCTTCTCCATCCCCACCGTGCTCGGCGCGATCGTGATCATGTCGGTCATCCCGGCGCGGAACGCGATCACCGTGGCGTTGGTCCTCGCGGCGTTCGCTTGGCCGCAGATCGCTCGCATCATGCGTGGTGCCGTGCTCAGCGCGAAGCAGTCCGACTACGTCATGGCCTCGGCCGCGCTCGGCGTCAGTCGCTTCAAGACGCTGGTCCGGCACGTGATCCCGAACTCGGTGGCGCCGGTCATCGTCGTGTCGACCGTGTCGCTCGGCACGTTCATCGTGGCCGAGGCGACCCTGTCGTTCCTCGGTATCGGGCTCCCGGACTCAGCGCTCAGCTGGGGCCTCGACATCGGGACCGCGCAGGTCTCGATCCGAACGGCACCGTCGACGATCTTCTGGCCGTCGGCAGCCCTGTCCATCACCGTGCTCGCGTTCCTGCTCCTCGGTGACGTGGTGCGCGATGCGCTCGACCCGAAGGCGAGGGCCCGCCGATGAGCGAGACACTGACCCAGCCGAACAGCCGCCGTACCGGCGGCTCCGGCGCCCCGCTGCTCGAGATCACCGACCTGCAGGTCGGCTTCAAGACCCAGAGCGGCCTCGTGCAGGCCGTCCGCGGCGTGAACCTCACCCTCGAACAGGGCGAGCGCCTGGCCATCGTCGGCGAGTCCGGTTCCGGCAAGTCGACGAGCGCCCAGGCGATCATCAAGCTGCTCCCCGGCACCGGTGAGGTCACCGGCGGCTCGATCAAGTTCAACGGGCGCGAGCTCGTCGGGCTGAGCGACAAGGAGATGTCGGAGATCCGCGGGAAGGAGATCGGCTACGTCCCCCAGGACCCGATGTCGAACCTCAACCCGCTGTGGTCGATCGGCTTCCAGGTCGAAGAGGCCATCCGTGCGAACGGCATGGCGACCGGCAAGGCCGCCGTCCGCGCCCGCGCGGTCGAGGTCCTGCAGGAAGCCGGCCTCGGCGACGCGTCGACCCGCCTGAAGCAGTACCCGCACGAGTTCTCCGGCGGCATGCGGCAGCGTGTGCTCATCGGCATCGGTCTGTCGAGCCGCCCGCAGCTGCTCATCGCCGACGAGCCGACGAGTGCGCTCGACGTCACGGTCCAGCGCGTCATCCTCGACCACCTCGAGACCCTGACCCGCGACTTCGGCACCTCGGTGCTGTTCATCACGCACGACCTCGGCCTCGCTGCCGAGCGGGCCGAGAAGCTCGTCGTGATGTACAAGGGACAGGTCGTCGAGGCCGGCCCCTCCAAGGAGATCCTGGCCAACCCGCAGCACCCGTACACGCAGCGCCTCGTCGCGGCGGCCCCCTCGCTGGCCAGCCGTCGCATCCAGTCGAAGGTGCAGCACCAGCGGATCGACATCGCCGACACCGGCAGTGACGACGCCGAGCTCATCGCCCGCGCCCAGGAGCGCGAGCACCGTCCAGCCGAGGACCTCATCGTGGTGAAGAACCTCGAGAAGGTCTACAAGCTGCGCGGCAAGAGCCTCGCCACGCGGGAGCTCAAGGCCGTCGACGACGTGTCGTTCTCGATCCAGAAGGGCACCACCACGGCGCTCGTCGGCGAGTCCGGTTCGGGCAAGTCGACCGTCGCGAAGCTCGTCCTGCAGCTCGAGAGCATCACGAGCGGCACCGTGCAGTTCGACGGCATCGACATCGGCGCGCTGAAGGGCAAGGACCTCTTCGACTTCCGCCGCCGTGTGCAGCCGGTGTTCCAGGACCCGTACGGCTCCCTGGACCCGATGTACAACGTCGGGAACACGATCGCCGAGCCGCTCGCCACGCACAAGGTGGGCGACAAGGCCTCGCGCCGTGCCCGGGTGCTCGAGCTCCTCGACCAGGTCGCGCTCCCGAAGTCGATGGTGAACCGCTACCCGAACGAGCTGTCCGGTGGTCAGCGACAGCGCATCGCCGTCGCTCGCGCGCTGGCGCTCAAGCCGGAGGTCATCGTCCTCGACGAGGCCGTCTCCGCGCTCGACGTGCTCGTGCAGGGCCAGATCCTCGACCTGCTCACCGAGCTGCAGACCGAGCTCGGCCTGACGTACCTGTTCATCACGCACGACCTCGCGGTCGTCCGCCTCGTCGCGGACAACGTGTGCGTCATGCGTCGTGGGCAGATCGTCGAGAAGGCGACGACCGACGAGGTCTTCGCCGCCCCGAAGGAGCAGTACACGAAGGACCTCCTGGCCGCTATCCCCGGCGCCGGGTTCGAGTTCGGACGCTGATCCCCCTGGACACGAACGAGGCCGGACGCCCCCTCGTCCTCCGCGCTGGTCGCGGGGGCGCGGTGGCGGCCGGCCTCGTCGCCGTCCTGGGCGTCTTCCTGCTGGGCGACGCCGCGTTCCGGGGGAGCTGGGACGTCGTGCTCCGCGCCGCCGGCCCGATCGCCGTGCTCGTCTGGGCGCTCTGGGTCCTGACCTTCCGCCCGTGCATCGTCATCGACGACCGTGCGGTCACGGTGCTCAACCCGCTCCGCCGCACCGTGGTGCCGTGGCACGCGGTCGCCGACGTCCGGCTCCGCTGGCAGATCGTGATCGAGACTGTCGCCGGACGCAAGGTCCAGTGCTGGGGCGGCCCGTCGCTGCCGCGGCCGAAACCCGCCCGACGCGGCGAGCGTGCCGTGCTGCGCCAGCCCGACGAGATGACGGTCCTGCTCGACCGATGGTCTGAGCGCCGCGCGGCGACCGGCACCGGTGATGCCGTGCGCGGCTGGGACGCGCCGGCACTGGCGGTCGGCGCCGCTGCGCTGGCGCTGCTCGCCGCCTCGCTGCTCAGCCTGTGGCTGGGAGCCTGACGCGGCTCGCGATCGCGACCACACGACGGACGGGAGGCCCGGCGCACGACGTGCGCCGTCCCTCCCGTCACGGCCGTCGCCCCGCTGGCGCGGTGCGCCGGTACCGGCGGGATGGGCCCTCCTCCCGTCCGTCTGCTGGTCACGACCGCTGCCGCGCTTGGTGAGCAGAAATGGTCGGGTCCGCGGGTGGGACCCGACCATTCCTGCTCACCATGCGGAGCGGTGAACGTGACCGTCGTCGTCAGACGACCGCGCCGACCCGCTCGGTGAGCAGGTGCTCCTGGTCGGTCTGGATGCAGGCGACGCCACGGCCGTGCACGGGCTCGAGGCCCGGGTCGATGGTGCGGCACTGCTCCTGCCGGCCCTCGTCGAGGAGCTGGTAGAGCGGGCAGCGCGTGCGGAACCGGCAGCCGTCGATGCGCTCCGTGGGGGAGGGCAGGTCGCCCTCGAGCAGGATGCGCCCGCGGGCGGCCTCGGCCATCGGGTCCGGCACCGGGACAGCCGACAGCAGGGCCCGCGTGTACGGGTGCTGCGGGTCCGAGAAGACCGCGTCCCCGTCGCCGTACTCGACGATGCGGCCGAGGTACATGACGGCGACGTCGTCGGCGATGTGCCGGACGACGGACAGGTCGTGCGCCACGAACAGGTAGGACAGGCCGAGACGGTGCTTGAGGTCCTCGAGCAGGTTGATCACACCGGCCTGCACCGAGACGTCGAGTGCGGACACCGGCTCGTCGAGCACCAGGATCTTCGGCTCGACGATCAGCGCACGGGCGATGCCGATGCGCTGCCGCTGGCCGCCCGAGAACTCGTGCGGGTACCGGTCGATGTAGGTCGGCTCGAGGCCGACCAGCTCGAGCACCTCGCGCACGCGCCGACGGATCTCGTCCTTCGCGACGCCGTGCACCGTGAGGGGTTCGCCGATCACCGAACCGATGTCGAGGCGCGGGTCGATCGACGCCATCGGGTCCTGGAAGACCACCTGGATGTCGCGGCGCAGGGCCAGACGGTCCTTCTTGGAGAGCGAGGCGGTGTCGACGCCGTTCACCCGGATGGTGCCGTGCTGGGCGCCGGCGAGTTCGAGGATCTCCATGATCGTCGTCGTCTTGCCGCAGCCGGACTCGCCGACCAGGCCGAGCACCTGCCCGCGCTTGAGCGTCAGGGAGATGCCGTCCACCGCGTGCACCTCGCCGATCTGCCGGCGGAACAGTGCGCCCTTGGTGAGCGGGAACGTCTTGACCACGTCGTCCAGTTCGAGCACGACGTCGTCGCCGTGGTCGACGCTGGCCTCGGGGACGTCCTCGGGGCGGGGGAAGATCTCCGAGCGCTCGAGGGTGCCCGCGGCGATCTCGTCGCGGCGGATGCACGCGGCGGTGTGCTCGTCGAGCAGGGTGCCGTTGCCGATCGTCTGCACGGCGCCGGTCATGACCGGGTTGTCGGCGCTCTGCGGCACCGTCGTCGCGACGAGGGCGGGTTCGCCGTCGCGGCAGGCGTCGAGGACGGCCGGGCAGCGGTCGGCGAACGGGCAGCCCGTCGGCTTCTGCGTCAGCAGGGGCGGGCGGCCGTCGAGCGGGACGAGCCGCTCGGTGCGGGCGGAGGTCATGTTCGGCATCGAGCGGAGCAGCCCGATCGTGTACGGCATCACCGGCTCGCGGAACAGCGGCAGGACCGGTGCCGTCTCGACGATCCGGCCGGCGTACATCACGGCGACGCGGTCGGCGTTGCCGGCGACGACGCCCAGGTCGTGCGTGATGAGCACGACGGCCGCACCGGTCATGTCCTTCGCGGTCTGCAGCACGTCGAGGATCTGCGCCTGGATCGTCACGTCGAGGGCGGTGGTCGGCTCGTCGGCGATGATCAGCTTCGGGTCGTTCGCGATGGCGATCGCGATCATCGCGCGCTGCCGCATGCCGCCGGAGAACTCGTGCGGGAACGCGTCGAGCCGTCGCGCCGGGTTCGGGATGCCGACGATGCGCAGCAGTTCCTCGGCGCGGGTGCGCGCGGCGTGCGCGGTCAGCGACCGGTCGTGCAGGCGCAGGCCCTCGACGATCTGCTGCCCGATCGTGTACACCGGCGTCAGGGCGGACAGCGGGTCCTGGAACACCATCGCGATGTCACGACCGCGCAGCGCCGACATCTCACGGTCGTTCTTGCCGACGAGCTCCTGCCCGTCGAAGCGGATGCTGCCCTGCACCTGGGCGGACGACGGCAGCAGGCCCATCACGGCCATCGAGGACACCGACTTGCCGGACCCCGATTCACCGACGATGCCGAGGAACTCGCCGGGGGCCACCGAGTAGTCGACACCCCGGACCGCGTAGACGGGCTTGGTCTTCGGGTTGAACGTGACCGACAGGTCGGACACGGTGAGCAGCGGCTCAGTCACGGTTGGCTCCGGAGGTGGGGTCGATGGCGTCGCGCAGGGCGTCGCCGAGCAGGCTGGTCGAGAGCACGGTCGCGACGAGGGTCGCTGCGGGCAGGACGAAGAGCCACGGGCGGGTGACGGCCGACTGGCTGCCGGCGGCGAGCAGGGTGCCGAGCGAGACGTCGGGGATCTGGATGCCGAAGCCGAAGTAGCTGAGGGCGCTCTCGGAGAGGATCATCGCCCCGACACCCAGCGTCGCGTCGATGATGAGCAGCGATGCCACGTTGGGCAGGATGTGCCGTCGGATGATGGTGAACGAGGGCACACCCATGAACCGGGCGGCCTTGACGTAGTCGCGCTCGCGCAGGGACATCGTCTGCCCCCGGATCACCCGGGCCATGATCATCCAGCCGAAGATCGCCAGCCCCACGATGAGTGCGAGCCAGCTGAGGTTCTTGAACAGCGGGCTGAGGAGCACGAGCGCGTAGAACGACGGGATCACCAGGAGCAGGTCGATGCCCCAGACGAGCGCACGGTCGACGAACCCACCGAAGTACCCGGCGACGGCGCCGACGATGCCGGCGATGAGGGTCGCGGCCGGTCCGGCGATGAGTCCGATGAGCAGCGACTTCTGCAGGCCGACCAGGGTCTGCGCGTAGATGTCCTGGCCGATGTCGTTCGTGCCGAACCAGTGCGCGGCGCTTGGCGGCATGCCGAACGCGAGCCCGTCGGAGTCGGAGGCGTTCCAGTGGTACAGGTGCGGGCCGACGAACGCCCAGAGGATGATGAGCAGCAGCGCACCGCCGCCGATGCGCGCGCGCCAGGTGCCGAACACCTTGCGCCAGAGCGGGGTGCGGCCGCCCTTCACCTCGATGACGTGCGCCGGCGTCCCGGCGTTGCCGTCGCCGGGGTCACCGGCGGTGGTCGTGGTCGTGGGGTCGAGAACAGACACGGGTCACACCCTCACTCGCGGGTCGAGCGCGGCGTACAGCAGGTCCGCGAGGGTCCCTGCGATGAGCACGAGGATCGCCGTGAAGAGGATCGTGCCCGCTGCCGCGTTGATGTCGTTGTTCGTGATGCTCTGGATGAAGTACTCACCCATGCCGTGCCAGCTGAAGACCAGCTCGGTGATGCTCGCACCCGTCAGGATCAACCCGAACGAGTAGGCGAAGAAGGTCGACATCGGGATGAGGGCGACCCGCACGCCGTGGCGCATGATCGCCGATCCGCGCGTGCGGCCCTTCGACCGGGCGGTCCGGATGAAGTCGTTCGACAGGACGTCGAGCATCGCGGAGCGCTGGTAGCGCGAGTACGACGCGACGGCGCCGACCGTCAGCGAGATCGTGGGTAACAACAGGTGCACGAGTCGGTCGCCGAGCACCGGGAAGAACCCGCTCACCCCCGGCGTGTACTCACCGGTGAAGCTGATCACCTGTGCGCCGACGCCCTGGTTGAGGGACGTCGCCAGGATCATCAGCACGACCGCGATCACGAACGGCGGGGTCGCGAGCACCGTGAACGACGCGTAGGTCGAGACCTGGTCGGACACCTTGTACTGCCGGACCGCGTTCCAGACGCCGAGCAGCACGCCGAAGAGCGCACCGAGCAGCGTGCCGATCACGAGCAGCCGCAGGCTCGTCCCGGACCGGGCGATGATGTCGGCCGTCACCTCGGTGCCGCGCGAACTCATGCCGAGCGACCCGTGCGTGACCAGGCCGACCCACCAGTCCCAGGTGCGGACGAGGATGGGGGTGTTCGGATCGGCGCCGAGCTTGCGGAGCGACGCGTCGATGGTGCCCTGCGGCACGGCCGGGTTGCGCCCGAGGAACCGGGCGGCCGGGTTGAGCGTCGTGCTGGCGAGGATGTACCCGAGCGTGGTCGCCACGATCGTCAGGACGATGTAGTTGACGATCCGCTTTGCGATGAAGGCGAGCATGTGGTTGGTGACCTCTGGGTGCGGCCGTCCGTCCGGACGGCGTTGTCGGTGGCGACAGGCTAGCCGGTCCGGACGGCGGGGTGGGACAACGGAAGTGACGTTATGCAACATTCGTTACGAGCGTGTTTCGATTCCTCGCAGAGACCCTTGTGCAGCCTTCGGATGTGGCTAGGGTTCTCAACCAACAGACGCGACGGCGGGGCCGCCGCGGTCCAGCGCGAACTGCGCGAACCACAACGAAAGGGAATCCTCGCCATGCGAAAGAGGATCAAGGGCATCGCGGTCCTGGCCACCGCTGCGGCAGCTGCCGTCGTGCTGGCGGGCTGCTCCGGCGGCGGAGAAGCGGGCGGCGACAACTCCGCGGTCGCCGAGTCGTCACTGAAGTCGACCGGCTGGACCGTCGCGGACCGCGCCGACGTCAAGGACGGCGGGTCGATCGCCCTGCCGATCGACACAGCTCCGGCGAACTGGCAGCTGGCCAACCTTGACTCGGGGACGGTCGACGACACGACGATCTCGCAGACCTACCTGCCGGGGTTCATCCAGTTCAAGGAGAACGGCGAGTGGGAGGCGAACAAGGACTACGCGACCTCCGTCGAGCTGACCAAGGACTCGCCCCAGACCGTCGAGATCAAGATCAACCCGAAGGCCGTCTGGTCGGACGGCACCCCGATCAGCGCAAAGGACGTCATCGCGAACTGGAAGGCGCTGAACGGCACGAACAAGGCCTTCGCGCCCCTCGCCACCAACGTGTGGGAGGACGTGGACTCGGTCAAGCAAGGCTCCGACGAGCGTGACGTCATCATGACGTTCTCGAAGACCAACGCCGACTGGGCGAGCGTCCTCGGCGCGATCTACCCGTACTGGGCCGTCGACACCCCGGACCACTTCAACAAGGCCTGGGCCAAGGGTCCGTACGCCGCCGACGGCAAGACCTACGTCTCCGGTGGTCCCTACATCCTGAAGTCCTTCGACGCCAACGGTGGCGTCGTGACCTTCGAGAAGAACTCCAAGTGGTGGGGCGACCCGGGCAAGCTCGACACGATCGTCTTCAAGACGGTCTCGCGTGACGGCGTCGCCCAGGCGTACGGCAACAAGGAGCTCGACGCGTTCAACCTGAACGGCAGCGCCGACAACCTCAAGACGGCGAACTCGCGGTCCGACTCGAAGATCGAGCGCTCGCTCGGCACCACGCAGCGTCAGATCACGCTGAACGGCACCTCGGACGTCTTCAAGGACCAGGACGTGCGCCAGGCGTTCGCACAGGCCATCAACCGCAAGGTCGTGGCCCAGGCGATCCTGTCGCCGGTGAAGAGCCCGGGCGACGTGCTCAACAACCTCGTCTACCTGCCCGGTCAGCAGGGCTACGAGGACGACGCGTCGAGCGTCTACGGCTACAGCACCGACAAGGCGAAGTCGAAGCTCGAGGACGCCGGCTGGAAGATCGGTTCGGACGGCTACGCGACCAAGGGCGGCAAGGAACTCGACGTCCGCTTCGTGATCCCCTCGGACAACCCGAACTCGGCGAACGTCGCGCAGCTCGTGCAGCAGCAGACGAAGCTCGCCGGCTTCAAGGTCACCATCGACACCGTCCCGACCGACGACTTCTTCACGAAGTACGTCACCACGTCGACGCGTGACTTCGACGCCACGTACTTCGCGTGGCAGGGCACCCCGTTCCCGATCTCGTCGCTGAAGTCGATCTACTACCCCGCCGACGCCGGCCAGAACTACAGCGGCGTGACGGACGACTCGCTCGGCGCCGCCTGGGACAAGGCGAACGGCGAACTCGACGCGGATGCCCGCATCAAGGACGCGCAGGCCATCGGCAAGAAGATCGTCGCGGTCGCCGGCACCATCCCGCTGTTCGCCGAGCCGTACGCCTGGGGCGTTCGCAAGGACCTGGTGAACTACGGTCCGGCGCAGTTCCAGCAGTCGTCGGTCAAGTGGCAGGACGTCGGCTACAAGAAGTAGCCACACCGCACGAGAACGACACCGCACACGAACGACACCCCCGACGTCGCACGACGTCGGGGGTGTCGTTCGTGTGCGGCCCGTTGACGACGCGCCTGCCCAGACCTTCAGTTGACATCCGATGTTGTGCCCTGCAACTGTTGCCGAGGGCGGTAGGGGCTACCGCCTCTGTGAAACAAGGGGCAGATCCATGCGTAAGAAGAAGATGATGATGGGCGTCGCAGCGATGACGCTCGCGTTCTTGGGATTCACCGCCACTTCGGCGAGCGCTGCCGAGGTCGTCATCGTGCACATCGGCGGGACCACGGTCGTCGGCGGTTCCAACACTTTCAAGGACAACGACGGCAAGACGAATGTCTACCGCACCACGGCGACCTTCAGCCAGGTGAAGGCGAAAAGTGCAAGGCTTGTCAGCTTCCAGGTCTGCTACAGCCGGACTGGTGGGGGCCAAGCGACGCTGTCGCCGTACACGCGGAACGTCAACGGGAACTTCTGGGACTCCGGGGTGTACAAGGTGATCACGTCCGGGACCTGCTACACCTACAAGCCGAACAAGGTGTACAAGAAGCAGAGCAACGGTGAGATCGTCCGAGTTGTGAACCGCATCACGCCGAACCGCGAGGAGACCGTCGGTTTCTACCGCTGAGACCGGCTCCGGACGGAGAACCTTCAACGACACCCCCGACGTCGCACGACGTCGGGGGTGTCGTTCTGCGTCCGGGCGAGTCAGAACTGTGCCGCCGCGAGCGACGCGGCGAACCCGAGGACCACGAGCGCCAGGATCGTCCAGCCGTGGGTGCGGTGCGTGATCGGCGCAGCCGTCACGGACGACGGGGGCGGGCCGTCCTGCGTCACCGGAGCGGGCACGTGGGTCAGCATCAGCGCGGCCGCAGCGTCGACGTCCAGGCGATCCGGGCCTCCTGGCCGGTCACCGGTGTGCGCGGCGAGACGCGCCGTCGGGCGGGTCGCGATCCAGACGCGGCGAACGCCCTCGCTGGTGACCACCTCGATGCCGTACTTCGTGCGCACCTCGCTGACGCGCGACCAGGTGTAGGTGCTGGTGCGCCGGACGTCGACGATGCGCAGGTGCTCGGGCGTCAGCTCGAACCGCGGCCGCCACAGCACCGCCCACGCGACGAAGGCGACGGCGATGCTCGGGATCGGCACGAGCCACGGGGTTCCGCCGCCGATCAGGGCCAGCGGGACGAGCACGACGGCCACGACCCAGAGGACGAGGGCGAGGGCGCGCAGGCCCGGGGCGACGATGGTGGTGTGCACCGGACGAGGGTACGAGATGCCTCCCCGGAGACGCCCGGGGAGCGGGTGTGACACACCGGCGCGTATCTCCGGACGACCCGATTCCCCGGGGAGGCAGATCCTTGACGGACCCTCGTGCCGTCCATGGTCGTCGCCCCCGGTTGGGGTGTCAACACCCCGTTTCGACGAGTTCAGCGGACTCCCACGCCGGGGCTACGAAACGAGCAGTTCGATCTGTTCGCGGATCGTCTCGGCCTTCGGGAACCGCAGGCCGACCAGGCCGATGTGGCGCCATCGGAGCACGCCGTCGGGGCCGATCACGAACACGGATCGTCGCAGGCCGATCCCCGGTGCCTGGACGCCGTAGGCGCGGATGACCGAGCCCGCGGTGTCGCTGAGCAGGGGGAACGCGAGCGAGGAGCCGCGGGCGAACTCCTCGTGCGAGTCGAGCGCCTGGGGGCTGATGCCCCACACCGTGGCACCGAGGTCGGTGAACTCGTCGAGTTCGGCCTGGTAGCTGCAGAGCTGGGCCGTGCAGACCGCCGTCGCGTCGCCCGGGTAGAAGGCCAGCACGACCGTCCGGCCGATCTCGGCGGACAGGTCGTACTCGTCGTCGGAGCGGACGCCACGGCGCACGACCATCCCCGGCAGGGTGAACGACGGTGCGGACTCGCCGATCGCGGGGATGCTCATGCGCTCACCGTAGGGCTGCGGTTCGGCCCTCGGACCTCGGCGCGCTGTGCTGGGGTTGTGGATGCGCCCGGTGGCGCGCCGAACGGCCAGCGGGCCAGCGAGCCGGCGGCCCCGCGACGCGGCGTTCCGCCAGCGACCCGGCGGCCTACGCGAACAACTGCGGGAACGCGTGCGCCACCCAGGGGTACCCGACGAAGACCACCGCGTCGAGCAGGGCGTGCGTGATCACGAGCGGCAGCAGCCGACCCCACTTCGTGTAGATCCAGCCGAACACGACGCCCATCACCGCGTTGCCGATGAACGCCCCGAAGCCCTGGTACAGGTGGTAGCTGCCACGCAGCAGTGCGGTCGACAGGATCATCTGCCAGCGGCCCCACCCGAGGTCCCCGAGCCGGGCGTAGAGGTACCCGATCACGATCACCTCCTCCTGCAGCCCCGAGCGGATCGCGGACAGCAGCAGGACCGGGATCGTCCACCAGTACGAGTTCAGTGCGGCGGGGTCGACGGCGACCGTGATGCCGAGCGCACGTCCGGCGAAGTACAGCGCGAGCCCCGGGATCCCGATGCAGAGCGCGATCAGGGCCGGGCCGCCCAGGTCCGGCTTCGCCCGGAACCGGTCGATGCCGAGCCGGCCGAGGTGCGGTCGCGAGGTGCTCCACAGCAGGTAGCAGACGAGTGCCACCGGGGCCAGGTCCACCGCGATGCCCAGGAGCTGCCGGGCGAGGTCGACGTACTGCACCGTCGTCGACGAGGTGTTCAGGGCCGTCGACTGCTCGCCGAGCGGCGTCGTCTGCGACAGGTCGTCGATGATCTGCAGGATCGAGTACAGGGCGCTGGCGCCGAGCGAGAGCAGCAGGACGATGGTGATCTCGACCCACGTTCGCCGACGGCTCATCGTCAGTACTCCTGTCTGTTGCGAACTACCGGTAGACTGGCGTGTCGGGCGTTCTGCCCGCGGGTGCGGTGCTGTGAAGACACTGGCCCGACACTCTCCCAGAAATTGAAGGATGTCCTGTATGGCGCTCGCCACCCGGTCCGACCTGCGCAACGTCGCCATCGTGGCACACGTCGACCACGGCAAGACCACCCTCGTCGACGCGATGCTCACGCAGACCAACTCGTTCGACGCCCACTTCGAGGGCGAAGACCGCATGATGGACTCGAACGACCTCGAGCGCGAGAAGGGCATCACGATCCTCGCGAAGAACACGTCGGTGCTCTACAACGGCAAGCACGCGACCGAGTTCGGCTCGGACGGCCCGATCACCATCAACGTGATCGACACCCCGGGTCACGCCGACTTCGGTGGCGAGGTCGAGCGCGGTCTGTCCATGGTCGACGGTGTCGTCCTGCTGGTCGACGCGTCCGAGGGCCCGCTGCCCCAGACCCGCTTCGTGCTCCGCAAGGCGCTCGCCGCGAAGCTCCCGGTGATCCTGCTCGTCAACAAGACGGACCGCCCCGACTCCCGCATCGACGAGGTCGTCTCCGAGTCGCAGGACCTGCTGCTCGGCCTGGCCTCCGACCTGTCGGACGAGGTCGACGACCTCGACCTCGACGCGATCCTCGACGTCCCGGTGGTCTACGCCTCGGGCCGCAACGGTGCCGCGTCGCGCAACAAGCCGAACGACGGCGAGCTGCCCGACAACGACGACCTCGAGCCCCTGTTCGAGGCCATCCTGCAGCACGTCCCGGCGCCGAAGTACGACGACCAGCACCCGCTGCAGGCCCACGTCACCAACCTCGACGCGTCGCCGTTCCTCGGTCGTCTCGCGCTGCTGCGCATCTTCCACGGCACGATGAAGAAGGGCCAGACGGTCGCGTGGGTCAAGCACGACGGCACCGTCGTCAACGCCCGCATCACCGAGCTCCTCATCACCAAGGCGCTCGAGCGCTACCCGGCCGAGTCGGCCGGCCCCGGTGACATCGTCGCCGTCGCCGGGTTCGACACGATCACCATCGGTGAGACCCTGTCCGACCCCGAGGACGTCCGCCCGCTGCCGACCATCACGGTCGACGACCCGGCGATCTCGATGACGATCGGCACGAACACCAGCCCGCTCGTCGGCAAGGTCAAGGGCCACAAGCTGACCGCCCGCATGGTCAAGGAGCGCCTCGACCGCGAGCTCATCGGCAACGTCTCGCTCAAGGTCCTCGACATCGGTCGTCCGGACGCGTGGGAGGTCCAGGGTCGCGGCGAGCTCGCACTGGCCATCCTCGTCGAGCAGATGCGTCGTGAGGGCTTCGAGCTCACCGTCGGCAAGCCGCAGGTCGTCACCAAGCGTGACGAGAACGGCAAGCTGCAGGAGCCGTACGAGCACATGACGATCGACACGCCGGAGGAGTACCTCGGCGCGATCACGCAGCTCATGGCAGCTCGCAAGGGTCGCATGGAGAACATGACGAACCACGGCACCGGCTGGGTGCGCATGGAGTTCATCGTGCCGTCGCGTGGTCTGATCGGCTTCCGCACGTCGTTCCTGACCGAGACCCGCGGCACCGGCATCGCCAACGCGATCTCGCACGGCTACGACGAGTGGGCCGGCCCGATCCAGACCCGCATCAACGGCTCGATCGTCTCCGACCGTTCGGGTGTCGTCACGCCGTTCGCCATCACGAACCTCCAGGAGCGGATGACGTTCTTCGTCAACCCGACCGAAGAGGTCTACGAGGGCATGGTCATCGGCGAGAACTCGCGCGCCGACGACATGGACGTCAACATCACGAAGGAGAAGAAGCTCACGAACATGCGTTCGGCGAACGCCGACTCCTTCGAGTCGATGACGCCGTCGCGCCAGCTCTCGCTCGAGGAGTGCCTGGAGTTCGCGCGCGAGGACGAGTGCGTCGAGGTCACCCCGGCCGTCGTCCGCATCCGCAAGGTGGAGCTCGACGCGCAGGCCCGCCAGCGCTCGTACGCCCGCCTGAAGCGCCAGGACGCGTAAGCACCAGCACGAGCAACACCCCCGGAGGCCCGTCCTCCGTCCGACGGCCCGGTCACCTGCAACAGGTGGTCGGGCCGTTCGCGGTTGTACCGTGGTCAGCGTGACTCTCGACCTGCTCTCGATCTACCAGGACCTGCACGCCCACCCGGAGCTCGGCTTCCAGGAGCACCGCACCGCCGGTGTCATCGCCGCGAAGCTCGCCGAGATCGGGGGGATCGACGTGACGACGGGCGTCGGCGGCACCGGCGTCGTCGGTGTCGTCGCGAACGGCGAGGGCCCCGTGGTGTGGCTCCGCGCCGACATGGACGGCCTGCCGGTGCAGGAGCGCACCGGCCTGTCGTACGCCAGCGAGCACGTCGGCACCGACGACGAGGGCCGGGACGTCCCGACCATGCACGCCTGTGGCCACGACATCCACGTCACGTGGCTGCTCGGCACCCTTGAGCGCCTCGTCGCGACCACGGGGGACTGGCGCGGCACGGTCGTCGCCGTCTTCCAGCCTGCTGAAGAGGTCATCTCCGGCGCACGCGCGATGGTCGAGGACGGCCTGGTCGAGCGGTTCCCGAGGCCGGACGTCGTGCTCGGGCAGCACTCCGCGCCCGCACCGGTCGGCATCGTCGCCGTCGGCACCGGCCCGGTGATGGCGTCGAGCGACCGGCTGACGGTGACGTTCAACGGCCGTGGGGCGCACGGCTCGGCGCCGCAGGCCTCGCTCGACCCGGTCGTCACCGCGGCGTCGGCCGTCGTGCGACTGCAGACCGTCGTCGCGCGCGAGGTCTCGCCGAGCGACGCGGGTGTCGTCACCGTCGGCAGCTTCCACGCCGGCACGCGGGCGAACATCATCCCCGACGAGGCCGTGATCGAGATCTCGACCCGTGCCCGCAACGAGGAGACCCGCCAGCGCATCATCGCCTCGATCGAACGCATCGTCCGTGCCGAGAGCGCGGCCGGTGGGCTGTCCGAGCCGACGATCGTGCGGGCTCCGGGTGCCGAGGTCACCGTGAACGACGCCGAGGCCGCCGCCACCGTGCTCGACGCCATCCGCGCCGAGGTGCCGGGTGCTCGCGACCTCGAGATCGGGCTCGCCATGGCGTCGGAGGACGTCGGACAGCTGGCCACCGCCGCCGGCGCGCCGCTCGTGTACTGGTTCACGGGCATCACCGACCCGGAGTGCTTCCGCCGTGGCGAGGAGATCCCGAGCAACCACTCGCCGTTCTACGCGCCGCAGGCCGAGACGGCGATCCCGGTGGGTGTCGACGCCCTGGTGGCGGCGACGCGCGCCTACGTCGCCTGAACCGTCCGTCGGCACGGAGGCCCGGGGCGGCCCCGCCGCGCAGGTGACCGCCCCGGGGACGGCACGTTCACAGCCAACTCGCGCCGCGCCTCCCGGCTCGTCCGTTACGGTCACGCCATGCGTTCCCTCCGTACCCCGCTGATCGCCGCCGTCGCTGCCGGCATCGCCCTGGCCGGACTCACCGGCTGCTCGACCGAGGCCGTGCAGCAGGCCACCGACCTCGGGTCCTCCGTCGCGTCGAACGTGGCCGACGGGGTCGCCGGCATCGACGGCAAGGCGATCCAGGACGGCATGTCCTCGGTCGCCGGTGGCATCGACGGCGCGCTCGACACGGCGCTCAAGGGCGCCGACGTGACCTCCGACGGCAAGGTGCCGGACGGGTTCCCGTCGGCCGACGTCCCGCTCGTCGACGGCACGGTGCTGGGCGGGGGAGCCGGACCGAACGGCTCCGGGTGGGTCGCGCAGGTCCGGGCGGCCTCCGTCGACGACTTCCGGACGGCCGCGCAGCAGCTCACGGATGCCGGGTACACCGAGTCGGCGAAGCGCGCGGACTCGTCCAGCGCGTTCGGCATGTTCCGGAGCGACGGGTACCGCGTCGTGCTGACGTTCTCGGACAGCAAGGACAGCGGTGGCGTCACGGCGACCTACATCGTCACGCCCCGCTAGTCCCGTACCCTTGGGGACGATGTCCAAGGCCCCCGCCACGCGCCCGGAGCGCGTCCTGATCGTGCACGCCCACCCCGACGACGAGACGCTCTCGTCGGGTGGGACCATCGCCACCCTGCTCGAGCGCGGTGCCGAGGTGACCGTGCTCACCGCGACCCGGGGCGAGCGCGGCGAGATGCTCACGGAGCAGCTGGCTCCGCTCGCGGGCGACCCCGCGCGGGTGGCGCGGCACCGGGAGACCGAGATCGCCGCGGCCCTCGCCGCCCTCGGCGGGCCGCAGCACCTGTGGCTCGGTGGGCGCGGCGCGCGGCCGACCGACCTGCCCGAGCGTCGGTACGTCGACTCCGGCATGCAGTGGGGCCCGGACGGCCGGGCCACCGCTGCGGCCGACGCCCCGGCCGACTCGCTGACCGCGGCCGACCTGGGCGAGGTGGTCGACGACGTGCGCGCAGCCATCCGCTCCACCGGAGCCGACGCGGTGATCAGCTACGCCGACGACGGCGGCTACGGACACCCCGACCACGTGCGGATGCACCACGCGGCGCAGTACGCGGCCCGTGCCGAAGAGGTCCCGTTCTCGATGATCGTCGACCCCGACAGCGGGCAGGCCGACGTCACCGTCGACGTCCTGCCGGTCCGGGCCAAGGTGCGGGCGGCCGTCGAGCAGTACCGCTCCCAGGTCGCCGTCGACCCCGTCGACCCCGCCGACCCGGCCGCGCTGTCGTGGGTGATGCCGCACGGTGTCCGACAACACGCCCCTGCGGTGGAGGCGTTCCGGCACGACGCGGCCCCGCAGCCGGCGGCGCCGCAGACCTACGGCGAGATGTCCGGTCAGGGCAAGGCCGCGGCGGCCGTGGTGTCGCTGCTGGTCGGGCTGCTCGCCGGCGGCCTCGGCACGGTGACGCACCAGCAGACGCTCGGCGCGTTCCCGGTCGGACTCGTCGTCACCACCCTCATCGTGCTCGGCCTGACCGTGGGCGTGCGGCTCGTCTACCGCTCGCGGACGATGGTCGCCGCGATCGGCATCGGCATCCTCGTCGCGACGCAGGTGCTCGTGTCGGTCGGTGGCGAGAGCTCGCCGCTCGTCCTCGCCAACGCGGCCGGGTACGTGTGGACCTTCGCCCCCGCGGCCATCACCGCCCTCGTCCTCGCGTGGCCGGACCTGTCGGGGCTGCGGTCCCGGACGGCCCCGGGCCACGAGTAGACTCGAACCCGCTCGTCGAAGGGAGCACCCGAACCGTGACCTACGTGATCGCCCAGCCGTGTGTCGACGTCAAGGACCGCGCCTGCATCGACGAATGCCCGGTCGACTGCATCTACGAGGGCGACCGCTCGCTGTACATCCACCCCGACGAGTGCGTCGACTGCGGTGCGTGTGAGCCGGTCTGCCCCGTCGAGGCCATCTACTACGAGGACGACCTGCCCGACCAGTGGGCCGACTACTACAAGGCCAACGTCGAGTTCTTCGACGAGGTCGGGTCGCCCGGTGGCGCTGCGAAGGTCGGCGTGATCCACAAGGACCACCCCGTCGTCGCTGCCGAGCCCGTCCGCGGCTGACCGGACCCCTCGTGGCGCTCGACCTCCCCGAATTCCCCTGGGACCAGCTCGTCCCGTTCAAGCAGCGCGCCGCGGCGTACGAGGGCGGGATCGTCGACCTCAGCGTCGGCTCGCCCGTCGACCCCACGCCCGAGGTCGTTCGCACCGCCCTGGCCACCGCAACCGACGCGCACGCCTACCCGCAGGTCGCCGGCACCCCGGCGCTCCGGCAGGCCATCGCCGACTGGTACGGCCGCCGGCACGGTGTCGCCCTGACCGAGGCGAACGCGCTGCCGACGATCGGCTCCAAGGAGTTCATCGCGGGCCTGGCGCTCTGGCTCGGCATCGGCCCCGGCGACACCGTGGTGTTCCCGGCAGCGGCGTACCCGACGTACGAGCTCGGTGCCGCGCTGGTCCGGGCCGACGCCCTCGCCTCGGACGACCCCGCCGAGTGGCCGTCCACCACGAAGCTCGTCTGGCTGAACTCCCCGGGCAACCCGGACGGCCGCGTGCTCACCATCGACCAGCTTCGTGCCGCCGTGGTGCGCGCCCGCGAGCTCGGGGCCGTCATCGTCGGCGACGAGTGCTACGCCGAGCTCGGCTGGGACCCGGAGTACGCCACCACCCCGACCCCCACGATCCTCGACCCCCGGGTCGTCGGCGACTCGCTCGACGGCGTGCTCAGCGTGTACTCGCTGTCGAAGCAGTCGAACCTCGCCGGCTACCGTGCTGCCTTCGTCGCCGGTGACGCCGCGATCTTGGCCGACGTGCTGGCCGTCCGCAAGCACGCCGGGCTGATGCCACCGCTGCCCGTGCAGCAGGCGATGGTCGTCGCGCTGCAGGACGAGACCCACGTGCAGCAGCAGAAGGCCCGCTACCGTGCCCGTCGGAACATGCTCCGGCAGGCACTCGAGGGCGCGGGCTTCCGCATCGACCACAGCGAAGCCGGGCTCTACCTCTGGGCGACCCGCGGCGAGCCGGCGCTCGACACCGTCGCCTGGCTCGCCGACCGCGGGATCCTCGTCGCACCGGGCACGTTCTACGGTGCAGCCGGGGACGAACACGTCCGCGTGGCCCTGACGTCGACCGACGAACGGATCGCCGCAGCCTCCCAGCGACTGGCGAGCAGCCGGCGCCTCGGCACCGCGTAGCACGGACACGAGCACTCCCGCCGGCGCCCGCAATCCCTGGGAACCACCAAATCGTCACCTGGGATGTGTGCACGACCGACAGGTGCCGCGATTAGGCTGTCCTCGTGACTGACACTGCCAATGACGCTCAGAAGACGGCCACACCGCCCACCACGCCCGTCCCCGTGAGTCCCGCCGCCGAACAGCAGGGCGCGACCGCGACGCTGACGTTCCCGGGTGGCACGGCGGAGTTCCCGATCCTGCAGAGCGTCGACGGCGCGTCCGCGATCGACATCTCGACCTTCAAGAAGCAGACCGGGATGAACACGCTCGACTACGGGTTCGTGAACACCGGTGCGACGAAGAGCGCGATCACCTACATCGACGGCGACCAGGGGATCCTGCGCTACCGCGGGTACCCGATCGACCAGATCGCCGCGAACTGCACCTTCCTCGAGGTCGCGTGGCTCCTGATCTACGGCGAGCTGCCGACCCCCACCGAGCTCGAGCAGTTCGACGCCCGCATCCGTCGGCACACCCTGCTGCACGAGGACCTCCGTCGCCTGTTCGACGCCCTGCCGCACTCGGCGCACCCGATGTCGGTGCTGTCGAGCGCCGTGAGCGCCCTGTCCACGTACTACGAGGACGACATGGACGTCGACGACCCCGAGAAGGTCGAGCTGCAGACCGTCCGGCTCCTCGCCAAGCTCCCGGTCATCGCGGCCTACGCCCACAAGAAGGCCATCGGGCAGGCGTTCCTGTACCCGGACAACTCGCTGTCGTTCGTCGACAACTTCCTGCGGCTGAACTTCGGCACCATGGCCGAGACCTACAAGCCGAACCCGGTGCTCTCCAAGGCGCTGGAGCGGCTCCTCATCCTGCACGAGGACCACGAGCAGAACGCCTCGACCTCGACGGTGCGCATGGTGGGTTCGACGAAGGCGAACATGTTCGCCTCGATCTCGGCCGGCATCAACGCCCTGTACGGCCCGCTGCACGGCGGCGCGAACGAAGCCGTGCTCGAGATGCTCCAGCAGATCAAGGACTCGGGCGAGCCCGTCACGCGGTTCGTCGAGCGGGTGAAGAACAAGGAGCAGGGTGTCAAGCTCATGGGCTTCGGGCACCGCGTCTACAAGAACTACGACCCGCGCGCCAAGCTCGTCAAGGAGTCCGCGCACGAGGTCCTCGAGTCCCTCGGCGTGCAGGACGACCTGCTCGACATCGCGATGGAGCTCGAGCAGATCGCACTCGAGGACGAGTACTTCGTCAGCCGCAAGCTCTACCCGAACGTCGACTTCTACACCGGCATCATCTACAAGGCGATGGGCTTCCCGCCGCGGATGTTCACCGTCCTGTTCGCGATCGGTCGTCTGCCGGGCTGGATCGCCCAGTGGCGCGAGCTGAACAACGACCCGCTCAACAAGATCGGTCGCCCGCAGCAGCTCTACGTGGGTGCGCCCGAGCGCGACGTCCCCGAGCGCTGACCGACTCCGAACGCCCCGCCCCACGAACCCGTGGCGCGGGGCATTCGTGTGTCTGCGCCCGCCGTCACATCGAGCGGGCGGAACACCCGGGTGGCGCGGCGGGCGCACGCCGGCATTCCGCCCGCTCGTTGCGTTGCGTTGTGTCGTGTCGAGCCGGGGGAGGGGCCGGAGGGGCGGCGGGGTGCGCTGCTGCGGATCGAACGGGCGGAATGCCACGGTGGGGCCGACGGCGCACCCCGGCATTTCGCCCGCTCGCGGGGCGGGGGAGCTCCGGACGCGACGGCATGGAGGCCCGGTGCCGGTCTCGTGGACCGGCGCCGGGCCTCCTGTGCGTGCGTCGGTGGGTGCGCGATCGTGGGACGCGCCGCTCACCTGCGCCGGGTGGTCGCGAACGGTCGTCCGGCGGGCGTCGAAACGACGGTTCGTGCGCCCTCGGCGCACGCGGACGGCGTGTTGTGACCACTCGCGGGGCACTGGAGGCGACGACCTGGAGGCCCGGTGCCGGTCTCGTGGGCCGGCTCCGGGCCTCCTGTGCGCGCGTCGGTGGGTGCGTGATCGTGGGACGCGCCGCTCACCTGCGCCGGGTGGTCGCGAACGGTCGTCCGGCGGGCGTCGAAACGACGGTTCGTGCGCCCTCGGCACCCGCCGGCGGCGTGTCGTGACGGCTCGCCGGGCGGGGCGCTACGCGTGCAGCGCGGTGTTCAGCTGGATGCCCTCGCCCTTGCGCTGCAGGGCTTCGACGGCGCCGCTGACGCTGTTGCGGCGGAACAGGATGTTCGGGGTGCCGGAGAGCTCGGCGGCCTTGACGGTCTTCGGGGTGCCGTCGGGGTTCGGGGCCGCACCGACGAGGACCACCTTCGTGCCGGCCGTCACGTAGAGGCCGGCCTCGACGACGGAGTCGTCACCGAGCGAGATGCCGAGGCCCGCGTTCGCGCCGAGGAGCGCACGTTCGCCGAGGGAGACACGGTGTGTGCCGCCGCCGGACAGGGTGCCCATGATCGAGGAGCCACCGCCGACGTCGGTGCCGTGCCCGACGACGACGCCCTGCGAGACGCGGCCCTCGATCATGGCGTCACCGAGGGTGCCGGCGTTGAAGTTGACGAAGCCCTCGTGCATGACGGTCGTGCCCGGTGCCAGGTGTGCGCCGAGGCGGACGCGGCTCGCGTCGGCGATCCGGACGCGGTCCGGCACGACGTAGTCGAGCAGGCGCGGGAACTTGTCGATGCCGTGCACGGCGATGCCGGCGCGCTGCAGCGCGGGGCGCAGGCGCGTCAGCGACTCGGGGTGCACGGGGCCGGCGTTCGTCCACGCGACGATCGGCAGGTGGCCGAAGACGCCGTCCAGGGAGACCTCGTTCGGGCGGACGTGCAGGTGGCTCAGCAGGTGCAGGCGGAGGTACGCGTCCGGGGTGCTCGTCGGGCTCGCGTCGATCGTGATCTCGGTGGTGACGGCCTCGATCCGGACCTCGCGGCGGGGGTCGTCGCCGACGTGCGCCTGCAGCTCGGCGGGGAACACGGCGTCGGCGGGCAGGGCGCCGAGGTGGGTCTCCGGGTACCAGGTGTCGAGCGTCGTGCCGTCGGCGGCGATCGTCGCGAGGCCGTGGCCCCAGGCGTGGGTCGGGCGGTCGGAGGCAGTCGTGTCGGTCACGGCTCCAGGGTACCGAGCGGCCGTCGGAGGGCACCGTCCGGCCGGACGGCCGGGGCGGCGGGGATCCCGTCCGGCCGGACGGCCGGGGCGGTGCGAGGGTCGGCCGGTAGGCTGCCCGCATGCCGGAGCACCTCGACCTCACCGCCTCGTCCATCGACATCACCCGTGCCATCTGCGACATCGAGTCGGTGTCCGGCAACGAGCAGGCCCTCGCCGACGCGATCGAGGCCGTGCTCGACCCGCTGCCGCACCTCGAGGTCATCCGCGACGGCGACGCGATCGTCGCGCGGACGAACCTGGGCCGCGACCGCCGGGTGGTCATCGCGGGGCACATCGACACCGTCCCGCTCAACGACAACCTGCCGACCGAGTTCCGCACCACCGAGGACGGCACCGAGATCCTCTGGGGCCGCGGCACCGTCGACATGAAGGCCGGCTGCGCGGTGCAGCTCAAGCTCGCGTACGACCTGGCCGACCCCTCGGTCGACGTCACGTGGGTCTGGTACGACCACGAGGAGGTCAGCGACGCCCTGAACGGCCTCGGTCGTCTGGCCCGCACGCGGCCCGAGCTGCTCGCCGCCGACTTCGCGATCCTCGGTGAGCCGTCCGGGGCGCAGATCGAGGGCGGCTGCAACGGCAACCTCCGCGCCGAGATCCGCACGTTCGGCAAGCGCTCGCACAGCGCCCGGAGCTGGATCGGCGACAACGCCATCCACAAGACCGCCCCGATCCTGGCCACCCTGGCCGCGTACGAGCCCCGCACCGTCACGGTCGACGGGCTCGAGTACCGCGAGGGTCTGAACGCCGTCGGCATCAGCGGCGGCATCGCGGGCAACATCATCCCGGACGAGGCGATGGTGCACGTGAACTACCGGTTCGCCCCGTCCCGTTCGGCCGACGAGGCCGTCGCCCACATCCGCGAGCTGTTCGACGGCTACGAGGTCGCGATCGTCGACCTCGCCGCCGGTGCACGTCCCGGGCTCGACGCTCCGCTCGCGCAGGACTTCGTGGCTGCCGTCGGTGGACCGGCACCCCGCCCGAAGTACGGCTGGACCGACGTCGCACGGTTCTCGGGCCTCGGCGTCCCCGCGGTCAACTACGGCCCCGGCGAACCGGTCTTCGCCCACCACGACGACGAGCAGGTCCCGGTCGCGCAGATCACCACGGTCGAGGCCGGGCTGCGTCGGTGGCTGACGGCCTGACGACGGCGGGGGCCACCCGGAGGACCCCTGCTCGGAACCGCTGGCGGGCCCGGTACCGGCTCGTGCCCTGGTGGGTGCGCATCACCGTCGTCTACGTGCTGGCGCGGCTCGTCACCGGCGCGATGATGCTCGTCTTCGCCGGCGTGCAGGCGGCGAACTCGTTCACCGTCCAGAGCCCCGGCTACCTGTCGTTCGCGTCCATCTGGGACGGCGCCTGGTACCGCGTGATCGCCACGGGTGGGTACCCGTCGACGCTGCCGGTCGACGCCGCGGGACACGTGACCGAGAACGCGTGGGCGTTCATGCCCGCCTACCCGTTCCTGGTGCGCGGGTTCATGCTGCTCACCGGAGCGCCGTTCGAGTTCGTCGCGGTCTCGGTGTCGTTGCTCGCCGGCCTCGGCGCCGCGCTGGTGTTCCGCCGGCTGATGGGCCGGTTCCTCGACCCCGCGCGGGCGACGTTCGCCACGGTGCTGTTCTGCGTCGCACCGGTGTCGGCGGTGTTCCAGGTGGCCTACGCGGAGTCGATGGGCCTGTTCCTGCTGCTCGTCGCGCTGCTGCTCATGGTGGATCGACGGTGGTGGGCGATGCTGCCCGTCGTCCTCCTGCTCGGCATGACCCGACCGACGGGGCTCGCCTTCGCGTTCCTGGTGGTGCTCTTCGTGGCCGCGTGGGCGATCCGCCCGGCGTGGGTGCGCTCGTCGGAACCGCTGACCCTCCGCCGGCTCGTCCCACCCGCGGTGGTCGCCACGGTGTCGGGTCTGGTCGGTCTGGCGTGGCCGGCCATCGCGTGGGCGGTCACCGGCGTGCCGAAGGCCTACACGGACACCGAGCTCGCCTGGCGCTCGTCGTACATCGGGTGGAAGGAACTCGTGCCGTTCGCGCCGTGGGTGCAGGGGTTCGGGTGGTGGTTCGGGCAGCCGGCCGGGACGGTGCTGCTCGTCGTCGTGCTCATCGGGTTCGCCGCGTTCGTGTGCATGCCCGCTGCGCGCCGGATCGGCATCGAGCTGCGACTCTGGGGCGTGGCGTACCTGGTGTACCTGCTGGCGGTGTTCTTCCCGCAGTCGAGCACCTGGCGCATCCTCGTGCCGATCGCGCCGCTGCTCGGCATCGTGGCGCTGCCGCGGTCGCGGGTGTACCGCGTGGCCGTCGTCGTCGCGTTCGTCGGGCTGCAGTGGGTCTGGCTGTACTACACGTGGTGGATCGACGGCTACGACTGGACCCCGCCGTGATCGACGCGGAGCACCGGAAGGCCCGTGGATCCGCGTTCTGCGGAGCACCGGAACGCCACATCCGACACCCCCAACCTGGGCGGTTTCGCAGTTGCCCCCTCCATACGGGATAATGGGACAGCATTTACTGCACGAAAGGGGACATCTGATGGCAGCCATGAAGCCGAGGACCGGTGACGGGCCGATGGAGGCTGTTAAGGAGGGTCGACTCATCATCGTGCGGGTTCCGCTCGAAGGTGGAGGCCGCCTGGTCGTCTCGGTCAACGATGCCGAGGCCAAGGAACTCCACGACGCACTCGCCGAGGTCGTCTCGGCCTAGTACGTCGAAGTACCAGAACGGGAAGCCCGGAGCGTGTACGCTCCGGGCTTCCCGTCTGTCTGCCTGGAGCGGGCAGCCCCCCCTGGTGTCGGTCGGCTCCGGCAGGATGAGGACGTGCCGAGGACCCACCTGCCCATCCGACGTGTCGACGAGTACCGCGACCCGGACCCGATGCCGCGCGACGCCTGGCCGGCCACGCTCCCGCCGATCCGGCAGCTGCTCGACGAAGGCCTCGACCTGGACCCGGTGACGGTGTTCGTCGGGGACAACGGTGTCGGCAAGTCGACCCTGATCGAGGCCATCGCGCTCGCGTTCGGGATGTCCCCGGAGGGCGGCTCGACCGGGGCGCACCACTCGACCCGCCCGTCCGAGTCGGACCTGTGGCAGCACATCGTCCTGCGACGGGACTTCGGTGCGCCCCGTGGCGGCTTCTTCCTGCGTGCTGAGACCATGCACGGCTTCTTCACCTACCTCGAGGAGCACCCGAACCGCAGTCGCCCCGAACCGGTCTTCCACGAGCGCAGCCACGGTGAGGCGTTCCTGGACTTCGTCATCGACCGGGCGCGCTGGCCCGGGCTCTGGATCCTCGACGAGCCGGAGTCAGCCCTGTCGTTCTCGGGCTGCCTCACCCTGATCGCCCTGCTGCGGTCGATCGTCGAGAGCGGTGTCGGACAGGTCGTGCTCTCGACGCACTCACCCGTGCTGGCCGCGTTCCCGGGCGCGACGATCCACGAGGTCGGCGAATGGGGCCTGCGGCGCGCCGAGTGGAGTGAGCTCGACCTGGTGCGGAACCAGCGGGCGTTCCTCGAGTCCCCGGAGCGGTACCTGCGGCACCTCGACTGACCCGCGCGAGCGCCGGCGGGCCGAGGACTAGTTGGTGACCTTCGTCAGCTGCAGCAGCCCGTCACCGGCCGGCGACAGCGCGCTGCGCACCGCACCCGACGTCGACACCTCGGTCAGCAGCAGCCGGAAGTCCGTGGTGGCACGGTCGCGCTTGACCGGGTCGGCCACGCGTCCGCGCCACAGGGCGTGCGGTACCAGGACGGTGCCGCCCAGGCGTGCGAGGCGCAGCCCGTGCTCGACGTACTCGATGACGTGCTCCGGGTCGGCGTCGACGAGGACGACGTCGTACGAGGCCTCGTTCATGCGGGGGAGCACCTGGTTGGCCCGACCGGGGATGAGCCGGATCCGTGCGGGGGCGGTGCCGGCGCTGATGTAGGCGTCACGGGCGAACTGCTGGTGGTCGACCTCGACGTCGATCGTGGTCAGGGTCGCGTTCGGGGCACCGGCGAGCAGGTACAGGCCGGAGACGCCGAGACCGGTGCCGATCTCGATGATGCTCGTGGCTCGCGAGGCTGCGGCGATGACCCCGATCTGCGCACCGATCGCGGGCGAGATCGCTTCGACCCCGAGTTCCAGGGAGTGCTCACGAGCACGGGCGATCGCCTCGGTCTCCGAGACGATGTCCTCGGCGAACTTCCAGTTCGACTCTTTCTCTGACACGCACACTCCGTTCGGGAGACAACTCTAGAGGTGCAACGCAGCAGCACGCGTTAGGCTCGCTCGCGTGGACATCCCGCTCGACAAGATCCTGATCATCGGGGTCATCGGCGTCCTCTTGCTCGGGCCGCAGCGCCTGCCGATGTACGCCCAGAAGCTGGCCGAGTTCGTCAAGGCCGTCCGCCGGTTCGCCGACACCGCCAAGGAGCGGATGCGCGACGAGATGGGCCCCGAGTTCGACGACATCGAGTGGCAGAAGCTCGACCCGCGCCAGTACGACCCGAGACGCATCATCCGTGATGCCCTGCTCGACTCCGGTTCCAGTGCCGCAGCCGTGCAGACCGCACAGGTCTCCGCGTCCAAGGTGCGTGCGACGGCTCCCGTCGTGCCCCTGGCCGCCGGTGAGGCCGCGCCCTTCGACGCCGAGGCGACCTGACGCTCGTCGCGTCACCACCTGACGCTCGTCGCGTCACCACCTGACGGACTGGAGGCCCGTGGCAGATCCGCCACGGGCCTCCGGTCCGCCATGGTGTCGCGTCGTCAGTCGCGGGTGGCGACGATCGTGTAGGTCGTGGGGATGCGGTCGCGGTCGTGCTCCGGCCAGGCCCACGAACCGGTGCCGGTCTCGACCATGCGCGCGCTGAAGCGCCACGGCAGCGTGCGGCCCTCGTCGAGCCGGCGGAGCCGCAGCCCGGCGCCGAGCAGGGCGTTCACGATCTCGGACAGCGGGTGCGGCCACTCGAAGGTGCGGGTGTTCGCCACCGTGCCGTCGCCCGCGTAGGTGCCCGCGTCGTCCCACTGCTGGGCCGTGCCGTCGGGGAAGTACCGGTACCGGGTGACGAGCTCGTCCGCGTCCTCGTCGAGGGCGTACAGGGCCGGGTGGCCGTCGCGGATGAAGAACACCCCGCCGGGGCGCAGCAGTCCGGCGACCTGGGCGGCCCAGCGGTCGAGGTCGGGGAGCCAGCAGATCGTGCCGATGCTCGTGTACACGACGTCGAAGTCCCCGGGGACGGCGGCCCGGGCGTCGAGGACGTCGGACTCGACCCAGGTGACGTCGATGCCGAGTCGCGATGCGAGCCCACTGGCCGAGGTGAGTGCTGCGGGCGAGAAGTCGACGCCGGTCAGCCGGGCACCCTCGCGGGCGAGCGACACCGTGTCGGTGCCGATGTGGCACTGCAGGTGGCAGACGTCGAGGCCGTCGAGCGAGCCGTTCGGCAGCCACGGCGTCAGCGCCGGCAGGTCCTCACGCACGACGTCCGAGCGGTGGTCGGGGTCGACGAGGGCGTCGATCTCGTAGGCACCCTCGTGGATCGGCACCCGGTCGTCCCAGTTCGCCTGGTTCGTGGCGCGTGCGTGCTTCCAGTCGACGTCGACGTGATCCGTGCTCATGCCCCCGAGCCTAGGACAGTGAGAGCCCGAGCTTCCGGCCGGCGAGCCCGCGTCCCATCGTGGTGATCCGGTCGGCGATCGCGGTCAGGGCCACCGCGGCCGGGTCCTCCGGGCTGCCGAGCACCACCGGTACCCCTCCGTCGCCGCCCTCGCGCAGCGGCACCGACAGCGGCACGCTGCCGAGCACCGGGACGGGGGCGTCCTGCCCGCGGGAGAGCCGCGATGCGGTCTCCGCACCACCGCCCTCGCCGAACAGGTGCAGGACCGACCCGTCCGGCTGCACGAGCCCGGACATGTTCTCGACCACGCCGATGACCCGCTGCCCGGTCTGCCGGGCGACGATCCCGCTGCGCTCGGCGACGTCGGCCGCGGCGGCCTGCGGGGTCGTGACGACCAGGACCTCGGCGTGCGGCAGGAGCTGCCCCACCGAGATCGCGACGTCGCCGGTGCCCGGGGGCAGGTCGAGCAGCAGGACGTCGAGGTCGCCGAAGAACACGTCGGTCAGGAACTGGTTCACGGTGCGGTGCAGCATCGGTCCGCGCCACGACACCGCGGTCGAGACGTCGTCGACGAACATGCCGATCGACACGACCTTCACGTCGTGGGCCACCGGCGGCAGGATCATGCTGTCCACACGCGTCGGACGCGGCGCGACCCCGTGCTCGTCGGTCAGGCCCATCAGCCCGGGCACGCTGAAGCCGTGCACGTCGACGTCGACGACCCCGACCCGCAGGCCCCGGCGGGCGAGCGCGACGGCGAGGTTCACGGTGACGGTGGACTTGCCGACGCCGCCCTTGCCACTCGTGACGGCGATGACGCGGGTGAGGGAGTCCGCCGTGAACTGCACGCCCTTCGGCCGGCCGGCGCGGAGCCGCTCGGTCAGCGCGGCGCGTGTCGCCGGGTCCATCACGGACACGTCGACGTCGACGGCGGCGACCCCCGGGACGGACGCGGCGGCGACGCGGACGTCGCGCTCGATGGTGTCGGCGGCGGGGCACCCCACGATCGTGAGCTGCAGGTCGACGCGCACCGAGCCTCCAGGCTGCACGTCGACACCACGGATCATGTCGAGCTCCGTGACGGGGCGACGGATCTCGGGGTCGATGACGCGGCCGAGCGCAGCGAGGACCGCCGTGCCGAGCTGATCGTCGGTGGGGACGGGTTCAGCCACGGGTGGAGCTGTCGTGTTCGTCCGCGTAGCCGGCCTCGTCGGCGTCGCGGCGGTCGAGTTCCTCGAGCAGGGAGCGGAGCTCGGCACGGATGAAGTCCTTGGACGCCATGTCCCGCATCGCCAGGCGCAGGGCCACGACCTCGCGGGCCAGGTACTCCGTGTCGGCCAGGTTGCGCTCGGCACGCTGGCGGTCCTGTTCGAACTGCACGCGGTCGCGGTCGTCCTGCCGGTTCTGCGCGAGCAGGATCAGCGGGGCCGCGTACGAGGCCTGCAGCGAGAGCACGAGGGTCAGCGCCGTGAAGCCGATCGCGGCCGAGTCGAACTGCCACGGCTTCGGCGCCAGGGTGTTGTAGCCCATCCAGACCACGCAGAACAGCGTGAGGCCGATGAGGAACCACGGCGTACCCATGCCCCGGGCGATGCCCTCGGTCGCGCGACCGAAGGTGTCCCCGCGACCACGGCGACGGCTGGGGAGCACGCGCGTACGCATGCCCTTGGGGGAGTCGAGCCGGACCTCTTGGCGGTCACGGTCGCGACGGGTGTCATCCGTTCGGGCCACGGGTGGTCCTCCTTCCCGTCGTCACGGGTGTCCTGCGCGGGCGTTGGCGTGGAAGCGGTGAGGGTTCCCCCTCGCCCTGACTTCGCCAGTCGTCCGGCAGGACGTGGTCGAGGACATCGTCGATCGTCACCACCCCGACGAGACGGTGGGCGTCGTCGACCACGGGCACGGAGAGCAGGTTGTAGGTCGCCATGATGCGGGTGACCTCGGCGGCGCTCGCGTCGACCCGGACCGGTTCGGTCTGCTGGTCGATGAGCGTGCCGAGCCGCTCGTTCGGCGGGTAGCGGAGCATCCGCTGGAAGTGCACGAGCCCGAGGAACCGACCGGTCGGCGGCTCGTACGGCGGCAGGGTGACGCAGACGGCGGCGCCGAGCACCGGCGCGAGCTCGTGGCGGCGGACCAGGGCCAGGCCCTCGGCCACGGTGGCGTCGGCCGAGACGATCACCGGTTCGGTGGTCATGAGACCACCGGCGGTGTCCGGCTCGTACTCCAGGAGCATGCGGACGTCCTGCGCCTCTTCCGGCTCCATGAGCTGCAGGAGGGCTTCGCTCCGCTCGTCGGAGAACTGGGCCAGGACGTCGGCCGCGTCGTCGGGCTGCATCTGGTCGAGGACGTCGGCGGCACGGGCGTCCGTCAGCCGGGTGAGGATCTCGATGCGTTCCTGGTCCGGCATCTCCTCGAGCACGTCGGCGAGGCGGTCGTCCGGCAGTTCCTCGGAGACCTCGAACCGACGCTCGGCGGGCAGGTCGAGGAGCGTCGACGCCAGGTCTGCGGGCAGCAGGTCGGAGTACGCGGCGATGACGTGCTCGGCGGACTGGGCCTCGCCGGGGAGCTCGTCCTCGGTGACCTCGTTCCACGTCGCGAAGGTCGTCGGGCCCTTGCCGAACGGCGACGGCGTGGTCTTCGGCTTGCGGAGGAAGAGCTGCGCGACCTCCCAGTCGCCCTGCCCGCGGTCCTCGATCGCGACGTCCTCGATGGTGGCGCGGATGCGCTGGTTCTTGATGAGCACCTTGCGGCCGAGCATCTCGGCGATGACGCGGACCTCGCCGCCGCGCTGCTCGAAGCGGCGCATGTTCACCAGGCCGGTCGTGATGACCTGCCCGGCACCGATCGAGGTGATGCGGCCGATGCTCACGAAGATGCGGCGCTTGCCGGGCACCTCGACGATGAGCCCGACGACGTGCGGGGGATCGGCCCGGCGGTAGACGACCAGGACGTCCCGGACCCGTCCGACGCGGTCGCCCGCGGGGTCGAAGACGGAGCACCCGGCGAGGCGGGCGACGAAGACCTTCGTGGCGCTCACCCGACCCAGCGTAGTCGCTCGGGTGTGCGCGTTCGCCCGCGCCGGTCGGCGGCTTCCCTGAGAGTGCACGTGCGATTGCAAGGTGTGCGGTGAATGATGGCTGGGTGAGCAATCAGAGCCCCTTCGCCGGCAGGACCGCCCAGGCGTTCCCGACGCTGCCCAAGGGCGACGTCCTGGGAACGTACGACAGCTACCCCGACGCGCAGCGCGTGGTGGCGAAGCTGGCCGAGGCCGACTTCCCCGTCAACCAGCTCTCCATCGTCGGCAACGACCTGAAGACGGTCGAACGGGTCACCGGCAAGATGACCTACGGCCGCGCCGCCATCGCCGGCGCGCTGTCCGGTCTGTGGCTCGGCATCTTCTTCGGCATCGTGCTCACCCTCTTCTCGCCGAGCGCCGGCGGCCTGATCCTCGCCGCGGCGATCATCGGTGCCGCGTTCGGCATGCTCTACGGCATCGCCTCGTTCGCCATCACCAAGCGGCAGCGTGACTTCACCAGCGTCCACCAGGTGCTCGCCACGAACTACCAGATCGTCGTCAACCCGCAGCTGACCGGGCAGGCGCAGCGGATCCTGGGTGAGCACGGGGCGACCCCGTCCACGCACTGGAACGACGCTCCCCAGCAGCAGCAGCAGCAGCAGCAGCAGTGGCGCCCGGGCCCCGGCGGGGTCCCGCCGCAGCAGCAGTCGCCGTACGGCGGGCACGCCACCCCGCACCAGCAGCCAGGAGGCCCGCAGCACCCCGGTACGTCGGCCCCCGGTGCGCAGACCGCCGCGCCCTCGGGCCCGCCGCGCTACGGCACGAACGACGGGCCCCGGTACGGGGAGACCCCGGAGACCGCTGCCGCCCCCGCGGCCCCGCCGGTGCCGGAGCGTCGGCCCGAGGAGCCGCCGCGCTACGGCGAGCGGGTGGCCGGTGCGACGCCGCCGTCGGCTCCCGCGTCCTCGGACCAGTCGTCCGCGCCGGATGCTCCGCGCGACGGCGAGGGCGACCGCCGCTAGCGGTCCTCGGCTGGCTGCGCGCCGATTGCCGATTGCCGCTCGCCCTCCGGCGTCATCGGCCGTCGGTCGTGCGTGGAAGCACGCAACACGCTGCTCACGTCCGCTGAGGTCGCACGAATTGTCGCCTCCGGACCCCGCGGGCGGCAGCTGGTACGACTTCCGGGGCGCGGGCATGGCGGGCGGGCGGTCGCAACACTCCGCGCGCCTGCGGTCGAGTGGTCGGAGATCGTCGTTCGGGGCCGGCTCGGGCGACGGTTCGTGACCGCTCAGCATCGGGCAGGCGGCATGTCGTGACCGGGCGCGATGCCGACTCGGGCACGGTGCGGCACGGCACCGCGCGGGCGGCAGTTCGTGCGACTTCGTCGGGAGGGGGGCATGCCGGGCGGGCGGTCGCAACACTCCGCGCGCCTGCGGTCGAGTGGTCGGAGATCGTCGTTCGGGGCCGGCCCAGACGACGGTTCGTGACCGCTCGGCCTCGGGCCGACGGCACGTCGTGACCGAGAGCCGAGCGGGCTCGGGCGCGCGCGAGCCGGGCTTTCGCGCGGCGCGGTCCGGGCAGGCTCGGGCTGGCTAGAGGACCTTCGAGTAGCAGACCGACAGGGGCGCCCCGACGTAGGGCCCGAAGTTCGCGATCCGCCGGAAGCCCTCGCGCTGGTAGAACCCGACGGCGCGCTGCTGCTCCGTGCCCGTCTCGAGGACGAGCGCCGGGGACCCGAGGTCGAGCGCGGCTTCTTCCAGCCGACGCAGCAACGCAGCCGCGGCGCCGGACCCGCGGGATTCCGGCCGGACGTACATCCGCTTGATCTCGGCGATGCCGTCGTCGACGACGCGCAGGCCCCCACACGCCAGGGGCGTGCCGGACTCGTCCCGCGCGACGAAGAACACAGAGATCGAGTCGGCGGTCGGCTTCTCGCCCGGTTCGGTGTCGCCGCCGTGCGCCCGGTCGATCTCCAGTCGCTGTGCGGCGCGGACCCGCTGGGCGTCGGGTGAGTCGAAGTGCTCGACCTCGATCGAGAAGGTGTTCGGGGAGACCTCGGGCGTCGTCACCCGCTCACGCTAGCGGCCGGAACGGGCGATCCACCCCTCCACTTCCGAGGGGGTCCGGGGGATGCCGACGGACAGGTTCTCGGCGCCGTCCTCGGTGACCAGGATGTCGTCCTCGATGCGGACGCCGATGCCGCGGAACTCCTCGGGCACGGTCAGGTCGTCCTGCTGGAAGTACAGCCCGGGCTCGATCGTGAAGACCATGCCGGCCTGCACGGTGCCGTCGAGGTACATCTCGCGGCGGGCCTTCGCGCAGTCGTGCACGTCGAGGCCGAGGTGGTGGCTCGTGCCGTGCACCATGTAGCGGCGGTGGAACTGGTTGTCCGGCTCGAGCGACTCGGCGGCCGAGACCGGCAGGAAGCCCCACTCGGCGGTCTTCCGCGCGATGACCTGCATCGCGGTGGCGTGCACCTGGCGGAACGTGATGCCCGGCTTGACGATCGCGAAGGCGGCGTCGGCTGCTTCGAGCACGGCTTCGTAGACCATGCGCTGCACGGGCGAGAACGTGCCGCTCACCGGAAGCGTGCGGGTGATGTCGGCGGTGTAGAACGAGTCGACCTCGACCCCCGCGTCGATGAGGATGAGGTCGCCGGGCTGCACGGCGCCGTCGTTGCGGGTCCAGTGCAGGATGCAGGCGTGGTGGCCCGAAGCGGCGATGGTGTCGTAGCCCACGGTGTTGCCGTCGGCGCGGGCCCGCCGGTTGAACGTCCCCTCGACGATGCGCTCCCCGCGCGGGTGGGCGAGCACGGCGTCGAAGTCGGCGATGACGTCGTCGAACCCGTGCTTCGTGGCGTCGACGGCCTTGCGGAGCTCACGGACTTCGTACGCGTCCTTGACCAGTCGGAGCTCGGACAGGTCGCGGGCGAGCAGGTCGTCGGTCGCCGGGGAGTCGTCGGTCTCGTCGACGCCACCGATCGCCGCACCGATGCGGGTGTCGAGCGACCGGGTCAGGTCGTCGTCTGCTTCGCGCACCAGCAGCGCCGAGGCGTCGAGCGCGTCGGCGACGGCGGTGAACGCACCGAGGTCGGCCGTGGCCAGCCCCAGGTCGGCGGCGACGGCGTCGAGCGAGGGGCGCGGCCCGACCCAGAACTCGCCGATCTCGGGATTGGCGTAGAACTCTTCCGAGTCGCGGCCCGCGGTGGCGCGGAAGTACAGCGTGGCGTCGTGCCCGGAGCCGTTCGGCGTCATCACGAGCACGGAGCCGACGACGGTGTCGGTGCCCCAGCCGGTCAGGTGCGCGAAGGTGGAGTGCGGGCGGAACGGGTAGTCGCAGTCGTTCGAGCGGACCTTGGCCTGTCCGGCGGGCACCACGATCGTGCGGCCCGGGTGCAGCTCGGAGATGCGGGCGCGACGTTCGGCGGCGAACGCGGCCTGCTCGCGGGGTTCGGGCTGCGCTTCGTCGCGCTCGGCCCACTGCGACCCGATGAAGTCCTTGAAGGTCGAGGACCCGGGGGTCGTGGATCGGTTGCTCGTCGCGCGGGGAGTCGTGTCGGCCATGCGTCCATCATCGCACCGCCGGACGACACCCGGCCTGTGCGGCCGCTCACCTGTGGATAGCATTGGCCACGTGCCAGACCCGTTCATCGACCTGCACGCGCACTCCAGTGTCTCCGACGGCACCGAGCGTCCCGCGGAGCTCGTGCGAGCAGCCGCGGCCGCCGGACTCGACGCCGTCGCGCTGACCGACCACGACACGACGGCCGGGTGGGCGGACGCCACGACCGCGGCACTCGAGCTGCCCCTGACCCTGCTGCCGGGGCTCGAGCTGAGCACGCGGATCGGGTACCGGAGCGTGCACGTGCTCGGCTACCTGGTCGACCCCGAGCACCCCGGTCTGGTCGAGGAGACGACCCGCATCCGCGACGGTCGGCTCTCGCGCGCGCACCGCATGGTCGACCGCATCGCCGAGGACCACCCGATCACCTGGGCCGACGTCCTGGCCCAGTCCAGCCCCGGCGCCACGATCGGCCGCCCGCACATCGCGGACGCCCTGGTCGCCCGTGGGCTCGAGTCCGACCGGTCGGCGGCGTTCCGCGGCATCCTGCACCCGGCGTCCGGCTACTACGAACCCCACGAGGCACCGTCGCCCCTGCGCGGCGTCGAGCTCATCCGGCAGGCAGGCGGCGTGCCCGTCATCGCGCACCCGGCGGCGTCGTCGCGCGGGATCGTCATCGACGAACCGATGCTCCGCTCCCTGGTCGACGCCGGGCTCGGCGGTCTCGAGGTCGACCACCGCGAGAACCTGGCGCACGGCAAGCGCACCCTGCTCGACTGGGCGACCCGCTACGACCTGTTCGTCACCGGTTCGAGCGACTACCACGGCACCGGCAAGCCGAACCGGCTGGGGGAACACCGGACCGCGTGCGTGTCCTTCGACGCCATCGTCGCCCAGGCCACGGGCAGCGCCCCCGTGGTCGGCCCCGGCTCGCGCCTGTCCTGACCCGAGGCTCGTCTCACCGAAGCGACACATCTCGCTCGCGGCGGCCTGACCCCTCCGCGAAAGCGACAGATTCCCGCCGACGGTTCGCGGCGATCTGTCGCTTTCGCGGGGGCAGTCGGCAGGTGGGGACGACGAAGGGCCCGTCGCGTCAGCGACGGGCCCTTCGGTCTGGAGGCGCTACTCGCCGTCCGACGTGCCCTGCGGTGCCGAGGCGGTCGCCGAGGCATCGCCGGTGCCCGCACCGCGACGGCGGCGACGGCGGCGACGCTTCGCGGCGCCGTCGGTGGAACCACCCTCGGCGGCGGAGCCGTCCTCGGCGCCAGCCACGGCCGTGGGGGCGACCGACTCGGTTGCCGGAGCCTGCGGGGCGGACTGCTCCGAGCCTCCTGACCGGGTGCGGCTGCGCGACCGCGAACGCGACGCGTCACGTGAACCCGTCGCCGGGCGGTCGCTGCTGCGCTTCTCGGCGGGGGCACCGGCAGAAGCCGCGTGCGACGACGAGCCGGGCAGACGGCCCTTGGTGCCCTTGGGGATGTCGAGTTCCTCGAACAGGTGGGGCGACGACGAGTAGGTCTCGACGGGCTCGGGGATACCGAACTCGAGGGCCTTGTCGATCAGCGTCCACTTGTGCAGGTCGTCCCAGTCGACGAACGTGACCGCGATGCCGGTCTTGCCGGCGCGGCCGGTGCGGCCAGCGCGGTGCAGGTACGTGTCCGGGTCGTCCGGGATCGTGTGGTTGATCACGTGCGTGACGTCGTCGACGTCGATGCCGCGGGCGGCGACGTCGGTGGCGATGAGCACGTCGCGCTTGCCGGCCTTGAACGCAGCCATGGCGCGCTCGCGCTGCTCCTGGTTGAGGTCACCGTGCACCGCTGCCGCGTTGAACCCGCGGTCCTTGAGTTCCTCGACCAGCTTCGCCGCGGCACGCTTCGTGCGCGTGAAGATCACGGTCTTGCCGCGACCCTCGGCCTGCAGGATGCGGGCGATGACCTCGTCCTTGTCCAGCGAGTGCGCGCGGTAGATGAGGTGCTTGATGTTGGCCTGCATGAGGCCCTCGTCCGGGTCGGTCGCCCGGATGTGCACCGGACGGCTCATGAACCGTCGTGCGAGCGCGACGATCGGCGCGGGCATCGTCGCCGAGAACAGCATCGTGTGCCGCACCTCGGGGACCGCCTGGAAGATCCGCTCGATGTCCGACAGGAACCCGAGGTCGAGCATGCGGTCGGCCTCGTCGAGCACGACCTCTTGCACGTGGGAGAGGTCGAGCAGACGCTGCCGCTGCAGGTCGATGAGTCGCCCGGGCGTGCCGACGACGATCTGGGCGCCGGCCTTGAGCTGTTCGACCTGGCCTTCGTAGGCCTTGCCGCCGTAGATCGAGACGACCGTGGTCGGGCGGTTGGACGCCGCGAGCTCGAGGTCCTCGGTGACCTGGACCGCGAGTTCACGGGTCGGGACGACGACGAGCGCCTTCACACCGTGGGCCGGGTCGGCACCGAGTCGCTGGATCAGCGGCAGGCCGAACCCGAGGGTCTTGCCGGTACCCGTCTTGGCCTGGCCGATGATGTCCTGGCCGGTCAGGCCGAGCGGGATGGTCTGTTCCTGGATCGGGAAGGGCTCGATGATGCCCTTGCCGGCCAGTGCATCGACGATGTCCTGGTCGATGTTGAGGTCTGAGAAAGTCAAAGAATCACCTTAGTTCTGGTGGAAGTCCGGGCCAGTCTACCGACGGGCGCGTGGTCCGGGGCACTCCGGGGTGCCGCTGGGCGTCGGGCCGGGCGCCCGGCGGGTGCCGCTGGACGTCGGGGCGGGCGCCCTCCGGGCGCCGCTGGGCGTCGGGCGGGTGACCGGCGGGTGCCCTCTATGCTGGTCGGGTGGTGTCGTGGTGGAACCGGAAGCGCGCGGCGCAGCTCGCTGCCGCATGGCTCGCGTCGCGGAACCCGCGCGGAGCAGCACAGGTCAAGCGGCTCGCGCTCGACGACGTCACCCCGGAGCTCGATGTCTACCTGGGGCAGGCCGCCTACCTGCAGCTCTCCGTCTACGAGACGATGGGACGAGCCGGTGCTTCGGCACCGACGCTCTCCGGCCGTCTGGTCACCGGGGTGCTCGCGACCACGGCGCTCGAGCGGCACCGCACGATCGTGGCCGAGATCGAGCGCACCGGCGGGGACCCGGCGGCGCTGATGGCACCGCACCGCGAGGCGATCGACCTGTTCCTCGAACGGACGAGCGGTGCCGACTGGTACGAGTCGATGCTCACCGGCTACGTGACGGCAGGCATCCTGAACGACCTGTTCGGCAACCTGCTCCGCTCGCTGCCGATCGACGTGCGGCAGCGGCTGCGTTCGGTGTTCGACGCGCGCGAGGAAGCGGCGGTCGTCGAGGAGCTCACTGCCCACATCGAGGACGACCCGCAGATCGGATCGCGCCTGGCGATGTGGGGACGGCGTCTGGTGGGCGACACCCTGCTCGTCGCCCGGTCCGCCCTGGCGTCGCACGCCCGTGAGGACCAGGAGCGACTGGAGCCGGTCTGGACCGAGCTCATCGCCGCGCACACCCGACGGATGGACGCGCTCGGCCTGACGGCTTGAGCGGCAGGCCCGCTCGAGCTTCACGCTTGATCGAGCGTCACGCTTGCTCGATCGTTGGCTTGCTCGGGTGTCGGGCTTGCTCGGGTGTCAGGCGCCGCGCGTCTTGAGCTGCTCGTAGTACGCGGCGTCGCCCTTGTCGCGCCGGGTTCCGAGGAGCCACTCGACCACGACTGCGACCACGCCGGCCCCCACGAGGGCCACGACCCAGATCCAGGTGCCGTCGTACCGCCACCCGGCCCAGGTCAGCGCTTCCCACAGGACGGCTGCGGCGATGCCGCCGGCAGCAGGGCCGACGAGCACGCCGCGGTTCGACCGCCACGGCAGGATCACGTGCGCGACCGCGCCGATGATGATGCCGCCGAGGACGGCGAAGAGCAGTTCCACGTCGTCAGGCGACGAAGCCGATGCGCCGTGCCTCTTCCGCGCCGACCTCGACGTACGCCAGGGCCGAGACGGGGACGATGAAGCGACGGCCCTTGTCGTCCTGCAGCGACAGGTGCGTCGACTTCGCGGTGAGCGCCTCGGACACGGCCTTCTCGACCTCGTCCGCGGTCTGGGCGGTCTCGAACGCGATCTCGCGCGGGCTGTTGATGATGCCGATCTTGATGTCCACGAGCACAGCGTATCCGAGCGGTCCCGTGCGGCATCGGCCGTTCGCCGCGGGCGCACTCGGGCGGTCGGACGACCGGTGCCCCGCGCGTCCGGGGCGGTGCTGTCGGCGGTCCTCGGTACCGTACGAGCGTGCCGCAGACCACGCTGATGCCCGCTCCCGAAGACACCGGGTTCGCGCGCGCACTGGTCGACGACCCCTCGCAGGCTGCGGTGCTCGCCTTGCCGGACGGCCGCCACGGTGCGGTGATCGGCGCCCCGGGCAGCGGCAAGACGACCACGCTCGCTCGCCTGGTCGCCGACCGCCTGCACCGCCCCGATGCGATCACCCCGGACGGGCACGCGACGGTCCTGGCCCTGACCTCGGCACGCACAGCGGCGACGGCGCTGCGCGACCGACTGGCGCGGACGGTCGACCGGGTCGTTCCCGGGGCCCTCGCACGCACCGTGAACTCCCTGGCGTTCCAGATCGTCACGCACGCGGCGGCGGTGCAGGGGCAGGAACCCCCGACGCTGCTGACCGGTGGCGAGCAGGACCGGATCATCGCCGACCTGCTCGCCGGGCACGAACTCGACGCAGCCGGTCCGGCCTGGCCCGACCCGATCACCGCGGTCGTCCGTGAACGCGCCGGGTTCCGCACCGCACTCCGCGACGTGATGATGCGCGCGGTCGCCGCTGGTGTCGAGCCCGACGACATGCGCGAACTCGGCGACGAGCTCGGTCGACCCGAGTGGCACGCCGTGGGTGACTTCGTCGACGACTACCGCGCCTCGGTCACCGCGTTCCGGCCGACCGGACTCGACTCCGGCGAGCTCGTGGCGTACGCCACCGCCGCGGTGCTGCGGCACGAGCTCCCCGCGAGCATCGCCGCCCTGCGGCTGGTCGTCGTCGACGACACGCAAGAACTGGTGGAGGGCGAGATCGCCCTGCTCGGAGCCCTCGCGCGTTCCGGGGTGCAGATCGTCGCGTTCGGCGATCCGGACATCGCTGCCTCGGCGTTCCGCGGCGCCGAACCGGACGTGCTCGGACGGCTCGCCGTACGACTCGGGGTGGACCGCGTCGACGAGCTGTTCCTCGGCGCCGTGCACCGGCACCCCGCGCCGATCCGCGCCCTGGTCTCCGGCATCACGGGCCGCATCGGCACCGCGGCGGCCGGACGACAGAGAAGCGCCGCGGCGAGCCACCAGGACGCGCGGTCCGACGCCGTCGTCCACCTCGAGGCTGCCAGCCGGTCCGCCCTCGTGGTCGCGATCGCTCGTCGACTCCGCGAACACCGCCTGCTGGACGGCGTGCCGTGGCACCGGATGGCCGTGGTCACCCGGAGCGGCGCTGCCATCCCGGAACTCGTGCGGGCGCTCTCCGTGGCCGAGGTCCCTGCGACCGCCGGCGCGGCGCCCGTCCGTCCGCGCGACGACTCCGCGGCGCGGGCGCTGCTCGACGCGGCTGCGGTGGCGCTCGACGTCCTGCCGCTCGACGCCGCCCTGGCCACCGCGTTCGCCACGGGGCCCCTCGGCGGCCTCGACACCCTGGCGATGCGCAGACTCCGGCTCGCACTGCGGCGCGAGGAGCTCGCGGGCGACGGCAGCCGCACCGCCGACGAACTGCTGGTCGAGGCGCTGGGCGCACCGGAGCGACTGGCGACGGTCGACGCCGGGTTCGCGCGGCGTGCGACCCGACTTGCCCGGAGCCTGGTACAGGCGCGTGCCGACGCCGATGCGGGGTCGAGCATCGAGGAGATCCTCTGGGGGCTCTGGGAACGCAGTGGCCTCGCGAAGTCGTGGGGTGCCCAGTCCGCCGCCGGTGGTGTGGGTGCGGGGGAGGCCGACCGCCACCTGGACGCCGTCGTCGGCCTGTTCACCGCCGCCAAGCGCTTCGTCGAGCGCACGCCGGACGCCCCCGCGCGGGTCTTCGTCGACGACCTGCTCGGTGCCGACCTGCCCGAGGACTCGATCGGCCCCGACCGGACCGCCGGCCGTGTGCGGGTGCTGACCCCCTCGGCGACGATCGGACTCGAGTGCGACGTGGTCGTGGTGCTCGGCCTGCAGGACGGTGTCTGGCCGAACACCCGGGTGCGCGGCAGCCTGCTCGACCCGGACGGCCTGGTGCGCGCGGCCGCCGGTGTCGAGCGTTCGCCCATCGACGACCGCGCCGCCGTCGTCGCCGACGAACTCCGACTCTTCGCCCGGGCGGTGTCCCGCGCGACCACGCAGGTCGTCATCGGCACCGTCGCGAACGACGACGAGTCACCGTCGCCCTTCGTCCGTCTCGTCCCGGTCCCGCCGGACCGCCAGCCGACCGTTCATCCACTGTCGCTGCGCGGGCTCGCCGGGTCGCTGCGCCGACGGGTGGTGGGCTCCGGCGACCACGAAGCCGCGTCCGCGTTGGCCCGCCTGGCCGAGGCAGAGGTACCCGGGGCGGCTCCGGACGAGTGGTACGGACTCGCCGAGCCGACCACCGACGAACCCCTGGTCGACCTCGACGCCGAGCCCGTGCCCGAGGTCGAGGGCGGGGAGCCCGTCGCGCCGGCCGTGTCGGTGTCGCCGTCACGGATCGGCACCTTCGAGGAGTGCCCGGTGCACTGGTTCGCGCAGACCTTCGGTGGCGGTGCCCCGAGCCCGGCGATGGGCATCGGCACCATCGTGCACGAAGCGATGGAGCACGCCACCGAGATCGACGTCGAGTCGCTGTGGGAGCGGGTCGAGTCACGGTGGGACGAGCTCACGTTCGAGTCGCCCTGGGTCGCCGACCGCGAGCGCGCGCGGACGCGGCGGATGATCGAGGGACTGAGCGACTACCTCCGCACCTTCGCCAGCGCCGGGCGCCAGTTGCTCGGCGCCGAGACCTCGTTCGCGCTCGTGACCGGTCCAGCACGCATCCGGGGGAGCATCGACCGCATCGAGGTCGACCCCGACGGCCGTGTCAGCGTCGTCGACCTGAAGACCGGCCGCTCGATGCCCAGCGAGAAGAACGACATGCCGGAACACCCGCAGCTCGGTGCCTACCAACTCGCGGTCGAGGACGGCGCGGTCGACGGTGTACCCGCCGGCTCCCCGATGACCGATGCACGGCTGGTCTTCGTCCAGAACCCCCGCGGTGGCCACGCCTTCTCGGAGCGGACGCAGCACGCGTTCGACGCCGAGGCGCGTGAGGCGTACCGCGAGCGCCTGCACGGTGTGGCGCGGGGCATGGCCGGCCGGACGTTCGTGGCGAACGTGGACGACCACTGCGAGAAGGCCCGGACCGGGGTCGAGTGCCGGATCCACGTGGTGGCGGAGGTGACCTGGTGAGCGACCCGACCGAGACGACCGACACGGCTGCTGCTGCTGCGCCGCCCGTCATCCGGCACGGTGCCGACGCCATCGCCGACGCGCTGGGCCGCCCCCGTCCCACCGCCCAGCAGCGCGCCGTCATCGAGTCGCCGCTCGTGCCTGCGCTGGTCGTCGCCGGAGCGGGCAGCGGGAAGACCGAGACGATGGCCTCGCGCGTGGTCTGGCTGCTGGCCAACGGGTTCGTCCGCCCCGACGAGGTCCTCGGCCTGACCTTCACCCGCAAGGCCGCCGGCGAACTGTCGGTCCGCATCAACGACCGCATCCGCGCGCTCGAGGACGTCGGGCTGATCACCCCGGGGGACGCCTTCGAAGCGCCCACCGTCTCGACGTACAACGCCTTCGCGAACGCGGTCTTCCGCGAGAACGCCCTGCTCGTCGGCCGCGACGGCGAGTCCCAGGTGCTGACCGAACCCTCGGCCTGGCAGCTCGCCCGTCGGGTCGTGGTGGCCGCCCGCGACGACCGGCTCGCCGGACTCGACCGCGACGTCGACACCCTGACCGCCGCCGTGGTCGCGCTCGCCGGCGCCACCTCCGAACACCTCGTCGAACCAGAAGACCTGCGCCGGTTCGCCATCGAGTTCTCCGAGCTGCTCGAACTCCCCGGCAACCGGGGCAAGCCGTACAAGGCGATCACCGACGCGGTCGCCGCCATCGGCGCCCTCGAACCCCTGGCCGACCTGGTCGCCGAGTTCCGTCGACAGAAGGTCGACCGCGGGTTCGTGGAGTTCTCCGACCAGATCGCCCTGGCGCTCGCCGCGGCCGAGTCGGCACCGCGCGTCGTCGACGACCTGCGGAGTCGGTACGGCGTGGTGCTCCTCGACGAGTACCAGGACACCTCGGTGGTGCAGACCCGGTTCCTCGCCCGGCTGTTCCGCGGGCACTCGGTGATGGCGGTCGGCGACCCACACCAGTCGATCTACGGGTTCCGTGGGGCGAGTGCGGCGAACCTCGCCCGGTTCCCGCACGACTTCGGGGGCGACGAACCCGGCGTGGCCGAGCCGGTGACCTTCGCGCTGTCGACGAGCTGGCGGAACCCGGTCGACGTGCTCGCGGGGGCGAACGCGATCGTGGCGCCGCTGTCCGAGGCGTCCGAGGTCGACGTCGAACGGCTCTCGCCACGACCGGGCGCCGACGCCGGCACGGTGCGTTTGGTGTTCCCCGAGACCCTGCCGGAAGAGGCCGACGAGGTCGCGGCGTGGTTCCAGGACCACCGTCGGCGGGCCCCGGCGGGCTCGATGGCGCTGCTGCTGCGGGCCCGGAAGGACCTCGCGGCGTTCACAGCGGCGCTCGGAGCACGTGGGGTGCCCTACCACGTGCTCGGGACCGGAGGGCTGCTCCAGCGCCCGGAGATCGTCGACCTGGTGGCATGCCTGCGCGTGCTGCACGACCCGGCGGCCGGCAACGACCTGATCCGGCTGCTCGCGGGCTCGCGGTGGCGGGTCGGCGCGGCGGACATCGTCGCCCTGCACCAGCTCGCCCGGTGGCTGTTCCAGCGCGACCACACCCAGCAGCGTCTCGACGACGACCTGACCGCGGCGTTCCGGGCCTCGGTCGCCGCAGGGGAGCACGGGTCGATCGTCGACGCGCTCGACTTCGTCGCGACCGCGCCCGACGAGCACGGTGCGCTCGAGGGCATCACCGCCGCCGGTCGCAGCCGGATGCGCGCGCTCGGCGGGCAGCTCGCGATGCTCCGCTCACGCGCGGGGAGTGACCTGGTCGACTTCGTGACGCTCGTCGTGCAGGAGATGCGACTCGACATCGAGGTCGCCGCGCACGAACAGGGCAGCGGCGCGTACCTCGACGCCTTCATCGACGAGCTCGCCGGCTTCGTGTCGACCGACGACCGCGCCGACCTCGGCTCGTTCCTCGGCTGGATCGACGCCGCAGCCCGGCGTGACGACATGGGCCCGCGTTCCGAGGAGCCCGAGGCCGGCACCGTGCAGATCCTGACGATCCACGGGTCCAAGGGGCTCGAGTGGGACGCCGTCGCGGTGCCCCGGATGGTGGAGGGCGGTCTGCCCGCGCGTCCGCAGGAGGGCTCGTCCGGCTGGCTCGGGTTCGGCCGTTTGCCGTACGAGTTCCGCGGGGACGCCGCGGAGCTGCCCCGGCTCGCCTGGCGCGGACAGGAGACCCAGAAGGACGTCACCACGGCGATCGACGCCTTCAAGGAACAGGTGAAGGCCCGCAACGAGGACGAGGAACGCCGGCTCACCTACGTCGCCCTGACCCGCGCCAAGCACGACCTGCTGGTGTCCGGCTCGTTCTGGGCCGGCGGGGTCCGACCCACCGAACCGAGCCGCTACCTGCGCGACCTGGTGGACGCCGACGTCATCGACGGCGCGGCGATCCCGGAGACGACGGTGCACGACGAGAACCCGATGGGGGAGAGCGGCGCGACCCAGACCTGGCCGCACGTGCCGTTCGGGCAGCGGGCGCCGCGGGTCCTGGCCGCGGCCGAGCGGGTGCGGAACGCGAACCCCGGAGCCGCCGGGCGCTTCGCCGCCGACATCGACCTGCTGCTCGCCGAGCGGCACGCCACCCGGAACGCGAAGCACGCGGTCGCCGTCCCGCACCGCGTCCCGGCGTCGGGCTTCAAGGACTACCTGACCGAACCCGACTCCGTGGCCGAGCGGCTCCGCCGGCCGATGCCCGAGCGACCGTACCGTGCCACCCGTCTCGGCACGCTCTTCCACCAGTGGGTGGAGCAGCGGGCGCGGAGCGGTGGCGGGCTCGAGACCCTCGACGTCTGGGACGGCGAGCTCGACCTCGACGCCGACGACCTCGTCGACGCATCGCCGGACGCCGTGGTCACCGACGACGACGCCCGCCGACTCGCGGACTTCCAGGCGACGTTCGCCCGCTCACGGTGGGCCGGGCTGACACCGATCGAGGTCGAACGCGAGATCCACATCCCGTTCCTCGGGCACAGCGTCGTGTGCAAGCTCGACGCCGTCTACGAGATCGACGGGCGTGCCGAGGTCGTCGACTGGAAGACGGGCAAGGCTCCCTCGGGGGCAGACGACCTGGCTCGTCGCACCCTGCAGCTCGCGTTGTACCGCGTCGCGTACGCCGAGTTCACCGGACGGCCGCTCGACCAGGTCGACGCGGTGTTCTACTTCGTCGCCGACGACCTCGAGGTCCGTCCGTCCGAGCTGCTGGACCGCGCCGGCCTGGAGCGCGCGTGGTCCGAGGCCATCGGCAGCTGACGTCCCGCGGCGGGCGGAAGGCGCGCGCGACCGCCCGCGGTGCGTCCGGCGCGGGCCGCGCCGGACCTGCCGAGCCTGCCGTGTCGCGCGCGGCGCCCGCCGCGGGACGCGCCTGACGGGATGTGCCGGAAGAACCGCACCTGCCGTGTCGCCGCCCTGCGCCTGCAGCGCGCTGTGCCGGTCGTGCTCCGCCCGGTTGTGCTCCGCCGGTCGTGCTCCGCCCTGGAGGCCCGGACGCGAGCCGACGACCGGCACCGGGCCTCCAGACGGTCGCGTCCCGGACGCGAGCCGACGACCGGAACCGGTCACGACACCCCGCGTTCGGTGCAGCGAGCGGTCACAGACCGTCGGATGGACGCGACGCAGCCGACGATCTGTGACCGCCCGGCGGAACCGAGCGGGGAGTCGTGACCGACGTTCGGCGGCGCGATCCGGGGTCAGCCGTGGCGACGCTCGGTGGAGGACAACAGCTGCTCCACCTCGCCGATCTCCATCGTCTCCGGCGACACGGACTGCAGCGGCTCCGCACTCGGGGCGTGCACAGCGTCGACCAGGCGGTGCATCATCGCGACGGCGTCGTCGACGACCTCGGTGCTCTTCGCCTGGACGCCGTGCAGCAGCCAGTGCGCTGTCTCGAGCTCGTGGTGCACACGTGCACGCTGTGCGAGCTGGCGGTCGCGACCGCCGCCGTTCGCTTCGTAGGCACTGAGGACGGTGTCGAACGCGTCGCGACGGCCGGCGAGCACCCAGGCGAGGTCCTTGGCCGGGTCGCCGAGCCGCAGCTCGCCCCAGTCGAGGATCCCCGTGACCGCGTCACCGTCGACGAGCAGGGCGCCGGTGCCGAGCGAGCCGTGCACGACGGTCGGCGTGAACTGCCAGAGCTGTTGGTCGCGTGCGGCGCCCTCCCAACGCTCGACGAGCGCGGCGGGGACGAGCTTGGTCGCGACGGCACGGTCCATCACCGAGACGGCGGACCGGAGCACCTCGAACGGTGTGAGCGAGGGCAGGCCCGCGTCGGAGACGAAGCTCGTCGGCAGCTGGTGGATCGCGGCGACGGCACGGCCGACGCTGGTGGCGAGGTCGGGGTGCTCGACGAGTGACGCGAGCGTCGGGTGGGTCCCGGTCAACCGTGTCGTGACGATGGCGCGCGTCGATCCGATCGGTGCCTGGCCGCGGTACTCGACGACCCCGAACGGCAGGCGGGTGCGGATCCCGGCGCTCAGCGCCCGGATTGCGACGAGGTCGGCCGACTGGCGGGCCTCGGCGCGCTGGTTCCGGGGGCGGCGGATGACGATCTCGGTGCCGTCGGCGTCGCGGAGGAGCGCCGACTCGTAGTCGCCGGCCGCGGCCGAGCCGAGCGTGCGCGTGCCCGTGACGAGGAGACCTGGAACGGCCGTCGTCGCCAACGCGGCTAGAGTGAACTGGGATCCCGCCATGCCCCTCAGGGTAGGCGCGTGACGCGTGCACGGCTGCACGCCACGCTGTTCGGCGGCCCGCACGCCCACCGCACGTCTCCTGCACGTCCGCACCCGATCCGAGGAGCTCTCCCGCCGTGACCGTCGAGTTCGCCGCCCGGCTCCCGCTCTCCCGCAACGAACTCGACCGCGACGCCGAGTTCCGCACGACCGACGACCTCGAGCGCGTCCTGCGCCAGGACGAGCGCACCCGGTACCTGCCGGTCCGCGGCGCCGAGATGCTCCGGAACGCCGACGGGACCCTGCGCTTCGTGACCGCGGCCCAGATCCCGGTCGAGACCGTCACCCTGTACCTCGGCCGAGCTGTCTCGGACGCCCCGGACGCCGCGGCGGGGACCCGTTTCGTCGCTGCGCTGATCGACAGCGCGACGGCAACCGCCATCGAACCCGACGACGACGCCTGGCAGAGCCTCCGGATGTTCGGCACCGAGCTCTCGCCGCGCGACCAGGGACTGGCGGTCGAAGCCGTCGCGATGGCCAACTGGCACGCAGTGCACGGCTTCTCCCCGCGCACCGGATCGCCCACCGCCGTCGTGAGCGGTGGATGGGTCCGTCGCGACCCGGAGGGGCACGACCTGTTCCCCCGGACCGACGCGGCGATCATCGTCGGGGTGGTCGACGCCGACGACCGGATCCTGCTCGGTTCGAACGCCGCGTGGGACGCCGACCGGTACTCGCTCCTCGCCGGGTTCGTCGAGCCGGGGGAGTCGCTCGAGGACGCCGTCCGCCGCGAGGTCTGGGAGGAATCCGGCGTCCGCGTCGAGGAGCCCGAGTACCTCGGCTCGCAGCCGTGGCCGTTCCCCGCGTCGCTGATGGTGGGCTTCCGTGCGCGTGCAGCAGGCGGTGACCCGACGACCGCCCGCCCCGACGGTGTGGAGATCCTGGACGTGCGGTGGTTCTCGCGCGACGAGATCCGCGAGCGTGCCGGGGACACCCTGCTGCTGCCCGGACGCACCTCGATCGCCCGCGCCATCATCGAGGAGTGGTACGGCAGGCCGCTGGACCTGCCGTGAGCGTCGCCGGTCCGCGCGGCACAGCCGGCGCAGGGGCTGTCGAACCCCGTCCGCCGTCGCCCGACGAACTGCTCGCCGCGCTCGACACCGAGCAGCGGACGGTCGCCCGGACACTGCTCGGACCGGTCGCGGTGCTGGCCGGTGCCGGGACGGGCAAGACGCGTGCGATCACGCACCGCATCGCCTACGGGGTCGCCACGGGGACCTACGCCCCGAACCACGTCCTCGCGCTGACGTTCACGAGCCGTGCCGCTGGTGAGCTGCGGTCGCGACTGCGCGCGCTCGGTGCCGGGACGGTGCAGGCACGCACCTTCCACGCCGCAGCGATGGCGCAGCTCAGCTACTTCTGGCCGGACACCGTCGGCGGGCACGCCCCCAAGATCGTCGAGTCCAAGGGGCGGATGATCGCGCACGCCGCCGACACGGTCGGCATGCACGTCGACACCCCGGTGCTCCGCGACCTGGCCGCCGAGGTCGAGTGGCGCAAGGTGCAGATGCTCTCGCTCGACGAGTACGAGGCCGCCGCCGCTGACCGGGTGATGCCGCGCGACACCACGCCGCGCCGGGTCATCGACCTGATGAAGGCGTACGAGCGGCTGAAGGACGACCGGCGGCAGCTCGACTTCGAGGACGTCCTGCTGGCGACCCTCGGCATGGTCGAGTCCGAGCCCCGTGTGGCGTCGTACGTGCGGCAGCAGTACCGGTTCTTCGTCGTCGACGAGTACCAGGACGTCTCGCCGGTGCAGCACGACCTGCTGCGCGCCTGGCTCGGCGGGCGCGACGACCTGTGCGTCGTCGGCGACGCCAGTCAGACCATCTACTCGTTCGCAGGGGCGTCGAGCGACTACCTGCTCGGGTTCGGGTCGGAGTTCCCGCGCGGATCGGTCCTGCGGCTCGAACGCAACTACCGCTCCACGCGCGAGGTGGTGTCCGCTGCGAACACGCTGATGCGCGGTCAGCCCGGGGCGCTCGACCTGGTGGCCCAGAGCCAGGAACCGGGCCCGGACCCGGTCGTGCTGGCCTGCGTCCACGACGGTGACGAGGCGCAGACCATCGCCCGCCGGATCGCGGAGCTCGTCGGGGCCGGCGCGTCCTTCGGGGACTGCGCCGTGCTCTTCCGCGTCGGGGCGCAGTCCGCCGCGCTCGAGTCCGCCCTCGGCCGGAACGGGATCCCGTACCGGGTGCAGGGCGGCACGCGGTTCTTCAACCGCCCGGAGGTCAAGCTCGCCGTCCACCACATGCGCGGCGAGGCGATCCGGCAGACCGACGACGAGCTGACCCGACGGGTCCGGCTCGTGCTGCAGGTCAGCGGCTGGACGGAGACGCCGCCCGAGGGCACGGGCGCAGTGCGCGAGCAGTGGGAGGCGCTGCAGGCCATCATGGGCCTGGCCGAGGACGCCCCCGCGGGCACGACGATGCAGCAGTTCACCCAGGACCTGGTCGATCGCGCGGCGACGCACCACGAACCCGAGGTCGACGCCGTCACGCTCGCGACGCTGCACTCGTCGAAGGGTCTGGAGTGGCCGCACGTGGTCATCGCCGGCGCCGCCGAGGGGCTGCTGCCCATCTCGCACGCGTCGACCGACACCGAGGTGGACGAGGAACGACGGCTGTTCTACGTCGGGCTGACCCGCGCCCGCCGATCCGTCACGATCACGTGGTCGCAACAGGGGTCCACGCGTGGGGGAGCCCGGGCTCCGAGTCGGTTCCTGGCAGCGCTCGGCACGCACATCGCGGATGGGGCCGGACCGGGGAACGGCTGACGGACAGGTCGTCCCGCTCGAAGACGACCTGGTCGGGCTCGGCACGTTGCGTCCGGAGCGGGAGCCGTTCCAGCAGCATCCGTGCCGTGGCTGCGGCCACCGCCGCCGACCGCCACGGCGACAGCGGCGCCGGGTGCCGACCCCAGACCTGGGCCGCGATGGCCGGCCAGGCCGGGTCGTCGTCGACGCGTGCGTACTCCGCGCACTGCAGGCAGGGGCCGGCTCCCGGCACGACGAACGGCCCGAGGCGGACCCGGCCGTCCCCCACCACGACCGCCAGGTGCGGCACGCCACGACGGGTCCACGCGGCACGGAGCGCCGGGTCGACCACGTGGTCGGCCACCACCACCGCGAGCCGGGGTTCCGGGTCGGGCAGTGTGATGGGACCCCCGGCCGGGGAGGTGGTTCGGCTGACCGTCACGCCCTCGCCGGTCAGGAACGTCGCCACGGTGTCGGCGAGCGTGCCGGGGCCGTGCACCTCGATGCGTTCGAGCGGCTCGGGCAGGACCTCGACCACAGCGGGCGACGCTGCGCCGAGCACCCCGGCCGCACGTTCCGGGGAGCAGCCCGACGCCACCGCGAGGCCGGACAGCACGTCGTGCCCGGTCTCGCGCCGGAGGCCGTTGAGGAACCGCTCTTCCCCGGTGGTGGGCACGGCGACGACGGCACGCGGGGGATCGACCCCGAGCTGGACCGTGGCGGGGTCACGCCAGACGAACTCGAGTGTCGGATCGATGCGGATGCCCATGACCCCACGGTGCCGGAGTGGGCGGCACGCGTGGGGTCACGGAGCGGATCTGTGGAGAACTCAGCGGGGCTGGTCGCCCGTGTGGTCCCCTGGACCGTCGCCCGATCCGCCCTCGGGGTCGTCGGCCACGTGGCCGGACTCGTCCTCGTGCGGGCGTGCTCCGGTCGAGTCGTTCAGCAGGTCTTCGAGTGCCTTGTCGAACGCGTCGTCCTCGTCGGTCTGCGACGGGTTCCGCAGCCGTGCGACGAGGGCGTCGGGCGCGTCGACGTCGTCCGAGGTCGGCACGAGGTCGAAGTGTGCCCACAGGGCATCGCGCTGTTCGGCACCGAGCTCGTCGGTCACCCGCTGCCACATCGCCGCGGCCTCGCGCAGACGGCGCGGACGCAGCTCCAGGCCGACCAGCGTGGCGAACGCCGACTCGGCGGGGCCACCGGCGGCCCGACGACGCCGCACCATCTCCGCGATCGCTCCGGCCTTGGGGAGACGGACGGTCGCCGCGGCGGTCACCGTGTCCACCCAGCCCTCGACCAGCGCGAGCATCGTCTCGAGCCGCGCGAGTGCGGCGTCCTGCTCGGCAGTGCGCGGCGGGATGAGGGCACCCGAGGCGAGTGCGTCGCGCAGCTGCTCCTGGTTGGTCGGGTCGATGTCGGCCGCGAGCTCCTCGACGCGGTCGAACGGGATGTGGATGCCCCGCGCGTAGTCCGTGATCGACGAGATGATGTGCAGCCGGAGCCACCGTGCCGACCGGAAGAGCCGGGCATGCGCGAGTTCGCGGACGGCCAGGTAGATGCGGACTTCGTCCTCGGAGACGTCGAGGCCCTCGGCGAACTCGGCGACGTTCTGCGGCAGGAGCGCGGCGACCTGCTCGTCGAGGAGCGGCACGCCGACGTCGCCGCCGGACACGACCTCCTTCGAGAGCTGCCCGACGACCTGGCCGAGCTGGATCGCGAAGAGTGCTCCGCCGATGCCGCGCATCGCCTTCGAGACGTCCCCGAGCATCGCCTTGAGCTGCTCGGGCGCACGCTGGTCGATCGCCTCGGTCAGGGCGTCGGCGATGCTGAAGGCGACGGGCTCGGCGATCTGCGTCCACACCGGGGTGGTGGCCTTCGCCCACTGCTCACGCGTGTAGAGGCTCGGGGCTGCGGTCAGTTCGGCGACCGTCGTCACCTCGTCGAGCCACAGTGCAGCGACCTGGAACGCCTGGTCGGCCGCCTGCGAGGTGGCCGGGTCGACTGCGTGACCGCCGTCGCGGGCGATGGCGGTTGCACGTTCGGCGGTGGCCGAGAAGTCGATGCCGTCGCCGCCGGACTGCGCGGCGCGCTGGAGCTGGCTCATCAGGTTCGCCACGGAGGCCGGGTCGTTCGGCAGACCGGCGGCACCGGCGAGCTGCGACGGGTCGATCTGCCCCTCGCCCGAGAGCAGCTTGCGCAGCATCTCCTGGAAGTCGTCGTCCGGCCCCGGCTGTGGTTCATCAGGCATGCCGACTACGCTAATCGCTGCTCACGGGGCCGCACCTGGGATGCCCCCGTGGGAACGCCCGAAGTGCTGCGCCCAGGGCGAACAGCCCCGCTGCCAGGCGTGGGCGACCACCCTGCCGCCAGGCGCGGGTGCCCATCTGGAAGGACCCCGCGTGACCCTCTTCGCCCCCGCGCCCCGTCGTCGCTCGCGTGCCCGGAGGGTCGGGTGGGCGTTCCTGATCGGCGCCGTCGTGCTGGGCCTGCTGGCGAGCCTGCTGCCCAGTCCGTACCTCATCGAGGTGCCCGGACCGGTCTACAACACCATCGGCACGCAGCAGCAGGGCACCGGCAAGGACGCGAAGGACGTCAAGCTCATCCAGGTCTCCGGGCACGAGACGTACCCGACGGCGGGTGCCCTCGACATGCTCACCGTCGGCATCCAGGGCGACGCGACGAACCGCCCGTCGTGGACCAGCGTCATCCGCGCGATCTTCACCCGGTCGCAGGCGGTGATCCCGGTCGAGGCGATCTACCCGAGCGGCACCACCACCGAGCAGGTCAACGAGCGTGACTCCGCGGACATGCAGGCGTCGCAGCAGTCGGCCGTCGCAGCCGCGCTCATCCAGCAGGGGAACGACCTGCCGACCCAGCTCGAGGTCAGCGCCGTGCAGGAGGGCTCGGCAGCGGACGGTGCGATCGAGAAGGGTGACGTGATCACGGCGTTCGACGGCAAGTCGCTCACGACCAACGCCGACGCCACGAGCCTGCGCGAAGCCGTCGCGCAGCACGGCACCTCGCGACCCGCGACCGTCACCGTCGAGCGGGGCGGCGCGACGAAGGAGCTCCGGGTCACGCCCCGCAGCGAGCAGGGCACGGCGTTGCTCGGCGTCGGCGTCACCGAGCGCTACGACTTCCCGTTCAAGGTGTCTATCCGGCTGCAGGACGTGGGCGGGCCGTCCGCCGGCATGATGTTCGCGCTCGGGATCATCGACGAGATCACGCCGGGCAAGCTCAACGGCGGCAAGCACGTCGCGGGTACCGGAACGATCACCGCCGACGGCGAGGTCGGTCCCATCGGCGGCATCCGCCAGAAGCTCTACGGGGCGGCCGACGCGGGTGCGACGGTCTTCCTGGCCCCCGCGGACAACTGCGACGAGGTCGTCGGGCACGTGCCGGACGGGCTCGACGTCTACAGCGTCGCAACCCTCGACCAGGCGGTCACCGACCTGCAGACGATCGCCGACGGCAAGAGCACCGCCAAGCTCGCCCGCTGCGGTTCCTGACCCGTCCCTGAGCCCCCGTACAGCTTCACGCCCGGTCCGGTCCCATAGGATCAGTGTCACTGACGGCCCGCCGCGAGCCGGGCCCGCCGGTCCGACACGTCTGGAGCACATCAAGTGACGACAACCTCGTCCACCTCGGGGCGGCGCTCGCCGCGGGTCCCGATCGTGGTCACGATCATCGTGCTGGCCGCACTGGTGATCGCCTTCTTCATCTTCGCCAGCCTGTACACCGACTACGCGTGGTTCGCGCAGCTCGGATTCCAGCAGGTCCTCACGACCCGGTGGATCGCCGGCACGCTGATGTTCGTGGCCGGCTTCCTCGGCATGGCGGTCCCGGTCTTCGTGAGCATCGCGCTCGCGTTCCGGTTCCGTCCGGTCTACGCGAAGCTCAACTCGCAGCTCGACCGCTACCAGCAGGTCATCGAGCCGCTGCGACGCGCCGTCATGATCGGCATCCCCGTGGTGCTCGGCATCTTCGCCGGGCTCTCGACGGCCGGCCGCTGGAGCATGGTCCTCGAGTACTTCAACCGGACGCCGTTCGGCAAGACCGATCCGCAGTTCGGCCTGGACATCGGGTTCTACGTGTTCGAGCTGCCCTTCTGGCGCTCGATCGTGGCCTACTCGTCGGCCGTCGTCCTGATCGCCGGACTCGCCGCGCTCGCCGCGAGCTACCTCTACGGCGCACTCCGCTTCGGTGGTCGTGAGGTCCGGATCTCCCGCGCTGCGCGCATCCAGCTCGCGGTCACTGCGGCGCTCTACATCGCGCTGCAGGCGGTCAGCCTCTGGCTCGACCAGTACGCGGCGCTGACGAAGTCGAACTCGCTCATCACCGGTGCCCAGTACACCGATGTCAACGCGGTAATCCCGGGTCGCGAGATCATGGCGGGCATCGCAGCGATCGTCGCGCTGCTCTTCATCCTGACGGCGGTCATCGGCCGCTGGCGCATCTCGATCGTCGGCACCGGCCTGCTGCTCGTCGCCGCGATCGTGATCGGCGGCATCTACCCGTGGGTCGTCCAGCGGCTGCAGGTGAAGCCCTCGGAGCGGACCTTCGAGTCCGCCTACATCGAGCGGAACATCAAGGCCACCCGTGACGCGTACGGGGTCGCCGGTGTCGAGGAGCAGAACTACGACGCCACGACCGAGGCGAGCTCGGGCGCACTGGCGCAGGACGCCCAGACGACGGCCAACATCCGCCTGATCGACCCGAAGATCGTCTCCGACACGTTCAGCCAGCTGCAGCAGTACCGGCAGTACTACCAGTTCCCGAAGGAGCTCGACGTCGACCGCTACGACGTCAAGGGCGAGACCGAGGACACCGTGATCGCGGTCCGCGACATCGACCTCGACGGCCTCAGCTCGGCCGCGAACACCCAGTACAACCGGGCGTTCGTCTACACCCACGGGTACGGCGTCACCGCGGCCTACGGCAACCAGCGCGCGAGTGACGGCAAGCCGGTGTTCCTCGAGTCCGGCATCCCGTCGAACGGTGCGCTGGGCGACTTCCAGCAGCGCGTGTACTTCGGTGAGACCTCGCCGCCGTACTCGATCGTCGGTGCGCCGAAGGGCACGAAGAACGTCGAGCTCGACTACCCGTCCGGCTCCGACGACGACAACGGCGGCAACGCCACCACCACGTACGCCGGGAACGGCGGGCCGAGCCTCGGCAACTTCTTCAACCGGCTCGTCTACGCCGCGAAGTTCCAGTCGGAGCAGATCCTGCTCTCGAACGCGGTGAACAAGGACTCGCAGATCCTCTACGACCGCGACCCGATCACCCGTGTGCAGAAGGCGGCGCCGTACCTGACCGTCGACAGCGACGCCTACCCGGCGATCGTCGACCACCGCATCCAGTGGGTCGTGGACGGCTACACCACGAGCGACGCCTACCCGTACTCGCAGAGCCAGAGCCTGTCGGACAGCATCGCGGGTGCCGAGTCCTCGACGTACCGCACCGACCAGGTGAACTACATCCGGAACTCGGTGAAGGCCACGGTCGACGCCTACACGGGCAAGGTGACCCTGTACACGTGGGACACGAAGGACCCGGTCCTGAAGACGTGGCAGAAGATCTTCCCGACGTCGATGAAGCCGGTGTCGAGCATGAGCGCCGAACTCCTCGACCACGTGCGGTACCCGACCGACCTGTTCAAGGTGCAGCGCTCGATCCTCGGCACGTACCACGTGACCAACGCCAACTCGTTCTACTCGGGTGACGACGCGTGGAACACCCCGCAGGAACCGACGAGCACGGCGACGTCCGACAGTGACGCCGACACCGCGGCGACGTCGACGAACGCGCTCGGGGCGCAGACCACGACGACGGCCAACCGCGCGAACCTGCAGGACCCGTACTACCTGACCATGAAGGTGCCGGGGCAGGGGACCGCCTACTCGCTGTACACGACGTACATCCCACAGCAGACCGCGGGCGCGAACAACCGCAACGTGTTGACCGGCTACCTGGCGGTGAACTCCGATGCAGGTGGTGCCGGCAAGGGCGAGAAGGGGTCGGGCTACGGCAAGCTCACGCTGTTGACGATGCCGAAGACCGACAACATCCCAGGGCCCGGACAGGTGCAGAGCCTGTTCAACGGTGACTCGAACGTGTCGCAGGAGCTGAACATCCTGAAGCGCGGCAACTCGACCGTGAAGCAGGGCAACCTGCTCACGCTCCCGGTCGGTGGTGGGTTCCTCTACGTCCAGCCCGTCTACGTCCAGTCGACCTCGAGTGGTTCCTACCCGCTGTTGCAGAAGGTCCTGGTGGCCTTCGGTGACAAGATCGCGTTCGAGGACACCCTCGACGAGGCCCTGAACTCGCTGTTCGGTGGTGACTCGGGCGCCGCAGCGGGTGACTCCGGTGCGAGCGGCAGCGGCAGCGGGTCCGGTTCTGGTTCCGGTTCCGGCAGCGGATCCGGCTCGGACGCGGGCTCCGGTTCGGGTTCGTCCGGGTCGGGCGAGGGCTCGGGCGAGGGTTCGACCGGTGGTTCGACGGGCTCCGGCTCGACCGACAACGACGCGCTGCAGAAGGCGCTGTCCGAGGCCAAGGCGGCCCTGCAGGACCGCCAGGAGGCCTACGCCGACAACGACCTGGTCGCTGCGGCGGAAGCCGACCAGCGCCTCCAGGACGCGATCGAGGCAGCGACAGCAGCCGAGAACGACAACTGACACACCGTGGCGGGGCACTCGATTTGTGTCCCGCCACGGCCCCGTGTAGGCTTCTAAACGTGCCGCGGGGTGGAGCAGTTCGGTAGCTCGCTGGGCTCATAACCCAGAGGTCGTAGGTTCAAATCCTGCCCCCGCAACCAAGCGTCACATGAAGGCCCCGGTCCAACAGGACCGGGGCCTTCTTCGTGTGCCGGCCCCCGGGTACGCTCGCCGCATGGCCACCCTCACGATCGCGGCGGCGCAGTTCGCCCCCGTGAACGATCCCGTCGCCAACCTCGCCACCGTGCGCACCGCCGCCGTCGACGCGGCAGCCCGGGGCGCGGACCTCCTCGTCACGCCGGAGTACACCTCGTACTTCTCCGCAGACATCGACGATCGGTTCGTGGCCGCCGCACAGCCGTTGGACGGCCCGTTCGTCACGGGCCTCCGCGACATCGCCCGGGCGACGGGCATCGCCCTGGTCGTCGGGGTCGCTGAGTCGGCGGACACGCCACAGCGTTTCCGGAACACCCTGGTCGCGGTGCTCCCCTCTGGGGACCTGGCGGCGACGTACCGGAAGGTCCACCTCTACGACGCGTTCGGCTCGCGGGAGTCCGACCGCATCGAGTCCGGCGACCCGGAGCAGCTCCCCGTCTTCACGCTCGGCGGGCTCCGCATCGGTCTCGAGACCTGCTACGACCTGCGGTTCCCGGAGGTCACCCGTCGACTCGCCGCCCCGGAGACCGGTGCGGCCGACGTCGTCGTGCTCCCTGCCGAGTGGGTGCGTGGCCCCGGCAAGGAACACCACTGGCGAACGCTCCTCACCGCACGTGCGATCGAGAACACCGTCTGGGTCGTCGGGGTCGGCCAGACGCCGCCGATCGGGATCGGCGGTTCGGTCGTCCTCGACCCGTCGGGCGTCGCGGTCGCCTCGGCCGGCGCCGCGCCGGGCATGCTCACCGCCACGATCGACACCACCGTGACGGACACCGTCCGTCGGGTGAACCCGTCGCTGTCGCTGCGGCGCTACGACGTGTCCGTGCGCACCCTGCCTGGAGGCCCGGGGCAGCGCTGACACGTCCGTCGCGTCCCGACGCGGTCGCGTCTCAGGCGCGTGGGCGCGCTCCGAGGGTCGCCAGGCGTGCGGCGGCGTCCTCGAGGACGCTCCGACGCTTGCAGAACGCGAAGCGCACCAGGGACCGGTACCCGGCGACGTGGTCCGGGCGGACGAACGCCGAGACCGGCACCCCGGCGACCCCGGCCAGGGCGGGCAGCTCGAGGCAGAACGCGCGGGCGTCGTCGTACCCGAGGGGGGCGGCGTCGGCGAGGACGAAGTACCCGCCGTCCGGTCGCATCACGTCGAAGCCCGCTGCCGTCAGCCCGTCGGCGAGCAGTTCGTGCTTCGCGCGCAGGTCGGCGGCGATGCCGGTGAACACGGTGTCGGGCAGACGGAGGCCCACGGCGACGGCCGGCTGGAAGGGTGCGCCGTTCACGAACGTCAGGTACTGCTTGACCGTCGTGATCGCGTCGACGAGTGCCGGGGGAGCGGTGAGCCAGCCGATCTTCCAGCCGGTCGTGTTGAAGGTCTTGCCAGCGCTCGACACCGAGACGGTCCGCTCGGCGGCGCCCGGCAGGGTGGCGATGGGCGTGTGCGGGACGTCGAACGTCAGGTGCTCGTAGACCTCGTCGGTGATGATCACGGCGTCGCGTTCGGTGGCCAGGTCGACGATCGTCTGCAGGACCTCGGTGGGCAGGACCCGTCCGGTCGGGTTGTGCGGGGTGTTCACGAGCACGGCGCGGGTGCGGTCGGTGAAGGCCGCCCGGAGCGTCCGCTCGTCGGGCAGGAAGTCGGGTGCGGTGAGGGGGACCGTGACGTGCACGCCGCCGGCGAGCCGGACGAGTGCCCCGTAGGCGTCGTAGAACGGCTCGAAGGTGATCACCTCGTCGCCGGGCTCGACCAGGGCGAGGAGCGTCGCGGCCAGCGCCTCGGTCGCGCCGGCGGTGACCAGGACCTCGCGGTCGGGGTCGACCTGGAGGCCGTACCACCGCTGCTGGTGCTCGGCGATCGCCGCTCGCAGGTCGGGGGTACCGCGGCCCGGCGGGTACTGGTTCGCGCCGTCGCGGATCGCCTGCACCGCGGCCTCGAGCACCGCGGCCGGACCGTCCTCGTCCGGGAAGCCCTGCCCCAGGTTGACCGCGCCGGTGGTGGCGGCGAGGGCGCTCATCTCGGCGAACACCGTCGGTGCGGGGACCCCGTCGGGGCCCAGCAGCATCGCTCCGTCGGCGGCTCGCAGCCACGGTCCTGCCTGGCGCATGTGGTTCCCTCCGGTGCGGGCGACGACGTGTCGCGCTGAACGGTCCCCAACCTAGCTGTCCGTCCCGCGGTGGACTGGGTCCCGCCGTTCAGCGCACGCATAAGATCGCCAGGGGTGGCTCGCAGCCTCGACAGAAGGACCGCTCAGGTGCTTGCGACAGACTGCACGAGCTTGAAAGGAGCACGTCCAGCATGACCGACACCACGCCCAACGGGCAGGGCGACGACCGCCGTCCGGACGATGCGGCTCCGCCTGCCGCCAGTGAGGACGCCGCAGCAGCGGCCACGAGAGGGAACACGTCGATGCCGAACGACTCCGACCAGCCGGACGAGACCCCTCGCCCGAACCAGGACGAGAACCACAACCAGAACCAGAACCAGAACCGGAGCGACGAGACGTCCCCGGACAACACGGACGTGATCCCGTCGTCGACGGAGCACCCGACCGACCGCTACACCGCGCCGTACCCAGCCGTCTCCGGTGACTCCTCGGGTGCGCAGCAGGGCGGCTACGGGCAGCAGACGTCGCCGTACGGCCAGTCGCAGTCGCAGCCGAGCCAGAACCCGTCCGGTCAGCAGGCTCCGCAGAGCCAGAACCCCTCCGCTCAGCAGTCGCAGTACGGCCAGCAGCCGCAGCAGAGCCAGAACCCGTCCGGACAGCAGTCGCAGTACGGCCAGCAGGCCCAGCAGAGCCAGAACCCGTACGGCCAGCAGAGCCAGTACGGCCAGCCGTCGCAGTACGGCCAGCCGTCGCAGTACGGCCAGCAGAGCCAGTACGGCCAGCAGCCCCAGAACCCCGCCGGCCAGCAGTCGCCGTACGGCCAGCAGTCGCCGTACGGCCAGCAGTCGCCGTACGGCCAGCCGGTCGGCGACCGTCCCCGCTACGGCGAGTACGCCCAGCCGACGTCCTCGGCCGCGCCGAGCTCGTCCTCCGAGTACGCGACCGCGTCCGCACCGGCCCCGCAGTCGGCCACGAGCGGCTTCGGTGACGTCGACGGTTCGAACCAGCGCAACGGCCACTACTTCAGCGACGACGCCTCCGGCGCAGCCGCGACCACGACGACGAAGGACCGCTCGGGCCGCAACAAGCTGCTCCTGCCGGTCATCGCCGGTGTCGTCGTTGCCGGGCTCGTGGGTGGCGGCGCCGGGTGGCTCGCCTCGTCGGCGACCAACGACGGGGGCAGCGTGGTGTCCTCCGGCTCGTCGCAGGGCGGCAACCTGACCGTCAACGACTACGACTCCGCCACCGTGGTCACCGCCGTCGCGGCACAGGCCACCCCGTCGGTCGTCACCATCAACGTGTCAGCGAGCAACGAGGCCGGCACTGGTTCCGGTGTGGTGATGAGCAAGGACGGCTACATCGTCACCAACACCCACGTGGTCACCCTCGACGGCGACAGCTCGAACGGCCGCATCACCGTGACGACCTCGAACGGCAAGATCTACGCGGGCAAGCTCATCGGCACCGACCCGACGGTCGACCTCGCGGTCATCAAGATCGACGCGACCGACCTCAAGCCGATGGAGTTCGCGGACTCGTCCAAGCTCAACGTCGGCGACACCGCCGTGGCGATCGGCGCTCCGCTCGGTCTGTCGAACACCGTCACCGACGGCATCGTCTCGACGCTGAACCGCAGCATCCAGGTCACCTCGAGCGCCCCCAGCGAGGGCGGCGACTCGAACGAGGGCGGCAACGGCGGCTCGGGTCCCTTCGACTTCTGGGGAAACGGGGACAACGGCAGCAGCTCGTCGGCGAACACCACGGTCTCGCTCCCGGTCATCCAGACCGACGCGTCGATCAACCCGGGCAACTCCGGCGGCGCACTGCTCGACTCGAAGGGCCGCCTGATCGGCATCAACGTGGCCATCGCCTCGGCCGGCAGCTCGTCGTCGTCGGAGTCGGCCGCCGGCAGCATCGGCGTCGGCTTCTCGATCCCGGCGAACCTGGTCAAGCGGGTCGCGAACGAGATCAAGGACAACGGTTCGGCGACCCACGGTCTCCTCGGCGCAACCGTCGGCGACGCCACCGACGAGGCCAGCGCCACGCAGGTGGGCGCTCTCATCAAGTCGGTCTCCAACGGCGGTGCCGCGGCGAAGGCCGGTCTGCAGAAGGGCGACGTCGTCACCAAGATCGGCTCGGCGTCCGTCTCGAACGCCACCGACCTGACCGCGCAGGTGCGCTTCTTCGCGGGTGGCGCCTCGACGACGATCAGCTTCATCCGCGACGGCCAGACCCGCCAGGCCGACGTGAAGCTGGGGACGTTCGACAGCAAGGGCTGACGCCACCACACGGCGGACAGGAGGCCCGGGGCACGTCGTGCGCCGGGCCTCCTGTCCGTCACGGGGTGCGTCCCGCGCCGACGCAGGTGAGCGGTTCGGCCTCTTGATAGGCTCATGGTCGCTCTGCGGGGCGGCACCGCCCCGGTGCGTCCCGTGCCGCCAGCCAGCACCCCGAGGTACGCATGCAGTCAGACGGACAGCCCCTGCCGGGCGTCTCGTACGTGATGCCCGTGCTCAACGAGGTCACCGAGGTCCGGTCCGCCGTGGGCAGTCTGCTCGACCAGGACTACACGGGCCCGTTCGAGGTCATCCTCGCGCTCGGACCGTCGATCGACGGCACGAACGAGCTCGTCGCCGAGATGAGCGCAGCCGACCCGCGGATCCGCGCGATCGACAACCCGGCCGGCTCGACGCCCGCCGGTCTGAACGTCGCGATCCGGGCGTCCGTGCACCCCGTCGTCATCCGTGTCGACGCGCACTCGGTCCTGCCCACCGACTACACGCGCATCGCGGTGCGCACGCTCCTGGACTCCGGTGCGGACAACGTCGGCGGCATCATGCGCGCCGAGGGCCGGACCCCCTTCGAACGGGCCGTCGCACTGGCGTACGGCAGTCGCGTCGGCTTGGGTGGTACGCCGCACCACGTCGGCGGCACCGCCGGCCCGGCCGAGACCGCCTACCTCGGCGTGTTCCGACGGGAGCGGCTGTTCGACGTCGGACTCTTCGACGAGGGCATCAAGCGCGGACAGGACTGGGAGCTCAACCGGCGGCTGCGGCAGACCGGCGGGACCGTCTGGTTCACGCCGGAGCTCGTCGTCACGTACCGCCCGCGGCCGAGCCTGAAGCGCCTGGTGCGGCAGTTCGTCGCCACCGGTCTCTGGCGCGGCGAGCTCGCCCGTCGGTTCCCGGCGAACAACGGGCTGCGGTACTTCGTGCCGCCGGCCATGGTCGCGGCGATGGCCCTGGGCATCGTCGCCGGGCTCGTCGGCATCGTCGGCGCCGTGTTGGCCGCCCCGCTCGCCTGGGCGCTGCTCGGGTTCGTGGTGCCCGTCGTCTACCTGCTCTTCGTCGTGCTCGGGTCGGTCGCGGTGGCGCGCCGTTCCGGGTTGCCGACGCTCCTCTGGCTGCTCGTCGTGCTGCCCTGCATCCACGTGGGATGGGGGCTCGGGTTCATCATCGGGTTCCTGACCCGCACGTCCGAGCTGACCACCCACACGGGACGGTGACCGAATGACCGACCAGCCCACGACCGGCCGCGGATCCGCACGGCCGACCTCGATCGCCGAACTCCGCGCCGTCGCCCAGCCAGACGAGGTCCGTGCGCGCGCCAACGCCGAGCACTGGACCGCATCGCTGTACCTGCGCGACGTCTCGCCGTACCTGACCTGGGTGCTCCTGAAGACCCGTGTCAGTGCGAACCAGGTCACCGGCCTGATGATCCTGGTCGGGTGGAGCGTCGCTGCCGCCCTGCTGATCCCGGGCATCTGGGGCGCGGCACTGGCGCTGGTGCTCGGCCAGCTGCAGATGCTCGTCGACTGCTCCGACGGTGAGGTCGCACGGTGGCGTGGCACCAAGTCGCCCGCCGGTGTGTTCCTGGACAAGGTCGGGCACTACACGACCGAGGGGTTGATCCCGGTCGCGCTCGGCATCCGGGCCGCCACGTGGCCGATCCACGACGCGGACTGGATGTGGACCACGATCGGCTGCGCACTCGGCCTGGTCATCGTGCTGAACAAGGCCCTCAACGACATGGTGCACGTGGCCCGCGCGAACGCCGGGCTCGACAAGCTGGTCGACCGGCGGGACGCCTCCACCGCGCCGTCCGGCCGCAAGCTCGCCTCGCTCCGCCGACTGGCGAAGTTCCTGCCGTTCCACCGTCTGTACCACTCGGTCGAGCTGAGCATGCTCGCCTTCGTCTTCGCCCTGGTCGCCCTGGTGATCGGCGACCCGCTGGCCAGCCGGATCCTGGTCGGTGCACTGCTGCCGCTGGCCGTGCTCGCGACGGCCGGGCACTTCCTGGCGATCATCGCGTCGAAGCGGGTCAAGGCGTGACCGAGGGCACGACCGTCCCCGGCACCGGCCGTCGCCACGCGGTGGTGCACCGCGAACGACCGCGCGTCGCCGTCGTGAGCCTGTCGCAGGGCACCCGGCCGGACGACCTGCGCCGCGGTCTGGACAGTGTGCTCGCGCAGCAGGGTGTCGAGCTCGACGTCGTCTGCGTCGGCAACGGCTGGGCGCCGACCGGGCTGCCGGACGGCGTGCGCGCGCTGGCCCTGCCCGAGAACGTCGGGATCCCGGCGGGGCGGAACGCCGGGGCCGAGGCGGTCGACGGCGACTACGTGTTCTTCCTCGACGACGACGCATCCGTGCCGTCGCCGACGTTCCTGCGTGACGCGATCGCGCTGTTCGAGCACGACCCGTCGCTGGGCCTCGTGCAACCACGGGTCGTCGACCCCACGGGCGCCGCGAACCCGCGCCGGTGGGTGCCGCGCATCCGCAAGGGCGAACCGGACCACTCGTCGCCGGTCTTCTCGGTCTGGGAAGGCGCCGTCGTGCTGCCGATGGACGTGTACCGGGTCGTCGGTGGCTGGGGCGCCGAGTACTTCTACGCCCACGAGGGCATCGAGCTCGCCTGGCGCGTCTGGGACGCCGGGCGACGGACCTGGTACGCCGGGGACCTCGTCGCGCACCACCCCGCTATCGACCCGGCACGGCACGCCGAGTACTACCGGTTGAACGCCCGCAACCGGGTGTGGCTCGCTCGCCGGAACCTGCCGGCGGTGCTGCGGCCGCTGTACGTGGGGTCGTGGGCCGTGATCCAGATCGCACGTTGGTGGCGTCATCCCCGCCGGCTGGCCACCTGGTTCGGAGCGATCCGTGAAGGCTGGACGACCGACTGCGGACCGGCCCGGCCGATGGGCTGGCTCACAGTCGCACGGATGACCATCGCAGGGCGGCCACCGGTCGTCTGACCCGTCAGCCCCGTCCCGCCAGAGCAGACCCGGAAGAAGCACCATGTCGATCATCAGCGACCTACGGACCGCACTGCGGCTCGCCGAGCGACTCCTGACGTCACGCCGGAGCCGTCGTCAGCTCGCACAGCGACTGCCGTCCGCGCGGCAGCCGAAGCCCGGTTCGATCGAGATCGCCGTGTACTTCGCCGACGGCCCGGTCAACATGTACCAGGTGCGTCAGTGGTACGCACCGCTGGCCGAGCTCGCGAAGACGCACCCGGTGGCGATCATCTCGCGGAGCCCGGGGACCATGCTGACGCTGCTCGACGAGTCGCCCGTGCCCGCGGTCTACGCCCGGCAGGTGGTCGACCTCGAGCACTTCGTCGACACCCAGGCGCCGAAGGTGGTGCTGTACGTCAACCAGAACGCCCGCAACTTCCAGATGATGCGGTACGGGCGGATGTGGCACGTCTTCGTCAACCACGGCGAGAGCGACAAGATGTACATGACCACGAACCAGTTCAAGGCGTACGACTACGCCCTGGTCGCGGGCGATGCCGCGCGTGACCGACTGGCCGAGGCACTGTGGGACTACGACCTGGACGCCCGGACGATCGCGATCGGACGCCCGCAGGCCGACCACTTCGCCGGAGCGGCTCCGTACCCGGACGACGACCGGACCGTCGTGCTCTACGCCCCGACGTGGGAGGGCGACCGCGGCGCCGCGGCGTACGGGTCGATCGCGTCGCACGGCACGGTCATCGCGGACCAGGTGCTCGCGTCGCCCCGACACCGTCTGGTGTACCGCCCGCACCCGCGCAGCGGCGTGCTCGACCCGGCGTACCGCGCGGCGCACGAACGGATCGTCGCGGCGATCAGCGCCGCGAACACCGCCGACCCTGCGGCGCACCACCTGTACGACGACGGTGGTGACCTGGGCTGGCAGCTGGCGGACGCCGACGTGGCGATCACCGACATCAGCGCGATGATCTACGACCGGCTCGCGGTGGGCAAGCCGCTCATCGTCACGCGTCCGGTCTCGCCCGAGGCCGACGTCGACGAGCGTGGGTACCTGAGCGACGCGAACTGGTTGACCGTGGCCGACGCCACATCGGTGCTCGCCCGCGTCGACGCCGCTGCGAGCGACGCCGAGGAACTCGCACGTCTGCAGCACTGGGTCGCCCGGTACTTCGGCGACACGACGCCGGGCGCCGCCACGGAGCGGTTCCACGCCGCCGTGGAGTGGCTGCTGGAACGGTGGCGGACCGTCGCCGCCGAACGCGACGGGCGCTGACGCTCCGTCGTCACCCCGGACGTCCGGTGCCGGGTGCTCGGGCCGCGTCACGGCTGGAGGCCCGGCCCGACGAGTGACATCCGCCAGAGGTACTCGGAGCGGTCGGGTCGGCGCCACCGCACGATGACGACCCCGGTGTCCTCGGGGTCGGCGCCGAAGACCGCCAGGGACAGCGAACGGCCCGGGTCGAGACGACGCACCGCGAGCGGGGGGCAGTAGCCGTTGCCCAGATGGGTGAGGGAGAGTCCGTCGACCGGCTCGGAGCCGGTGTTGACGAGGTCGTACCGGCGCGGTGCGTGCGATCGGTCGACGGCGAACGGGACGGCGTACGCGGTTGGTGGGTGGTGCATGGGTGGAACGCTAGGGGGAGGGTCCGACGGCGGGACCCCGGTTGCGGCCACGAGGACCGGGGGCTGTGGAGGGAGCCACCGGTGCGCGCGTTCGTGCGGGGGAGTACCCCGGCCGGTCAGGAGCCGTAGTCCGCCGCGTACCGGGCGAGCGCGGCCTCGATGGTGCCGTCGAGCTGCAGACGACCCTTGTCGAGGTAGAGCCCGCGATCACAGAAACGACGGAGGTCCTTGTCGCTGTGGGAGACGAAGAACAGCGTCCGACCGCCGGCCAGGAGCTCCTCGATGCGCTTGTAGCACTTCTCGCGGAAGGCCTTGTCGCCCACGGCCAGGACCTCGTCGACCAGGATGACCGGTTCGTCGAGCCGGGAGATCACGGCGAACGCGATGCGGACCTTCATGCCGCTCGACAGGTGCTTGTACGGGGTGTCGACGAAGTCGGCGATCTCGGCGAACTCGATGATCTCGTCGAAGGCGTCGCGGATCTCGGCCCGTGACATGCCGTGCAGACCGGCGGTCAGGTACACGTTGTCCCGGACCGTGAGGTCGCCGACGAACCCACCGGTGATCTCGATGAGCGGCGCGACGCCGGCGCCCACGTCGACGCGGCCCTCGTCGGGCAACATGACCTGGGCCACCAGCTTCAGCAGGGTCGACTTGCCCTGGCCGTTCCGTCCCACGACCCCGATCGCCTCGCCCGGGCGGACGTCGAACGACACGTTGCGCAGGGCCCAGAACTCGTCGGCGCGCTTGCGGCGTCCACGCCCGGCGAACAGGTCCTTGAAGTTCCGGCTCGCCCGACGGTTGCGTTTGAAGCAGATGCCGGCGTCGCGGACGGAGATGACCGGTGCGACGGTCTCGGTGCGCCGGGTCTGGTCGGTCGCGGTCATCACAGCTCCTTCAGCACGCGGTGCTCGCTGCGGCGGAACACCGCGAACCCGATCACGAGCACGATGCCGGTCACGACCACCGACGCGCAGACCTCGAGCCAGTCGAGCTGACCCGGGAAGAACGCCGCACGGTACATGCCGAAGATGCCGGTGAGCGGGTTGACCGCGGCGATGTCGCGCAGTGCAGAGGGCAGCGCGTGGGTGCCGTAGATGATCGGGGACGCGTAGAACAGGAACCGCAGGACGAGCTTGGTGGCCCGCTCGAGGTCGCGGAAGAAAACCACGAGCGGAGCGACGATGAGCCCCAGGCCGTAGACCAGCGCGCACTGCAGCACGATCGCCAACGGGAAGAACACGACCTGCCAGTGCAGGTGCGCACCCGTCGCGATCGCGAAGGCCGCCAGGACCGGCAGGCTCAGCAGGAACTCGATGCCCTTCGACGCGTCGATCCGTGCCACCCAGATCGTGCGGGGGATGGTGGTGGAGCGGATGAGCTTCGATTCCTTGATGAACGCCCGGGTGGAGTCCGAGACCCCGCCGGTGAACCACATCCACGGCAGCAGCGCGGACAGCAGGAACACGATGTACGGATCTTCACCGACGGAACCGCGGTGGAAGACCTGCGTGAAGACGAACCAGTAGATCCCCGACATCACGAGCGGGTCGAGGATCGACCACACGTAGCCGAGCGCCGACGTCGAGTAGCGGACGCGGAGGTCGCGGACGGTCAGCAGCCAGAGGGCCTGACGATAGCGCCGACCGGCGCTCCGGGCGCTCGCAGGTGCGGCAGCCGCGGGCGCGGTCGGCGCACTCGCTGTGGTCACGGTTTCCCTTCGGGCGGAACCGCCGAGGGGTCCTGACGGGTGGTTCAGGCGAACAGGTTGTTCGCGCGCTCGAGGTCCTCGGCGAAGTCGATCTCGACCGCGTACAGGTCGGAGATGTCGATCGGCGTCCAGCGTAGCCCGTCCTCGGCGATGGCAGCTTCGATGCCGCCCTCGAAGTACTCCTGGTCGTCGACGCGACCGAGCTGACGGATGAGGGCCTGCTTGTCGGCCGCGGAGACGTAGTTGATCCCGACGGCTTCGCCGAGACCCCCGACGACCTGCTTGGACAGCTTGTGGATGAAGCCCTCGGCGTCGACCGTGTACTTGACCTCTTCGTCGGAGACCTTGTCGGTGTTGACGCTGACGAAGGAACGGCCTTCGTCGATCATGTCGGCCGCACGGACGAGCGCCATCGGGTCGAAGACCACGTCGCCGTTCATCCAGAGGACACCGCTCTTGCCGGTGGCCTTGAGCGCGCGCAGCAGGCTCTTCGAGGTGTTCGTGGAGTCGTACGACTCGTTGTAGACGAAGTTCGCTTCGGGGAAGGCCTCGACGATGTGCTCCGACTTGTAGCCGACGACGATCGTCACGCGGGCGCTCGAACCGAACGCGGCGCGGATGTTGTCGAACTGCTGCTGCATGATGGTGCGGCCGTCACTGAGCTCCGTGAGCGGCTTCGGCAGGCTGCGGCCGAGCCGGCTGCCCATCCCCGCTGCGAGGATCACGATCTGCGTGGTCATGCTGGTCCCTTCTGGTGTCCGCCCGCGCACCCTGGGGTACGGGCGGGCCTCGTCGAGTCTGCGCTTCCAACGTCCGAGTTGCCCGAGAACCGGCCGCGTCGACGTGGAAGTCGCTGCGAGGAGGCCGCCGGGATCGCCTGCTGGAGCAGGTTTCCAAGTGGTGAACACTCCTTCGTGCCCTGGTGAATGATACGGAAACACCCCCTCGCTGGGTACGGGTCGGCGCGCTTCGTACTCAATTCGTGACCCTGGCCGACTCGGTCCCCGCCGGTCGGAGAGCGTTGGTACGGTGGGTCGATGCCAGCGCGAGCAGAGAACGAGGACGTGTACGCCACGGCCGACGCTGCCTGGATGACCGAGGCGGGGGACGCCGACGACGCGGACACCGCCGCGGCTGAGGAGGACGCAGCAGACGACGACACGGGGGACACGGATGCGGACGACACCGCCACTGATGACGCGATGACCGGCGAGACGACGGTCACCCGCACCGGGGAGACGACGGACGCCAGCACCGACGAGACGACGGACGCCAGCACCGTCGAGACGACGGGCACCCGCGCCGACGGCGTGACGGACGCCCGCTCCGACGAGGCTTCGGGCCCGGCAGACGCCCCGGCAGCGGCGCCGCGCCCCGCGAAGGCGCGCGGCGGCAAGGGACGCACCAAGCGCCCGACGAAGGCCGCCCCGCGGACCGATGCCGAGCCTCCCGTGCCGACGGCCGCCGACGACGCCACGGGCGACGCCGACCAGGCGACCACCGCCGCTTCGCCCGCGGCGAAGAAGCGTGCACCCCGCACCGCCGCGCCGAAGCAACCCCAGACGCTCCAGCCCGTGGTGCTCGCGGCGAGCGGCCTCGTGAAGCGGTACGGACAGACCCTGGCCGTCGACGAGGTGGACCTCGAGATCCGGCAGGGCTCGATCTTCGGCGTGGTCGGCCCGAACGGCGCCGGCAAGACGACGACCCTCTCGATGATCACCGGACTGCTGCGCCCCGACGCCGGCTCGGTGACCGTGCTCGACCACGACGTGTGGGCCGACCCCACGGCCGCGAAGCGGAGCCTCGGGGTCCTGCCGGACCGGCTCCGCCTGTTCGACCGGCTGACCGGTGCGCAGCTGCTGTACTACTCGGCCACGCTCCGCGGGCTCGACGGCACCACCGCCCGGAAGCGCAGCGCCGACCTCGCCGAGGCCTTCGGGCTGGGCGAGGCGCTCGGACGCCAGGTCGCCGACTACTCCGTCGGCATGGCGAAGAAGATCGCCCTGGCCGCGACCCTCATCCACTCACCGCGGGTGCTCGTGCTCGACGAGCCGTTCGAGTCGGTCGACCCGGTGAGCGCCGCGACGATCACGGACATCCTGCGCCGCTACACCCGGGGCGGCGGCACCGTGGTGCTGTCGAGCCACTCGATGGAGCTCGTGCAGCGCACCTGCGACTCGGTCGCCATCATCGTCGGCGGCAAGGTCCTGGCGTCCGGCACCATGGCCCAGGTCCGCGGCCGCAAGAGCCTCGAGGACAAGTTCGTCGAACTCGCCGGCGGTCGTGTCGTCGCAGAGAGCATGGAATGGTTGCACAGCTTCTCCGGCTGAGGGCGGACCTGCTCGCGGGCGAGGTCCGCGGCACCGCCCGCCGTTCCGTCGCCGTCGTGCTCGCCAGCCTCGTCGGTCTCCTCGCCGCCGTGTTCGTCGCGTCGCGGACGATCGCGCTCGGCGACGCCGACCCGGACGTCGCACGCGCCGTGGTCGTGCCCGTCGGCACCCTGATCGCCTTCGGGTTCACGGTCGTGCCACTCGTCGTCGGGCGGAGCGACCAGCTCGACCCGCGGCGCTTCGCCGTGTTCGGGATCGAGCGACGTCGCCTGGCGATCGGGCTCGTGGTCGCCGGACTCGTCGGCATCCCCGTCATCGGTGTGGTCGTCGTCGCGGCCGGTCAGGTCGTCGCCTGGGCCCGTGACCCCGGGCTCGGACTGCTCGCGGTCGTCGGTGGTCTGCTCGGCGTCGCGACCTGCGCGTTGCTGATCCGGGTGTGCTGCACCGTCGGTTCGCGGCTGATCGGCCCGGACCGCTCCCGGGACGCCGGGTGGCTGGTGGCCCTCGTCATCGTCGTCCTCTCGATCCCGACGGTGGCGCTGTTGCTGCGCGTCGAGTGGCTCGACCCGCAGGGCGCCGAGATGCAGCGCGTCGCGGACGTCGCCGGGTGGACCCCCTGGGGCGCCGCCTGGGCCGTGCCGGCCGAGGTCGCGAGCGGCCACGTCGGTGCCGGCCTCCTGAAGCTCCTGATCGCGGTCGTCGTCGTCGCACTCCTCGCGTGGGCGTGGTGGTCGCTCGTCGGCCGTGCCCTCGAGACCGTCGACGACCGACCCCGCACTCGCCGGTACCAGGGCCTCGGCTGGTTCGACCGCTTCGGGTCGGCCCCGGTGTCCGCCGTCGCCGCCCGGGCGCTCACCTACTGGGTGCGCGACCCGCGGTACCGCACGTCGTACCTGATCATCCTGCTCGTGCCGATCGTCGTGATCCCGCTCGGTGTCGCCGGGGTGCCGTGGCAGTGGACCGCGCTCGTGCCGCTGCCGCTGATGGCCCTCATCGCCGGGTTCCTGCCGCACAACGACGTCTCCTACGACAACACGGCCGTGTGGCTGCACGTCGCCTCCGGTGCGCCCGGGTGGAGCGATCGGCTCGGTCGCGTCGTGCCCGTGCTGGTCGTGGGAGCGCCCGCGATCGTCGCCGGCGCCGCGCTCTCCGCACGGCTGTTCGGCGACTGGGCGGCGTTCCCGCTGCTCATCGGTGTGAGTGCGAGTGCACTGCTGTCCGGCCTCGGGCTGTCGAGCGTCCTGTCGGTGCTGATGCCGTACCCGACGGTGCGCCCGGGCGATCACCCGTTCCAGCAGCCGCAGGCCGCCGGCGTCACGGCGACGGTGGCGCAGGCCTCCATGGTGATCGGCATCGTGCTCTGCACGGTCCCCGCCGCCTGTCTCGCGGTGCTCGCCGTCGTGCAGGGTCCGGAGCCGTGGTCGGTGCTGACGCTCCTGGTGGGCATCGGGGTCGGTGCCGTCGTGCTCGTCATCGGTGTCTCCGTCGGCGGACGCCTGTTCGACCGACGCGGCCCCGACCTGCTCGCCGCGGCACAGCGCAACTAGCGGCACGACGCAACCAGCGGCACAGCGCGACTAACGGCCCAGCGGCACAGCGCGACGAGCGGGACGGGCGGCGCGCCCGAGGGCGGACCGTCGTACCCTGGAGCCATGAGCATGACGGAACCAGGCGGCGGCCTCGACGTGATGGACCGGGAGCTCGAGAAGCTCCTCGAAGAAGAAGCGATCGAACCCGGTGACCACGAGCGGTTCTCGCACTACGTCAAGAAGGACAAGATCCTGCAGTCGGCCCTGTCCGGCAAGCCGGTCAAGGCCCTGTGCGGCAAGAAGTGGATCCCGGGCCGCGACCCGGAGAAGTTCCCGGTCTGCCCGGACTGCAAGGCGATCTACGAGAAGATGAAGTCCGAGTAGACGCGACCGACAGGCGGACAGGAGGCCCGTGGCGACGCCGCCACGGGCCTCCTGTCCGTCTGCCGCGTCCGCCGGCTGCGCATCGTGAGCAGAAGCGGTCGGGTCGCCGTCGGGCAGGCGACCATTCCTGCTCACCAAGCGGGCACGCGACGCGACGCGACACGACGTGCGCGGCGCGCGCCGCGACGTCAGATCACGAGGGTCGGGATGGCGGGGTCGCCACGTCCGATGCGCGACGCGTCGGCTGGCAGCTCCGCCTTCGCGCGCTTGTGGTGCGCGCGTGCGGCCTCGACGCCCTGCGTGCCGAGGAACGCCGGGTCGACCTCGCCGCCGGTGACGACGGGGACGAGGAGCGGTCGCTCATCCGGACCGACCTGCGCTCCGGTGAGCACGACCTCGGCGGTGGCGACGCCGTTGCGGAGGCGTCGGCCCGCCTCCTTCCGGCCGCCGATCGACGCCTTGTCGGCTGACTTCTTGGCGACGGGGACCCAGTCACCACCGTCGGCGTCCCGGTGTGCCACGAGCTTGAACACCATGCCGGCGGCGGGGTGCCCCGAGCCGGAGACCACCGAGGTCCCGACGCCGTACGAGTCCACCGGGGCGGCTCGGAGTGCGGCGATCGTGTACTCGTCGAGGTCGTTCGTCACCGTGATCTTCGTGCTCGTCGCGCCGAGCCGGTCGAGCTGTGCGCGCACCGCGGCGACGACCGACGGCAGGTCACCGCTGTCGATCCGGACACCGCCGAGCTTGCCGTCGGTGAGCCGCACGGCGGTCTCCACGGCTGCCTCGATGTCGTAGGTGTCGACGAGCAGGGTCGTGGCGTTGCCGAGCGCGTCGAGCTGCGAGCGGAAGGCCTGCTCCTCGGAGTCGTGCAGCAGCGTGAAGGCGTGCGCGGCGGTGCCCATCGTCGGGATGCCCCAGGTGCGCCCGGCTTCGAGGTTGCTCGTCGCGCCGAACCCGGCGATGTACGCGGCACGGGCGGCGGCGACGGCGTTCCACTCGCCGGTGCGGCGGGAACCCATCTCGGCGAGCGGGCGGCCGTCTGCGGCGGAGACCATGCGGGCGGCGGCCGAGGCGATCGCGGAGTCCGCGTTGTAGATGCTCAGCGCGAGGGTCTCGAGCACGACTGCCTCGGCGAAGGTGCCCTCGATCTGCAGGATGGGGGAGTTCGGGAAGTACACCTCGCCCTCGCGGTACGCCCGGACGTCGCCGGTGAACCGGTAGTCGGCGAGCCACGCCGCGGTGCCGGCGTCGATGACGCCGCGGTCGCGCAGGAACCCGATCTCCTCGTCGCCGAAGCGGAAGTCGCCGAGGGCGGTGAGGAAGCGTCCGAGGCCGGCCGCGACACCGTAGCGGCGGCCGTCCGGCAGCCGCCGGGCGAACACCTCGAAGACGCATCGCCGGTCGGCGGTCCCGTCCTTCAGGGCCGCGTCGACCATGGTGAGTTCGTACTGGTCCGTCAGGAGCGCGCTGGTCACGTCTCCGACACTAGTGACGTGCCGGTGGGGAGGCCCGGATCACCCCGTGCGCCCGGCCAGCGTGGCGCGCGTGGTCGCGTCGGTGCTCGTCGGCGGGCGTCGGTACGCTGGTGCCGTGACGGATGCACCGATCGGAGTCTTCGACAGCGGGGTCGGTGGGCTCACGGTGGCCCGCGCCATCATCGACCAGCTCCCGCGCGAGAGCATCCGGTACGTCGGGGACACCGTGCACTCGCCCTACGGTCCGAAGCCCATCGCGGACGTCCGCCGCTACGCGCTCGAGGTCATGGACGACCTGGTCGACCAGGGCGTCAAGGCGCTGGTGATCGCGTGCAACACCGCCTCGTCCGCCGTGCTCCGGGACGCCCGCGAACGCTACGAGCAGGCGTACGGCATCCCGGTGGTCGAGGTCATCCAGCCGGCCGCCCGCGCCGCCGTCAAGCAGACCCGGACGGGCCGCATCGGGGTCATCGGCACCGTCGGCACCATCGCGTCGCGCGCCTACGAGGACGCCTTCGCGGTCGCTGCCGACGTCAGGCTGACCACGGCCGCGTGCCCGCGGTTCGTCGAGTTCGTCGAGGCGGGTGACACCTCGTCGCCGTCGCTCCGTGCGGTCGCGGCCGGGTACCTCGACCCGATCCGCGCCGCCGACGTCGACACCCTGGTGCTCGGCTGCACCCACTACCCGCTGATGTCCGCCGCGATCCAGTTCGTCATGGGTCCGGAGGTCACGCTCGTCTCCAGCGCCGAGGAGACCGCGAACGACGTCTACCGCCGACTCGTGGAGCACGGGCTCGAGCGCACCGCGACCACCGCCCCGACCTACTCGTTCGAGGCGACGGGCGACGACAAGAACGGCTTCATCCGGCTCGCCCGGCGCTTCCTCGGACCCGAGGTCTCGAGCGTCGGCCACCTCCAGACGGGGGCCATCACGCTGCCCCGCACCGAAAGGACCCCATGACCGACACACTCCGCGTCGACGGCCGCACCGCCACCGACCACCGTCCCGTCACGATCGAGCGGGGGTGGAGCTCGCAGGCCGAGGGCAGCGCGCTCATCTCGTTCGGTGACACCAGGGTGCTCTGCACCGCGTCGTTCACCAACGGCGTGCCCCGCTGGCTCGCCGGCAAGGGCACCGGCTGGGTCACCGCCGAGTACTCGATGCTGCCGCGGTCGACGAACGAGCGCATGCAGCGCGAGTCCATCAAGGGCAAGGTCGGCGGCCGCACGCACGAGATCTCCCGCCTGATCGGCCGGTCGCTCCGGGCCGTCGTCGACACGAAGGCCCTGGGCGAGAACACCCTGGTCATCGACTGCGACGTGCTGCAGGCCGACGGCGGCACCCGCACGGCGTCGATCACGGGCGCGTACGTCGCGATGGTCGACGCGATCGAGTGGGGGCGCGCCAAGGGCTTCATCGCCAAGAAGGCCACCCCGCTCACCGACAGTGTGCAGGCGATCTCCGTCGGCATCGTCAAGGGCGAGCCGATGCTCGACCTGGCCTACACCGAGGACTCCGCCGCCGACACCGACATGAACATCGTCACGACGGGGTCGGGCAAGTTCATCGAGGTGCAGGGCACCGCCGAGCACGCGCCGTTCGACCGCGACGAGCTGAACGTCCTGCTCGACCTGGGCCTGGCCGGCAACCAGTCGCTCGCGGCGATCCAGCGTTCGGTCCTGGGCCTGGCGTGACGTCCCGCGAGGTGGTGCTGGCCACCCACAACCAGGGCAAGGTCGTCGAACTGCGCGAGATCCTCGGGTCGGCGTTGGGCGAGGGCGTCGAACTCGTCGGGTACGACGGTCCGGAGCCGGTCGAGGACGGCGACAGCTACGCGGCGAACGCCCTGATCAAGGCCCGTGCCGCGGTCGCCCACACGGGGCTGCCGGCGCTCGCCGACGACTCCGGCATCGCCGTCGACGCACTCGACGGCGCACCGGGCATCCACTCGGCCCGGTACGCCGGCACCCGGTCGGACGCCGACAACATCGCGCTGCTGCTGCAGAACCTGGACGGCGTCGTCGAGCGCACCGCTGCCTTCGTGTGCGCGGCCGCGTTCGTGACGCCCGACGGTCAGGAGCACGTGGTCGAGGCCGTCTGGAACGGCGAGGTCCTGACCGAACCCGTCGGCGACGGCGGCCACGGCTACGACCCGGTGTTCCGGCCGGACGACGCGGATCGTTCGTCGGCGGAGCTCACCCGCGACGAGAAGAACGCGCTGTCGCACCGCAGCAAGGCGTTCCGCGGGATCGCGCCGGTCGTGCGGGAGCACTTCGGCGTCTGAGCGCCGGCGCCCGTTCCGTTCCGAACGACCGAAGTCGCCCCGGACCACGTGATCACGTGGCCCGGGGCGACTTCGTTGTCCGTCGACGCGCGGACGCGCCGGACAGTCGGTGCTGCGACTAGAGCGTCGGGTCGACCGTCGGGGTCGCGGCGGCCTCGGCCTCGTTCGCGTGCTTCGCCTTGCGGGCGTTGCGCAGGTACGTCAGCGCCATCGGCACGACGGTCACGACGACGGCGGCCAGCAGGATGATGTCGATGTACTCGCGGACGATGTGCGCCACGAAGGGGATGTGCCCGATGAAGTACCCGAGGAACGTCACCCCGACGCCCCAGACCACGGCGCCGATGGCGTTGTAGAGCGAGTACTTCTTGTAGTCCATCCGGCCGACGCCCGCGGCGATCGGGGCAAAGGTGCGGACGACCGGCACGAAGCGCGCCAGGATCACGGCGAGGGGGCCGAAGCGGTGGAAGAACGCGTTGGTGCGCTCGACGTTCGCCTTCGAGAAGAGCCCGCTGTCCTTACGTTCGAAGATCGGTGGCCCGGCCTTCTTGCCGATGTAGTACCCGAGCTCGCCGCCGAGGAACGCGGCAGCGCCGATCATCAGCGCTGCGACCCAGATCGGGATGCCGCCGATCTCGCCGCCGCGGTCGAAGGCGAACAGACCGGTGATGACCAGCAGGCTGTCGCCCGGGAAGATGAAGCCGATGAGCAGACCGGTCTCGGCGAACACGATCGCGCAGACCACGAGCACGGCGATGGCCCCGAAGTGGTCGAGGATGTACTGCGGATCGAGCCACGGGATCAGGGCGAGTGCGACGGAGTGCATGGTTCTTCCGGTCGTGGAGGCGGGGGTCACGGGGAGGACACCCGCGGGACGAGGGTACCGCCCGGGAGTGGCCGGGCCATCCCTCGCAGGAATGACCTGCTCGAGGCGTGCGGATGACCGCAACCGTGTGGCAGGGGGGACTCGGTGCGGAAGGAGGGACTCGAACCCTCACGCCTGGGGCACAGGAACCTAAATCCTGCGTGTCTACCGATTCCACCACTCCCGCGAGCAGCGGCAGTCTACCGAGCACGGGGTGCGCGGCGGACGTGCACCGGGCCTCCAGGCCGTGGGACGCACTGTGCGCGATCCGCCACCCGGTGCGACCTTGGCGGCTGGGTGCGGCGCTGTGGATGCGCACGGTGCGGTCAACGGCGCACGGAGCGGAGGAGCGCGCACGGTGCGCCACGAAGCGACAGCGCGCACGGTGCGCGCCGTGCGTCAGCGCAACGGGCGCGGCAGGTACCGGGGCACGTAGCGGAGCAGGATGCCCGCGCCGACCAGGCCGAGCACGCCCATGACCCCGCTCGCGACCGCGATGGAGGCGACGGCGGTCACGCCGGAGATGAGGAGCGGTGCCGCCGCCGACCCGAAGTCGCCGGTGAACCGCCACGCCCCCAGGAACGGTGCCGGGGCGTCGCGCGGGGCGAGGTCCGCGCCGAGCGTCATGAGGATGCCGGAACCGACGCCGTTCGCCAGCGACATGCCCATCGCGATCGCGACGAACCAGCCGACCCGGGCGTCCAGGTGGCCGCTCCAGGCGAGCAGGAAGTAGCTGATGCTCAGGCCGAGCATGCAGGGCAGGGCGCTCGCGAGCCGCCCCCAGCGGTCCATGATCTGCCCGCTCGTGTAGAACAGCGCGAAGTCGACCGCTCCGGCGATGCCGATCACCAGCGCCGCGGTCGAGTCGTCGAGGCCGACGCTCACCGCCCACAGCGGCAGGATCACCTGCCGCCCGGCGCGCATCGCGCCGATCAGGCCGGCGCCGCTGCCGAGCCGCAGCAGGACCGCCCCGTTCGCGCGGATGGTGCGGAAGAGCCCCTGCGCCTCCTGCTGGACGAACTGCGCGCCCGTGTCGGCGGGCGGTTCGGTCGCGTGGCCGCTCGCGTCCGCCCCGTGGCCGGTCGACCGGCTGGAGGCCCGTGGCGGCAACCGCAGACCGCGTGTGCCCGTCGCCGGGTCGCGCAGCACCAGGAGCACGACCGCCGCCGCCAGGCAGCAGACGACGTGGATCCAGAAGGCGCTGCTGGTGGTGCCGGTCAGGTGGATGACACCGGCGGCGATGAACGGCCCGACGAAGTAGCCGAAGCGGAAGACGCCGCCGAGGCTCGACAACGCCCTGGCGCGGATCCGCAGCGGGATCGCGGTGGTCATGTAGGCGTGCCGAGCGAGGGCGAAGACCGCGGTGGAGACACCGACCAGGAACACCCCGAGTGCCAGGACCCAGGCGTTCGTGGCCGTCGTGGCGACCACGAGCCCGACCACCGAGACGAGTGCGGCGCCGATCATCGCGTTCCGCTCACCGATGCGGGCGACGACGATGCCGGACGGCACGTCGCCGATGAGCTCGCCGACCAGGATGAGTGAGGCGACGAAGCCCGCGAACGCCAGGCTGGCACCGAGCGAGTCGGCGGCGATCGGGATGATCGGGATGATCGCGCCCTCGCCGATCGCGAAGAGCGCTGCGGGCAGGAACCCGGACAGCAGGACGGACCGGAAGTCGAATGAGTCGTTCCCCGTCGTGGCCATCGCTCGACCAACCGTACGCCAGCGGTACCGCTTCGTCGGCGGGTTACCCTGGGGGCATGCGTGTTCTTGCGGCGATGAGCGGTGGTGTCGACTCGGCGGTGGCCGCAGCCCGGGCGGTCGACGCTGGCCACGACGTGGTGGGCGTGCACCTGGCCCTGAGTCGGATGCCCGGCACCCTGCGCACCGGCAGCCGCGGGTGCTGCACCATCGAGGACTCGATGGACGCCCAGCGCGCCGCGTCGGCCCTCGGGATCCCGTACTACGTGTGGGACTTCTCGGCCCGGTTCAAGGAGGACGTCGTCGACGACTTCGTGGCCGAGTACCAGGCCGGCCGCACCCCGAACCCCTGCATGCGCTGCAACGAGCGGATCAAGTTCGCGGCGCTGCTCGAGAAGGCCCTGGCCCTGGGCTTCGACGCCGTCGCGACCGGGCACTACGCCTCGATCGTCACCGGCCCGGACGGCTCCCGCGAGCTGCACCGGTCGGCCGCCTGGGCGAAGGACCAGTCGTACGTGCTCGGGGTCCTGACCGCCGAGCAGCTGCAGCACGCCATGTTCCCGCTCGGCGCGACCCCGTCGAAGGACGAGGTCCGGGCCGAGGCCGCCGAGCGCGGGCTGACGGTCGCCCAGAAGCCGGACTCGTACGACATCTGCTTCATCCCGGACGGCGACACCCGCGGCTGGCTGGCGGACCGCGTCGGCACGGCTCCCGGCGAGGTCGTCGAGCGGGACGGCACGGTCGTCGGCTCGCACGAGGGCGCGACCGGCTACACCGTCGGACAGCGTCGCGGCCTGGCCCTCGGTCGTCCGGCGCCGGACGGCAAGCCGCGGTTCGTGCTCGAGATCCGCCCGAAGGACAACACCGTCGTCGTCGGCCCGAAGGAAGCCCTCGCCGTCACCTCGATGTCGGGCTCGCGCTTCACCTGGGCGGGCACGGCGCCGGCTGACCCGGCCACGCCGTTCGCCTGCGACGTGCAGATCCGCGCGCACGCCGACCCGGTGCCGGCGACCGCCCGGGTGCAGGACGACGTGCTCGTGATCGACGTCGACGAGCCGCTGCACGGGGTCGCTCCCGGACAGACGGCCGTGGTCTACGTCGGCACGCGGGTGCTCGGCCAGTGCACGATCGACACCACGGTCAGCGCCGTCCCCGTCGACGCCTGACCCCGCCGCTCCCGGGGCACACGCCCGCTGCACGCCGCGTCGGTGGTGCACGGTAGAACTGATGCCATGAGCGAGACCGACGCGACGTTCGAGACCATCGCCCCCGACGGGCTCGACGCCGCCCAGGCCGCGCGAGAAGTCGACCGGTTGCGCGCCCGCGTCAACGAGCTGCGGCACGACTACTACGAGGGCAACGCCTCGCCCCTGTCCGACGCCGACTACGACGCGCTGGTGCACCGCCTCGACGCGATCGAGCGGCGGTTCCCGGAACTCGTGACGCCCGACAGCCCGACGCAGACCGTGGGCGGGCAGGCACAGACGACGCAGTTCGCCCCCGTCGAGCACGCCGAACGCATGCTCTCGCTCGACAACGTGTTCAGCCCCGACGAACTGACCGAGTGGGGCGTCAAGGTGCAGCGGGACGCCGGCGCCGAGCGGGTGCGGTTCCTGACCGAGCTGAAGATCGACGGTCTGGCGATCAACCTGCGGTACGAGCACGGTCGGCTCGTCTCGGCGGCCACCCGCGGCGACGGCGTGGTCGGCGAGGACGTCACCGGCAACGTCCGCACGATGGGCACGATCCCGGACCGCCTGTCCGGCACCGGTCACCCGCCCCTGGTCGAGGTCCGGGGCGAGATCTTCTTCCCGGTCGCCGAGTTCGACGAGCTGAACGCCAACCAGCGCGAAGCGGGGGAGCGGGTGTTCGCCAACCCGCGCAACGCCGCCGCCGGGTCGCTCCGCCAGAAGGAAGAGGGCAAGTCCGAGGCGAAGCGGGCACTGATGGTCGACCGGTTGCGGCGTCTGCGGATGCTCGTGCACGGCATCGGCGCGTGGCCCGTCCGTGAACTCGAGCAGGGCACCGACGTCCGCAGCCAGTCCGAGGTGTACGAGCTCCTGCAGACCTGGGGACTGCCGACGAGCAGCCACTACCGGGTGTTCGACACCATCGACGAGGTCAACGGCTTCGTCCGCACCACGGGGGAACGCCGATCGTCGGTCGAGCACCAGATCGACGGCGTCGTCGTCAAGGTCGACGACCTCGCCCTGCACGAAGAACTCGGGTCGACCTCGCGTGCGCCGCGGTGGGCGATCGCGTACAAGTACCCGCCGGAAGAAGTCCACACGACGCTCACCGACATCGTGGTCAGCGTCGGTCGGACCGGCCGTGCCACCCCGTTCGCCGTGATGGCCCCGGCCGAGGTCGCGGGGTCCGTCGTCCGCCAGGCCACACTGCACAACCAGCAGGTCGTCAAGGCGAAGGGCGTGCTGATCGGGGACACCGTCGTGCTGCGGAAGGCCGGCGACGTCATCCCCGAGGTCCTGGGCCCGGTGGTCGAGCTCCGCGACGGCTCCGAGCGCGAGTTCGTGATGCCGACCCACTGCCCCGAGTGCGGCACGGAGCTCGCCCCGGCGAAGGAAGGCGACATCGACCTGCGCTGCCCGAACGCGAAGAGCTGCCCGGCGCAGGTGCGCGGCCGGGTCGAGCACATCGCCTCGCGCGGGTCGCTCGACATCGAGGGGCTCGGCGAGGTCGCGGCCGCGGCTCTGACGCAGCCGCTCCGCCCGGAGACCCCGCCGCTCGTGACCGAGGCCGGACTGTTCGACCTGACGATGCAGGACATCGTCCCGATCGAGGTCATCGTCCGCGACGCCGAGACCGGCATGGAGAAGGTCGACGACGACGGCACACCCAAGCGCGTCACGCCGTTCAGCCGGGCGCGCAAGAAGACCGACCCGCCGTTCGACCCCGGAGCACGCGGTGCCGACTACACCGGTGAGCCGAGCCGCTACCCGTCGAAGAACGCGTTCGAGATGCTCGCGAACATCGACGCCGCGAAGACGAAGCCGCTGTGGCGGATCCTGGTCGGCCTGAGCATCCGCCACGTCGGACCCGTCGCCGCCCGTGCCCTGGCGAACCACTTCGGCTCCCTCGACGCCATCCGGTCGGCCTCGCGCGAGGACCTCGCCGCCGTCGACGGGGTGGGCGGCATCATCGCCGACGCCCTGCTCGCCTGGTTCGAGGTCGACTGGCACCGCGAGATCATCGACCGGTGGACCGCGGCCGGCGTGCAGTTCACCACCCCGGGCCACCCCGGCCCCGGCAGCGCCGAGGTCGAGGGCGGCGTGCTGAGCGGCGTCACCGTCGTCGCGACCGGTTCACTCGAGGGCTACACGCGCGAAGGTGCGCTCGAGGCCATCATGACCGCCGGCGGCAAGGCGGCCTCGAGCGTGAGCAAGAAGACCGACTTCGTGGCCGCCGGACCGGGAGCCGGTTCGAAGCTCACGAAGGCCGAACAGCTCGGGGTTCGGATCATCGACGCCGAGCAGTTCCACCTGCTCGTCACCGAAGGGCCTGCGGCGCTCGCCGAGCCGGAGGCGCCCGCGACCGAGGACTGAGCGGGGCGCGAGCACACGGGATCCCATCCGCTGCGCGCGGCGCGGAGCCGACGGCGCCCAGTCCGGGGGACAAGTTGCATCACGCATGGATGATCCGCGGACATCTCCGTAGACTCGGCGGAGCATCACCCGTCGTCTGCAGGGGGACGTCGGGACGGCCTTCCCGGGGGAGATCCGATTGTTGCTCATCGCCGCGGCTCTGCTCACCGCCTCGATGCACTCGCTCGGAGTGATCGAGGCCCCGGGCGTGCCCCCGGTCCCGGTCGCCAGGGCCACCGCCGTCGCAACGGCCCCGTCACGCATCGTGCCGCTCGACGACCTCACCGTCGTCGCCACGTCGGCGTCGCTGCGACGGGTCGGAGTCGACGACCTCGCCGTCGCCCACGGGCGGGCATTCGTCGAGGACCTCGGTGCACTCGGGCCCGCAGCCCTGCGCCGTGCGGCCACTGACCGCCGCGTCGTGGCAGCCGTGCAGGACGACCCCCCGCCCGCCCAGACCGTCGCGCAGTGGTGGTCGCACCTGCCCGCCGACGAGCAGGACCGCCTCCTCGTGCACGCACCGGCTCTGGTCGGCAACCTCGAGGGCGTGCCCTACGTCGTCCGCGACCAGGCGAACCGCGCGACGCTGCACTCCGGTCTCGCCGACGCCCACGTCGGTGCCGCCCGGGCCGCGATGCTCGGGCAGGTGCGGGACTCGCTGGTGCACGAACCGGGTGACCCGCGGCGCTTCCTCGTGACGCTGGACACCCGGGGCTCCGGGCGTGCGGCGATCAGCATCGGTGACCTCGACACGGCGGCCGACGTCACCGTCGTGGTGCCGGGCATGTTCTTCACGGTCACCGGACAGATGACCGACTTCACGAACACGGCGAACGACCTGTCCAGCGAGCAGGCCACCCTCGCCCCGCTCGCCGCGACCGGCAACGGGTCGGGTGTCGCCGTGGTCGCCTGGATGGGGTACCGCACGCCGGACCTGTCCAACATCATGTCGCTCGAACTCGCGCGGACCGGGGCCCAGCGGCTCGAACGGACCGTCGCCGGACTGCGTGCGCTCCGCGCGGACGACCGACCGCGGGTCAACATCGTCGCGCACTCGTACGGGTCGACGGCGGCGATGATGGCCCTGGCGTCGGGCCGGATAACCGCGGACACCCTGACGGTCCTCGGGTCACCGGGCAGCGACGTCCGCTCCGCGTCCGACCTCGCCGTCGCCACCGGGCAGGTCTTCGTCGGCGGCGCGCACAGCGACCCCATCGCGGGCTCCGGGTACTTCGGCACCGACCCCGGCGGAGCCTCGTTCGGGTCCACCGTACTCGACCTGGCCGGCGGCGCCGACGCTCTGTCCGCCGGGGACGTGTTCCGCCGACCGGTCGGGCACAACGACTACCTGAAGCCCGGAACGGCGTCGCTGCACGACGTCGCCCTGATCGGGATCGGGCGCGGGGACCTGGTGCGCGAGCAGATCCGGCGCGGACGGTCGGGTGGTGACGGCATCGTCGGTGCCTCGCCGGACATGTACCTCGTGCGCCCGCAGGACCTGCAGCCCCGTGACTGACGGACCGTGTCCGACGGGCGGTGCCCTGCGGATCCTGACGACGCGGTGAGCGTGACCCGATCGTGACCGCCGGCCGACGTGCCGGGGCCGCCGCGGGCCTCCCGGCCGGATCGGTGCACACGTGCGGATCGCGACGCCGCCTCGAAGGCCGCCTGGGTGGCAACCTGAACGCGACCGCAGCCTGCACTCGTTCCAGGGCAGAACCAGTACAGCACTGCTGCCTACGGTTCCGTCATGCGTGTGGTGCGATGGCCTGGTGCTCTCCTGATGTTCGTGGTGATGTCCGTGCTCGCCGGCATGCTCGTCGCCGTCGCGGTGACCCCGGCGGTCGCCGTCGCGGGAGAGGGGACGTCGGGGGCGGTGTCGTTCTTCGAGGACCTGCCGACCTACCTCGACGTGCAGACCCCGCAGCAGGTGTCGTCCGTGTACGCGGAGCAGGGCGGGAAACAGGTCAAGATCGCCTCGTTCTACGCCGAGAACCGCACGAACGTGACGGCCGACCAGATGGCGGACACGCTCAAGGAAGCCGCGATCGACACCGAGGACCCGCGCTACTACGACGAGGGCGGCATCGACGTGCTCGGCACCCTGCGCGGTGTCGCCGCGACCGTCGTCGGCGGGGACGTGCAGGGCGGCTCGAGCATCACGCAGCAGTACGTCAAGAACGTCCTGGTGCAGCAGTGCGAACAGCTCACCGGCAAGGACCAGGCCGCGACCAAGAAGAAGATCGACGCGTGCTACCTGGACGTCGCCGGCGTCACCCCGCAGCGCAAGCTGCAGGAGATGCGGTACGCCATCGCCGTCAACAAGAAGTACTCGAAGGACGAGATCCTGACCGGGTACCTGAACCTCGTCGGGCTCGGCGGCCGGGTCTACGGTGCCGAGGCGGGGGCCGAGTACTACTTCGGCGTGCACGCCAAGGACCTGTCGCTCGTGCAGTCCGCCACGCTCGTCGCGATCCTGAACAACCCGTCGAACCTGCGCATCGACGTCCCGGGCGACAAGGAGAACGGCAAGGCGAACGGGTACGCGCTGACGAAGGAGCGCCGCGACTACGTGCTCCGCCGGATGCAGGTGCACGGCTCCATCACGAAGGCCGAGATGACGAAGGCGATCGCGACGCCCGTGACGCCCAAGATCACCGAGACCGCCAACGGGTGCTCGGCGGCCGCGACGAGCTACGACGCCGGGTACTTCTGCGACTACGTCCGCGATCAGGTGCTGCAGGACCCCGCGTTCGGCAAGACCGCCGCGGCGCGCATCGCCACGCTCGACACCAAGGGCCTGCAGATCCACACCTCGCTCGACCTCGACCTGCAGGGCCAGGCGCAGAACGCCCTGTCGACCTACGTGCCGGCGACCATGGCCGGCGTCGACGTCGGTGGCTCGAACGTCACCGTCGAGCCGGGGACCGGGCGGATCATGTCGATGGTGCAGAACACCACGTACACGCAGGGCGACAACGCCGGCGCCGGTGCCACCGCGGTCAACTACAGCGCCGACTCGGGGTACGGCAACTCCGGCGGGTTCCAGACCGGCTCGACCTACAAGGTGTTCACCCTGGCCGAGTGGCTCGCCAGCGGCCACACCCTGTCCGAATCCGTCTCCACGACCGAGCACACGTTCCAGAACTCCGAGTTCACGAACTCGTGCCAGAACGTCAGCGGCGGGGTCTGGCCCGTCGCGAACGCCGAGACGGTGCCGGCGTCGATGACCGTGCAGGCCGCGACCGTCGAGTCGATCAACACGGCCTTCGGCGCGATGGGCAAGCAGCTCGACCTGTGCAAGATCGCCCAGCTCGCGCAGGCGATGGGGATCCACCGGGCCGACGGGGCCGCCCTCGGCCAGACGCCGTCGTCGATCCTCGGCGTCAACGAGCTGTCGCCGATCGACCTGGCCGAGGCCTACGCGGGCTTCGCCAACGGCGGCGTCGTCTGCACGCCCACAGCGATCGACTCGGTCACCGAGGCCGACGGCACGAAGATCACCCCGACGCCGTCGTCCTGCACGCAGGGTGTCTCCGCCGACGTCGCGGGCACCGTCGACTACGCGCTGCAGGGTGTGCTGTCCGGATCGGGGACCGCCGCGACCGCGAACCCCGGGGACAGCGTGCCGAAGTTCGCGAAGACCGGCACCACCGACGGTGACGTGCAGAACTGGCTGGTGGCGTCGTCGACGAAGTACACGAACGCCACCTGGATCGGCAACGTCCAGGGCGGCGTGAGCCTGGCGCACTGGCCGTTCCTGCAGGGCACGACCGGGTACAGCGCGAAGTTCGGGGTCGGGAAGTCGATGATGGCGTACCTGGACCAGACCGTCGGCGGGGGAGCGCTGCCGGCACCGAGCCAGGCGATGATCGGGCAGGCGAGCAAGTCGTCTTCGTCGTCGTCTTCCTCGTCGTCGGGCTCCTCGTCCGGGCAGGGGAACGCGCAGGACGACCAGGCGACACCGGCGCCGACGTCCGCGCCCGACGGGGGTGCTGCCGCGTCTCCCGCTCCGGCTGCTCCCGCTGCTCCGGCGGCTCCGGCGGCTCCGGCGGCTCCGGCGGCTCCGGCCGCGCCGGCTGGCGGCGGCAAGGACGGGAAGTGACCGCTCGGGTCCACGCCGCCGGTTCCTGAACGACGCGCCAGCGTCGGGCAGGCCGTGCCCGTGGGGCGCGGCCCGCTGCCGGTCCGGACGCCCGGCACCGGGCCGGGCGTGCGTTGTCCACAGCCGCGCCTGCGCGCTCGACGCAGCCAATAGACTGTTGGGCATTCCACGAACCGATCGACGGAGCACCATGCCTGACATCACGAGCGAGCAGGTCGCGCACCTGGCGAACCTCGCACGTATCGCACTCACGCCCGACGAGATCGAGAAGCTGACCGGGGAGCTGTCGCACATCGTCGAGAGCGTCGCCAAGGTCGCCGAGGTCGCGACCGACGACGTCCCGGCGACGAGCCACCCCGTGCCGCTCGGCAACGTCACCCGACCCGACGTGGTCGGCACGACGCTGACGCAGGAGCAGGCGCTCTCCGGGGCGCCCGACTCCGACGGCGAACGGTTCCGCGTGACCGCCATCCTCGGCGAAGAACAGTAGGGCGAAGAACAGTGACCGACGACATCACCAAGCTGAGCGCCGCGGCGCTCGCCGACGCCCTGGTGGCCCGCGACGTCTCGAGCGTCGAGGCCACCCAGGCCCACCTCGACCGGATCGCCGCCGTCGACGGCGACGTGCACGCGTTCCTGCACGTCAACCAGAACGCCCTGGCAGCCGCGAAGTCGATCGACTCGCGCCGTGCCGCCGGCGACGACCTCGGGCCGCTCGCGGGTGTGCCGATCGCCGTCAAGGACGTCCTGTGCACGCAGGACATGCCGACGACATCGGGGTCCAAGATCCTCGAAGGCTGGGTGCCGCCGTACGACGCGACCCCCGTCGCGAAGCTCCGCGCCGCCGGCCTCGTGCCGCTCGGCAAGACCAACATGGACGAGTTCGCGATGGGCTCGACCACCGAGTTCTCGGCCTACGGGCCCACCCGCAACCCGTGGGACCTCGACCGGATCCCCGGCGGGTCCGGTGGTGGCTCGGCCGCTGCGGTCGCGGCGCACGAGGCACCGCTGGCCCTCGGGTCCGACACAGGTGGCTCCATCCGCCAGCCGGGTGCGGTGACGGGCACGGTCGGTGTGAAGCCGACCTACGGCGGGGTGAGCCGATACGGCGCCATCGCCCTGGCGTCCAGCCTCGACCAGATCGGTCCGGTGTCCCGCACGGTCCTCGACGCCGCGCTCCTGCACGACGTCATCGGCGGGCACGACCCGAAGGACTCCACGTCCATCCCGGACGCCTGGCCCTCGATGGCCGCCGCCGCACGCGAAGGGCTGCAGGCGGACACGCTCCGCGGCCTGCGGGTCGGCGTGGTCAAGGAACTCGCCGGTGGTGACGGCTTCCAGGCCGGTGTCACGCAGCGTTTCCAGGAGACCGTCGCGCTGCTCGAGTCGGCCGGCGCGGTCGTCGTCGAGATCGATGCGCCGTCGTTCGCGTACGCCATCAGCGCGTACTACCTGATCCTCCCGGCCGAGGCGTCGTCGAACCTCGCCAAGTTCGACTCGGTGCGCTTCGGCCTCCGCGTCACGCCCGAGAACGGTGCCACCGTCGAGGACGTCATGGCCGCCACGCGTGAAGCCGGCTTCGGGCCCGAGGTCAAGCGGCGCATCATCCTCGGCACCTACGCCCTGAGCGCCGGGTACTACGACGCCTACTACGGCTCGGCGCAGAAGGTCCGCACGCTCGTGCAGCGCGACTTCCAGGCCGCGTTCGAGCAGGTCGACCTGCTCGTCAGCCCGTCCGCGCCGACGACCGCGTTCCCGATCGGTGAGCGCATCGACGACCCGCTGGCGATGTACCTCAACGACCTCACGACGATCCCGGCGAACCTGGCCGGCGTGCCCGGCATGAGCATCCCGAACGGCCTCGCGCCCGAGGACGGCCTGCCCGTCGGCGTGCAGCTCATGGCGCCCCAGCGCGAGGACGCCCGGCTGTACCGCTACGGTGCCGCGCTCGAGCGTCTGCTCGAACAGCAGTGGGGCGCACCGCTCATCGCGTCCGTCCCGGACCTCGACCAGAGTCAGCAGTCCGCTGCGCAGGAAGGTGTGATCTGATGGCGCAGAAGGACGCGCTGATGGACTTCGACGAGGCGCTCGAGCGCTACGAGCCGGTGCTCGGCTTCGAGGTCCACGTCGAACTCGCGACGAAGACCAAGATGTTCTCGGACGCCCCGAACTTCTTCGGCGGCGAACCCAACACGAACGTCACCCCGGTCGACCTGGGGCTGCCCGGGTCGCTGCCGGTCGTGAACGCGCAGGCCGTGCGGTACTCGATCCAGCTCGGGCTCGCGCTCGGCTGCTCGATCGCCGAGTCCTCGCGGTTTGCCCGGAAGAACTACTTCTACCCGGACAACCCGAAGAACTACCAGGTCTCGCAGTACGACGAGCCCATCGCCTACGAGGGCGAGGTCGAGGTCGAGCTCGCCGACGGCACGATCTACAACATCCCGATCGAGCGCGCCCACATGGAAGAGGACGCCGGCAAGCTGACCCACGTCGGTGGTGCCACCGGCCGCATCCAGGGTGCCGAGTACTCGCTCGTCGACTACAACCGTGCCGGTGTGCCGCTGGTCGAGATCGTCACGAAGCCGATCTTCGGTGCCGAGCACCGCGCCCCCGAGCTCGGTGCGGCGTACGTGCAGGTCATCCGCGACCTCGTCCGGGCGCTCGGTGTCTCCGAGGCGCGCATGGAGCGCGGCAACCTGCGGTGCGACGCGAACATCTCGCTGCGTCCCCGCGGGCAGGAGAAGCTCGGCACCCGCACCGAGACGAAGAACGTCAACTCGTTCCGCGCCGTCGAACGTGCGATCCGCTACGAGATCCAGCGTCAGGCCGCGATCCTCGCCGCCGGTGGCTCGATCACGCAGGAGACCCGCCACTGGCACGAGGACACCGGTCGCACCTCGGCCGGTCGCCCGAAGTCCGACGCCGACGACTACCGGTACTTCCCGGAGCCCGACCTGCTGCCCGTCGTGCCCGACCCGGCCGTCGTGGCGGAGCTCCGGGCCTCGCTGCCCGAGGCCCCGGTCGCACGTCGTCGTCGTCTGAAGGCGGACTGGGGCTTCGCCGACCTGGAGTTCCAGGACGTCGTCAACGGCGGGCTGCTCGACGAGGTCGAGGGCACCGTCGCCGCCGGCGCTGCACCGCAGGCCGCCCGCAAGTGGTGGACCGGTGAGATCAGCCGCGTCGCCAACGCGCAGGACGCCGCCCCCGGTGACCTGGTGTCGCCGAAGCACGTCGCCGAGGTCATCGCGCTCGTCGAGTCCGGTGACCTGACCGACCGCCTGGCGCGCCAGGTGCTCGAGGGCGTCATCGCGGGCGAGGGTTCGCCGGCCCAGGTCGTCGAGGCCCGGGGGCTCAAGGTCGTCTCGGACGACTCCGCCCTGACCGCCGCGGTCGACGAAGCGCTCGCGGCGCAGCCCGACGTGCTGGCCAAGATCCAGGACGGCAAGGTCCAGGCGGCCGGAGCCATCATCGGTGCCGTCATGAAGGCCATGAAGGGCCAGGCCGACGCCGCACGCGTGCGTGAACTCGTGCTCGAGCGCGCGCAGCAGTCGTAGGCGGTCCCACCTCGCAAGGGCACGGTACCGGTCGGTGCCGTGCCCTCCGTGCGTCCCGGTTGCCGTGTGCATCCTGGGGACACGTCAGCGATCGGGTGACAGGATGAACCGTGTCCGCAACGATCCGCGCCATCGGAACCGCCGTCCCCGAGACGACCCTCGACCAGCCCCGGGTGCGTGACCTCTTCTCTGCCCAACCCGACCTCGGGCGGCTCGGCCAGCGCCTGGTCCCCGCCGCGTTCGACGGATCGGCGGTCGACCAGCGGCACACCGTCCTCGAGGAACTCGACTCCGCACGTGCCGGTGGTGCCTTCCGTGACGACGACGGCACCCTGCGCTCGCCGTCCACCGGCTCACGCAACGACCGGTACCGCGAACTCGCCCCGCCGTTGTTCGTCGGCGCCGCCCGTGACGCCGTCGAACGTGCCGGCATCGCGCCCGAGTCCGTCACGCACCTGGTGACCGTGTCCTGCACCGGGTTCACGCAGCCCGGGCCCGACATCGACGTCGTCGAGCAGCTCGGACTCCCCGCCGGGGTCTTCCGGCACCACATCGGCTTCATGGGATGCTGCGCCGCGTTCCCCGCGCTCCGGATCGCCGCCGCGTTCGTCGACCAGGACCCGGACGCCGTCGTGCTCGTGGTGTGCGGTGAACTCTGCACCCTGCACGTCCGCGCGTCGAACGACCCCGACCAGATCGTCGCGAACAGCGTCTTCGGGGACGGTGCCGCGGCCGCGGTCGTCGCCCGTGACGGCGCCGGCCTGCGACTCGACGACTTCACGACGGCCGTGGTGCCCGAGGGCGCGTCCGAGATGGCGTGGAACATCGGGGACGAGGGCTTCGAGATGGTCCTGTCCACCGCCGTGCCGAAGCTCGTCGGCCTGCACGTCCCGAGCGCCGTGCAGCCGCTGCTCGACGGCGGGTCGGCCTCGGCCGTGCCGGTGTGGGCCGTCCACCCCGGCGGCCGGGCCATCCTCGACCGCACCCAGGAGTCGCTCGGCCTGCCCGACAGCGCGATGGAGTCGAGCCGGCGGGTGCTCCGGGAACACGGCAACATGTCGAGCGCCACCGTGCTCTTCGTGCTCCGTGACGCCGTCGACGCCGGCATGGCTGACGGCAGCGCGGTCGTCGCGCTGGCCTTCGGTCCCGGCCTGACGGTGGAGAGCGCCCGGCTCACCGCGGTGCGGACCGAGGCGTCGCTCGCCGGAGAGCCGCTGCGCGTGCCCGTCGCGACCACGGGCGCGGCGTGAGCCGTCCGGACGGCGGCACCACGGGCCTCCCGGCCGTCGACCTGCGCACCCGCGCGCTCGACCTGACCGAGCTGATGGACGACCCGGACTGCGATCCGCGCGCGCTCGCCCGCACCTTCCGGCGCTTCGCCGTCGTGAACGCGCTCGTCAGCGGCTGGCGCGCGGCCTGGCGCTCGCACGTCGTGCCCGCGCTGCCCGCACAGGGGCGTGGCCGCGTGCTCGACCTGGGGTGCGGCGGCGGCGACCTGGCCCGGTCGCTGGTGCGGTGGGCGGCGAGTGACGGCTTCGACCTCGAGGTCGTCGGTGTCGACCCCGACGAACGCGCCATCGCCGCCGCACGGCGGTCCTCACCGGCCGGCGTCACGTTCCGGCAGCAGTCGAGCGGCGACCTGGTCGCGGCGGGCGAGCGGTTCGACGTCGTCGTCTCGAACCACGTGCTGCACCACCTGGGCGACGAGGAACGGCGGGGGTTCCTGGCCGATTCCGAGCTGCTCGCGAGCGGACGCAGCCTGCACTCCGACATCCGACGGTCGTCGGCCGCCTACCGCGCGTACGCGCTGGCGTCACCGCTCGTCGCGGCGGGGACCTTCGTCCGGGTCGACGGCCTGCGGTCCATCCGACGGAGCTTCACGGTGCCCGAACTCCGCGACGTGCTGCCCGGTGGGTGGCGGGCCGAGGCGGCTGCGCCGCACCGGGTGCTGGCGATCCGCGACGCGTGACCGGGCGGCGTCCGGTGGTCGGGACGCGACCAGACGACGGACGGGAGGCCCGTGGCGACGCCGCCACGGGCCTCCCGTCCGTCCGCCGCTGCGTCCACGACGCACGCCGCTACGGGCGCAGCAGCACCTTGATGGCCCGGCGCTCGTCCATCGCGCGGTAGGCCTCGGCGGCCTCGTCGAGCGGCAGCTCCAGGTCGAAGACGCGACCGGGGTCGATCGCGCCGGAGAGCACGTCCGGCAGCAGCTCCGGGATGTACTTCCGGGCCGGGGCCATGCCGCCCGCGATCGCGATGTTCGTGTCGAACAGGTAGCGCGTGCCGATCGTCGGCACCCCGTGCGGGACCCCGACGAAGCCGACGTTGCCGCCGGGCCTGACCGAGTGCAGCGCCTGGTCCATGCTCTCCTCGGTGCCGACGGCTTCGACGCCGCAGTCCGCCAGGTCGCCGCCGAGCAGCGCGCGGACCGCCGCGACGCCCTCGTCGCCGCGCTCCGCCACGATGTCGGTGGCACCGAACTCGCGGGCGAGCGCCTGACGGTCGGCGTGCCGGCTCATCGCGATGATGCGCTCCGCACCGAGCCGCTTCGACGCGAGGACGGCGGACAGGCCGACCGCGCCGTCGCCGACCACGACGACGGTCTTGCCGGGGCCGACCGCTGCCGACACGGCGGCGTGGTGGCCGGTCGAGAAGACGTCGGACAGGGTGAGCAGCGACGGCACCAGCGCCGGGTCGACCGGGCCGGGCACCACGACGAGCGTGGCGTCGGCGTCCGGGATCCGCACGTACTCGGCCTGCGCGCCGCCGACCGGGTCGCCGTGGGCGTCCGTGCTGCCGAACCCGGACAGGTGGTCGCAGCCGGTGGTCATGCCGTTGCGGCAGGCCTGGCAGGTGCCGTCGTTCATGGTGAAGGGGGAGATGACGAAGTCGCCCTCGTGCAGGCCCGTGACGTCGTCACCGACGGCGACGACCTCGCCGACGAGCTCGTGCCCGATCGGCCGGGGCTGCTTCGTCTCGGTGACGCCGCGGTAGGGCCAGAGGTCCGACCCGCAGACACAGGCCGCGAGGACCTTGACGACGACGTCCTTGCCGGACAGGAGTCCGGGACGGTCGCGCTCCTCGACGCGGATGTCGTTCGGGGCGTGGATGATCGCTGCGCGCACGGGCGGGCCTTCCGTCGAGATGATGGGGAACCGGCGCGGTCGACGTCGTCCGGGCCGTCGTCGACAGTACCCTCGTGCGGGTGGACGACGACCGGTACGGCGGCGATGTGCTCTCGGGGGACTGGCGCTCGCGCGGGGTGAAGAAGGTGCGGCAGGTGCCGCTCGAACGGGACATGGTGCTCGAGGACCCGGACTCCGGGTGGGCCGGTGCCGTGGTGGGGCTCGAGGCGGGCAACATCGCGCTCGAGGACTGGAAGGGCCGCACGCGCTCCTTCCCCTTCACCGGGCAGTTCCTGCTCGAGGGTGAGTTGGTGACGCTGGGGCGGCCGTCGGCGCCGGTCGGTCGTTCTGCCGGGGGTGCCGCTGGCCGGGCTGGTGCTGCTGGTTCCGTCGGTGCCGTGCACGCGGACTGGAGGCCCGGGGCCGCGCCCGCCGTGCGGCAGGCGTCCGACGGTGGTCGCCTCCGCACCGCGTCCGGATCGTTCGCCGTGGAGTCGCAGCGTGCTCGGGTGGCGCTCCCCAGCCGCATCATGGTCGAGGGCAAGCACGACGCGGAACTCGTCGAGAAGGTCTGGGGCGCCGACCTGCGGGTCGAGGGCGTCGTGGTCGAGGAACTCTCCGGCGTCGACAACCTGGCCGCGGTGCTCGACGAGTTCCAGCCGACGCGGGAGCGGCGGGTCGGGGTGCTCGTCGACCACCTGGTGCCCGGGTCGAAGGAGTCCCGCTTCGCCGACGCCGTGATGCGTGGCAAGTGGGGCGCGCACGTGCTCGTCGTCGGGCACCCGTTCGTCGACGTCTGGCAGTCGGTCAAGCCGGCGCGGGTCGGGCTGCGGGCGTGGCCGACGATCCCGCGCTCGATCGAGTGGAAGGCGGGCATCTGCCAGGCGCTCGGGTGGCCGCACGCCGAGCAGGCCGACATCGCTCGGGCATGGCAGCGGATCCTCGGGCAGGTGCGTACCTTCGCCGACCTCGAGCCGGAGCTCCTCGGCCGTGTCGAGGAGCTGATCGACTTCGTGACGGAACCACAGGCCTGAGGACCGGTGGATTGCCCGACCGGCGCGGTGCGCCGGGGGTGATCCGCGCCTCCAGGCCTACTGTTGGGGGATGGACGGCATCGACGGGCGCGTGCGGGGCGCGGTCGACCTGTGGCTGCGCTGGCTGCCGCGCTGGCAGATCGGGACCGCCCGCCCGCGCACGCGCATCTGCCGGAAGTGCACCGGATCCCCGATCGCCGCGGCCGCGGGGTTCGGACCCGACGTGCCGCACGCCGTCCAGCACGCGCTGATCGGGCGGATCTCGACCATCGTCGAGGACGCCGTCGACGACTACACGGCGAAGAACCTGCCGTTGCTGCAGCGTGAGCTCGAGCGCGCGGCGGCCCGGAAGCGGCACGCGGGGTACCAGCCGGCCGAGGGGTTGTCGCCTGAGTTCCAGGGCCTCGACGTGGACCCCGAGCCGTCGCCGGGGTCGCCGTTCCTGTTCACGCTCGGCGAGCTGGCCGGCACCGGCGCGGGGGAGCAGACGCCGCGCGAGCCGTTGTCCGACGAGGCGAAGGCTGCGCTCCGGCACGAGATCGCGCTGTCCGACGAGTGCGCTCGGTCGACCGGTACCGCGGTGTGCCTGGCGCTCATCGACCACCGCCCGCGGATCGCCGAGGCCGTCGAACGCCTGGTCGAGCCGCAGATCGAGGCGCTCGTGTCCGACATGTTCCGCGGGTTCGACGGTCCGGAGGACGGGCCGCGCTCGGGCTTGTTCTAGGCGGGGGCGGGTGCGGGGGCGGGTGCGGGCGTCGCCGTGGGCGTCGCCGTGGGCGGAAGCCGCACGGTGCTGTCTGTGTCGGCCCGTGCGAGGTTGACCGCTCGGTGCGCGCTTGTAGCGCCGCACCGAGCCACCACGGTGGCACCGCTTGACGAACCTCGCACCGTGCGTGCTTCTCGAACCTCGCACCGCATCACGAATCGTGCGCGGGTTTGCGCGACCTCGCACCGTGCGCGGTGCCCGGAGCCTGCACGGGGTGAGTCGACGCGCACCGTGCGAGGTCAGCGGGCCGGCGTCAGCGGGGGAGCAGGGTGCGGCCGGGGATCACGGTGCCGCGCAGTGACCGGTGCTCGACCGGGCGCGTGGGGTCGTCGATGCGGCCGATGACCAGGTCGATGGCCTCGCGGCCGATGCGCTCGATCGGTTGCTCGAGTGTCGTGAAGCCGATCCAGTCGCTCGCCAGCGGGTAGACGCCGTCGAACCCGGTGACGGAGAGGTCGCGCGGGACCTCGACACCGCGGCGGGCGAGCGCCTCGCACACGTCGAGCATGAGCCGGTCGGTCGGACACATCACCGCGGTCACGCCCGACTCCTGCACGGCGTCCACCAGGTCGGCGGCGAGGTCGTCGGGTGGCCGCACGAAGCTCGCGTCGATGTCGATCACCCGGACGCCACGTGCTCGGAGCCGCGCGACCATCGCCGATGATCGCGCGTGCTGCGTGATGGCGTCGTCGAGCGGGACCGTGAACACCACGGCCGTGGTGTGGCCGGCATCGGCGACGGCGTCCGCGATGGAAGCCCCACCGTCGACCTCGTCGCAGTAGACGCTCGAGAGCGCCGGGTGCAGCTCGGGCCGACCGGCGACGACGGTGGCGATGCGGGGCGCGAACTCGGCGATGTCGGCGGACGGCATCAGCCCGCTGCACACGACCAGGCCGTCGACGCGCATCGACACGAGCGCGGCGAGGGCGGACTTCTCGTCCTCGACCCGGCCGACGCCCGTCGTGGTGACGACTCGGTAGCCGAGCTCCGATGCGCGGCGCTCCATCACGGCGTGCAGTGCGGTGTAGACCATCGACGAGGCGTCACGGACGAGCATCCCGATCGTGTTCGTGCGCCCGCTGACCAGCCCGCGGGCCATCGCGTTCGCGACGTACCCGAGCTCGGTCGCGGCGCGCTCGACTCGCTCACGCGTCTCGTCGGAGAACCGACCTGTTCCGGAGAGGACCCGGCTCACCGCCGACTTCGAGACACCCGCACGTGCGGCGACGTCGAGGATGGTCGGCTGGGAACCGCGGCTGCCGTTCACGCGTCGGTCGCTGCAGCATCCTGCCGCGACCGCGACGAGGTGAACCGGAGCACACCGCGGACGATCGCCCGCCAACCGAGCAGGAACACCCCGAGCACGATCGTGGCGACGATGACGAACGAGATCGGCAGCGGGTTGCCGTCGACGTCGCCCTGGCCGGTGACGACACGGATCGCCAGACCGACGAAGACCGTCAGCACCCAGACCACGACGCCGGTCGGCCACAAACGCAGTGGTCGTGCCCAGGCTCCGCTCGCCACGTACCCGATCGCCCAACCGGCCAGGAACGGGTAGGCGGTCGTCCACAGCGCCAGCGCCGTGTTCGCCTCACCATGGGACGAGCGCCCGATGAGCGCGAAGACAACGATGAGGACGACGTCGATGACGGCTGCGAGCCAACCCCAGGTGCGTGCGTTCACCCGCTCATTCTCGCAGGCCTCGGGCTGCTCGCTCATTCCTCCACAAGGTGCTCGGCGCGGCTGCTCCTCCACAGCACGCCCACGCGGTGCTGCTCCGAAGGCGGAGGATCCGGAGCATCACGAGTATGTCGATGAACCTCAAGCTCGCACCGGTCCCCGAAGTCCTCACGTTCCGAACCTCAGCCCAGCGCCCCGATGAGTCCGATGTCATCAGGCGTCGGGCCGCTGCGGGGGAGCTCACACGGGTAGCACGCGGACTCTACGCGGAGTCTGCGGGATGGGCCGCACTCCGCCCCACCGAACAGCACCACCTCCGGCTGCGCTCGTTCGCCGACCGGATCCGGCCAGGAGACCTGATCTCACACGTCTCCGCCGCCGTCGTGTTCGGTGTGCCCCTGCTCACCCCGCCACCGACCCGGATCCACGTGACCTCACGCGGTGCCGACCGGCGCACCACGAACGCGACCTTCGTGGTGCACGCCGACCTCGACGCCGAACGGAACGAGCGTCCGGTCGCCACGCCCGACGGGCTGCTGTTGTGCGGACTCGATCGGCTGGCGACCGACCTCGCACTCACACTGCCGTTCACCGACGCAGTCGTGTCCCTCGATGCGCTCCTGCGTCGCGAGGTCGAGCGCGAGGACGTCCTATCGGCGATCGAGCGGCGCGGGCAGAAGGGACGACGTCGGGCACTCCGGGCGATCGGGTTCGCCGATGCCGCATCGGACTCACCGGGGGAGTCGTACGCACGAGCGCGGTTCGACCAGTTCGGGACACCACCGCCGGTCCTCCAGCACCGCTTCCGGGCACTCGGCGAGCCGGACATCGTGGTGGACTTCTGGTTCCCGGATGCCGGGGTCGTGGTCGAGTTCGACGGAGCCGTGAAGTACCGGAGCAGTGCGTACCTGCGGGGACGGACACCGGAGGAAGCGCTGTTCGACGAGAAGATCCGGGAAGACCGGCTCCGCGCGTTCCCCGAGGTGCGAACCGTGGTGCGGCTCACCTGGTCGGACCTGCGCAACGAGTGGGTCCTCCGCGCGAAGCTCCGCAAGGCCGGAGTCCGCATGTCGCGCTGAGGGCCATCAGTCACGCACCGTGCGAGATTGTTCGGCATCTTGCCGGTGCGCACGGTGCGCGGTTCGTCGCCCACCGCGGACCTGGCCGCTCGGTGCGGGGTCGTCGGCAGCGAACGGGGCCGCGCACCGTGCATCGTTCGCCGGTCGGGGGCGAGCAGCCCGCTCCGTGCCGGGTTGTAGCCGGGCACGAAGCCGTCAACCCCGCACGGGGCGTCGGAACTCGCACCGTGCGCCGTCACCGCGCCCACGCCCGCCGCCCGCGCCCGCCGCCCGCGCCCCGCACCCGGAGTTCACCCGCCGGCGGCGCCGGAGGCACCCGGAGTTCACCCGGCAGCGCCACACTCGACCCCGGCGCGGGAACGTTCCCACACGGCCCGCCCGACCAGCACCCCGCACCACCGCACCACCGCACCAGCCCCCGCACCACCCCCACCCCGCACGACCCCCACCGCATCACCCACGGAACAGGGAGTACCCACGTGAAGACCCGAGCCCTCGCCGGCCTCGCCATCGCGGCAGCCGCGACCGTCGCACTCTCCGGCTGCGTCCAGAGCGCCAACGCCTCGAACGCTGCCGACGGCAACGGCACCACCAGCCTCACCGTGTTCATCAGCGGCGACACCAACGTCCAGGACCTCTGGGACAAGTCGCTCATCCCCGCCTTCGAGAAGGCGAACCCGAAGATCAAGGTCAGCACGAGCATCGACCTGCACGGCGAGCACGACGCCCAGACGCAGGCGAACCTCGCCACCGCGGTCAAGGCCGGCAAGTCCGTCGCGTACGACCTCGTCGACGCCGGCTTCGTCACCACCGCCGGCAAGGCCGGGCTGCTCAGCACGGTCAGCGACAGCACCATCCCGAACCTCAAGGACGTCCCCGACGCGACGAAGCAGCAGGGCGGCGACAGCGCCATCCCGTACCGCGCCTCGAGCGTGCTGCTGGCGTACGACGCGAAGAAGGTCACGGACCCGCCGAAGACCCTCGACGACCTGCTCGCCTGGATCAAGGCGAACCCGGGCGAGTTCGCCTACAACTCCCCGTCGTCCGGCGGTTCGGGCGGCTCGTTCGTGGCCACGGTGCTCGCGAAGTACCTGACGCCCGCCGAGCAGGAGACGATGCAGACGAAGTACGACAAGTCGCTCGAGTCGAAGTGGGACAAGGGCTTCGCGGCCCTGAAGGACCTCGGCCCGTCGACGTACCAGAAGGGCGTCTACCCGAACGGCAACGATCAGGTCGTGCAGCTGCTCGGCAGCGGTCAGATCGCGATGGCCCCGGTCTGGAGCGACCAGTTCATCACCTCGCAGAAGACCGGCATCATCCCGAAGACCACCAAGGCCGTGCAGATCGACGACCCGTCGTTCACCGGCAGCGCGAGCTTCCTCGGCATCCCGAAGACCGAGCCCAAGGAGAAGAAGGCGGCAGCCGAGAAGCTCGCCGACTTCGTGCTCAGCGCGAAGGGGCAGCAGCTCGTCGCGAGCGCCGTCTCCGGCTACCCGGTGATCCCGCTCGACAGCCTGCCGAAGTCGGTCGCCGAGCAGTTCACCGACGCGAACCCCTCGCAGCTCCGCCTCGGGTTCCAGAGCGACTTCGCCGCTGACATGAACGCGGCGTGGGACGCGAAGGTCCCGCAGTGACCCAGACCGTCCAGGACGGCCCAGCAACCGGCCGGGAGGCCCGTGGCGACTCCGCCACTGGCCTCCCGCCCGTCCCGCCCCACGCCCAGGGCCCGGCGCACCCCGCCGGCGGGCGCACGACGCAGGAACGGCTGGCCCGCCGCCGGCGGTGGCAGGGCCTCGCCCTCGTCGCCGCCCCGGTGCTCGTCGTCATCCTGTTCGTCGGCGTCCCGGTGGTGAACGCCGCCCTGTTCAGCCTCGGGTTCACCGGCGGCCTGAACCAGGCGCTCGCCGACATCGGCGGCGACACCGTGCGCGGCTTCTCGTTCGCGGTCTACACCACCCTGCTCGGCAACCCCACGTTCCTGCGTGACCTGGTCGCGACGCTCGGGGTCACGGCGCTGTCGACCGGCCTGACCGTGGGGCTGGCGGTCGTCGTCGCGGTGATCCTGCGGCTCCGCGGAGGCTTCCTCGGCAAGACCCTCAGCGTCCTGGCCGTGGTGCCGATCTTCGTGCCGGTGGTCATCGCGAGCTGGTCGATCCTGACCTTCACCGACGCGCAGGGCTTCCTCCGCAGCCTCGGTGCGCAGTTCGGCCTCGACGTCCCGGTGTGGGGCTACACCCTCGTCGCCGTGGTGTTCGGCAGCGTCTGGACCAGCCTGCCGTTCGCGGTGCTGATGATCGCCGGGGCGCTCCAGGGCACCCCGGATGCCCTGGTCGAGGCCGCGAAGGACGCCGGGGCGAGCACCTGGCGCGTCGTCTGGCAGGTGCTCCTGCCGATGGCCGCGACCCCGCTCGTCATCGCGACGACGTTCACCGTCATCGGGGTCCTCGGGTCGTTCACCGTGCCGTACTTCACCGGCCCGAACGCCCCGACGATGCTCGGCGTCGACATTTCGAAGTACTTCCAGGCCTACAACCGTCCGCAGCAGTCGACGGCGATGGCGTTCATCGTGTTCGCGTTCGCCGCGGCCGCGAGCGTCTTCTACCTCCGCTCGACGGTCCGCTCGAACGCGGGCGAGCTCGACAAGAAGCGTCAGGAGCAGCAGTGATCAAGCGTCTGACCGGCAACGCCCTCGTCTGGGCGACCGCGATCGTGCTGGCGGTGTTCATCCTCGGTCCGCTCGTCTGGCTGGCCGCCCGTGCCTTCGCCACGACGTGGACCTACCCGAACCTGCTGCCCGACGGCTGGACCCTGCAGTGGTGGGGCACCGTGTTCGAGGACCGCAGCCTGGCCGTCGCGGTGCAGAACTCGCTCGTCCTCGCGCCGCTCACGGTCCTCATCGCCGCGGTCGTGTGTCTGCCCGCTGCCTGGGCGATCAGCCGCATCGAGTTCCCCGGGCGGCGGCTCGTGCTCGTCGGACTGTTCGCCACGAACGCGTTCCCGAAGATGGGCCTCTTCGTCACGATGTCGGCGATGTTCACCGCGCTGAACCTCATGAACACGGTGACCGGGATCCTGATCGTGCACGTCCTGGGCTGCGTCGTCTTCATGACGTGGCTGCCCGCCGCGGCGTTCTCGGCCGTGCCACGGTCCCTCGAGGAAGCCGCCCGCGACGCCGGGGCCAGCCGCTGGCGCACCTTCTGGAAGGTGACGTTCCCGATCGCCTGGCCGGGGATCCTCGTCGCGATGGTGATGTCGTTCCTGGCGTCCTTCGACGAGGCACAGGGCACGTACCTGGTCGGCGCCCCGACGTACATGACGATGCCGACGGCGATGTACTCGCTCGTCCTCAACTCCCCGCGTCAGGTCTCGGCGGTGTTCGCGATCGCGCTGAGCATCCCGTCCGTGGTCCTGCTGCTGCTCGCCCGGAAGCACATCATGGGCGGCCGTCTGGCGGACGGCTTCCAGATCCGATGACCACCACCAGCACGAAAGGCGACCAGATGACGGACAAGGCGCTCGTCGCGGAACGCACACCGGGCCTCCAGGCCGACGGCAGCACGACGGACCGGACCGGCGGACTCACCATCCGCGGACTGCGCAAGACGCTCGGCGGACGCGACGTCGTCGCGGGCATCGACCTCGACGTCGCGAAGGGCGAGCTCGTCTCGCTCCTCGGGCCGTCGGGCTGCGGCAAGACCACGACGCTCCGCATGGTGGCGGGGTTCCTGCCCGCCGACGGCGGCGTCGTGACGATGGGGGACCGCGACGTCACGTCGCTCGGTCCGGAGCGCCGACCGAGCGCGATGGTGTTCCAGAACTACGCGCTGTGGCCGCACATGACGGTGACGCAGAACGTCGCGTTCCCGCTGCGGACCCGACGGGTGCCGAAGCAGCGGGTCGCCGAGCGGGTGCGCGATGCGCTCGAGCTCGTCGGGCTGAGCCACCACGCCGGCTCGAAGCCGACCGCGATCTCGGGCGGTGAGCAGCAGCGCGTCGCCCTCGCCCGTGCGATCGTGCAGGAGCCGGACGTGCTGCTCCTCGACGAGCCGCTGTCGAACCTCGACGCGAAGCTCCGCGTCAGTGTCCGCGACGAGATCCGGCGCATCCAGCAGCGCCTCGGCATCACGACCGTGATCGTGACGCACGACCAGGACGAAGCGCTCAGCATCTCCGACCGGATCGCCGTCATGCACGACGGCCGGATCGAGCAGATCGCCACACCGACCGAGCTCTACGCCCGCCCCGCCACCGGGTTCGTCGCGTCGTTCATCGGCTCGACGAGCGTCGTCACCGGCCGGTTCCTCGCCGGCACGTCCGTCAGCCCGACCGCGGCCGACACGGTGCTGGTCCGCCCGGAGCAGGTCGTGCTCACCGATGACTCGCCGATCCGTGCGACCGTCGCACGGGTGCTCATGCGCGGCCACTTCGCCGAGGTCGTGCTCAGCACCGACGGCGCGGAGCTCCGCGCCTACGTCACCGGGCCACCGCCGGCGGTCGGCACCGAGACCGGGGTGCGCCTGGGCGAAGTGCTCGTGCACCGCGACGGCGTGCTGCTCGAGGTCGCACGATGAGCGCGGGGGTCCCGACGCCGGTTGCGGCCGTGTCGTCTGCGTCGGCTGCGTCAGCCTCGGTTGCGTCTGCGTCTGCGTCTGTCGCTGCGGTCGACCGTGTGGTCTCGACCAGCCTGGACGCCAGGCCCGGCGTGCGTCCGCCACGCCTCGTCGCTCACCGTGGTGCGCCGCGCGTCCGGCGCGAGAACACGCTGCCCGCCCTCGCGGTCGCCGAGGCGCTCGGCGCCGAGGTGATCGAGGTCGACGTCCGTCGCACCGCCGACGGCGTCGCCGTCCTGCTGCACGACGAGACCCTCGGCCGGATGTGGGGTGACGCCCGCCGCGTGGCCGACGTCGACTGGTGCGACGTCGCGCGGCTCGGCAACGGCCTCGACCGGATCCCGCGGCTCGACGGTGCGCTCGAACGCCTCGACGGCTGCCGGTCGACCCTGCTCGTCGACCTGACCGACGCCGAGGACGCCCTGGTCGCCGCCCGCACCGTCGCGGGCTTCACCGGTTCCACCGCGGTGGCCTGGTGCGGGGCGCCCGCGGCGATGGCAGCCGTCCGCTCCGTGCTGCCCGACGCCGACGTCTGGCTGGCGTGGGAGTCGCTCGACCCGCCCGTCCCCGCGGACCTCGACGCGCTCCACCCGTCGACGCTCAACCTCGACGTCGCCTTCCTCACCCCGCACACCGTCGAGGTCGCGCACGCCCTGGGCCTGCGCGTCGCCGTCTGGACCATCGACGACGTCGAACCCGCGATCTGGGCCGCCCGGCTCGGCGTCGACTCGATCACCACGAACGACGTCGGGGCCATCGGCGCCGCGTTGTCGGCGGCGGAACGCGACGGCTGGCCCGAGCGTGACCGCGAGGCCACCGAGACCGAGGTCGCCTCGCGCGCCCAGGCCTTGGCCCACCGCATCGCCCACGAGGTCATCGCCTACACGCGGGAACACCCCGTCAGCGAGGTCCACACGAAGGCCAACCCCGCCGACCTGGTCACCGACGTCGACCGCCTGGTGGAGCAGCACGTCCGCTCCCGCGTGCGGATGGTGTTCCCGACGCACGGGTTCACCGGCGAGGAGTACGGCGAGGCCCCCGGCGACCGGCACCGCTGGTTCCTCGACCCCGTCGACGGCACCACGAACCTGGCGAACGGAGTCCCCTGGACCTCGATGTCACTCTGCCTGACCCGTGGCGGACGCCCACTCGTCGGCGTCGTCGCGGACCCCTGGCGCGGTGAGGTGCTCGAGGCGCGACGCGGGCGCGGTGCCACCCTGCGCGACCGGCAGCTCCGGCTCGACGACGCACCCCGGCCGCTCGCCGGCGCCGTCGTCGGCACCGAGCTCGACGGGCACCGACCGTGGGCGGGCTTCGGGGCGTTCCTCGACGCGCTGGCCGACCGGTCGTGCACGCTCCGGGTGCAGGGATCGGGGACGCTGACCATCGCGCAGGTCGCGGCCGGACGGGGGATCGGCGGCTGCGTGTCGGCGTTCAACCCCATCGACCACGGCGCCGCGGTGCTGCTCGTGCACGAGGCCGGGGGCGTCGTGCTGACGCGATCCGGTCCCGTCGAGGGCTTCCCGCCCGTGGGGGACCCCTTCCTGGTGGCGCACCCGGGGGCCGCGGACGAACTGCACGCGGTGTGGACGGCGGCGCTCGCCGCGGGGTGAGCCGCGCGGCGCACGGTGCTGGGTCTGCGATCCGGTGCGGGGTTGGCTGCCGGGTGCGGTGCTGCAAGCGCGCACGGGGCTGGGAAGCGCGCACGGGGTGCGCAGGTGCGCACGGTGCGGACTGGAGGCGCGGTGCCAGCCCGGTACGCGCCTCCCGGCCGGTGGGCGGTGCGCACGGTGCGGGGTCCGCGATGCGGTGCGGGGTTGGCTGCCGGGTGCGGTGCTGCAAGCGCGCACGGGGCGGCTAACCGAGCACGGGGTGCGCAGGTGCGCACGGTGCGGACCGGAGGCGCGGTGCCAGCCTGGCACGCGCCTCCCGGCCGGTGGGTGGTGCGCACGGTGCGGGGTCTGCGATCTGGTGCGGGGTTGGCTGCGGGGTGCGGTGCTGCATCCGCGCACGGGGCTGGGAAGCGCGCACGGGGTGCGCAGGTGCGCACGGTGCGGACTGGAGGCACGGTGCCAGCCCGGTACGCGCCTCCCGGCCGGTGGGTGGTGCGCACGGTGCGGGGTCTGCGATCTGGTGCGGGGTTGGCTGCCGGGTGCGGTGTCGCAAGCGCGCACGGGGCTGGGAAGCGCGCACGGGGTGCGCTGGTGCGCACGGTGCGGACTGGAGGCACGGTGCCGGTCCGGCACGCGCCTCCCGGCCGGTGGGTGGTGCGCACGGTGCGGGGTCCGCGATGCGGTGCGGGGTTGGCTGCCGGGTGCGGTGTTGCATCCGCGCACGGGGCTGGGAACCGCGCACGGGGTGCGCAGGTGCGCATGGTGCGGGCTGGAGGCGCGGTGCCGGTCCGGCACGCGCCTCCCGGCCGACTCTGAGCGGGCGCTCAGTCAGCCGACGCCGTGGGTTCGTAGGGTTGCAGTCCACGACCGGTCCGTCCGGACCGACCGTGCACCCGAAGGAGCATCGACCATGGGATTCCTCGACCGCCTGCTCGGACGTCCGGAGCGAGACCGATCCGCCGACGCACAGCAGAACCAGTGGGGGCAGCCGCCGCAGCAGCAGGGCTACCGGTACGGCCAGCAGTCGTACCAGCAGCCCGCACCGTCCGCGCCGCAGGGCGGCGGCGACCAGTACGGCGTCCCGCAGTGGGGTGACGCACCGACGCAGCAGCAGGGTGCGACGACCGACGACGAGCGTGCGGTCGAGCGCTACCGCTACCTGCTCCGCACCGCGCCGCCGGAGCGCATCGAAGAGGTCCACGCCGAGGCCTTCGCCAAGCTGACCGACGAGCAGCGCCGGATGGTCTACGACGAGTTCACCCGCACGGCCCCTCCTGGTGAGGCGCCCCGTGGGGACGACCCACGCTCGCTGGCCCAGTCGGCGACCCGGTCCGAGATCCGCCAGCCGGGCTTCATGGAGCGCTCGCTCGGCGGTGTCGGTGGGGGCGGCGGCCGCTTCGGCGGGCAGCGCGGTGGACCCTCGTTCGGCAGCATGATCGGTGCCTCGATCCTCGGGACGGTGGCCGGCTACGTCATCGGATCCGCGATCATGAGCGCCTTCCTGCCCGACCCCGGTTCGTTCGATGGCGGTACCGACGCTGCGGGTGACGGCGGTTCGGAGGACACTGGTGCTGAATCCGGTGATGCCGGGGCGTCCGACGGTGGCGCATCCGACGGCGGCGGCTTCGACAATGCGGGCTGGGGCGACAGCGGATCCGACTTCGGCGGTGGCTTCAGCGACTTCGGTGGTGGCGACTTCGACGTCTGAGTGACGTCCGTCGCTCCACCGGACCCCGGGTACCCACCGTGTCCGACGAAGGAGCGACATGGCCATCATCGAAGCCTCCGGGCTGACCAAGACGTACAAGTCGAAGTCCGGGCCGGTGCACGCACTGGCCGGACTCGACCTGTCGGTGCCGCAGGGCACCGTGAAGGCACTGCTCGGGCCGAACGGCGCGGGCAAGACGACCACCGTGAAGGTGCTGACCACCCTCATCACGCCCGACTCCGGCACCGCGACGATCGACGGCATCGACGTGATCGCCGATCCGCAGGCCACCCGGCGCTCGATCGGGGTGTCCGGACAGTACGCGGCGGTCGACGAGAACCTGACCGGGTTCGAGAACCTCGAGATGATCGGGCGGCTGTACCACCTGGGTCGTCGGACCTCGCGCGACCGGGCTCGTGAGCTCATCGACGTCTTCGACCTGTCCGAGGCGGGGGACCGCCCGGTCAAGGGCTTCTCGGGCGGCATGCGACGACGGATCGACCTGGCCGGGGCCCTCGTGATGAACCCGCGGGTGCTGTTCCTCGACGAGCCGACGACGGGCCTCGACCCCCGCAGCCGGCTGGCGCTCTGGGGCATCATCGAGGACCTCGTGGCCGAGGGCGCGACGGTGCTCCTCACCACCCAGTACCTGGAAGAGGCCGACCGGCTCGCCGACGACATCGCGGTCATCGACGACGGGACGGTCATCGCCGAGGGGACCTCCGACCACCTGAAGGCGCAGGTCGGTGGGCACCGGGTCGTCGTGACCCTGGTGGACGAGGCCGACGGCGACGCGGCGACCACCGTCCTCCGCCGCTACGGGGTCGGCGAGGTCGAGACCTCGGGCGACGGCCGCACCCGTGCCATCGCGGTCGAGGCCGGACCGGCCGCCCTGCAGCGCGTGCTCGCCGACCTCGGTGCGGCCGGCATCGACCTGCACGACGCCGGCATGCGGCGCCCGACCCTCGACGACGTCTTCCTCCGCCTGACCGGCCACGCCGCGACGGACGACGACGCCGACGGCCCCGCGGCGACCACGCAGAAGACCAAGCAGAAGGAGACGGCACGATGACCGCCACCTCCCTGGCTCCGGGCCGTCAGCTGCCCGTCGTCGTCACCTCGCCGCTCGCCGTCTGGGTCGAGGACGGCTGGACCGTCACCAAGCGCAACCTCATCAAGCTCAAGCGGTCGCCGGACATGCTCGTCTTCGCCGTGCTGCAGCCGATCATGTTCGTCCTGCTGTTCAGCCAGGTCTACGGCGGCGCCATCCAGGTGCAGGGCACCGACTACACGCAGTTCCTGATGGCGGGGATCTTCGCGCAGACCGTGGTGTTCGGCGCGACGTTCTCCGGCTCGGCGATGGCGCAGGACCTGAAGGAAGGACTGATCGACCGGTTCCGCACGCTGCCGATGTCGGCGTCCGCCGTGCTCGTCGGACGGACCAACTCCGACCTCGTGCTCAACTCGATCTCGATGGCGATCATGATGCTCACCGGTCTGGCGGTCGGGTGGCGCGTCAACTCGTCCCCGCTCGAGTTCCTGGCCGGCATCGCCCTGCTGCTGCTCTTCAGCTACGCGTTCAGCTGGGTGATGGCGTTGCTCGGCATGAGCGTCAAGACACCCGAGGTCATCAACAACGCCTCGTTCATGATCCTGTTCCCGCTGACGTTCATCTCGAACGCGTTCGTGCCGAGCGACACCCTGCCGCTGGTGCTGCGCGTGTTCGCGGAGTGGAACCCGGTGTCGTCGCTCGTGCAGGCCGCGCGCGAACTGTTCGGCAACGTCGGGTCCGCGCCGGTGCCGGACATCTGGACGATGCAGCACCCCGTGCTGACCGTCCTGATCGGGATCGCCGTGATGCTCGTGGTGTTCGTGCCGTGGTCGGTGAACAAGTACACCA
>NZ_JADKSC010000002.1:97551-305816 GCF_015350855.1 Curtobacterium sp. VKM Ac-2889 | reverse complement strand
GGATCAGCGCGAAGTGACGCCATGGGCGGTCAACAAGGCTGTGCCATTCACCCCCAGGATCAGCGCGAAGTGACGCCATGGGCGGTCAACAAGGCTGTGCCATTCACCCCCAGGATCAGCGCGAAGTGACGCCGGTGTGGGCGCTCAGAGCAGCTTGCGCTGCAGCGCCCACGCGGTCAGCTCGTGCCGGTTCGACAGCTGCAGCTTCCGCAGGACCTTCGACACGTGGGTCTCGACGGTCTTCACCGAGATGAACAGCTCCGTCGCGACCTCCTTGTAGGCGTACCCGCGGGCGATGAGCCGCATGACCTCCTGCTCGCGGGCGGACAGGCGGTCCAGCTCGGTGTCGTGCTGCGCCGTCTCGCCGCTGACCGCCCCGAACGCGTCGAGCACGAAGCCGGCCAGGCGCGGCGAGAACACCGCGTCGCCGTCCGCCACACGGGTCACGGCCTCGGCGACCTCGGCACTCGACGAGCTCTTCGTGATGTACCCGCGGGCGCCGGCCCGGATGACCCGGACGACGTCATCGGCGGCGTCCGACACGCTCAGCGCGAGGAACCGGGTGTCCGGGTTCCCCGGTGCGGACCGCGTGATCACCTCGGCACCACCACCCCCGCCGCCACCCGGCAGGTGCACGTCGAGCAGGACGACGCGCGGGCGCGTGGCTGCGACGAGCGTCACGGCCTCGTCGACGGTCGCCGCCTCACCAACGACCTGGAGGCCCGGTGGCAGCCCGGCGCGCACGCCGGCTCGGAAGATGGAGTGGTCGTCGACGATCGCGACCGTCAACGGGGCGGGTTCGGTCATGCGTGCTCCTCGTCGTGACTCGCGGGTGCGAGCGGCAGGGTCAGTCGGACCTCGGTGCCCGTGTGCCCCGGCCCGGGCGCGATCGTCGCGAGGCCGCCGAGGCGCTGCATGCGGCCGATGATCGACTCGCGGACGCCGTACCGGCCCGCCGGCACCTGCTCGACGTCGAAGCCCGGTCCGCGGTCGCGGATGCTGATCTCGACCCGGCCGCGGGCGGTCTCGGCGTACACGCTGACGGTCCCGCCGGCGTGCCGGGCAGCGTTGAGCACCGCTTCGCGAGCGGCGGCGACGAGCCCGTCGGGCAGGTCGGTGCGGGCAGGGCCCACCGCGATGACGTCGATGCGGGCGGGGTACTCGGACTCGATCTCGACGGCGGCGTCGCGCAGCTGCGTGCCGAGGTCGCGCGCCGGTTCCGCCTGCTCCGCGAAGAGCCAGGACCGCAGCTCGCGTTCCTGCGCCCGCGCCAGCCGGGCCGCGTCGGAGCCGGGCTCGGCCTTCTGCTGGATGAGGGCGAGCGTCTGCAACACCGAGTCGTGCAGGTGCGCGGCGAACTCGGCCCGCTCGAGGTCACGGACGCGGGCGGCGCGTTCCTCGGCGAGGTCGCGGACGAGCCGGACCACCCACGGGGCGACCACGACGGCGACCCCGACCAGGACGGCGACCGCGGCGGTGAGGACCGTCCAGACGTTCGGGCGGCTGCTCGTCGTGAAGAACAGCAGGATGCCGAGCACGACGAGCACCAGGGCCCCGAGCGCCCGCACGACCAGGGCGGAGGACCGGGCCGTGCGGACGTTGCGGAGCGCGTCGAACTGTCGCCAGGCGAGTGCGGCGCCGGTGACGACGACGACGCCGGGCACGACGAACTCGAGGGGGACCGCCATGCCCATCCGCGCTGCCACCACCGCGCCGGCGGCGGCGAGCAAGGCCACGCCGAGCAGGATCTCGACGACCGGGGCGCGGAGGGCGGACACGGGGTCGTCGTCTCCGGCCACGCCGACGGCAGGCGTCAGGAAGGACTTGAGTGGTGCGCGGCCCGAGGCGGAACCGGCTGGCGCACTCGGGACGGTCGCCCAGAGCCAGGCGTAGAGCAGCAGGCCGGCGCCACCGCAGACCACCAGGACCGCGGTGACGAGCCGGACGGCCCCGACCGGCAGCCCGGTGTGCGCCGCGAACCCGCTGCAGACGCCGCCGACGACCCTCGGGGTCGGGCGCGTCATCGTCGCGGTGGCCATGGGCCAATCCTGGCACCCGGACGGCGCCCGCAGCAGGGTCCGGGGCCGGGATCAGGGACCGGTCAGGGGGAACCCCGATGGTGCCGACGCACGCCTGCCGGGATGCTGGTGGTCATGACCGATCACCAGCACGACTCCGCTCCCGGCACCGCTGCCGGCAGCGCCGACTCGACGACCCGGTTCTTCGACTGGGTCCGCGGCCTCGGCATCACGCGCACCGACGACCGCTGGCTCGCCGGCGTGTGCGGCGCCGTCGCCCGCCGCACCGGGCTCGACCCGCTCGTGGTCCGCGGCGTGGCGATCGTCGTCGCACTGCTGGGCGGGCCGGTCTTCCTGGCGTACGCCGTCGGCTGGGCGCTGCTGCCCGACTCCGCCGGACGCATCCACGTCGACCGGATGATGCGCGGGGTGCTCGACCCCGCACTCATCGCGATCGGCGCCTTCGTGGCACTGACCTTCGTGCCCGCCGCCCGGGGGCTGTGGTGGCAGGGTGTGCCCGATGCCTGGGGGATGCCCAGCTGGCTCGAGGCGACCCTGGCCACCGCGTGGAGCATCGTGCTGGTCGGCGGGATCGTCTGGCTCATCGTGGTCCTGGCCCGACGCGGAGTGGAGGGCGACCGGACCGCGCACACCGAAGCCGACCCGTCGGCCGCGCCGCGGGGCGACTTCTGGACCAGCCCCGAGGAGCCGCGCCCGGCCCGGACCGCGTGGACCACCGAGGCGACCGGCGCGCCGGAGCCGGGTCGGGCCTCCTGGCAGTGGGACGTGCCGGTGAGCCCCGAGGACCGGCGACTGCAGCACGAGGAGCGGTTGCGCGCGGAACGCGAGCGGGCCGGCGAACGGCGGGCCGAGCGGGAGCAGCGGCGCCCCGGAGCGGCGTACGTCGCCGTGTCCCTCGGACTCGCACTCGTCGCCGGAGCCGGGGTCGCGTTCTGGGCGCAGCAGGCCGGGTGGTCCGTCCCGGTCCTCGGGATCGCCGCCGCGCTCGCGGTGCTGGCGATCGCCACGATCGTCGCCGGGGTCCGCGGCCGCGACGACGACGTGCTCGGACTGTTCTCGACGGTCGCCGCGGTGGCCCTCGTGGTCACCGGGGTCCTGCCCGCCGGCACACAGGTCTCGCTGATCGGCGGCACCACGTGGCAGGTGGAACGGGCCGCGCCGGGGACCGAGCGGAACTTCGCGATGCTGGCCGGTGGGCCCACCCTGGACCTCCGCGGCCTCGAACCGTCGGCCAGCGGGGGCGACGTGACCCTCTGGCTGGGCGCCGGCGGAGCCGACGTGCTGCTGCCGACCGACCTGCCGGTCCGGGTCGAGGTCAGCGGCGTCGGGTACGGCGTGGACACCGGCGGAGGCGACGACGGAGCGGACACCGGCGGGGTGCTCCGGACCACGACGCTGGAGAACCGCGCGGCGCGCACGGCCGATGCGGACGAGACCACGACCGTGCACCTGTGGATCCTCGGCGGCGGCGTCGACGTGCCGCGGGCGATCACGGTCGGCGAGTGAGGAACGGGACCATGACGAACGACGACACCACGAACGACGAGACGACAGCGCCGACGGTTCCGCCGGAGGTTCCCGACGGGCGCGGCCACCGGCCTGCACGCCGCGGTGCACGGTTCGGCACGATCCTGTGGGGCGTGCTGATGCTCGTGTTCGCCGGGGCGATGGCCGTGAGTGCGCTGCCGATGTTCTCAGTGGACACCACGACCCTGCTGCTGGCCGCCTGCATCGCCGCCGGCGTCCTGCTGGTCGTCGCCGGGATCGTGGCGACCCTGTCCCGCACACGGCGGTAGTGGGAGCGCCCCGTGCACAGGGTCGTCCGGGTGTGCGCGGGGGCCACCCGGACGGCTTAGCATCATCCTCGTGACCGCGACAGACGCCGAGCGGGCCGCCCAGCGCGACGCCACCGAGCAGCCCCTCGACCGCAGCACCCGCCTGCGCCGGTGGATGCTGCACGGGGCCGACCAGGGAGCCTCCCACCAGGGCCCGCACCAGGTCGAGGTCGAGAAGACCCACCCGTGGTGGCGGGTCATGTGCCTGACCGGCGTGGACTACTTCTCCACCCTCGGGTACCAGCCCGCCATCGCCGCGCTCGCCGCGGGGCTGCTGTCGCCGATCGCGACGATCGTCCTCGTGCTCGTCACGTTGTTCGGCGCGCTGCCGGTGTACCGCCGGATCGCCCACGACAGCTTCCGGGGCGCCGGGTCGATCATGATGCTCGAGAAGCTCCTGCCATGGTGGGCCGGCAAGCTGCTCGTGCTGGTGCTGCTCGGGTTCGCCGTGACGGACTTCATGATCACGATGACCCTGTCGGCGGCCGACGCCACGGCGCACATCGCCGAGAACCCGTACACGCCGCACTGGTTCACCGAGATCCCGGTGCCGCTCACCCTGGCGCTGCTGCTCCTGCTCGGCATCGTGTTCCTGCGCGGATTCAAGGAAGCCATCGGCATCGCGGTCGGGCTCGTCGCCGTGTTCCTCGCCCTGAACGCCGTCGTCATCATCGTCGCGCTCTGGCACGTGTTCGAGAACCCGATGGTCGCCAGCGACTGGTGGTCCGGGCTGACGGCGCAGCACGGCAACCCGCTCGTCATGGTCGGCATCGCCCTGATCGTGTTCCCGAAGCTCGCGCTCGGGCTCTCCGGCTTCGAGACCGGCGTCGCGGTGATGCCGCAGGTCCGTGGCGACGCCACCGACGGCACCAGCGACCGACCCGAAGGCCGGATCCGTGGCACGAAGCGGCTGCTGACGGTCGCGGCGCTGATCATGAGCTCGTTCCTCATCACCTCGTCGATCGTGACGACGTTCCTCATCCCGCAGCGCGAGTTCCAGCCGGGCGGTGGTGCGAACGGTCGTGCGCTGGCGTACCTGGCGCACGAATACATGGGCGGCGTGTTCGGGTCGATCTACGACTTCTCCACCGTCGCCATCCTGTGGTTCGCCGGCGCGAGCGCGATGGCCGGGCTCCTGAACCTCGTGCCGCGGTTCCTGCCCCGCTACGGCATGGCACCCCAGTGGGCTCGCGCCGTGCGTCCCCTCGTGATCATCTTCACGCTCATCGCGTTCGTGATCACGATCATCTTCCAGGCCGACGTCGACGCCCAGGGCGGCGCCTACGCCACCGGCGTCCTCGTGCTCATCACGAGTGCCGCGGTCGCCGTGACGCTGTCCGCGCGCCGCAAGCAGCAGCGCAAGCGCACTATCGCGTTCGGCGTGATCTCGGTCGTGTTCGTCTACACCACGGTCGCCAACGTGATCGAGCGGCCCGACGGCGTGCGGATCGCGGCGATCTTCATCATCGCGATCGTCGTGGTCTCGCTCATCTCGCGCGTGCGCCGCTCGTTCGAACTCCGGGCGTCGTCGATCGAGCTGGACGCGACGGCCCGCCAGTTCGTCGAGGCCGATGCCGACCAGTTCAGCTCGATCTGCATCATCGCCAACGAGCCCGGTGCCGGCACGGCCGAGGCGTACCGGGCGAAGGGGCGCGAGGAACGTCGTGATTCCGGCATCCCGGCGCGCGTGCCGACGATGTTCCTCGAGGTCCTGCCCGCCGACTCGTCCGACTTCGAAGAGGACCTGGTGGTCGAAGGGCACGTCATCCACGGGTTCCGCGTGCTCAAGGTCCGCTCCGGCAACGTCCCGAACACCATCGCGTCGACCCTCCTCGCCATCCGCGACCTCGCCGGTGTGGTGCCGAGCATCTACTTCGAGTGGAACGAGGGCAGCCCGATCCGGAACGCCCTGCGCTTCGTGTTCACCGGTGCCGGCGACGTCGCCCCCGTGACGCGCGAGGTCCTGCGCGAAGCGGAACCCGAGGTCAACCGACGGCCCAACGTCCACGTCGCGTGAGCCGCGGACCGGGCGCAGGACGTGCCTCCAGGCCCGTCGGCGGCCTGGCGGCGATCGTGGTCGCCGCGGCGGTGTGGGGCACCACCGGGACCGCGACGCACTTCGCGCCCGGTGTGCCGGCGTTCGTGTTCGGCGCGGTGACCTTCGGCCTGGGCGGGCTCGTGCTCGCGGCGACCGCGGGCCGGGGCACCCTGCGAGCCGTGGGCCAGCGCCGGACCCGGGGCTGGGCCCTGCTCGGTGCCGTGTCGCTCGTGGTCTACGCGATCGCGTTCTACGCGGCCCTCGCCGACGCCGGCGTCGCGCTCGGCACGACCCTGGCCATCGGCTCGTCGCCCGTCTTCGCCGGCCTGGTCGAGTGGGTCGTCGACCGCAGGCCCGTCACGCGCCGCTGGCTCGTGGCCACCCTGGTGAGCGTGGTCGGCATGGTCGTCGTCACCCTCGCCCGCTCCGGGCACGGCGACGGCGGGCGATCGCTCGCGGTCGGCGTCGGCAGCGCCCTGGTCGCCGGTCTGACGTACGCGCTGTACTCGTGGGCGGTGGCGCGGGGGATGCACGCGGCGACGAGCCGGATGCCGATCGCCGTCGGTCGCGCCGAGGCCGACACCATGCGGGTCGGCGGCGACGTCGGGGTCGCTGCGGCACGGGCAGCCCGCGGGCCGAACGAGCGCGGACTCGTCGGAGCGGTGTTCGGCATGGCCGCGGTGCCGCTCGTCGTGCTCGCCGTGGTGGCGGGCGGGCCGTTCCTGGCCGAGGCCGACGACTGGCCGGTGTTCCTGTACCTGGCGCTGGTGCCGACGGTCATCGGCCACTCGCTGTACGCGGTCGGACTCCGGTCGGTGACGGCATCGGTCGCGACGCTGCTTTCACTGCTCGAGCCCGTCGTGGCCGCGGTGCTGGCGGTGCTCGTGGTGGGGGAGCACCTGGGACTCGGCGGCTGGACCGGCATCGTGCTCGTGGTGGTCGGGCTGTCCGTGCTTGCGCTGCCCGCGCGACGCCCCAGCTGACGAGCAGCAGCGTCTGCGCGCCGCCGCGCGTCAGCCGTCCAGGATCTGGTCGCGCACCTTCCGCCGCAGCACCTTGCCGATCATCGAGCGCGGCAGGTCCTCGACCACGACGACCCGGCGCGGCACCTTGTACGCCGCCAGGTGTTCGCGTGACCAGGCCCGCAGCGCCGCGGGGTCGAACGTCGACGGGTCCTTCGGCACGACCGCGGCGACGACCTGCTCGTTGCCACCCTGCGTGATGCCGACGACCGCGACCTCTTTGACGCTGGGGTGCTTGAGCAGGGTGTCCTCGACCTCGGACGGCGACACGTTGAAGCCGCCGGTGATGATGAGTTCCTTCAAGCGGTCGACGATCCGGACGTACCCGTCGGCACCGATGGCCACGATGTCGCCGGTGCGGAACCAGCCGTCGGGCGTGAAGACCTCATCGGTGGCCTCCGCCTTGCCCCAGTAGCCGCGGAACACCTGCGGGCCACGGACCTGCAGCTCGCCGGGTTCGTCGACGCCGAGCACCTTGGTGTCGTCGTCCGGGTCGACCACGCGTGCCTCGGTGGAGGACAACGGCAGGCCGATCGACCCGAGGCGGCGCTCCGGGGAGACCGGGTTGGCCATCAGGACGGGGGAGCACTCGGACAGGCCGTAGCCCTCGACCAGGTAGCCGTCGGTCCGGGCCTCCCACGGTTCGACGATGTCCTGCGACAGTGGCATGGCGCCGGAGATGCCGATCTCGATGCCCTTGAGCGACACCTTCGCCGAGTCGGCGGCGTGCTGCAGCCGGGCGTAGATCGGCGGCACGGCCGGCAGGAACGTCGGCGGGTGACGCTTGATGGCGCTCAGGACCAGAGCGGGGTCGAACGCGGGGAAGAGCACGAGCCGCGAGGCCATGCTCATCGCGAAGGTCAGGCAGAGCGTCAGACCGTACGCGTGGAACATCGGCAGCACCGCGTACACGACGTTGTCGCCGCGGCGGATCTGCGGCACCCACGCCCGGGCCTGGGCAGCGTTCGCCAGCAGGTTCCGGTGACTCAGGACCGCACCCTTCGGAGTCCCGGTGGTGCCGGAGGTGTACTGGATCAGCGCGACGTCGTCGTTGGCCGGGCGCGGGTGCCGCTTCGACAGCTTGCGGGTGTCGGCGACGTCGTCCCACTTCACCGTGCCACGGACCTTCGTCGTCAGTTTCGCGCGGGACTCGCGGGCCTTCGCGACCGGCAGTGCCAGGGCGAGCCGGGTGCTCCGGGGCATCGCACGGGTGATGTCGACCGAGACGATCGCGTCGAGGTGCACGTCGGCCGGGAAGTCCTGCAGCGTCGCGACGGACTTGTCCCAGGCGATGGCGACCTTGGCGCCGTGGTCCTCGAACTGGTGGCGGAGCTCCCGCGGCGTGTACAGCGGGTTGTGCTCGACCACGATCGCGCCGAGCCGCAGCACCGCGTAGAACGCCACGATGTGCTGGGGGCAGTTCGGCAGCACGATGGCGACGCGGTCACCCGCCCCCACGCCGAGCTTCCGCAGGCCGTTCGCCGCGCGGAGGATCTGCTCCTCGAGGTCGGCGTAGCTCGTGGTGCGCTTGAAGAACTCGAGGGCGACCTGCCTGGGGAACTTCCGGGCCGACTGCTCGACCAGGTCGTACAGGGAACCGCTCTGTTCCTCGATGTCGTGCGGGACCCCCGGGGCGTACGAGGCAAGCCAGGGACGAGGCGTGTCGATGCTCACTCGACCAACGTAGCGGGCGACCCCCGTGCACCCTGGGAACGGTCGGCCCGCGCGAAGCCGAGTGCGTTCCCAGGGGGCGGACGGACGATGACGCCATGCCCTCCGTCTCCGACGCCCTCCGGTCCCGCCTCAACGACACGTTCACCGGGGGCGCGACGAGCAAGCCGGAGTGGATCGACGAGCTCGAGCAGGGCACCGACGCCGGGTTCTTCGGCCCGGGCTCCGCGACGTGGTCCGTGCACGGCGGCAAGCAGACGATCGTCGCCGGGGTCCGGGCGCTGCTCGTCCAGGCCCTCCACCCCGGGGTCCTCGCCGGCGTGGCCGACCACTCCCGCTACCGCGAGGACCCGTTCGGCCGCCTCGCCGGCACCATCCGCTGGATCTTCACCGTCTCGCACGGTGACACCGCCACCGCCCGCGGGGCCAGCGAGTGGGTGCTGCGCCTGCACGAGCGGGTCCGCGGCGAGTACGTCGACGGACACGGCACCACGCGGGACTACTCCGCCAACGACCCGCTCATGGCGCGCTGGGTCCACCTGGCCTTCACGGACGCGTTCCTCCGCGCCGCGCAGCGGTGGGGCGATCCGATCCCGGGAGGAGCCGACGCCTACGTGCGCGAGTGGGCGACCGCCGGCCGGCTCATGCGCGTCGAGGACCCGCCGGAATCCGAGGCGGAGCTCCGCGCCCAGATGAACGGGTACCTCGACCGTGGCGAACTGGCGGTGACGGCCCGCACCCGTGACGTCGTCAAGTTCATCCGGAACCCACCGCTCGCGCTGATGCTTCGGCCCGGCTACCAGGCCCTGTTCCAGGGCGCCGTGTCGACGCTGGACCCCCGCCACCGCTCGATGCTCGGCCTGCGGGCCCCGATGATCGGTCCTGTCGAGCTGCCCGTCAGCCGCACGGCCGGCCTGGTGCTCGACGGCATCGGGGGCGTGCTCGGCAACCAGACCGGCACGGAGCGCGCAGCGCTCGTGCGCATCGCACGACTCGAGCGCGGCGCGTAGCCGCTTCCAGGGATCGCCCGCGCAGGACGCCGTCGTCTTGTCGAGACGCCGCCCTGTCCGGCGGCGTTGCGCGAGGACGCAGGCGTGGTACCGACACGACGGCGTGTCGCGGGCCGTGGGGGTGACGACGGACGGACGGGAGGAACGGGGCCAAGCCGATCCGCGCCTCCCGTCCGTCTGGTGGTGCGTCAGAAACCCGACGGCACCCGGGGCGTGTACGCGGACTCGAGTCGCGTGACCTCGTCGTCGGTGAGCGTCAGCGACGCTGCGGCCACCGCGTCGTCGATGTGGTGCTCCTTCGTCGCGCCGACGATCGGCGCGGAGACCGCGGGCTTGCCGGCGACCCAGGCCAGGGCGACCTGCGCCATCGGGACGCCGCGCTCGGCGGCGACGGCCTCGACCGTGTCGACGATCGCGCGGTTGGCGTCCTCGTCCTGCTTGTAGAGGGTCTTGCCGAACTCGTCGGTCTGCGCGCGCGAACCCGACCCGGAGGCGTCCCATGGGCGCGTGACGCGGCCGCGGGCCAGGGGGCTCCACGGGATCACGCCGACGCCGGTGTGCTCGCAGAAGGGGAGCATCTCGCGCTCCTCCTCGCGCTCGAGCAGGTTGTACTGGTCCTGCATGCTGACGAACTTCGTCCATCCGTGGCGTTCGGCGGTGTGCTGCATCTCGGCGAACTGCCACGCCCACATGCTGCTCGCGCCGATGTAGCGCGCCTTGCCGGCCTTGACGACGTCGTGCAGGGCCTCCATCGTCTCCTCGACCGGGGTCTCCGGGTCGAAGCGGTGGATCTGGTACAGGTCGACGTAGTCCGTACCCAGGCGGGTCAGGGACGCGTCGATCTCGTGCATGATCGCCGCGCGGGACAGTCCGGCGCCGTTCCGACCAGGGCGCATCCGGTTGAAGACCTTCGTGAAGACCTGGACGTCCTCGCGCGGAGCCAGCTCGGCCAGGAGCGTGCCGGTGATCTCCTCGCTACTGCCGTCGGAGTACACGTTCGCGGTGTCGAAGGTCGTGATGCCGGCCTCGAACGCACGGCGGACGAACGGGCGGGCCTCGTCGATGCCGACGCTCCAGGCGTGCGAGCCCCGGTCCGGGTCGCCGTAGGACATCATGCCGAGGACGACGCTGCTGATCTCGAGCCCCGAGTTGCCGAGGCGCTTCGTGTCGGTGGTCATGCTGCTCGTCTCCGTGGTGGTGCCGCTCGTGTCGGTGGTCATGCCGACACTCTGGCATCGCGGCCTGTGACGGCCAGCAGGCGGACCTGCAGCGGGGTGTCCTCGGTGACGTCGACCGGGGGCGCGTAGAGGCCAGTCGCCGCCAGGTCTTCGATCTGCGGCTCGAAGTACTCCCACACGGCACGGACGAGCTCGTCGGGCAGGGACTCCTCGGTGCCGGTCGCCCGGGCGAGGTCCCACGTGTGGATCGTGATGTCGCTCGTCTGCTCGGTCAGGTACTGCGCGGCGGGCACGACGTCGGTGCTGAGGTGCACGGGGGTGTCCTGCGGGGCGTTCCGCCAGGCGTCGGTGGCTGCGGTGGCGAACCGGTGCCACTCGGCGACCAGGTCATCGCCGATGGGTTCGAGGTCGGCCTGCGCCTGGGCGTAGTCGCACCCGGTCAGGAGCTTCGGGATCCACCGTTGCTCGTCGACGACGTGGGCGACGAGGTCGCGGGTGGACCACTCGGAGTCGGGGGTGGGGGCGTCCCAGTCGGTGACGGCGGCGACGCGGCGGCCGAACTCGGCTGCCGCGAGGGCCTGCATCGCGATCCAGTCGGTGGCCATGGTGGTGCTCCTGTTCGTCGTGCGGGCGGTGCGGGTGGTGGTGGTGGTGCTCGTGGTGCCTTTCGTGCAACTCGGGGTTCGGCGTGCGGATTCCCCGGCGGCCCCTGCGCGCCCCACGGTACGCGGGCTCGCGGCCGCGGCGCGTGCCCCCGCCGGTCTCGCTCCCGCTCGTCCCGCTCCCGCTCGCGGTCCCGCGAGCGGGCGAAATGTCAGGAGCGCCACGGGGATCGGCAGGGTGTTTCGCCCGCTCGTTGGTGGCGCGGCGTGGCGTGGGTGCGCAGGCCGACTAGCGGGCGAAATGTCAGGCTCATGAGGGCGATGGTCCGGGCATTTCGCCCGCTCGTGGTCGGCAAAGAAGCGCGGGAACGACGAACGCCCCGACTCCGTCGGGAGTCGGGGCGTTCGTCTCGGGTTCGGGTGGTGCCGTTCGGTGCCCTCAGTGGGGCGACGAGTACGAGGAGGCTCAGGCCGCCTGGAGGACGAACTGGACGTCGAGGTTGATCGTGACGTCGTTGCCGAGCGTGAATCCACCGGCCTCGAGCGCCGCGTTCCAGTTCACACCGAACTCGGTGCGGTCGATCTTGGTGGTCGCCTCGGCGCCGAACTTGACCTGTCCGTAACCGTCGGTGGTGAATCCGCCGAGCTCAGCCTTGAGGACGACGGGCTTGGTGACGCCGCGCAGGGTCAGGTCGCCCGAGATGTGCAGGTCGTCGCCCTTCGCCTCGATGCTCGTGGAACGGAAGGTGAGCTGCGGGTGCTCCTCAGTGAGGAAGAAGTCGCTCGTCTTGAGGTGCTGGTCGCGCTGCTCCTGACCGGTGTTGATCGACGCGACGTCGATGCTGGCCTCGACGGTCGACTCGAGCGGGTTCTCGGCGGTGACGACGGTGGCGTCGAACGTCTCGAACTTGCCCTTGACCTTGCTGATGGCGAGGTGGCGGACCGAGAAGGTGACCTCCGAGTGGGTCGGGTCGATCTTCCAGGTGCCGGTCTGGTAGCCGGGAACGGTGTCAGCGGTGAGCGTCATGGTGGTCCTTCTTCCGAACGAGAGTCTGCGGTGCGACGCGTTCCATGCGCCTGCATCGAGTTGATACTACGACAGTGTGCACCGTTTTGGTTGAAGCGTCAACCATTGTTCACCCAAGTGTCGCAAACCGCGTGTCGTGGGCTCCTCGGGCACCGACGTCGAGCAGCCGACGGATGCGGTTGACGAAGCGCTCGACTCCGTGCGCAAGGTCGTCCGCCGTCACCCTGACGAGCCACCAATCGACGTCCTTGAGGTGCTCACCGCGCGTGAGGTCCTTGCGGAAGCTGGCTGGATCGGTGCGGTGCAGATCGCTCTCGTACTCGATCGCCACCCTGGCCTCGGGGTACGCGAGATCCACGCACGCGATCCACTCCCCGTCGACGACGACATCGTGGTTGAGCGCGGGTTCCGGGAGTCCGCGGCGGAGCAGCGCCAGTCGTGTCCTGGTCTCTCCCGGCGACCGAGAACCCTGCCGGATCTCTTCGAGCGCGAGGCGGAGCTTCACGATCCCGCGGATGCCACGTCGCCGACGGACAGCCAGAGCGAGTTCGTCGAGCGTTGCCCAGCCGAGCCACCCGACGAGCGCGTCCCCGGCGACGATGAGTTCGTCGAGCGTCAACATCGAGCCGAGCGCGACGAAGGTGTCGGCAGGTGTGGTGAGCGGCACACCTCGGGCGATCGTCGCCCGGACCGACCCGTACCGCGCTCGATGGCCGACCGTGCCACGAACCCGGAGCGCTTGGTCGGTGCCGATCGTCGTGACGTGCAACCGCTGATCACGTTCGAGGCGACGGGGGAGGGGGACGCCGATGACCGCTGCGGCGGTGACGTGACTGAACACCTGATCGGGGCGGAGTCGAGGAGCGAGTGCCCGAGCACGTTCGTCCACGGATTCCGGGGGGAACGCGGACCGGATGCCGTGGAACGGTCGGACGAGGTCGCGTGCGTCGAGGCGACCACGCGAGACCCCGCGGTGCAGCGCGTCCCGCACCCGGAAGGAAGCGTCACGGAGTGCCATCGGGAGCCGGCGTCTGGCGGTCATCTCCACATCGTGGCCGCGAGCTGACGGTGCGGACGGGAGTAGCGCCTCCATTGTGGATCGTGACCGCGCTCGTGCGGTTGTGGAGGGATGGCGACACCGTCGAACGGGCGAAACACCGGGCGCATCCCGCCGTCGCACGCCGGTGTTTCGCCCGTTCGCGGGGTTCGCGGGGCTCGCGGGGTTCGCGGGGCTCGTCGGCGGGGCCGTTGGACGGTTCGGGAACTGGCTCCCGAGGGATCGCCCGAAGCGCTCTCACGGCGAGCGGGCGAGATGTCCCGGTGCGTCGTCGAGGACACCTGGGCATTTCGCCCGCTCGCCGATCCTGCTCGCCGATCCCACCGCCCGGCCGCGCCGCCGCGCCGCACCCGCACCCCCGCCCCGCCCCCGCCCGACAGGCACTCGCGGGACCCCTCACGTGCGCGCTCACTCCAGTAGCGTCGGGACCATGGAATTCAGGTACCTGGGCAACTCCGGACTCAAGATCTCCGAGATCACCTACGGCAACTGGCTGACGCACGGCTCGCAGGTCGAGAACGACGTCGCCACCCAGTGCGTTCGGGCAGCGCTCGACGCCGGCATCACCACGTTCGACACTGCGGACACGTACGCCAACACCGCCGCCGAGACCGTCCTCGGCGAGGCGCTCAAGGGCGAGCGGCGCCAGTCCCTCGAGGTCTTCACGAAGGTCTACTGGCCGACGGGCCCGAAGGGGCACAACGACGTCGGCCTCAGCCGCAAGCACATCATGGAGTCGATCGACGGCTCGCTCGAGCGGCTGCAGACCGACTACGTCGACCTCTACCAGGCGCACCGCTACGACTACGAGACCCCCCTCGAGGAGACGATGCAGGCCTTCGCCGACGTCGTCCGTCAGGGCAAGGCGCTCTACATCGGCGTCAGCGAGTGGACCGCCGAGCAGATCCGCGCCGGCGCCGCACTCGCCAAGGAGCTCGGCTTCCAGCTCATCTCGAACCAGCCGCAGTACTCGATGCTGTGGCGGGTCATCGAGGGCGAGGTCGTCCCGGCCTCGAAGCAGCTCGGCCTGTCGCAGATCGTCTGGTCGCCCATCGCGCAGGGCGTCCTGACCGGCAAGTACAAGCCCGGTCAGCCCCTGCCCGAGGGCTCGCGTGCCACGGACGAGAAGGGCGGCGCCGACATGATCAAGCGGTTCATGCGCGACGAGGTCCTCGAAGCCGTGCAGCGCCTGCAGCCCGTCGCGGACCAGGCCGGCCTCACGCTCGCGCAGCTCGCGATCGCGTGGACCCTGCAGAACGAGAACGTCGCCTCGGCGATCGTCGGCGCCTCGCGTCCGCAGCAGGTCACCGACAACGTCAAGGCCGCCGGCGTCAAGCTCGACGCGGACGCCCTCGCGGCGATCGACGAGGCACTCGGCGACATCCCGGAGCGCGACGCGTCCAAGAACGTGTCCCCGTCGTCGCGCCCCGCGTAGACGCGACCGACCGACGGACGGGAGGCCCGGTGCCAGCTGGCACCGGGCCTCCCGTCCGTCCCGGTGCGGGTGCACCCCGCCGTCACCCAGACGAGGACCGGTCTCGCTGATCAGGTTCGCAGCGCGCTCTTCGGAGGACCGCAGCCGCCGTTCGGTACATTCGGGTGGAGCACGAGGAGCACCATGAGCGAGACCCTGGTCATCATCCCGACCTACGACGAAGCCGAGAACGTCCGGCCCATCGTCGAACGCACGCTGGCCGCGACGGACGACACGGTGCACGTGCTCGTCGTCGACGACAACTCACCCGACGGCACCGGCGACATCGCGGACGCCATCGCGACCGAGACCGACCGTGTGCACGTGCTGCACCGCACCGTCAAGGACGGCCTGGGCGGGGCGTACCTGTCCGGCTTCGCGTGGGGCCTGGAACACGGCTACGCCAAGCTCGTCGAGATGGACGCCGACGGCTCCCACCACCCCGAGTACCTGCCGTGGATGCTCGAGCTCGCGGACTCCAACGACCTGGTGCTCGGCTCCCGCTGGGTCAAGGGCGGCAAGGTCGAGAACTGGCCCTGGTACCGGCTCCTGCTGTCCCGCGGCGGCAACCTGTACACCCGCCTCGCACTCGGCATCGCGGTGCGCGACGCCACCGGCGGCTTCCGGGTGTTCACCTCGAAGGCGTTCGAGCGGATCGACCTCGCCGGCGTCGCGTCGAAGGGGTACTGCTTCCAGGTGGACCTCTGTTGGCGCGCCCTCGAGGCAGGCCTGCGGGTCGTGGAGACCCCGATCACGTTCACCGAGCGGGAGTTCGGTGTCTCGAAGATGAGCGGCAACATCGTCCGCGAGAGCCTCGCGCTCGTGACGAAGTGGGGCATCGACCGTCGCATCCGTGAGACCCGCTCCCTGGTCAAGGACCACCGCAAGCTGCCCTCCGTGCGGAAGAACGCGCACGCGGTGGCCGACCACGCGGCCTGAGGCCACGAACACACGAACACACCAACGCACGAACGGCGACGAAACCAGGGGGTTCGTCGCCGTTCGTGTGTGCGGGACTGCGGCTCGCGCAGCACGCGCACGCGCGTCTAGCGCAGCACGCGCACGCGCACGCGCGTCTAGCGCAGCACGCGCACGCGCGTCTAGCGCAGCACGACCACGCCTCGGCCGCGGAACCGGACGACGCCGGCATCGACCTCGGTCGCCCCGAAGCCGTAGAGCTCCTCGCCCTCGGCCTCAGGGACGGGGACCTCGGCAGCGTCATCGGCGAAGTTCACGACGACGTGCACCGGCGTGACGTCGGGGCCGAGCAGTCCGCGTGTGAGCACGAGCCAGCGATGGTCCTCGCTGAAGCGGACGGCGTTCGCCTCGTACCGGTGGTCGACGAACGCCTGGTCGGTGCGACGCAGGGCGATCAGCACCCGGTACGCGCGCAGGATCGCCGCACCGCGCTCCGAGCTCACGTCGGCCCAGTCGAGCTTCGAGTTCGTGAACGTCGTCGGGTCCTGCGGGTCCGGCACGGCGGACTCGTCCCAGCCGTGCTCGGCGAACTCGGCGATGCGCCCCTCGGCGGTGGCCGTGCCGAGCTCGGGCTCCGGGTGCGAGGTGAAGAACTGCCACGGTGTCGAGGCCGCGAACTCCTCGCCCATGAACAGCATCGGCGTGAACGGCCCGAGGAGCGTCAGGGCTGCGGCGATCACGAGCCCCTCGTCGTCGAGGGTCGCGGCCAGCCGGTCGCCGGCGGCCCGGTTGCCGATCTGGTCGTGGTTCTGGTTCGCGACGACCAGGGCCGTCGCGGGGGAGGTCCCACGGTCGATCGGTCGGCCGTGCCGCTTACCGCGGAACGACGACCAGGTGCCGTCGTGGAAGAAGCCGTCCTGGAGTACCTTCGCCAGCGCCGAGAGCGGAGCGAAGTCGGCGTAGTAGCCGTTCGTCTCACCGGTGAGCGCCACGTGCACGGCGTGGTGGAAGTCGTCGGACCACTGTCCGGCGAGGCCGTACCCGGCGGCCTCGCGCGGCCGGAACATCACCGGGTCGTTGAGGTCGGACTCCGCGATGAGCGACAGCGGACGCCCGATGAACGACGAGTAGGCGTCGGTCTCGTCGGCCATCGACGCCAGCACGTGCGGGCGGGTGGTGTCGCGGATCGCGTGCACGGCGTCGAGCCGGAGCCCGTCGACGTGGTGGTCGCGGAACCACATGCGCACGTTGTCGAGGACGTACCGACGGACCTCGGGGTGCTCGACGTTCACCGAGTCGCCCCAGGTGTTGCCGAGCCCGGCGAGCAGGTAGGGGCCGTACAGCGGCAGGTAGTTCCCGCTCGGGCCGAGGTGGTTGTAGACGACGTCCTGGATGACACCGAGCCCCAGCGCGTGCGCCGTGTCGACGAACCGGTCGTAGGCGTCCGGGCCGCCGTACGGCGCGTGCACCGAGAACCAGCCGACCCCGTCGTAGCCCCAGTTCCACTCGCCGTTCACCGCGTTGACGGGGAGCAGTTCGACGAACTCGACCCCGAGCTCGACCAGGTGGTCCAGCTTCTGGGCGGCGGCGTCGAGGGTGCCCTCGGGCGTGTAGGTGCCGATGTGCATCTCGTAGATCACGGCGCCGCGGGCCGGGCGTCCGGTCCACGACTCGTCGGTCCACGCGAACCGAGCGGGGTCGACGACCTCGGACGGGCCGTGCACGCCCTCGGGCTGGTACCGGCTCCGGGGGTCCGGTCGGACCGCGTCGTCGTCGCCGATGCGGAACCCGTACCGGGCACCGACCACCGGCATCACGGAGTCGGTGGACCACCAGTCGTCGGTGCCCTTGGTGAGCGGGTACTCGACGTCGTCGACGACGAGCCGGACCCGTTCCGGCTCGGGCGCCCAGACGGCGTAACGGTCGGGTGCGGTCATGCGTGACCCTCCAGGATGTCGATCTCGGCCTGCGCGTCGGACTCGGTGGCGTCCGTCGTGCCGGCGGCGGGCCGGGAGGCACCGCTCGCGTCGTACACGGCGGTCACCGCGTCGGCGTGGCCGGCTGCACCGACCGCGTCGGCGGGCACGAGCAGCGCGACCGGGTAGGTGGTGAGCAGGTCGGCCAGCGCGATCCCGCGGTCAGCGGGGACGTGTCGGCCGGTGAGCAGGTCGATGCGCTCGACCGGGACGGCGTGCACCAGGGTGTCGCCCCAGCCGCCGACGCGGTCGAGGCCGATCGGCAGGCGCGTTGCGATCGTCACGGCGCCGCCGCGGTCGAACGCGATGACGTGGTCGGCCGCGCTGCCGGTGGCCTCGAGCTCCAGGTATCGGGTGAACAGCTCCGGGTGGTCCCGTCGGATCCGCAGTGCGCGGTTCGTGACCAGGAGCTTCGCGGCTCCGTCGATGCCGATGGCCGGCAGGTCCTCGGGGCCGTCGTCGTCGGGGCCGTCGAGCTCCGCGAGCACGTGACGCCGCTCGGCGTAGTCGACCGGGCGTCGGTTGTCGGGGTCGACCAGCGAGCGGTCCCAGAACTCGGTGCCCTGGTAGACGTCGGGGACGCCGGGGGCGGTGAGCTGGACGAGCTTCTGGGCGAGACCGTTCGACCACCCGGCAGCGTCGATCTGCTCGTCGAGGGCATCGAGCACCCCGACCACGTCCGGGTTGTCGAACGCGGCGTCGACGATCGCGTGCATCTGCTGCTCGAACGCCTCGTCGGGCTCGGTCCACGTGGTGCTGTCCCCGGCTTCGCGGGAGGCCTTCTCGGCGTAGGCGTGCAGACGTTCGCGGCTGGCGGGCCGCGCGCCGACGATCGCCTGCCAGAGCAGGTCGGCGAACACGCGGTCCCGCAGCGGCACGAGCGACTGCAGCCGTTCGAGCGTGGCGGCCCACTCGTCGCCGAGCTCGGCCAGCACGGCGATGCGGGCGCGGGTGTCCTCGCTGCGCTTCGTGTCGTGCGTGGTGAGCGTCGTCATGGTGTGCGGCCAGCTGCCCAGCCGTTCGCGCTGTGCCTGGTGGAAGTCCGCCACCGAGACCGCGAAGACGCTCGGGTCGCCGCCGACCTCGCTCAGGGACGACAGGCGCGAGGTGCGGTAGAACGCGGTGTCCTCGACGCCCTTCGCCATCACCATGCCGCTGGTCTGCTGCAGTCGGAGGGCCGCGGCGTTCGTCGGGTCGACGAGGGCCGGTGCGATCCGGTCGATGACGTCGTCGAGGTCCGGGCGGGCCGCGGCGGCGCGCTCGAGCGCGGTGATCAGGTGGTGGGCGCCCTCGGGCAGGTACGTGCGGTACACGTCGAACGAGGCAACGACCTCGGCGACCGCGTCGACGATCCGCTCGTGCGTGATCGTCGCCGTGACGGCACTCGGTGCGAGCAGACGAGCGAGCCGCTCGACCTCGCTGCCGAGGATGCCGTCCGCGATGCCCCGTCGGGTGTCGTGCGTGAGCTGCTGCCAGTCGGTCGGTTCGGCGCCCGACGCCGCGGTCAGGGACTGTTCGCCCGCCGGGTCGACGAACACGCGGTCGAGCACCCCGAGGGCGTCGTACCCGGTGGTGCCGTCGACCGGCCACGAGCTCGGCAGCTGCTCGCCGGGCTCGAGGATCTTCTCGACGAGGGTGTAGGCCCCGCCGGTCAGCTCCGCCAGGTCCTGCAGGTAGCCCGCCGGGTCGTACAGCCCGTCCGGGTGGTCGATGCGCAGGCCGTCGACGAGCCCGTCGCGGAACCAGCCGCCGATGACCGCGTGCGACGCCGCGAAGACCTCGGGCTCCTCCACGCGGATCGCCGCGAGGGTGTTCACCGCGAAGAACCGGCGGTAGTTCAGGTCGTGGTCGGCACGCTTCCAGTGCACGAACGCGTAGTGCTGGCGTTCGTGGACGGTCTCGACGGTGTCGCCGTCGTGCACCGTGCCCGGCGCCGTGGGGTAGGCGGTCTCGCCGACGCGGAGCACCGGACGCTCGGCGTCGGACGTGTCCAGCGTGATCGCGTCGAGCAGCCGGTCGTCCAGCACGGGGACCCGGAGCTTGCCGTCGCCGGCTTCCCAGTCCACGTCGAACGCCCAGGCCACGGGCGAGCCCTGGCCGAGTTCGAGCAGGGACCACCACCACGGGTTCGACTCGGGGGTCGCGACACCGACGTGGTTCGGCACCACGTCGACGATGACCCCGAGGCCGACGGCGTGCGCGGCCTCGGCCAGCGCCCGCATCGCCTGGTCGCCACCGCGGTCGGTGTCGACGCGGGTGTGGTCGACCACGTCGTAGCCGTGGTTCGACCCGGACTCGGCCTGCAGCACGGGCGACAGGTACAGCCAGTCGGCGCCGAGGTCGTGCACGTAGCCGACCAGGTCGCGCGCGGCGTCGAGGTCGAAGTCGGCGGAGACCTGCAGGCGGTACGTCGACGCGGGCACGCGGTTCGCGGCGCCGGGCGTTCCGGCGGTCATCGGGCGGTTCCGCTCGGTGCGGTGGACCCGGCCGGGTTGACCGGGGTGACGGCGTCCTGCGGTGCTGCCGGTTCGGTGGCACCGTCCTGTTCGGCGTCGACCGGGGTGCTCGTGACCTCGTGGTCGGGCTCGGCGCGGAGCACGATCATCGACCGTGCGGGGACGTCGAGCGGGGTGCCCGCGTCGAGCACCTCGTCACGGGCGCCGGGGTCCGCGGTGTCGATCCGGACGGTCCAGCCGGGGGAGTACTCCTCGGGCGGCAGCGTGAAGGTCACGACGTCGTCGTGGGCGTTGAAGTACGTGATGAAGCCGACGTCGGTGACGCGCTCACCGCGGGCATCGCGGCCGCGGATGCCCTCGCCGTTCAGGTACATGCCGACGCTCTTGCCGAAGCCGGAGTCCCAGTCCTCGGGGTCCATCGCGTCGCCCGAGGGGGTCAGCCACACCACGTCGGGCAGCGGCTCGCCCTCGCCACGACGGACCGGACGGCCGTTGAAGTACCGGGTCCGGCGGAACGTCGGGTGGTCGTGCCGCAGCTTCACCACGTCGGCGGTGAACTGGATGAGGTCTTCGTCCGCGCTGTCCCAGTCGATCCAGCTGAGCTCGGAGTCCTGCGCGTAGACGTTGTTGTTGCCCGACTGCGACCGACCGAGTTCGTCGCCGTGCGCGAGCATCGGCACACCCTGGCTCAGGAGCAGGGTCGCCAGGAAGTTCCGGCGGCGCTGCAGCCGCAGGGCGTTCACGGCCTCGTCGTCGGTCGGGCCCTCGGCACCGGAGTTCCACGACCGGTTGTGGCTCTCGCCGTCGTTGTTGTCCTCGCCGTTGGCCTCGTTGTGCTTCTCGTTGTAGGCCACCAGGTCGTACAGCGTGAAGCCGTCGTGTGCGGTGATGAAGTTGATGCTCGCCTTGGGCGTGCGACCGTCGTGCTCGTACAGGTCGGCCGAGCCCGAGATCCGAGACGCGAACTCGCCGAGCGTCGACGACTCACCCCGCCAGAAGTCACGGACGGTGTCGCGGTACTTGCCGTTCCACTCGGACCACTGGGGCGGGAAGTTGCCGACCTGGTAACCACCGGGGCCGACGTCCCACGGCTCGGCGATGAGCTTGACCTGCGACACGATCGGGTCCTGCTGGACCAGTTCGAAGAAGGCCGACAGGCGGTCGACCTCGTAGAACTCGCGCGCCAGCGCCGACGCCAGGTCGAAGCGGAACCCGTCGACGTGCATCTCGGTCACCCAGTAGCGGAGCGAGTCGAGGATGAGCTGCAGCGAGTGCGGGTGCCCGACGTTGAGCGAGTTCCCCGTGCCCGTGTAGTCCATGTAGAACTTCTTGTCGTCGTCGACCAGGCGGTAGTAGGCCGCGTTGTCGATGCCGCGGAACGACAGCGTCGGGCCGAGGTGGTTGCCCTCGGCGGTGTGGTTGTAGACGACGTCGAGGACGACCTCGATGCCGGCGCGGTGCAGCTCGCGCACCATCGTCTTGAACTCCTGGACCTGCTGGCCCTGGTCGCCCGACGACGAGTACGCCGAGTGCGGCGCGAAGAAACCGATCGTGTTGTAGCCCCAGTAGTTCGACAGCCCCTTGTCCTGCAGGGTGGAGTCGTTCACGAACTGGTGCACCGGCATGAGCTCGAGCGTGGTGATGCCGAGGCGCTGCAGGTGCTCGATCACCGCAGGGTGGGCGACGCCGGCGTAGGTGCCGCGCTGCTCTTCCGGCACGTCCGGGTGGGTCTCGGTGAGGCCCTTGACGTGTGCTTCGTAGATGACGGTCTCGCCGTACGGCGTGCGTGGCGGACGGTCCCCCTGCCAGTCGAAGAAGGGGTTGATCACGACGCCCTTCATCATGTGCGACGCGGAGTCCTCGTCGTTGGTCGAGTCCGGGTCGCCGAACGTGTACGAGAAGAGCGACTGGTCCCAGTCGATCTCACCGCTGGTCGCCTTGGCGTACGGGTCGAGCAGGAGCTTCGACGGGTTGCAGCGCGCGCCGGAGTCCGGGTCGTACGGGCCGTGCACGCGGAAGCCGTACTCCTGCCCGGGACCGATGTTGGGGAGGTACGCGTGCCAGACGTAGGCGTCCACCTCGAGCAGGCGGACGCATTCTTCGTTGCCGTCGGAATCGAACAGACAGAGTTCGACGCGCTCGGCGACCTCGGAGAACAGCGCGAAGTTCGTGCCGCTCCCGTCGTAGGTCGCCCCGAGCGGGTACGGGTTTCCGGGCCAGGTGTGCAAACGGTCCTCCAGGTGTGGGTGCGGCCAACATATCGGCGGCACTCGTCCGCGTCCGCAGACAAGCCCCAGCTGTGGATGCGTGAGGCGCCCCGCGGCCTGTTGAGGAACGGACGAGTAGCGTCGCGCGCATGGCCAACATCGTCTCGAAGATCGCAGACCAGGTCCGCCCGCTCGGGGTCTCCACGAACTACGGAGAACCCGTCGAGGTCGGCGACCAGACCCTCATCCCCGTGTCCGTCAGCTGGTTCGGCTTCGGTGGCGGCGGGGACGACGAGAACGGTGGCGGCGGTGGCGGCGGCCTGTCGGCCCCCGTCGGCGCCTACGTCCGTCGCCCGGGCAAGGACCTGGTGTTCGAGCCGAACCCGATCTCACTGATCGTCGTGGGCATCCCCTTCGTGTGGGTGGCCGGGCGTGTCCTGCGCAAGCTGGTGCGCGCGCTCAAGAAGTGACCACCTGACGCAACTGGAGGCCCGTGGCGACGCCGCCACGGGCCTCCCGTCCTTCACGCGGTCGCGACCGCGTCTAGACTGCTGGCACACACACGGGAGTCCGGGACCGCCGGGCTGAGAGGGAGCGATCGGCGCTCCGACCGTCGAACCTGATCCGGATCATGCCGGCGCAGGGAGGAGTCAGCAGCATGCCTTCAGGCACGTCAACAACCGTCACCACCGCTCCGCGGCGATCGCTGCGCTGGCGGGTCGTCGACATCGTCGTCGCGAGTGTGCTCGCGGTGGCACTCGGAGTCGTCTTCCGGCTCTGGGAGTTCGGCTACGAACCCATCAGCGCCGTGATGGACCTCGTGCTCCCCGGCACGAAGGCCCTGTTCGGCGGGGTCTGGCTGCTCGCCGGCCCGATCGTCGCGATCGTCGTCCGGAAGCCCGGCGCCGCGCTCTACGGCGAGATGGTGGCCGCGTCGGTCGAGGCGTTGTTCGGCACGCAGTGGGGATGGCTCACCCTCGAGGCCGGGCTGGTCCAGGGCCTCGGCGCCGAGATCGTCCTCGCGCTGTTCCTGTACCGCGTCTACCGCCTGCCGGTCGTCGTCCTCGCCGGTGCCGCTGCCGGGCTCGCGCTCGGCATCAACGACACCGTCCTCTGGTACCCGGGACTCGACGTCGCCTTCAAGGTCGTCTACGTGATCTGTGCCGTCGTCTCCGGTGCCGTGATCGCGGGAGCGGGCTCCTGGCTGATCGTGCGGGCACTCGCCCGCACGGGGGTGCTGTCGTCCTTCGCCGCCGGCCGCGAGCACAGCCGTCGCGAACCCCGCGCCCTGGTGTGACCGTGCCCGCTCCGTCGGTGACGCCCACCTCCGCCGGTGGCGATGCCGGCGTCGGCGTCCGCGGGGCGCGCATCGTGTTCCGTGGCTGGGGCTGGCGGTACGCGGAACGGGACGCCTGGGCCGTCCGCGGAGTCGACCTGGTCGTCGGGCCCGGGGAGCGCGTGGCCGTCGTCGGACCGTCCGGGGCCGGCAAGTCGACGCTCCTGCGAGCCGTCGCCGGCGTGCTGCCCGACGAACCCGACGCCACCGACGACACCGCGGCGTCGGTGCAAGGGACACTCCTGGTCGACGAGTCCGACCCCCGCGCGGTCCGCGGGCGTGTCGGCCTCGTCATGCAGGACCCCGAGGCGCACACCGTGATGTCCCGCGTCGGCGACGACGTGGCCTTCGGCTGCGAGAACGCCGGCGTCCCCCGCGACGAGACCTGGGACCGGGTGCGGTCCGCGCTCGACGTCGTCGGCCTCGACCTGCCGCTCGACCGCTCCACCGCGCAGTTGTCCGGCGGCCAGCGGCAGCGGTTGGCGCTCGCCGGCGTGCTCGCGATGCGGCCCGGTGCGCTCGTGCTCGACGAGCCCTGCGCCAACCTCGACCCCGAGGGTGTGGCGCAGGTGCACGACGCCGTCCGGGCACTGCTCGACGACACCGGGGCGACGCTGCTCGTGGTGGAGCACCGGATCGGCACCTGGCTCGACCTGGTCGACCGGCTCGTGCTGCTCGAACCGGCGGGCGGCGTCGTCGCGGACGGTCCGCCGGCGCAGGTGCTGGCGACCCACGGCGAGGCGCTCACCGCGGCCGGGGTCTGGGTGCCCGGTGCCGAGCCGGAGCGCGGTTCTGCGCGAGGGCAGCGTGCGGCGGGACGAGCGGGCGAAATACCCGGGTCGCCCGGTGGGGTGACTGCGGCATTCCGCCCGCTCGGCGAAGGGGCGCTCGGCGCGGGCGAGGGGGCGCGCGGGGCGGGGACCACGGTGCTGCTCGAGACGCGGGGGCTCGGCACGGCACGGGGGAAGCAGCCGGTCGGGAACGGCATCGACCTCGGGCTCCGAGCCGGGCAGGTCCTCGCGGTCACCGGACCGAACGGTGTCGGCAAGTCGACGCTCGGTCTGACCCTCGCGGGCTTGCTCCCACCGGCAGCCGGTGAGCTCCACGCCACGGACCTCCTGGCCGACGGCATCGGCACGACGCCCCACACCTGGACGAGCCGCGAACTCGCGGCCCGGATCGGCGCGGTGTTCCAGGATCCGGAGCACCAGTTCGTCGCCCGTTCCGTGCGCGAGGAGGTCGAAGCCGGCCCCCGCGTGCTCGGTGCGCCCGATGCCGCCGAACGAGCCTCCGCGCTGCTCGACGAGTTCGGGCTCGCACACCTGGCCGACGCCAACCCGTTCACCCTGTCCGGCGGCGAGCAGCGACGACTCGCGATCGCCTCGGCCATCGCGGCCCGTCCGCCGGTCGTCGTGCTCGACGAACCGACCTCCGGGCAGGACCGTGCCACGTGGCAGGCCGTCGTGGGGCGCCTCGGAGCACTCGCGGACGCCGGTACCGCGGTGGTGGCGGTCACCCACGACCGCGACCTCGTCCGGGCACTCGACGCCGACGAGGTCGTCCTCGGGCCGGACGGCGCGCGGTCCGTCGGGCGCGACCAGGGGTCGGCGGGCGCGGCCATCCCGGAGACGGGACCGACAGCCGGGAACCGCCCCGGGCCTCCAGACCGGACCGCCGGGACGCACCGGACCACCGACACGGACCGGACCGCCGCGACCGACGCGTCGGACCCCACGCGACGACCGCTGGCCGCGCGCGCGACCGGCATCCCCGGCGTCCAGCCCGTTGCCTCCCTGATCGGCGTGCTCGCACTCGGTGTCTGCCTGGTGCTGAGCCTCGACGTCGTCTCGGCCGCCGTCGCCCTGGCGCTCGAACTCGCGCTCCTGCCGCTCCTGCGCCTGCCGGTCCGGACACTGCTCTTCCGACTCGCACCGGTGCTGGTCGCGGTGCCGCTGACGGCGGTGAGCATCGCGCTGTACGGCAGACCCTCGGGTCGGGAGTGGTTCGACCTCGGGTTCGCGCACGTCACCGACGGATCGCTGACGCTCGCGCTGGCGACCGCGCTCCGGGTCCTCGCGGTGGGGGTGCCAGCCATCGCGCTTTTCGTGCGGGTCGACCCGACCGACCTGGCGGACGGGCTCGCGCAGGTGCTGCGGCTGCCCGCGCGTTTCGTGCTCGGGGCCCTCGCCGCCGTCCGGATGATGACGCTGCTCGTCGACGACTGGCGACAGCTCGCGATGGCCCGGCGTGCCCGGGGACTGGCGGACTCCGGGAGGCTGCGCCGCGGAGCGACCATGGCGTTCGCGCTGCTCGTGCTCGCGCTGCGCCGGGCGACGACCCTGGCGGTGGCGATGGAGTCACGCGGGTTCGGCGCTCCCGGACGGCGGACCTGGGCGCGGGTCGCGCGGTTCGCCGGGCCGGAGTGGGCGACGGTGGCGGTGCTGGTCGGCATCGGCGTGGTGTCGATCGCCGTCGCGGTGAGCACGGGGACCTGGCGTGCCTGACGCGGAACGTGCCACGGGCACGACGGGCAGAGCCGGCACGACCGGCACGACCGGCGGGACCGCGGGGACCGGCACGACCGCGGGGGACCTCGCCCCGGGCCTCGCTGCTGCTGCCGCCGGTGTCGCCGCCGCCACGGGCCACCGTGCCATCGTGCTCATCGATGGCCGGTCCGGCACGGGCAAGACGACCCTCGGCGCGCAGGTCGCGGAACAGCTCGGAGCGCAGCTCGTGCACCTGGACGACCTCTACCCGGGCTGGGACGGCCTGCGAGCGGCTTCGGACGCCCTGGTGACCGACGTGCTCGGAGCGCCGAGCGGCTACCGACGATGGGACTGGGACGCCGACGGACCCGCGGAGTGGACGTCGGTGGACCCCGACCTGCCGATCGTGGTGGAGGGCTGCGGGGCGTTGTCGCGGGCGTCGGCACCGCTGGCGTCGCTGCGTGTGTGGCTCGAGGCCGACGACGCCGTGCGCTGGGACCGGGCGATCGGACGCGACGGCGAGGTCTTCGCACGCGAGTGGGACCGCTGGGCCGCGCAGGAGCAGGCCTTCATCGCCGCCGAGGACCCGGCCGCCCTGGCCGACGTGGTCCTGCGGACGTAGCGCCCTGCGGCGGCCGCGAGTCACGCGTCCTCGGACAGTTCTCGGGCTACGGAAGGCGAGAACTGTCCGTCAAGCCGAGACTCGGCCCGCGCCCGCGCCCGCGCCGGCCCCCGCCCGCGCCCGCGTCCGCGCCCGCGCCGCCCTCCCGCCGCGCCCCGCGCGCGGATCCACCGCGAACACCGCCGCCACGATCGTCAGCACCGCGTACACCCCGAGGTACCCGCACAGGATCCACGGCGAGCCACCGCCCAACTGCACGAACACCGCGGCCAGCAGCGGCGTCAGCCCCACCGAGAAGATCGACCCGATCTGGTAGCCGAGCGACATCCCCGAGTACCGCCGCCCGGTCGGGAACTGCTCCGCGAACCACGCCGCCTGCGGGCCGTAGATGCTGTCGTGGAACACGCACATCCCGATCAGCGCCACGAGCGGCAGCAGCACGAGGGGCCCGGCGTCGAGGAACGCGAAGAACGGCCAGATGAGCACCGCGATGCCCACAGCCGACCAGATCGTGAGCACCCGCCGCCCGACCCGGTCGGACAGCCACCCCCAGAACGGCGTCGACACGAGCGACACCGCCGAGATCACGAGCACGGCCTGCAGCCCCGCGTCCGAGCCCGACGGCCCCCGCACGTTGCCGAGGTAGGTCAGTGCGTACGTCGTCAGGATCGAGTACAGCGCCGGTTGTACGAGTCGCAGGCCCGCCGTCACCAGGATCGACCGCGGGTGCTGCCGGATCGCCTGCCACACCGGGAACCGTTCGACCCCACCCGAGGCACGCAGCTCCTGGAACACCGGGGCGTCCTGCACGCCGAGCCGGATGACGAGCCCGACCGCGACGATCACGGCGGAGAACAGGAACGGCAGCCGCCAGCCCCAGGCCAGGAACGCCTCGGTGCCGAGCAGCGACCGCACGAGCGTGAAGACCCCGGTCGCCAGGAGCATCCCACCGGCCGAGCCCATCTGCGTGAACGCCCCGAACAGCCCGCGGTGCCGTTCGGGCGCGTGCTCGACGGACAGCAGCGCCGAGCCGCCCCACTCGGCTCCGGCAGCGACACCCTGCAGCAGCCGCAGGAACACGAGCGCCACGACGGCGCCGACCCCGATGGTCGCGGCGGACGGGATCACCCCGATCAGCGTGGACGCGATGCCCATCAGCACCAGCGATGCGACGAGCAGCTTCTTCCGCCCGATCCGGTCGCCCAGGTGCCCGGCGACCACCCCGCCGAGCGGCCGCGCCACGAACCCGACGCCGTAGGTCGCGAACGACGCGATCACCCCGACCGCGGGTGTGACGGACGGGAAGAACGTCGGTGCGAACACCAGCGCCGAGGCCGTCGCGTAGAGGTAGAAGTCGTAGTACTCGACGGTCGTCCCGATGAACGACGCGAGCGCGACCCGACGACGGGTCGCGCTGGTCGACGGTGCGGCGGGACGGCCGGGAGGCGCGGTGACGGTGGTCTGGCTCGGCATGCCTCAGGAGCATGGTCGCGTCCACTGCGCCGGGGAACACCACGCGTAACGTGAGGTCACGTCGCTGTCGGCGGGCGGTGCCCGCCGACCACGATGGGTCGCATGAGCGATGCACCGAACCGCCCGCTGCGCTTCGCGGCCTTCGTCATGAACACGACGTCGCACATCCAGCACGGCCTGTGGCGGCACCCCGACGCTCGGCAGGCCGACTTCGACGACGTGACGCTCTGGACCGACCTGGCGAGGACCCTCGAGCGCGGCAAGTTCGACGCGATGTTCTTCGCCGACGTCGTCGGCACCTACGGCCCCGGTCGCGGCGACTACTCGACCAACCTGCGCGAGGGGCTGCAGATCCCCTCGAACGACCCCTCGGTGCTGCTCTCCGCGCTCGCCGTGTCGACCGAGCACCTCGGGTTGGCGTTCACCTCGAGCGTCATCCAGGCGCATCCGTTCGACTTCGCCCGCAAGGTCTCCACGCTCGACCACATCACCCGGGGTCGCATCGGCTGGAACGTCGTCACGAGCGCCCTCGACAGCGCCGCCCGGAACTTCGGCGCCGACCGGCTCGAGGAGCACGACGAGCGCTACGTCTGGGCCGAGGAGTACCTCGAGGTCTGCGCGAAGCTCTGGGAGGGATCCTGGGACGACGGCGCCGTCCTGAAGGACCCCGTCCGCGGCTACGCCGACCCCGACAGGGTGCACCGCATCGACCACCACGGCGCCCGCTACGACGTGCAGGGTCCGCACCTGTCGGCACCGTCACCGCAGCGGACGCCGGTGCTGTTCCAGGCGGGGTCCTCGCCCGCCGGCCGAGCCTTCGCGGCCCGGAACGCCGAGGCCCAGTTCATCCTGACCTCGAACCGTGACGCCACCGAACAGCTCATCCGGGAGACCCGCGACCTGGCCGCGGCCGCCGGCCGGCGGCGCGACGACATCGCGTTCTTCCTCGGCCTGACCTTCGTCACCGGCTCGACCGAGGCCGAGGCGAAGGCCAAGGAAGCGGAGATCGACGAGTACCTGGCCGCCGACGGGTTCCTGGTGCACTCGAACCTCGGCTTCGACGCGGACACCGGCGAGCCCCTCGACCCCGACACCCCGCTGTCCGAGGTCCGCACCCACGCCGGGCAGTCGCACCTGCAGTGGCTCCGCGAGGCCGCCGGGGACCGCGAGCCGACCATCGCCGACCTGGCCCGCCTGTCCGCCAAGCTCCGCGCCCGGGTCGTCGGTACGCCGGAGCAGATCGCCGACGAGCTCGCCGACTGGCAGCGGGTGGGCGTCGACGGCGTGAACGTCATCAACTGGACGCTGCCCGGCTCGTACGAAGAGTTCGTCGACCACATCGCACCGACCCTGCAGGAGCGCGGGTTGATGCAGTCCGAGTACCGCGAGGGCACCCTGCGCGAGAAGCTCTTCGACCACGCGCAGCTACCGGACTCGCACCCGGCCCGGCAGTGGCGCGGGGCGTTCTCCGGTGGCGCGAGCGGCGTCGCGGACGCAGCCCGTGCGGTGGAGGTGCCCGCATGACGGACGCGACGACGACCGACGGGCGCACGCCGGGCCTCCCGGCCGACCGTCTGTCGACCCTGCGCGACCGCTTCGCTCCCGTGTTCGCGATGATCCGCGACGGCGCGGTCGAGCGTGAGCTGGCGTCCGGGAAGCCGGGCGACCGGCCGCTGCCGCACGCCGAGGTCCGGGCGCTCGCCGACGCGGGGTTCGGGCGGTTGCGCGTGCCGGAGGACCGCGGTGGCTTCGGCGTGACGCTGGTGGAACTCGCGCACCTGGTGGCGGACCTGGCGGCGGCGGACTCGAACATCGCGCACCTGTGGCGGGGACACTTCGGGTACACCGAACTGGTGCTGTTGCGGCCGCACTCCGCGTCGCGCGACGAGTGGCTCCAGCGCATCGTCGGCGGCGCGATCATCGGGAACGCGACCTCGGAGCGGACCGGGACGACGCTGGCCGACATCTCGACCACGGTGACGCCGGCTGGTGATCTCCTCCGCCTCGAAGGGCGGAAGTTCTACTCGACCGGCACGCTCTACGCGGACTGGATATACCTGGCGGCGGACCGCGACGGGGAGCGCGTGACGTTCGCCGTGGACGCCTCCGCGCCGGGCGTGAAGAGCATCGACGACTGGGACGGGTTCGGGCAGCGGCTGACAGCGTCCGGCACGACCGTGTTCGACGGGGTGTCGGTCGACCCGTCGGTGGTGTCGGCGTACCGGGACGCTCCGCTGTCGCACATCCAGGCCTTCTACCAGCTGTACCTGCTGGCGGTCCTCGCCGGGATCGGGCAGGCGGTGTCCGACGACGCCGTGGCCTTCGTGCGACCACGGACCCGCACGTACATCCACGCCAACGCGGCCGTGCCGGGCCAGGACCCGCAGGTGCTCGCGGTGCTCGGGCGACTGTCGGCCGGCGCGTTCACCGCCCGGTCGCTCGTCGCCGCCGCCGCGGAGCTGCTCGACGGGGTCGTCGCGACGAACGAACCCGGGGTCGGCGTCGACCGCGTGCTGCTCGACGCGGCCGAGAACGCCGTGTACCAGGCGCAGGTCGAGATCGGGCCGCGGGTGCTGCGGTCGGCGTCCGAGCTGTTCGAGGTCGGCGGGGCGTCGGCGGCCGACCGGACGCGTGCGCTCGACCGGCACTGGCGGAACGCGCGGGTGGTGGCGTCGCACAACCCGGCGGCCTACAAGGAGCGGCTCGTGGGGGAGTACGCGCTGCACGGGCGGGGGCCGGTGGGGGCGTGGGAGAAGTACCACGAGGTGGGGCCGACGCGGTTCTGAGGTGCGGGTGCAGGTGCGCGGGTGCGTCCCTGGCCGCTACGCCCAGCCGAGCTCGTGCAGCCGCTCGTCGTCGATGCCGTAGAAGTGCCCGATCTCGTGCACGAGGGTGGTGTGCACCTCGTCCTTGAGCTCCTCGACGGTGTCGCACTCGGCCAGGTGCTGCTTCCGGAACACCACGATGCGGTCGGGCAGCTCGCCGAAGCCGTACTGCCCGCGCTCGGTGGCTGCGATGCCGTCGTAGACACCGAAGAGCTCTTCGCCGTTCTCCGGTTCGTCCTCGACCACGAACACCACGTTGTCGAGCCCGTCGACCATCTCGTCGGGGAGCAGGTCGAGTTCGTCGGTCACGAGTCGCTCGAAGGCCTCGGCGGACATCTCCATCACGGGGTCGATGGTCGCACACCCGGCAGGATGTCCTCCTTCCGGAGCAGGTCGAGCAGCGCCGGCGCCGATGCCTGTGAAGCCTCCGGTGTGACGTGGACCGGATCGAAGCGGGTGAGGACGTTCCCGATGAGCAGCGGGCAGGTGCCGAACGAGCACCAGAGGGGGGTCGTGTCGAGCACCGTGGTCTCGTCGACGTCGTCGAGCAGGGTGGTCAGGGAACGCATCTGGGCGCGGGCTGTCGCATCGCCTTCTCGGCAGTCCTGTGGCCCCCGGGTGCCGGCGACACAGCCGGTCGGCGCGTACCCCGGCGGGGTGGCGGGTACGACGACGACGCGGCCGACGTGCGGTCGGGCAGCCTCGATGATCCCCTTGACGCCGGATTCGTAGGACTCTCGCGTGATCCCTTCGAGGCTCGGGTCTTCCTTGTCCCAGAACCGGTTCGTCACGACCAGGACGTCCGGGGTCGTCCGTTCGAGCTCGGCGAGCACCTCCGCGTTGTGGGCGGCGCAGGTGTCGACGTCCGAGGTGAGCGCCGCCGTGGAGAAGGGGCAGCCGATCTGTGCGCCGTTCCGGACCTGCACATCGGCGTCGGGGTCTTCTGCGAGCGCTCTCCACCCCGGCGCCGAGAACGCACCGGTGGAGTCGCCAGTGAGCATCACGGACGTCCCCGGAGCGGCGCCCCACGTGCACGAGTCCGCGCGCCAATCGGCACCGATCACCGAGCACCCGAGGGTGGGCGCCCAACTCGAGGTCTTCGTCAGGGAGTCTGCGTAGCCAGGGGCACTGATCGCCTCGGCACTCGGCGTCAGGTCGTCTGGCCACGATCGCGCGCCCAGCCCTGCTGCGATGGCGTCGGCGCGGGCTTGCAGCGCCGGGAACGAGTCGTCTGCGGCGAGGTCGGTGTCGTCCCCGGCGGCGGGCGCGGCAGCGGGAACCGGTGGGAGCGGCCGGAGCCGCTCGGCGGTTCCCGAGACGGTGACGAGGGTGAGCACGGTCAGCGCGGCCAGCGCGCCGACCTGCAGCCGCAGACGGTGTTCCTGCAGCGTGGCGCGGAGGCCGCGGTGCCGGAAGGCGGTCTCCACCGTTGCGTAGCTCGCGATCGACGTCAGCAGTGCGAGGACGACCGCGATGCCGACGGGGAGCGATGTGAAGAGGGGCAGCAGGACGATGAACGGCCAGTGCCAGAGGTAGAGCGAGTAGCTCACCGTCCCGAGTCCGACGAGGGGACGCCAGCGCAGCGGTGCCGCTGCCCAGGCCGTGCGGGTGGGTGCGGTACCAGAGCTGGAGCGGGAGCTGGCGCCGGTTCCGGCTTCGGCTCCGGTTCCGGCTCCGGCTCCGGCGACCAGGATGAGCGCGGTACCGAGCGTCGGGACGAGTGCGAGCGGTGCCGGCATGCCGAAGGTCTCCCGCCCGAGCAGGACGGACGCGGCGATCGCGCCGAGTCCGATGACGACCATGCACTCCGCGACCCACGGGCGGACCGACCGGGCACGGTGCACAGCGATCGCGGCGAGGACACCCACGCCGAGCTCCCATGCACGCGTCGCCGTCGAGAAGTACGCGGAGGCAGGGTCGACCGCAGCAGCGACGAAGGCCCAAGCGAGAGAGCACACCGTGAGGCCGCCGATCACGACGGTTGCACGTGCCGAGCGCCCGACGGTTCGATCGTCTCGGCGTGCGCGACGCCCGAGCAGGAGCAGCAGGAGGACCGGGAGCACCAGGTAGAACTGTTCCTCGACCGCGAGGGACCAGAAGTGCTGGAACGGTGAGGCGGCTGCCGTCGCCGCGAAGTAGTCGGTGCCCGCTGCTGCCAACCGCCAGTTCTGCACGGCGAGCACGGAGGCGACGGCATCGGCGGCGACCGAAGCGAACCTGCTCGTCGGCAGGAGGACCCAGGCCGCAGCCGTGGTCACGAGGATCACGAGGAGGGATGCCGGCGCGAGCCTGCGGACGCGTCGGGCGGCGAAGGCCCGGAGGCGGATCCGTCCGGTCCGCCCGTGTTCACGCAGCAGCCCTGCGGTGATGACGAACCCGGAGATCACGAAGAAGACGTCGACGCCGAGGAACCCACCGCTCGGCCAACGGAACGCATGGTCGAGGACGACCACGGCGACGGCGATCCCACGGAGGCCCTGGATGTCTGGTCGGAAGGATCGGGTCTGCACTGATCTACAATATACAGAAGTACATATTTTACACAAGACCCGAACATGTTCGTGGAACGACGAAGGCCCCGGTCCAACGGACCGGGGCCTTCGTCTGTTCTTCAGTACTGGGGTGAATAACGGGTCTCGAACCCGCGACCTCCTAGACCACAACCAGGCGCTCTACCAACTGAGCTATATCCACCATGTTCGAACCGGCGGACCGGCGCGACCACTCAATAGTAGTACATGCGGGACGGGGTGCGGACCACCCGTGTCGCTACTCGGCCGTGGGCTGCGCCAGCCGCGACTCCCACTTCGCCACGACGTCGGCCTGCACGGCGCGCACGTCGTCGGTGCTCGGGCCGGGCTCGGCGACGAAGCTGGCGCGGCGGTAGTACTCGAGCTCGCGGATCGACTCGAGGATGTCCGCGAGGGCACGGTGCCCACCGTGCTTCTCCGGCGCGTTGAAGTACACGCGCGGGAACCAGCGGCGGCAGAGTTCCTTGATGCTGGACACGTCGACGCTGCGGTAGTGCAGGTGTCCGTCGACGCGCGGCATGTACTTCGACAGGAACGCCCGGTCGGTGCCGATCGTGTTGCCGGCCAGGGGCGCGGAGCCCTCGGCGGGGACGTGCTCGAGGATGTACTCGAGCACCTGGTACTCGGCGTCCGCCAGGCTCACGCCGTTCGGGATCTCCTCGATGAGGCCCGAGGTGACGTGCATGTTCGTCACGAACTCGTTCATGTTGTCGAGCGCCGACTGGTCCGGCTTGATGACGATGTCGAACCCGGGGTGCACGGGCTCGAGGTCGAAGTCGGTGATGACCACGGCCACCTCGACGAGTTCGTCGACCTCGAGGTCGAGGCCGGTCATCTCGCAGTCGATCCAGACGAGGCGGTCATTCGCGGTTGCCATGTCCTCGATCCTATTCCCGCCCTGCGTGCCTCCCGTACGGGCCGCGGGCGGGGGGGCGGCCGTGCGTGCCCGCGCGTTCCGCGGGTGCGATCCCCGAGCGGGAGAAATGCCCGGGCGCCCTCCGGACGCACCCGGGTGTTCCGCCCGCTCGTCCGGGACACGAAGCGCAGGCGGTACACGCGACCGGCTGGAGGACCGTCACGACCCCGGCAGGCCGCCCCGCGCCTCCAGTCAGCTCGTTCCACCCGCCTGCCGCGGCGCACGCGCTCGGACTTGCGTCCCCACCGCGAGCGGGCGAAATGCCGGGCCCACTGGGCGGACGCACCCGGATGTTCCGCCCGCTCGGCCGCGGCGTGAGCCGACAGCACTGCCGGCGACCGCCTGGAGGCCCGTGGCGACCCCGACGGGCTGCGTCGCGCCTCCAGGCGGTTCGTTCCACCCCGCCTGCCGCGGCGTTCCCGCCGGCCGCTCGGGGGAAGGAGAAGGAGGAACGGGTACGCGGGTGCACGGGCGAGCGGGCGCGCAGATGCACGAACGGACGAAAGGCCGGAGTGCCCACGGGGGACACTCGGGCATTTCGCCCGTTCGCGGGAGAATCGGGGCGAGCGGGGAGCGTCCGCGTGGCGGTGGACCCGCCCCGCCCCTAGACCATCTCGCCGGCGGTGATTGCCTCGGCCTCGACGCGCTCGGGCTCGGCACCGTCGTCGACGCGGCGCAGGACCTTGGTGGTGCAGAGGATCACGACGAAGGCGACCGCGACGGACGCACCCGCGAAGACGTACGCCGCCGAGGGGGAGTACTCGTCGGCGAGCAGGGTCGCGACGGGCGGGGCGATGGCGCCGCCGATGAAGCGGACGGCGGAGTAGGCGCTCGAGGCGACCGAGCGGGGGAGGTCGGTGGCCTCCATGACGCACTCGGTGAGCACGGTGTTCAGGACACCGAGCACGAGGCCGCCGATGACGACGCAGACGATCAGGCCCACCTGCGACCGGACGACGAGCGCGGCGGCGAACAGGTCGAGTGCGAGCAAGGGCAGCGCGATCTTCAGCACGGTCGTCCTGCGGAGCCGGGCGGTGAGCATCGGGGCGACCCACACCGACGTGATGGCGAGACCGACACCCCAGCCGAAGAACGTGAACCCGATGCCGAGCGCGCCGAAGCCAAGCGGGAACGGCGTGTACGCCAGCAGGACGAAGAAGCCGATGTTGTAGAACAGTGCGGTCGCGGCGAGTGCGGCGAGCGCGGGACGACCGAGAGCGCGGAACGGTGCGGAGAGCTTGGTGGGTGTGGGCTTCTCGAGACTGCCGGTCTTGAGCAGGGCGACGATGGCGATGAACGCGACGGCCATCAAGGTGGTCACGCCGAAGAACGGGCCGCGCCAGCTCACCGAGCCGAGCAGGCCTCCGACGAGAGGGCCGACGGCGATGCCGAGGCCGAGCGCTGCCTCGTACAGGATGATCGCCGAGGCGGTGCCGCCCGACGCTGCCCCGACGATGGTCGCGAGCGCGGTGGAGATGAAGAGCGCGTTGCCGAGACCCCACCCGGCGCGGAAGTCGATGATGCTCCACACGCTGTTCGACGTCGCGGCGAGGACCGAGAAGACCACGATCAGGGCGAGTCCGATGAGCAGGGTGCGCTTCGCGCCGATGCGGCTCGAGACCCAGCTCGTGAAGAACATCGCGACACCGGTGACGGCGAGGTAGCTCGTGAAGAGCAGCTCGGTCTGCGCCGGGGTCGCCTTCAGGGACGCGGCGATCGCGGGGAGGATCGGGTCGACGAGGCCGATGCCCATGAACGCGACGACGCAGGCGAAGGCGATCGCCCAGACCGCTGACGACTGCTTGAGGATGGAGCCGGACCGGCCGGCGGGTGCGTGGGCGTTCACGCGGGGATCTCCGTTCCGTTGGGGGTTGTCCGGGTGCGCTGGGCGATCAGGTCCGCCGCGTGGTGCAGGACGTCCCAGTCGTCGTCGGTCAGGTCGGCGAACAACGGGCCGACCGTACTGGTGAGGGTGGAACGCCAGGCCGCGAGCCGGTCGCGCCCGGCGTCGGTGAGTTCGACGAGCTGCCCGCGGGAGTCGCCGGGGTCGACGCTGCGGCTGACCAGACCGTCGGCGAGCATGCCAGCGACGAGCCGGGTCATCGTGGGCTGCGCCACGCGCGACGCGGTGGCCAGCTCGCCGAGCCGCAGGGGCTCGTCGGTCTCGAGGATGCCGAGTGTGCGCCAGACGGCGGTGGAGGACGTGTTGCCCGTCGACTGGACGGCGCGGCGGATCAGGCGGTTGACGGAGACGAGGAGGGTCTCGATCGTCTGCTCACGCGGTGTTTCCATAGCGGAACTATATAGCGATGCTATGCATCCCGCAACGGCGGCGACCGGAGCGCAACGGGCGAGGACCGCCGTGCAACGTGCGAGGGCCGCCGCGCAACGGGCGAGGACCGCCGCGCAAGGACGGGCTGAACAGACTGCCCCAGCCGCCGCCTGGTAGAAGGGACGCATGAGCGACATCACCATCCACGAAGGCGACGAGTACACCGCGATCTTCCACGGCGGTCCCTTCGACGGCACGACCGACACCCGCACCGCCACGAGCGACGCGCTGGACGACGAGGTCACGGTGTTCGCCGACGTCGAGGGCCTGCAGACGGCCTTCACCTACCGCGCCGCCAAGTCCCGCCAGGTGCTCGACCAGATCTCGGTCGAGTTCACCTACGAGCCGAGCGAGTCCGACCCCGTGGACGACCTGCAGGACCGCGGCGACCGCAGCGGTGAGTTCGACCGGGAGTAGAACCCCCACCCGCCGCGTTGCAGGACCACATGCAGCTCGATCTCTGGACGTCCGCCTTCTGTGCGCCGTGCGCCGCCGCCCGCAGGGTGTCGGCCGAGGCCTCGGCGCTCGTCCCCGGGCTCACCGTGACCGAACACGACGTGGCGGCGCACCCCGACGACGCGGAAGACCTCGGTGTCCGGTCCACGCCCACGATCATCGTGCGGCAGGACGACGGCACCGAGGTCTTCCGTTCACCCGGCGTCCCGACCCGGGACCAGCTCCTGCTCGCGGTGGCCAAGGCGCTCTGACCGAGCCGCCGCCGCGGCGGCCCCCGACGCGGGCGCAGCGGCGCGCCCTCCTGCGCGCTGCGACGTCGGCGCCGACACCACGACGGGCTCCGGCGGATCGATCAGTGCCCGCATGCGCCGCGCCAGGCGCTTCGCACTCCGGATCGGCGCCCCGATGCCCAGAGCGACCAGCCCGAGCGGGCTTCGATCGGCCCCACCGAGGGCGTTCTTCCGCTCCCACGCACGTCGCAGCGCCCCACCACGGCTCCGCCGAGCCGGTGCCCGGTCCACCAGCCTCCCGGCGTCCCGTCGGGCCATGAGGTCCACCAGTCGGCGCTGCCAGTCGTCCTCGGCGGCCGGGTGGAAGTAGTTGTCCCGCATCCACTCCGGCCGGACGGCCCCGAACCGGCCGTCGACCAGGTCGACGGCGTCCCCCTCGAGGCCACTCCCCACGAACACCTCGTTGATCAGGTGCCGCCCGATCCCGAAGTCGGTGAGCGTGAGCGCGGGGACACCCCGGGCCGCAGCCTCGAGGACGGCCGTCGAACTGATCGTCACGAGTGCCACCGCGCGGTCGAGGTGGTCGGCCATCGGGCCGCTCTCCACCACCAGGTTGGCCGGGGCGTCCGCCGGCACCAGGTCCGGGTACGGGTGCTCCTCGCGGTGCGTCTGGTGCTCGCCGGCCGCGGCGCGGGTCTTGATGACGACGCGCCACTCCGGGTGCGCGCGGGCCGTGTCGACGAGCCAGCGCACGACGAGGGCTCGGTCGGCCCGCTCGAGCGGCACACTCGGCTGCGCCGCGAAGACGACGGAGTCGCGGACGGGCGCGCCCGTCGCGCCGGTACCGCCGGTCGCGCCGGCACCCCGGGCGAACGGCAGTGTGGCGAGTGCGAAGTGCGGCTCGACCCCGCCCTCGCGCGCCAGTTCCTCGTACGCGCGCACCTCGCGGTGGCTGTGCAGCACGAACAGGTCGGCCCGGGCGCGGAAGAAGATGCCCTTCCACTTCGCGGGGAACGAGATCCCCGGCAGCCCGGACACCAGCACCGGCCGGTCCGGGATCCGCCGGTGCACCTCGTCGATCACGAGTTCGGCCACGGGCCCGATCAAGGACACCAGGACGGCGTCCGGCGGGTCCTGTCGGAGCTCCTCGACGGCGGCGTCGACGTCCTTCGGTGCGGGCGGTTCGCGGTGCAGGTGGGCGAGTCGTCGGTCCAACCCGCGGAACGCCGAGCGCAGCTGCTTCGGACTGGCCGACCGCGGGGTCGCCACGGTGCGCAGCTCCAGGTCCCAGTCGGCGGGCGCGGTCGCCAGCAGGTGGGCGCCCCACTTCGCGAACGAGTCGGTGTCGACCAGGCCGACCACGCGTCGGACGCGTGGTGACGCGGCGGACGGGAGGCGCGCCTCCCGTCCGCCGGTCGACCCACCGCCGTCAGCCGGCACGTCCAGGGCGCGGGTCCCGTCGACCGGGCCGGTCACGTGCGCGGTGCTCACGTGCGCTCCGCTCACGCGCCGACGCGACGCAGCTTCGCGAGCGGTGCCTGCTCGCCGGCGCCCGGATGGGGACTGCATGCGCTCACGCGCCGACGCGACGCAGCTTCGCGAGCGGTGCCTGCTCGCCGGCGCCCGGATGGCGACTGCATGCGCTCACGCGCCGACACGACGCAGCTTCGCGAGCGGTGCCTGCTCGCCGGGGAAGATGCGCTTGACGCCGTCGCCGAGGGCGGTCTCGATGATGCGGATGTCACGGGCGAGCGTCTTCAGACCGTGCGGCTCGAGGGACGCGGCGTGGTCGGAGCCCCACATCGTGCGGTCCAGCGTGATGTGCCGTTCGACGGCCGTGGCACCGAGGGCGACCGCGGCGATGGAGATCTGCAGGCCGGGCTCGTGGCCGGAGTAGCCGACGGGGACGCCCGCGTACCGGTGGGCGAGCGTGTCGATCATGCGGAGGTTCGCCTCCTCGGCCGGCAGCGGGTAGGTCGACGTCGCGTGCATGAGGACGAGGCGGTCGGTGCCGAGGGTCTCGACGGCGGCGTCGATCTGCTCGAGCGTGGACATGCCGGTCGACAGGATGACGGGCTTGCCGGTCGCGGCGACCGCGGCGAGCATCCCGAGGTCCGTCACCGACGCCGACGCGATCTTGTAGGCGACGACGTTGAGGTCCTCGAGGAAGTCCACCGACGGCTCGTCCCACGGCGACGCGAACCAGTCGAGACCGCGGAGGGTCGCGTGGTCACCGATCTCGATGTACTGGTCGCGGTCGAACTCGACGCGGTAGCGGTACTCCAGGTAGGTCATGTCGCCCCACGGGGTGCTGCGCGGGGTGTTCTTCATGTGCTCCGGCGTCGAGATCGCGGGGGTGCGCTTCTGGAACTTGACGGCCTGCAGGCCGGCGTCGGCAGCGACGTCGATGAGCTGCTTCGCGATGTCGACGTCGCCGTTGTGGTTGAGGCCGATCTCGCCGATGAGGTAGGCGGGGTGGCCCGCGCCGATCGTGGACGTACCGATGGTGACGGTCATGGTGCTCCGTTCGGTGCGGGGGTGGCCCGCGTCGGGGATGGGTCTCGGGTCGTGGTGGGTGCGGGCACTTCGGCGAGTGGTTCGGCGAGGGCTTCGGCGAGGGCTTCGGCGAGGGCCAGGTCGGCTTCGTCGTCGATGTCGATCGCGCGGGCACCGTCGACGACTGCCAGCTCGACGCGGCCGTGGAACCGGTGCCGGTGCTCGAGGAACCCCGACGTCCGCATCACGTAGAACGCGCCGGTCTCGCGGAACTCCGGCTCACGGTCCTGGCGGCGCGGTCTGGTCGCAGCGTCGTGGTTGACCGCGACCGCGGTGCCGTCCGGCGCGGTCCGCCACAGGAACGCGTGCGACGCTGCGGCCGCGAACACCGCGTCGGCGTGCCCGTCGACCACGCGCGCGACGGCGGCGTCGAGGTCGGCCGGGTCGATGAACGGCGAGGTCGCCTGCAGGAAGACGAGGACCTCGGGCAGTGGCGTGCTGATCGCGTCGAGGACGTGCAGCAGCGCGGACTCGGACGATGCCTCGTCACCGGCGAGCTCGGCCGGACGGCGGACCACGGCGGCACCGGAGGCGACCGCCTCAGCGGCGATCGCGTCGCCGTCGGTCGTGACGACCACCTCGTCGATACTCGCGGCCAGCCGAGCCGACTCGACCGCACGACGGACCAGCGAACGACCCCCGACGGTGCGGAGGTTCTTGCCGGGGATCCCCTTCGACCCGGCACGCGCGGGCACGACGGCGAGGACGGAACCGGTGGTGCGCATGCTCCGGACGCTACGAAGCGCGGGTGTCCCGGAGGGGAACGGAGAGCAGACGGCGGCCGACCGTTGGGCAACCGCCGGATCTGGTCACGGCGCTACAATCGACGCTGCTTGCCTCCGTAGCTCAGTGGATAGAGCAGGTGGTTTCTACCCACCGTGCCGCGGGTTCGATTCCTGCCGGGGGCACCGAAGACGAACAGGGCCGCCATCCTGTGCGGATGGCGGCCCTGTTCTCGTCGCTGTGGCGTCGTGGCGGCTGTTACTCGTCGTCGTCCGCGGCGCGGCGCCGGAGTTCGGCGGCGCTGATCGGCTGCGTGTACGGCGCTTCCGATGTCTCGTTCGCGTCGGTCGGTTCGGCGGGGGCCTGGCCCAGACGCGTCGGGACGGACGTGGTGTTCGTCGTTCCGGGGGTCTCGACCCGGGGAGCCGACGCCGGCGGGACGTCGTTCGCCGGTGTGCGGTTGACGTGCGCCTCGGCTGCCGTGGGCGTCGCGACGGCGCGGTCGGCAGAGGACGGGCGGTCGTTCCGCGGTGCGCGGTCGGTGTCGCCGAACGCACGGGTGGCGCTCGCGCCGCCGAAGGCACGGGTGGCGCTGGCGTCGTCCACGGCCTCGGTGTCGTCCGTGCTGCGACCCGGGGTGGAGCGTGCGGGTGAGGTCGGGGTGCCGAGCGCCGGGCGCACCGGCGGCGCAGCCTCGTCGTCGCCGTAGACGCGGGTGGTGTTCTCGCCGAAGGAGCGTGTGGCGTTCGGGTCGGTGCTCCCGCGGTTCTGGTTCGTGCCGGCACCGCGGTTCACCGAGAACGACGGGGTCGTCCCACCGGTGGATCCGGCGGCTGCGGTTCCGGGCGCAGCCGCACCGGCAGCGGGCGAACCAGCAGCGGGTGCGGTGGCTGCCGGGACCGAAGGCGCTGATGCGGGGCGCTGCGCCGGACGCAGCGAGGTCGTCGTCGGGGTGGCGCGCTCGACCGGAGCAGCCGGGGCCGGGCCCTGCGCCTGGGTGCGCGGGGCCTCGCCCTGGTCGGCGTTCCAGTCCTGCTGGCGCTTGATCAGGTCGGCGTCGGGGTCCGGAGACTCGAACTTCCAGCGCTCGAGGTCGGCCTTGAAGAGCTTGCGCGCACGGCTCGGACGTGCCTGCCAGTCGAGCAGGCGGTCACGGAACTCGGCGAGGGACTGGTCCGCCTGGAAGCTGAACGTCGACGAGTTCTTCTTGATGTCGGCGATCTCGTGCTGGGCCCAGTTGGCGGCCAGCGGTGCACCCTGCACGGCGAGCAGGCGCAGCCGGATGTCGGCGTCCTCGGCCAGGTGGTCGGCGTAGGCGCGCTCGTCGTGTCCGAGCGATCCCCACGCGGCAGCCTTGCGCGCAGCCGTCAGGATCGCGGCCACGGCCGCGTTCTTCGATTCCCGCTCCTGCAGCGCCACGACCCGCTTGGTCGCGCTGCGCCCGATGAGCGCCGCGATGACACCAGCCACGACGATCGCGACGAAGGGGATCACAGCGCCCGAGAGCACCCGCCACCCCGTGTCGGACGAAGTCCAGTCGGTCAGGTCGTTCCACCAGTCCATGTGCGCACCATACCCACGGGACGATCAGGCGTCGGGGAGGTCGGACGGCGTTCCGCGCATCCCAGCGCAGATGATTCCAATGTGGAACATCATGACCAGCGCAGGGTGTCCACGGCGTCGTCGGCGGACCAGACGCTCGGCAGCTCGACGAACCGGCGCTCGGTCGCGACGTACCGGCGCGCACGGTAGGCGGTGTCGCCGGCGACGTCGATGCGGTCGACGTAGCCGACGATCTCACCGTTGGCCCGGGTCACGCGGCTCAGGTCGTCGCGGACGTCGAGGATGCGGTAGTCGCCCCGGGCGCGGGCCAGCGGGACGGTGCGGATCCGCAGTGCGGGTTCGGTGATGGTCTGCATCGCTGGCCTCCTGGTCGGTGTGGTGCCGACGCTACGGGGGACCACCGACACGCCGAGGGGTGCCGTCCGATCTGGGGAACAGGGTCTCCGCGCACACTGTTGTGGAGGAACGAGTGGGCCGCACGCGTGGCCCGGAGAGAGGGTGTCGTCATGACCACGTTCGTGCTCGCAGGTGGATGTTTTTGGTGTCTCGACGCCGTGTACCGCACGCTCCAGGGTGTGCAGGACGTGGTGTCGGGCTACATCGGCGGACAGGTCGACGACCCGTCCTACGAACTGGTGTGCACCGGGACGACGGGGCACGCCGAGGCGGTCGCGGTGACGTTCGACGAGTCGGTGATCCCAGCCGAGGTGGTCCTCGACGTCTTCTTCACGCTGCACGACCCCCGTCAGCTGAACCGGCAGGGCGCCGACGTCGGCACGCAGTACCGCTCGGCGATGTTCCCGGCCGACGACGCGCAGCGCGAGCTGTTCGAGCGCGCGATCGAGCGGGCGTCGGACATCTGGGACGGCGGGGTCGTCACCACCATCGAGCCGCTCTCGACGTTCTTCACGGCAGAGGAGTACCACCAGGACTTCTTCGCGAAGAACCCCGGGCAGGGTTACTGCCTCGCGGTCGCGCTGCCCAAGGTGAACAAGGTCCGGAAGGCCTACAGTCAGTACATCCTGGCGTCCTGACCCCGGGGCGGCAGGGCCACGAGGAGGTGGTTCGAACATGACGGACAACACGGGAACCTGGGTCGCCATCGGTCCGGCCGGAGCAGTGGGCAGCATCCACCGCGCGGCGGACGGCTTCGAGGTCGAGCTCTACGGACGCCGACGGGCGGGCGGGCCCTACCCGTCCCTCGAGTCCGCGAAGGGCGCGGTCCACGCCGCGCTCGGACCGTTGGCCGCCCGGCCCGAGTTCCGAGCGCACTGAGCGGGTCCGGACAGGAGGCCCGGGGGACTCGTCCTCCACAGGTCGTCTGATCGGGTCCACACGCCACAGATCCAGCCCGGGGCTGCTGAGGCAGCCCCGGGCTCCGTGACGATCGACCCATGAACGACATCATCACCGTCTGCGGAATCGTCGCCACCGAGCCCCGGCACCTCGTCACCGAGACCGGCATCGCCATCACGAGTCTCCGGCTCGCGTCACCCTCGCGTCGTTGGGACCGGGCCACCTCGGCCTGGGTCAACGGTGCGACCAACTGGTACACCGTCACCGCGTTCCGGTCGCTCGCGTCGAACGTGTTCAAGTCCCTGAAGAAGGGCGACCGGATCGTCGTCGCCGGCCGGGTTCGCATCCGCACGTGGGAACGCGACGGTCGTGGCGGGACCTCGGTCGAGATCGACGCCGACGGCATCGGCCACGACCTGGCGTGGGGGATCAGCAACTGGCTGCGGGTTCCGCGGCAGGTCGGCGACGCCGCATCGGGTCACGGTGGGCTGCGTGGGGTGGACCCCCGCACCGGCGAGGTCCGTGACCCCGCTGTGGGTCACGGCGCCGCGGACGGACCCGACCGCGGGGAGCACACCGCAGAGCCCCACGAACACGCACCGTCGACCGACCCGGGGTCGGACGACGACGCCGATGCGCTGCACGGCGCACCGACCCTCGGGGACGGCACCGAGCCAGCGGGTCCGTCCGAACACGTCCTCGAGCAGGACGCCGCGCCCTGGGACCCTGCGCCGCCCCTCGACGACCACGCCGACCACGCCGACCGCACCGACCACGACGAAGCGGCCTGACCCGGCAGCCGATCGGAGTCGGTGCGCCGGGTCAGGCCGCTTGTTCCGCGTGCGGTTCACCGCCTCGCGTCGGTCACCACTTCTGGGCGATCATCCCGATGCCGGAGACCTGGTCGGTGTCCCAGTTGCCGCCGCGGGGCAGCCCGGTCACACGGCCGTCGATCTTGAAGCTCGCACCCTGCACCCGCGGGCTGTTGGTCTGCGTGGCCTTCAGGCCGTGGAACGAGAAGCCCGTGTTCCACTTGCCGTTCAGCCCGGTGTTCGACTTGCGGTCGCCGACCGTGATGCGGGTGTTCTGCACCGTCGAGTGCACGACGTCACCGTTCAGACGGGCGTTGGCCTCGGCGTTGAAGAACAGCCGTCCGTCCAGGTTGAGCTTCAGGTTGGCGACGGTCTTGTGGTTCACGATCATCGTCGCGACGTCGTTCTTGTACCAGCGCATGCCGATCGGGGTGAGCTTGTTCGTCGCCGGGCCGAGGTAGCCGTACGTGAACTTGCCGTTCTGCACGCGCTCCCAGATGTACCGCGGCTTGCCCTTGCTCACGGTGGAGCCCTTGTCCGACTGGATCCCGAAGGCGTAGGCGTTGTTGTGGGCGTCGTGCACGTTGATGTACGACGAGTAGCCGGTCCCCGAGCCGTTCGCGCTGATGCTCGCGGTGTACAGCAGGTACGGGGCGCCCTTCGGCAGGGCCACGGCGGATGCCGGCGACACCGGTGCGATGAGTCCGACGGTGAGTGCGATCGCTCCGACGAAGGGGAGCGCGAGGCGGCGGAGCCGCGACGGGGTCGTTGTCGTGTGCGTGGTCATGGTCCTCGTCCTGTCCGTGGTCCTGATCCTGGTCCTCGTCGTGGTGGGCGACGGGCCCCAGGTTGCTGGGTGAGGCAAAGCTACGTCGTCCGTGACGCGAACAACAGGCCGGTTCGTACAGGTGCGGGAAGCGGCGATCCGGCGTCGGGCGAGCGCTGCTCCGACGGTGTCACTACACTTGGGGCCGATATGGCTGAGTACATCTACCAGATGGTCCGCGCCCGCAAGGCGGTCGGCGACAAGCTGATCCTCGACGACGTCACGATGTCGTTCCTCCCCGGTGCCAAGATCGGCGTCGTCGGACCGAACGGTGCTGGCAAGTCGACGATCCTGAAGATCATGGCGGGTCTCGACCAGCCGTCCAACGGTGAAGCGAAGCTCACGCCCGGCTTCACGGTCGGCATCCTCATGCAGGAGCCGGAGCTCGACGAGACGAAGACCGTGCTCGAGAACGTGCAGGAGGGCGTGGGCGAGATCCACGGCAAGCTCGCGCGCTTCAACGAGATCTCGGCGCTCATGGCCGAGCCGGACGCCGACTTCGACGCGCTCCTGGCCGAGATGGGCACGCTGCAGGAAGACATCGACGCCGCCGACGCGTGGGACCTCGACTCCCAGCTCGACCAGGCGATGGCCGCGCTGCAGTGCCCCCCGGGGGACGAGCTCGTCACGCACCTGTCCGGTGGTGAGAAGCGCCGCGTCGCGCTCTGCAAGCTCCTGCTCCAGAAGCCCGACCTGCTCCTGCTCGACGAGCCCACCAACCACCTCGACGCCGAGAGCGTGCTCTGGCTCGAGCAGCACCTGCAGCAGTACCACGGTGCCGTCCTCGCCGTGACCCACGACCGGTACTTCCTCGACCACGTCGCCGAGTGGATCGCCGAGGTCGACCGCGGTCGCCTGTACCCGTACGAGGGCAACTACTCGACCTACCTCGAGAAGAAGCGCGCCCGCCTCGAGGTCCAGGGCAAGAAGGACGCCAAGCTCGCGAAGCGCCTGTCCTCGGAACTCGACTGGGTCCGGAGCAACACCAAGGGCCGCCAGGCGAAGTCCAAGGCCCGTCTCGCCCGCTACGAAGAGATGGTCACCGAGGCCGAGCGCACCCGCAAGCTCGACTTCGAGGAGATCGTGATCCCGGTCGGCCCGCGTCTGGGCTCGCAGGTCATCGACGCCGAGCACCTGCGCAAGCAGTTCGGTGAGCGCGTCATCATCGGCGACCTGTCGTTCACGCTGCCCCGCAACGGCATCGTCGGCGTCATCGGCCCGAACGGTGTCGGCAAGACCACGCTCTTCAAGACGATCGTCGGCCTCGAACCGCTCGACGGCGGCACGCTGAAGATCGGCGACACGGTCGACATCTCGTACGTCGACCAGAGCCGTGGTGGCATCGACCCGAACAAGAACCTGTGGGAGGTCGTGTCCGACGGACTCGACTACATCCAGGTCGGCAAGACCGAGATCCCGTCCCGCGCCTACGTGTCGCAGTTCGGCTTCAAGGGGCCGGACCAGCAGAAGCGCGCCGGCATCCTGTCCGGTGGTGAGCGCAACCGTCTGAACCTCGCGCTGACGCTCAAGCAGGGCGGCAACCTGCTTCTGCTCGACGAACCGACCAACGACCTGGACGTCGAGACGCTCGGCAGCCTCGAGAACGCCCTGCTCGAGTACCCCGGTTGCGCCGTGGTCATCACGCACGACCGGTGGTTCCTCGACCGCATCGCCACGCACATCCTGGCGTGGGAAGGCCTGAACGAGGACGGCACGCCGAACTGGTACTGGTTCGAAGGCAACTTCGAGGCGTACGAGGAGAACAAGATCGAGCGCCTCGGCGCCGATGCCGCGAAGCCCGGGCGCGCGACGTACCGCAAGCTCACCCGCGACTGACCCGCGTGGCGAGACTGCACGCTCCCATCCGCATGCGGTGGAGCGACATCGACGCCTACGGCCACGTCAACAACTCCGCGATGCTGCGCCTCCTCGAAGAGGCGCGCATCGTGGGGTTCTGGGGTGCCGACCCCGGTGAGGACCCCGACGGCGCCCTGCCCGAGCCGATCATCGACGGTCGGCCCGGTTCGGGCACCATGACGATCATCGCCGGGCAACGCCTCGAGTACCTGGCATCGATCCCGTACCTCCGTCAGCCGCTCGACATCCAGATGTGGATCGGGCGGGTGGGCGGTGCGAGCATCGACGTCTCGTACGAGGTCTGGTCGCCCGTGGGACAGTCCCCCGCGGTCCTGTACACCCGGGCCACGACCGCACTCGTGATGGTCGACGCGGCGACGAACCGTCCGCGTCGGCTGACCGACCTCGAGCGTGCCGCGTGTGAGCGGTACCTCGAAGACCCGGTGCAGTTCAGCCGCCCGTAGGCACCCGCATCATGCCCTCCTGGGCGACGGTGGCCAGCAGCTGACCGTCGCGGGAGAACATCCGCCCCAACGCGAGTCCCCGTCCGCCCTGCGCGCTCGGGGACTCCTGCGTGTACAGGATCCACTCGTCCGCGCGACCGTCGCGGTGCCACCACATCGCGTGGTCGAGGCTGGCGCTCTTCACACCGGGGGTGCCCCAGGCGACGCCGTGCCGCCGCATGATCGGCTCGAGGATGGACATGTCGCTGGCGTAGCCGAGCACCGCACGGTGCAGCGCCGGGTCCTCGGGCAGGTCGCCCTGCACCCGGAACCAGACCGCCTGGTGCGGCACGTGCTCGCCCTGCACGTCGACGAACACCGGACCCTCGACGTGCCGCAGGTCGATGGACCGTGCGGCCCACGCCCGTGCGACGGGGTGGTCGATGGCGGACAGGATCGACGCGGCCGACGGCAGGGACTCCGGGTCCGGGGTGTCCACCGGGTACGGGTCCTGGTGTTCGAGACCGGTGTCCGGCACCTGGAACGACGCGATCATCGAGAAGATCGGGACGCCGCGCTGGTACGCCTGCACGCGGCGGGTCGCGAACGAGCGACCGTCGTGGATGCGCTCGACGGCGAAGGTGATCGGCACGTCGACGTCGCCCGGCCGCAGGAAGTACCCGTGCATCGAGTGGACGTCGCGACCGTCGATCGTGGTCTGCGCGGCGACGATGCACTGGGCCAGGACCTGCCCGCCGAACACCCGTCCGCCGGGGGACCAGTGGCTGGCGCCGGTCAGGATCGTCTCGCCCGTGCTCGCGCCGGTGTCCTCGAGTCGCAGGGTCCGCAGGAAGTCGGGTTCGCCGTTCACGCTGTGCAGTCTACGAACGGCTGCCCGGCCTCGATGCAGGGTCACCACGCCCAGGCGGTGCGACGTCGACGGCCGGTAGGATCGTGGACGACATGGGCAACTCGTTCACGCTTCCCGACGCCGCCTCACTCGGTGACCTCCGCACGTACCTCGGCCGTGCCGCTCGCATCGAGGACGGCTCGGTCCGGCTCATCGCCGACTCGGGCGTCCTGGCCGTGTACACGGCGATCCTCTACCCGCTCGGGTTGCTCGACGAACTGCCGACGGTGCTCGGTCTCCGCACGTTCTCGCTCACCGAGCCCGCCTCGATCGACACCGTGGTGCCGCTGCAGTCGCTGCTCGAGCGTCTCCGCCTGCTGGCAGAGACGCAGGACGCCGAGCACGCCGAGGGCGCGGACCCGACGCGGGCCACCCCGATCGAGGTCGAGCTGCCGCACGAGGTCCACACGGTCACGTGGGCGGCCATCTCGCCGCCCCGCGGTGGCTGGGTCCCGCTGCCGGACGTCTCGCCCGAACTCCTCCGCCGGGCCACCCGTGACGGCATCGCCGAGGTCGCGGACGCCGTGCCGTCCAACTCGGGCGAGGCCATCGTCCGGCGGATCCGTGCCGAGGTCTGGGGCAGACCGGTCCCCGGCGTCGAGCACCTGCCGGCTGGTGCGGGGTTCGCCGGCGAGAGCCTCGGCTTCCTCGGGCACGACCCGGTGCGCCTGTTCGAGACCGGTCCGTGGAGCCGTCTCACGACCTCGCGCGGCCACGTGCTCGTGAAGCGGCGCGCCTGGACCCTGAGCTCGTAACGACGACGACGAAGAAGACGGCGAGGACGGTGACCGCCGCGGACCACGCCGCCCGGCCGCCGTGGTTGGCTGGCCGCATGCACGTCTCCCTCACCGGTGCGTCCGGCTACATCGGCTCCTCCGTCCTCCGCTCCCTGGTCGCCCACGGCGACGAGGTCACCGCACTCGTCCGGTCCGACGAGAAGGCCCAGCACGTCCGTGACGCCGGTGGCCGAGCCCTGGTCGGTGACGTCACCGACACCGAGGTCGTCGAACGGCTGCTGCACGAGAGCGACGGCGTGGTCCACACGGCATCGGCCCCGGACGTCGACCCGGACTTCATCCGCACCGCGATCGCCGCACTGGCCGGCACCCCCAAGCCGTTCGTGCACACCGGCGGGATCTTCACCTTCGGCGACTCGACGGACATCTCGGAGCAGTCGCCGATCGACCCGCCGGCGCTGACCGCGTGGCGCGGTCCGAACGAGGCCCTGCTGCGCGCGAGCGACGTCCGGAGCACCATCGTCGCGCCCGGCATCGTGTACGGACGCGGCGCGGGCATCCCGGCGATGTTCGTCGGCGACGGCGAGCAGCCGGTGCGGCTGGTCGGGGACGGCTCCCAGCGGTGGACGACGGTGCACGTGGACGACCTCGGCGAGCTCTACGTCCTCGCGCTGCACCACGGCGAACTCGACGGGTACATCGTCGCGGCGACCGGGGACAACCCGACCGTGCGCGAGCTCGCCGAGGCCGGGGCCCACGGTGCACCGGTCATCGCCGAGAGCGTCGACGCGAGCCGCGAACGGCTCGGGCAGGACTTCGCCGACGCGCTGCTGCTGCACCAGGAGGCGTCCGGCGCGCACGCCCGGTCGGCCCACGGCTGGCGGCCGTCACGGCCGTCGCTGGTCGACGACCTCGCCTCCGGCTCGTACGTCCGCTGACCGCGCTGAGACGCACTGCCCGAAGACGCCGGCGTCCCGCGGGCACGCCGCCGATTCCGCGAGACGCCGTCGAATTCGGAGGCGCGGAACGCACGTGGCGGCGTCGGACGGAGACGCCGGCGTCTCGCCAGCACGAGAACGCGGGAACCGCCGGACGGGAGGCCCGTGGCGACGCCGCCACGGGCCTCCCGTCCGGCGCTCGTGACGATCACTGCACGCCGGCGTCCGCGGAAGACACCGCGGGAGCGTCGAGACGCCGCCGGATCCGGAGGCGTCTCGACGACACGACGGCGTCCGCGCCGGACGCGCGTCAGTCGAAGGTGTTCGTCATCGCGTGGGCAGCGCGGTCGAGGTAGCCCCAGAGCTCGGCTTCGTCCAGGGGAGCGAGCTCGAGCGACTCGACCGCCTCGTGCATGTGGTGGAGCCAGCGCTCCCGCGCCTCGGACGTGATGCGGAACGGGTTGTGGCGCATCCGCAGACGGGGGTGCCCGCGCTGCTCGCTGTACGTGCCCGGCCCGCCCCAGTACTGCTGCAGGAAGGCGGAGAGGCGCCAGATCGCACCCTCGAGGTCGTCGGCCGGGTACATCGGCCAGATGACCTCGTCCTGCTGCACGCCCTCGTAGAAGCGCCGGACGAGCCGGTCGAAGGTGGGGGCACCGCCGATCCGCTCGTACAGCGACCCGGTGGCCGAGGTGCCGTGCTCACCGACGCGCAGGGTGATCGGCTGCGCGGGGACGCCGGGCATGCCGAGCGAGCCACGTGCTCCTGGCCCACCCGGGCCGGTCGGGGGTGTGAGGTCGGTCATCGGGGGTCCTTCCCGCTGTCGGGCTCGTCGTCCGTGCGGATCGGCTGCCCGAGGATGTTGCGCTTGGTGCGCCGCGGCTTCGTGGGCGCAGCCATCGGCTGGGTGCGGACGGTGCGCAGCCCGTTGATCGAGGTGGCGTTCTCCCAGCCCTCGGGCATGATCATCGCCATCGCGGGCAGGGTGATGCCGAGTTCGTCGACGGCGTGCTTCAGTCGGGTGCGGAGCTCCCGGCCGACGACGTCGAGCTCAGAGGCGCGGGTCTTCACGACCAGGCGGAAGACCATCCCGGCGTCGGTGATCGACTGCAGGCCCCAGATCTCCGGCTTCTCGACGATCCGCTGGCGCCAGCGCGGCTCCTGCGACATCGTCACGGCGGCCTTGAGCAGGGCGTCCTGCACGGCGTCGATGTCGGTGTCGTACGGCACGGTGATGTCGACGAGCACCCGTGACCAGCCCTGGGACAGGTTGCCGACGCGCAGGATCTGCCCGTTCGGGACGAACCAGAGGATGCCGTTCACGTCGCGGATCTGCATGACGCGCAGCCCGACGTTCTCGACGACGCCGGTGGCCTGCCCGGTGTCGACGACGTCACCGACGCCGGCCTGGTCCTCGAGGATCATGAAGATGCCGGACAACAGGTCCTTCACGATGGACTGGGCGCCGACGGCGAGGCCGGCCGCGACGAGGGACGCACCGCCGACGATGCCGACCGCGGCACCCTTCCACAACGCCGTGGCGATGACCACGAGCGCGATCACGACGACGACCACGGTGGCCAGGTTCTCGAGGACACTGCCGAGCGTCCGGGTCCGTTGCACGACACGCGCGGTCTGCACGGGGGAGGCGATGAGGGCCTGGGTGTCGGCCGCCCCCTGACGCTTCTTGACGCCGTTCACGATCCGGTCGACGACCTGCTTGATCATGCGACGGAGGATCAGCCGGAGGACGATCGCCGCGAGGATCGTGATGACGATCGTGATCGGTGCTTGCCAGGCGTCGACGAACTGGAGGAACGCGTTGGACGCCCACTTCGGGACGTCGGTGGTGTCTGCTGCAGCCAGGTTCATATCCGGTCGATGCTAAGCGGCGGGGCCTCGGCGTCCCTGGAGGAACACCAAGACCCCGCCGGATCAGCGCAGGGTTCAGGCGTCCGCGGCCTGGACCCGGAGCGCCCGCTCGGTGCCCGCGAGGCTCTCGGACACGATGCGGCGCAGCGCCGGCGTCTCCGGGTGCTCCGCGAGCCACGCGGCGGCGGCGTCACGGAGCTCGGCCGACGCGAGCGGCGCCGGGTAGAGGCCCGAGACGATGGTGTCCGCCATGTGGTAGCTGCGCTCGGCCCAGATGCGCGTGAGCACCTCGAAGTACTTCGGCACGAGGCCCTCGAGCAGGACCGGGCTGTTCACGTGCTGGAACCCGACCGTGGTCTGGCGCACGATCGCGTTCGGCAGCTCGGACGAGTCGACCAGCGACGAGAACGCGGCCAGCTTGCCCTCGGCCGTCGGGATCGTCGCCCGGGCGCGGGCCGCAGCCTGCTCGCCGGACGCGGTCTTGTCCGCGGCGAGCTCGGCGTCGATCTCGGTGCTGCCCGCGGCGCCCGCGAGCACGAGGCCCTCGAGCAGCTCCCAGCGCAGGTCGGTGTCGATCTCGAGGCCCTGCAGCGTGACCGAACCGTCGCGAAGGCCCTGCAGGGTCGCGACGTGCTCGGGCGTGGACGGGATCTGCGCGAAGAACTTCACGAACTGGAACTGCGCGTCCGAACCGGCTTCGGCCGAGGACGCGAGCTGCCAGAGCGTGTCGCCGACGGTGCGGACCGTGGCCTCGACCGAGCCCGGCGCCACGTAGTTGCGTGCGGTGAGCAGCAGCTGCGAGAGCGTCGTGCGGATGGTGGTCGACTCGGTCTCGGTCGCGATGTTGCCGAGCGCCAGGCGGACGTAGTCGCTGGCGGGGGACTCCGCGTCGCGCGTGGCGTCCCACACGGAACCCCAGACGATCGAGCGGGCGAGCGGGTTCGCGATGGACGCGAGGTGCTCGATCGCGGTGCGCCGGGAGTGCTCGTCGAGACGGATCTTGGCGTAGGCCAGGTCGTCGTCGTTCAGGAGCACGAGGTCGCCGCGGTGCACGCCGACGAGCTCGGGCACGTCGGTGCGGGCGCCGTCGACGTCGATCTCGACGCGCTGGACCCGCTCGAGCTTGCCGCCGGCGGATGCAGTGTCCGCGCCGAACGGTGCGGACTCGTCGTTCCGGAACGCGTAGACGCCGATGGCCAGACGGTGCGGACGCAGCGTCGGGTAGTCGGCGGGGGCTTCCTGCAGGACCGTGAACGACGTGATGACGCCGGACTCGTCGGTCTCGATCTCGGGGCGCAGGGTGTTGACGCCCGCGGTCTCGAGCCAGAGCTTCGACCACTCGGTGAGTTCGCGGCCGCTCGTCGCCTCGAGCTCGACGAGCAGGTCGCGCAGCTCGGTGTTCGAGTGGTGGTGCTTCTTGAAGTAGGCGGAGACACCGGCGAAGAACGCGTCGATGCCGACCCACGCGACGAGCTGCTTGAGGACCGAGCCGCCCTTCGCGTAGGTGATGCCGTCGAAGTTGACCTGGACGTCTTCGAGGTCGTTGATCGTCGCGACGATCGGGTGCGTCGAGGGGAGCTGGTCCTGGCGGTAGGCCCAGGACTTCTCCATCGCCTGGAATGTGGTCCAGGCCTCGGTCCACTCGGTGGCCTCGGCCGTGGCGATCGTCGACGCCCACTCGGCGAAGGACTCGTTGAGCCACAGGTCGTTCCACCACTTCATGGTGACCAGGTCGCCGAACCACATGTGGGCGAGCTCGTGCAGGATCGTGACGACCCGGCGCTCCTTGATGGCGTCGGTGACCTTCGACCGGAACACGTAGGTCTCGGTGAAGGTGACGGCCCCGGCGTTCTCCATCGCGCCGGCGTTGAACTCCGGCACGAACAGCTGGTCGTACTTGTCGAAGGGGTAGGCGACGTCGAACTTCTCCTCGAAGTACGCGAAGCCCTTCTTCGTGGTCTCGAACACGTACTCGGGGTCGAGGTACGAGGCGAGCGACTTGCGCGCGAACACGCCGAGCGGGATCGTCCGGCCGTCGCGGCTGGTCAGCTCGTCGCGCACGACCTCGTACGGGCCGGCGACGAGCGCGGTGATGTAGCTCGAGATGCGCGCGGTGGGCGGGAACGCCCACGTCGCGACGTCGCCGTCGACGTGCGGCTCCGGCGTGGGGGAGTTCGAGACGACCTGCCACCGTGACGGCGCCGTCACGGTGAAGGAGAACTCGGCCTTCAGGTCGGGCTGCTCGAACACCGCGAACATGCGGCGCGAGTCGGGGACCTCGAACTGGGAGTACAGGTACACCTCGTCGTCCACCGGGTCGACGAAGCGGTGCAGGCCTTCACCGGTGTTCGTGTACAGCGCGTCGCTGACGACCACGAGCTCGTTCTGCTCCTGCAGGTCGTCGAGCTGGATGCGGACGCCGTCGTTCACCGCGGCGACGTCGAGCGCCGTGCCGTTCAGCGTGATCGAGTGCACGGTCTTCGTGATGGCGTCGATGAAGGTCGATGCGCCGGCGGTGGCGGTGAAGCGCACCCGCGTGGTGCTGCCGAAGCTCTCTGCACCGCGGGTCAGGTCGAGCTCGACGTCGTACGTCTGCACGGCGACGACGGCCGCGCGCTCCTGGGCTTCGATTCGGGTGAGGTTCTCTCCGGGCACGCAACGCTCCATCTTCGCTGGGGACGCGGACGATCGGTGTCCGCGTACGGGGCCCCGGACGGCGTCGTGCGCCGGCGGGACGATGGGCTCCAGCCTAGCGACGCCGCGTACGCTCGGATCGTGACCGAGACGACTGTGGACAACCCGACCGACCCCACCACCGAGCGCACCGCCGTGGAGTTCTGGTTCGACCCGAACTGCCCCTGGGCCTGGATGACGAGCCGCTGGGTGGGTGAGGTCGCCGAGCACCGCGACCTCGACGTGACGTGGAAGGTGATGAGCCTGTTCGTCCTCAACGAGGACCAGGACGTGCCGGACAGCTACAAGGAGCGCCTGCACGCCGGCCAGGTCTACCCGCGCATCGTCGCGGCGGCGAAGCTCCGGCTCGGCCAGGACGTCGTGAAGCCGCTGTACGACGCCCTCGGCGAGCACATCCACCACCGCCAGGAGTCCGACCCCGAGCAGGTCGTCCCCGCCGTGCTCGCGGAGCTCGGCCTGGACGCCGACCTGCTCGAGTACGCCTGGACCGACGAGGTCGACGCCGCCGTGCGCGCCAGCCACCAGGACGGCATCGACCGTGTCGGGCAGGACGTCGGCACGCCGGTCATCGCCGTCGAGGGCACCGCGTTCTTCGGACCGGTCATCTCCCCGGCCCCCAAGGGCCAGGAGGCGCTCGACCTGTGGGACGGCGTCGTCGCCGTCGCGAAGGTCCCCGCGTTCTTCGAGCTCAAGCGCTCGCGCACCGTCGGCCCGATCTTCGACACCACCGACTGATCCGGCGCCGACCGGCGAGGGACGGGTGGCCGGGAGGCCCGTGGTGCGCCCGCCCCGCCCGTCGCGTCAGACGAGCGGCAGCCGCATGAGCGTCAGGTCGAGCCAGCGGTCGAACTTGCGTCCGACCTCGGGCACGACCGCGACCGTGGCGAAGCCCAGGCGTTCGTGCAGGGCGATCGACCCCGTGTTGGTGCTGCAGATCCCGGCCATCATCACGTGTCGGCCCTCGGCGGTGGCCCGCGCGACCAACTCGGCCATCAACGTCGTCGCGATGCCCCGGCCGCGGAACGCCTCGACCACGTAGACGCTGTGCTCGACGGTCTGCCGGTACCCGTCCGGCTGCCGCCACTGCGAGTACGTCGCGTAGCCAGCCACGACCCCGTCGACCTCGGCCACGACCACCGGGTACCCGCCGCCCTGCCGCTCGGCGAGCCACCCGTCGAAGTACGGACGCGGGTGCGGGATGTCCTGCCAGATGGCGGTGGAGTGCAGCACGGCATCGACGTGCAGGGTGTGCACGACGTCGAGGTCGGCCGGGGTGCAGTCGCGGATCACGACCCCGTTCGTCGCATATGCTGTCGTCATGTCTCACATCGTAGACGACGCGCATGCCTATCCCGCAACCGGCGCCGACGACACCTCGGTCGCCGAGCAGCGGGCGCTCGGCGAACGGCTCCAGCGCCTCCGCACCGAGCGCAGGTGGAGCCTCACCGAGCTCGCCGAGGAGTCGGGCGTCTCCCGCGCGATGATCAACCGCGTCGAGCGCGGGGTCTCCAGCCCCACCGCGACGATCCTCGGTCGCCTGTCCGGTGCCTTCGGCCTGACGATCTCGCAGCTCCTCGACGATGCCCTGGAGCACGAGGTGCCCAGGGCGACGGACCCCGACGAGGCGCGCGGGGTGCAACGCGGCGCGACCGCCGATTCCTGGACCGATCCCGACACCGGGTACCGCCGCCGCCCGGTCTCGAGCGCCGCGTTCCCCGCCGACGTCACCGAGGTGCGCCTCCCGGCTGGCCGCGAAGTGGCCTACCCGGCGTCCGCCTACGCGTTCCTGCGGCACTGCATCTGGGTCGTCGACGGCGTGCTCGAGGTCGTCGTCGGCGGCGAGCCGACGCGGCTGGCGTCGGGGGACCGGATCGAGCTCGGCGACCCCGCCGACGTCGTGTACCGCAACCCGGGCGAGGACCCCACCCGGTACCTCGTCGTGGTGGTCCGCGCACCGTAGTCCGTGGTGGTCCAGGCCCCGGAGCCGCAGGAATAGGATCGGTTCCATGCGCATCCACCTCGGAACGGACCACGCCGGCCTCGAGTTCAACAAGACCCTCGCAACCCACCTGACCGAAGCCGGGCACGAGGTGGTGGACCACGGTCCGACCGAGTACGACGCGCTCGACGACTACCCCTCGTTCTGCATCAACGCCGCGCACGCCGTGGTGCAGGACCAGCGCGACGGTGTCCAGGCCCTCGGTGTCGTCTTCGGCGGTTCCGGCAACGGCGAGCAGATCGCCGCGAACAAGGTCGAGGGCACCCGGGCCGCGCTCGTCTGGAACGAGTCGACCGCGCTGCTCGCCCGTCAGCACAACGACGCCAACGTCATCTCCATCGGCGCGCGCCAGCACACCGAGGACGAGGCGATCCGGTTCGTCGACCTGTTCATCGCCGAGCCGTTCTCGGGCGAGGAGCGCCACGCCCGCCGCATCGCCCAGCTCGCCGAGTACGAGACCACCGGGCTGATCGCCGGTCGCCAGATCGACGCGTAGGGCTCGGACCCACGGTCCAGCAACACCGAGCAGCACCGAGTAGACAAGACCAATGCCCGAGGGTCACTCCGTCCACCGCATCGCCAACCAGTTCACCCGGCACTTCGTCGGCAAGCGCTGCGAGGTGTCGAGTCCCCAGGGCCGCTTCGCCGCCGGGGCCGCGCAGCTCGACGGCAAGCGCCTGATCGCCGCCCGGGCGGTCGCGAAGCAGATGTTCCTGGAGTTCGAGGACGACCTGTTCCTCCGCGTCCACCTCGGCCTGTACGGCGCGTGGGACTTCGCGGGCGTGATCTCCACCGCCGAGGCGCTGTCCGACGACGACGACCGCGAAGAGTCGCTCAGCTCGATCGGCGCACCGCGGCTCGCCCGCTACCGGATGGCCGAGCAGGAGAAGGCGGAGGACCCGATCGAGTCCTTCCCGCCGGACCCGGTGGGCCAGGTCCGGGTGCGGATCCTCACCGAGGACACCGTCGCCGACCTGCGTGGCCCGACCGCGTGCGTCGTGGAGACCCCGGCCGAGGTGCAGCGCGCGCTCGACAAGCTCGGACCCGATCCGATGAACGACGACGGGCCCGAGGCCGAGAAGACCTTCGTCGACAACGTCCGGAAGCGCAACGTCGCGATCGGGCAGCTGCTCATGGACCAGTCCGTGGTGGCCGGCATCGGCAACATCTACCGCGCCGAACTGCTGTTCCGGCAGCGCATCGACCCGTACAAGCCGGGCAAGAAGATCACCGTCAAGCAGGCCAAGGCGCTCTGGGCGGACTGGTCGAAGCTGCTGCACGACGGCGTCCGCGACGGTCTGATGATGACGATGGACGACCTGTCCGAGGCCGACCACAAGAAGGCCCTGCGCTCCCGCAAGGACCGCCACTGGGTCTACCACCGCCAGGGCGAGCCCTGCCGGGTGTGCGGCACCGAGATCCGGATGGCCGACATGGCCGGCCGGAAGCTCTACTGGTGCCCGAAGGACCAGAAGTAGCCCACGGGACACGGACGCACCCGCCCGTCCTCCTGCTCACAGCTCCCGGTACGTGAACCGCCCGGCGACGGCCGTCCCGAGCACCCGCATGCCGCGCAGAGCGGCGGACGACGCCGCCAGCGGGTCGGACTCGACGAACACCAGGTCCGCCACGTCGCCGACGGACACCCCGACCCGCCCGTCGGTCGACCCCTGCCACGCGACGAGCGACGAGAGCCGTTCGGCCGGGTGCCACGGATCGCGGCCGTCGCGGTCCCGCCCGACGGCCGCCGCCATCGAGACCCACGGGTCGAGCGGCGCCACCGGGGCGTCCGACCCGAGCAGCAGGCGCGCTCCGGCCCGTGCGAGCGAGGCGAAGGCGAACGCCCGGTCGGTGTACCCGGCCCAGTGCCGGTCGGCGATGTCCCGGTCGTCCATGGCGTGTTCGGGCTGCACGGACGCGGCGACCCCGAGCCGGGCGAACCGGTCGACGTCGGTGTCGACGAGCAACTGCGCGTGCTCGATCGTGCCGCGGGTCCCGACGGTCTCGAAGACGTCGAGTGCCAGCGTGTTCGCCCTGTCGCCGATCGCGTGGATCGCGGGGACGAGTCCGGCGTCGACGGCTCGGCGGGTGATCGCGACGAGGTCCTCGAACGGCCAGGCGAGCACGCCGGAGCCGTCGGTCATCGCGGCGGTCCGCGTGCCGAGCGACCCGTCCGTGACCACCTTGAACGGCCCCATCGTGAGCAGCCCACGGGTGCCCTCGACCACGTCGCCGGTGCGCAGCCCCCGGGCGATGACGTCGTCGAGCTCGGCCGGGTACACCCCGGACGCGACCCGGATCGCGTCGGTGCCGGCGTGGATCCGGCGGCGCCAGCGGTCGAGCCCGAAGTGCATCTCGAGGTCGACCACGCCCGTCACCCCGCGGGCCGCCGCTGCTTCGGCAGCGTCCGCCACGGACGCGTCGAGCGCATCGTCCGGCACCTGCGACAACGCACCGGTCACGTCGAACGCGTCCTGCTCGCGCAGGACCCCGTCCTCGCCCGCCTCGAGCGGTCGGCCGACAGCGGCCGAGAAGTGCGCGAGCGCGAGGGCGTTGCACCACACCGCGTGCAGGTCCGCGCTGATGACGACGGTCGGGAGGCCCGGTGCGGCACGGTCGAGCAGCTCGCGTCGCGCAGGGCGCGGCCACATCCCGTCGCGGTAGCCGTGTCCGACCAGGACGCGGTCCGTCACGCCCGCCCGCGCGACGGCGGCGAGCAGGTCGGCGGTCGCCTCGGCGGAGTCGCAGCCGGTGACGTCGACACGGCGGCGGACGATCGCCCACTGGTCGAAGTGCGTGTGGTGGTCGCGCAGGCCCGGACCGAGCCAGGCGCCGCCGGCCTCGACCACGTCGGTGTCGACGCTCGTGGGGTCGAGCGTGCCGGTCGGTGCGATCTCGGTGACCCGGCCGTCGACGACGCGGACGTCGGCAGGGGCCCCGGAGGTGCCCACACGCCGGACGGTGCGCAGCAGGATCTCGCTCATCGAGCCTCCCGGTCGTCAGCGCGCGCAGCGTGCGCTCGTGCCATCTCGTCGGCGAGCGCCGGCGACGCGTAGGGGCCGTCGCCCCGCAGGCCGGCGACGATGCGGTCGATCACCTCGGGGGCCTTGTTCTGCGACAGCTTGGCGCGGGCGTCGAACCGGGTGACGCGGATCCGGATGCCGACGGTGCCCTTCGCGATCCGGCGGGCGGTCTCCTCGTCGACCTGCAACGACACGGGCGAGGGCATGACGTGCTCGAAGTGGTCGACGAGTTCGCCGAGCACCCGGAAGTTCTCGTCGTCGGACAGGATCTCGGGGGTGCCCCAGACGTGGGCGGTGACGTGGTTCCAGGTGGGCACGAACTGTTCCGGCGGGTACCAGGCGGGGGAGACGTAGCCGTGCGGGCCCTGGAACACGACGAGGACCTCGTGCTGTCCGAGTTCGTGCGCGACCTCGTCGGGTCGGCCGACGTGGGACACCAGGACGAGGGCGTCCGGGTCGTCGTCGGGGCCGGGGGTCTCGAGCAGCACCGGGTAGTGCGAGGCGACCAGTCCGTCCGCGGTGTGGGACACGATCGTCGCCCACGGGTTCCCGGTGACGAGGCGTCGGACCTCGTCGACGTCGGTCAGCAGGAAGTGCGGTGTGTGGCGCATCCTCCGAGCGTGGCACAACGAGCCGGGTCGCGCGACGGGTGTCGTTTCGCCAGTGTTTCTGCGCGGTAAAACTCTCAGAGCGCATTGAAAGAAGTCTTGTGGTCGGGATTCGAACCGTCCTACCTTGCCGATCACGACGACCGGGCAGGGATCCGGCCGCACCCGATCGAGGAGAGATCATGCGACGCAGGACGATCGCCGCGCTGGCCGCGGCGGCAACCTTGGCCCTGGTGGCGACCGGCTGCTCGGCGGGCGGCACGGCCGACGACGACGCTCCCTCGAGCCTGGTGTACGCGACCGGCGAGCCCGACCACCTGACCCCGGGCCGGCAGACCGTGGCCTTCGACCAGGTGATGAGCGTCTTCGCACCGCTGACCCAGACCGACGCCGACGGCGACCTGCACGACGTCGCGGCGAAGAGCGTCGAGAGCGACGACGCCACCACGTGGACGATCACGCTGCGGGACGGCTGGACGTTCCAGAACGGCGAGCCCGTCACGCCGGAGAGCTACGTGAAGGCCTGGAACCACGTCGCCTACGGCCCGAACGCATGGGAGAACAGCGGCCAGCTCGCCGGGATCGTCGGGTACTCCGACCTCAACCCAGCGAAGGGCACCCCCAAGACCAAGGAGATGTCGGGGCTCAAGGTCACCGGCAAGGACACCTTCACGGTCACGCTCACCCACGCGGACAGCCAGTTCCCGCTGCAGCTCAGCCAGGCCCAGACCGCGTTCTACCCGATGCCCGAGGCCGCCTACGACGACCTGAAGGCGTACGACGAGAAGCCGATCGGCAACGGCCCGTACGAGATGACGAAGGCATGGAAGGCGGACCAGGAGTTCACCGTCACGGCCTGGAAGGACTACGAGGGCACGAAGCCCGCCACCGACGAGGTGACCTTCCGCAGCTACTCCGACATGAACACCGCGTACACCGACGTCCTTGCCGGCAACGCCGACGTGCTGTTCCTGCCGACCGACAAGATGACGAGCGCGAAGGCCGACTTCGGCGACCGCCTGCACTCCTTCGACGCCCCCGGCATCGACTACCTCGGGTTCCCGCTGTGGGACGACCGGTACTCCGACCCCGACGTGCGCCGCGCGATCTCGATGTCGATCGACCGTGACCAGGTGAACGACGCCATCTACGGCGGTCTGTACGAACCGGCCACCGCACTGACCCCGCCGTCGATGTCCGGCACCGAGGAGGGCATCTGCGGCGACGCCTGCGAGTTCGACCCGGCGGCGGCGAAGAAGCTCCTCGCCGGTGCCGGCGGGTTCGACGGCACCATGACGCTCGTCTACCCGGGCGGTTCCGGCCTCGACTCCCTGTACGAGGCGTACGCCAACCAGATCCGGCAGAACCTGGGCGTCGACGCCGAGGCGAAGGCCACCACCGACTGGGCGTCGTACTACTCGGAGCTCACGGACAAGAAGGTCGCCGGCCCGCACTTCGGGCACTGGGGCGCGCTCTACATCAGCCAGCAGAACACGCTCCGCGCGCTGTTCACCACGGCCGGCGGGTGCTCCCCGTGCACCGGGTACTACCAGTCCGACGACGTCGACTCGCTGCTCGCGAAGGCCGACTCCGCCGGGTCCCAGGACGAGGCGAACGGGTACTACACGAAGACGCAGCAGGCCGTCCTCGAGGACTTCCCGATCGTCCCGACCTTCTTCGACAAGTACTCGTACGTCACGAGCGACAAGATCGCGAAGCTGCCGGCGGTGGCGGGCAGCCCCGTGATCGCGCAGATCGCCGTGAAGTAGGGCGGAGCATGGAGCAGCACACCGTCCTCGACCTGGTCCGCGACGTCCCCGACCACGACGGCTTCCCGCTCGTCGACGACCTGCACGCCCGGTTCGCCGCGCTCGCCGTGGCGCACCCCGACCGGGTCACGGTCACCCGGATCGGCACGAGCCGCCTCGGCGAACCCCTGCACAGCTACCGCATCGGCACCGGGTCGCACGCGGCCGTCGTGGTCGGCGGGGTGCACCCGAACGAGCCGATCGGTTCGTGGACGGCGCTGCACCTCGCCGAGACGGCCCTCGGTGACGAGCGGGTGCAGGCGCTCGACGTCACCTGGTACATCGTCCCGACGATCGACCCGGACGGCATGCGGCTCAACGAGGCGTGGTTCCACGACCCGCACGACCGGGTGTTCTACTCGCGCCACTTCTACCGGCCAGCCCCGGACAGCCAGGTCGAGTGGACGTTCCCGAACAGCTACAGGTCCGTGTACTTCGACCAGGTGCTGCCCGAGACGCTCGCGTTCATGCGGCTCATCGACGACACCGAGCCGGAGCTGCTCGTGAGCCTGCACAACGGCGAGATGGGCGGCGTCTACTACTACCTGTCCGAGGACCTGCCCGACGTCGTCGACACCCTGCACGCGGTGCCGGCCGCCCTCGGGCTGCCGCTCGACACCGGGGAGCCGGAGTCCCCGTACCTGCGGGAGCTCGCACCGGCGGTGTTCGCGATGGATGGCATCGAGACGGCGTACGCCTACCTCGAGGAGCTCGGTGTCGACCCGGGTGAGCACATCCACGGCGGGTCGAGCGCGGCGTGGGCGATGCGGCACGGGGCCCTCTGCATGGTGGCCGAGCTGCCGTACTGGAGCCACCCCGACGCCGACGACCAGACCGCGACCGACGAGTCGTACGCCGACCTGCTGCGCCGGTGCGCGGACGAGCTCGGCGCCTCGGGTGCGGAACTGCAGGCGTTCCTCGACGAGGCGTCGCCGATGCTCTCGATCCCGTCGCCGTTCGTCGAGGCCTCCCGGGCGTTTGTGCCGATGCTCGCCGGGATGGCTGACACCGACCGCCGCCGCGCCGAACGGGAACCGGCGGACCGGACGGCCACCGTCGCCGAGCGCTTCGGCTGCGAGGACCTGGTCCGCTGCTTCCGCCTGCGCTACGGCGGCATGCTCCTGCGCGCCGTCGAGGCGGAGACGACCGCCGGCACGGCGTCCGCGCCGCTCCGGCGGCTCCGCGACCGCCTGGCCGAGCGGTACGCGCACTGGCAGGCGGACGCGTCGACGGGTGCCGAGCCGATCCCGGTGGGGAAGCTCGTGGGCGTGCAGTACGGGGCGATCCTCGCCGGCGCGAGCCACGTGGCGGACCCGACCCGTGCCTCCCGTCCGGTGTCGGCGGCCGTGTCGGGAGGCGCGTGATGCGTCCGACGCTCGCCGTCGGTCGCCGGCTCGGCGGCCTGGTCATCGTGTTCCTCGGGGTGACCTTCCTCATCTACGCGATGACGTTCGCGCTGCCCGGCGACCCGATCAAGGCCCTCGGCGGCGAGCGCCCCCTGACCGACTCGGTCGTGCGGGCGCTGCGGGCGGAGTACCACCTGGACCAGCCGCTGTGGCTGCAGTACGTGCAGTACCTGGGCGGCCTGTTCCGGGGTGACTTCGGCACCGACTTCAACGGGCAGTCCGTCGGCGAGCAGATGGCCTCGCGCTGGCCGGTGACGATCACGCTGGCGCTCAGCGCGTGGGCGCTCGAGATCGTCCTGGGCATCGGACTCGGCGTGGTCTCGGCGCTCAAGCGCGGCACGGTGCTCGACAAGACGGTGCTCGTCGGCACCATCGTCGTCGGAGCCGTCCCCGTGTTCGTGCTCGGCGTGGCCCTGCAGCTGGTGTTCTCGGTGCGGCTGGACTGGTTCCCGGTCGCGGGCGTCACCGCCGGGTGGCCGACCGCGTACGTCCTGCCGGCCTTCGTGATCGCCCTGTTCGGCCTGGCCGCGGTGTCCCGGCTCACCCGGACGTCGATGATCGAGACGCTCGACGCCGACTACGTGCGGACGGCCCGCGCGAAGGGGCTCGCGCCGGGCCGGATCGTCGGTGTGCACGTGCTGCGGAACTCGCTCATCCCCACCGCCACCTACCTGGCGACCGACCTCGGGTACCTGATGGGCGGCACCGTCATCATCGAGGGCATCTTCAACCTGCCGGGCGTCGGGAACCTGCTGTTCCAGGGCATCCGCTCGCACGAGGGTGCCGTCGTCGTCGGCATCTCGACCGCCCTCATCCTGGTGTTCCTCGTCACGAGCGTGCTCGTCGACCTGCTGCACGCCGCCCTCGACCCGCGCGTCCGGACAGGAGCCTCCCGATGACCACCGAAGCCCTCGGCGCCACCGTCGAACCCGTCGTCGGGGTCCGGCGTCGGCCACTGCTCGCCGCCGCACGGACGCCGGGGTTCTGGGTGCCCGCGTCGGTGCTCGTGGTGGTCCTGCTCATCGCGGCGTTCCCGCAGCTGTTCGCCGGACTGTTCGGCCACGGCGACCCGCGGGTGTGCGACCTCGGCCGGAGCGGGGCGTCAGCGACCGCCGGGCACCCGTTCGGCTTCGACCTGCAGGGCTGCGACGTGTACGCGAACGTCATCTGGGGCACCCGGTCGTCGATCGCCGTCGCGGTGCTCACGACCCTGCTCGCCGGGATGGTCGCGGTCGTCGTCGGGACCGTCGCGGGCATGGTCGGCGGGTGGGTCGACGCCGTCCTCGCCCGGCTCACCGACGTGTTCCTCGGGTTCCCGTTCCTGCTCGGCGCGGTCGTCGTGCTGAACAGCGTGGGGGAGCGGTCGGTGCTCACCGTGTCGCTCGTGCTCGCCCTGTTCGGCTGGCCGACGATGGCCCGGCTCGTGCGGTCGAGCGTCCGCAGCGTCCGGGGCGCCGAGTTCGTGCTCGCCGCCCGGACGATGGGGCTGTCGACGTGGCGGATCACCACCCGGTACGTGCTGCCGTCGTCGATCTCGCCGCTGCTCGTGCTCGCCACCATCACCATCGGCGGGGTCATCGTGTCCGAGTCGTCGCTGACCTACCTCGGCATCGGGTTGGAGCGTCCGGCGATCTCGTGGGGGCTGCAGCTGTCCGCGGCGACGTCACAGTTCCTCCGTGCCCCACACATGCTCATCGCCCCGGCGGCGTTCCTCGCCGTGACCGTGCTCGCCGTCATCGCGCTCGGCGACACGCTGCGCGCCGCGCTCGACCCACGTCGGCGCTGACGTGCGTCGCGGCGGACGCCGCAGCGATCGACGCGCCAGACTCGAACCACCGCCCCTCGAAAGGACCACCGTGACCGACACCCTCTCCGCCTACCGGAAGACCCTGCCCTACATCCGTGAGTGGGTGTCGTACAAGGTGTGGCAGCTGCGGGTGCCCGGCGTGCAGGTCGCCGTCGGCTTCGGCGGCGAGGTCCTGTTCGACGAGGCCTGGGGCTACGCCGACGTCGAGGCCGGGCGCCGCCTGACCACCACCGACCTGTTCCGCATCGCCTCGCACTCGAAGACCTTCACCGCGACGGCCCTGCTGCAGCTCGCCGAGCGCGGGTCGCTCCGGCTCGACGACACCGTCGGCACGTACGTCCCGGCACTGGTCGACGGTGGCTCCCCGCTCGCCGACGCCACCCTGCGCGAGCTGATGGAGATGGGGGCCGGCGTCATCCGCGACGGACACGACGGCGACTACTGGTCCCTGCTCCGCCCGTTCCCCGACGAGCAGGAACTCCTGGCGCTCGTGCTCGACCGGGGCCAGAAGGTACCGACCGGCTCGTCGTTCAACTACTCGAACCTCGGCTACTCCCTGCTCGGCCTCGTCATCGCCGCGGTGTCCGGGCAGTCGTACAACGACTTCGTGCGCGAGTCGATCACCGAACCCCTGGGCCTGCGGAACACCGGCCCCGACTGGGACCCCGCACGCGCCGACGACTTCGTTGTCGGGTACACCGGGTTCCACACCGCGCGGCACCGGCAGCGCATCGACCACGTCGACACCCGAGCGATGGCCGCCGCCACCGGGTTCCACGGCACCGCGTCCGACCTGGTCCGCTACTTCTCGCAGCACGTGATCGGGCAGGGCACCCTGCTCGACGACCACTCCAAGCGCCTCGCACAGCGGAAGGCCTGGAGCGCCACCGACGACCCCGCGGCCCGCGGCTACGGCGCCGGGTTCATCGTCGACCGGATCGGCGGACGCGAGATCCGCGGCCACTCCGGTGGGTTCCCCGGCCACATCACCCAGTCGATGTTCGACCCGGCGTCCGGGCTCGTCGTGTCCGTGCTGACCAGCGCCGCCGCCGGACCCGCGACGGTCATCGCCACCGCGGTCATCGCCATGCTCGACGCCGCGGCCGACACCGGCGCCCCGGGGACCCCGGTGCCCGACGACGTCGACACCACCACGTTCACCGGACGCTTCGCGAACCCGTGGGGCGTCACCGACGTCGCCCGGATCGGTGACCGGCTCGTCGAGGTCGACCCGTCCGGCCCCGAGCCGATGGACACCCCCACCCGGCTCGAGGTCGTCGACGCCGACACCCTGCGGATGACCCACGGCAACCGCTTCGGCTCCGTCGACGAGGACATCACCTACACCCGCGACGACGACGGCACCGTGCGGGCGATCCGTGGCGGTGGCGGCATGTCCCAGGAGCCGTGGTCGATCCCGGACGAACGACCCGAGGTGGCCGCCGGACTGGCCTCGTGACCGACGACCGGGGCACCGACGGCACCGACGGTGTCGGCACCGACGCCGACGACGACCGGCTGCTCGGACCGGAGCGCCAGGCGTTCGTCGAGGAGTTCGCCCTGATGCTCAACGACGGTGCGGGCATGCCCCTCACCGACGCCCGGGTGCTCGGCTACCTGATGATGACCCGCGCACCGCACTCGTCGTCGTCCGACCTGCAGGCAGCGCTCGGTGCCAGCTCGGGGTCGGTGTCGATGGCCACCCGACGGCTCGTCGACTCCGGCTTCGTGAAGCGCCACATCGTCCCCGGCGAGCGCAGCCACTACTTCCGTGCCGAGGCCGACGTCTGGGGCTCCTGGCTCGCCAGCGAACGGAAGTACCTCGACCGGCAGCGCGACATCATCGGCCGCGGGCTCGCCGTCGTCGAGGGGGCCGGCCGCACCGGCACGGGCGACGTGGACGCCGAGGTCCGCGAACGTCTGCTCAACGGCCGCGACTACATGCAGTGGCTGCAGGGCTACCACCGCAAGATGCTCGAGGAGTGGGAGGCCTTCAAGGCCGCCCGCGACGACACCGACCCCCCGGAGACCCCATGAGCGGCACCACCGACGTCCTGACCGTCGAGCACCTCACCGTCACCTTCGACGTCGACGGCGAGGTCGTCCGTGCCGTCGACGACGCCTCGTTCACCGTCGCCCGGGGCGAGGTCGTCGCCGTCGTGGGGGAGTCCGGCTCCGGCAAGAGCATGACGGCGATGACCGCGATGGGCATCGCCCCCGACGGCGCCCGTGCCTCGGGGAGCATCCGGCTCGGCGACCTCGAGGTCATCGGCGCCGACGAGCGCACCCTCCGGTCGGTCCGGGGCCGCAGCGTGTCGATGGTCTTCCAGGACCCGTCCGCGGCCCTGAACCCGGTGTTCACCATCGGGTTCCAGCTCGCCGAGGCGGTCCGACGCACCGGCGGCCCGCACGACCGCGCCGCCGTCCGGGAACGCTCGCTCGAGCTGCTCCGCGCCGTGGAGGTCCCCGAACCCGAACGCCGCCTGGGCCAGTACCCGCACGAACTCTCCGGCGGGCAGGCCCAGCGCGTGATGATCGCGATGGCGCTCGCCGCGGGCCCGGACCTGCTCATCGCGGACGAGCCGACGACCGCCCTCGACGTCACCGTGCAGGCCGAGGTGCTCGACGTCCTCCGCGCGCTGCGTGAACGCACCGGCACCGCGATCCTGCTCATCACCCACGACATGGGTGTCGTCGCGGACCTCGCCGACCGCGTGGTCGTGATGCGCCGCGGCCGCGTCGTCGAGACCGGCACCGCCGAGGCGGTCTTCGCCGCACCGTCCGCCGAGTACACGCGGGAACTCCTCGCTGCGGTCCCGCGCATGGGCACCGGGTCCGGTCTGGAGGCCCGGCTCGGCTCCGCCACGGAGCCCCCGGCCGCCGTCCTGGACGTCCGGCACCTCGTGGTCGAGTACGGCGGCGCCCTGCGGGGCCGGTTCCGTGCCGTCGACGACGTGTCGTTCACCGTCGGCCGTGGCGAGATCGTCGGCCTGGTGGGGGAGTCCGGCAGCGGCAAGACCACCATCGGCCGGGCCGCGGTCGGCCTCGCGCCGATCACCTCGGGCTCGGTGGTCATCGAGGGCACCGACGTCGCCGGCGCACGACGAGCCGCCCGACGGCAGATGCGCCAGCACGTCGGCGTGGTGTTCCAGAACCCGCTCCGGTCGCTCAACCCCCGGTACACCGTCGGGCAGACCGTCGCCGAGCCGCTCCGCCAGATCCTCCGGCTGCCGGCGGTGCAGGTCGAGGAACGGGTCGAGCGGCTCCTCGCCGACGTCGGTCTCGACGGCGTGTACGCCGAGCGCTACCCGCACGAACTCTCCGGCGGCCAACGGCAACGCGTCGCGATCGCCCGCGCGGTGGCGCTCGACCCCGCGCTCCTGATCGCCGACGAGCCGACGAGCGCACTCGACGTGTCGGTGCAGGCCCGCGTGCTCGACGTGTTCCGCGAGCTGCAGGAGCGCCTCGGGTTCGCGTGCCTGTTCGTCACCCACGACCTGGCCGTGGTCGACACGCTGTGCGACCGGGTCGTCGTGCTGCACGGGGGCCGGGTCGCCGAACAGGGGACGCGCGACGCCATCCTGCGCTCGCCGCAGGACCCGTACACACGACGGCTCATCCAGGCTGCCCCGGTGCCGGACCCCGGGGAGCAGGCACGACGGCGTTCCGAGCGTCTGGCTGCCCGCGTGGGCTGAGGCGGGCGGGAGTCCGGGTCAGCGCACCTCGGCCGAGGCCCACAGCACGCCGACGCCGCGGCCCACCGGGCGCAGCAGCGGCACGGCGACGAGCACCGCGGCGGCCAGGTACGCGACGGTCTGCAGCAGGCCCGGGACCGCGAAGGCCACGCCGAGGGACTCCTGCGGGAGTGCCGTGAGGAGCACGGTGTTCGACAGCAGTGCGGTGACGAACCACGCCGCGGCCGCCACCGTGACGATCCAGCCGAAGGCCCGCTGCGCACCCGGTTCGCTCCGGACCGTGACGACGCCGAAGGCCACGAGCGCCGCCTGCGCGACGACGAGGAACACGTCGATCAACAGTCCGGGAACCAGCGACACGAGCGCGAACGCGAGCACGGACACCGCGAACGTGAGCGCCCGGCGGTCCCGAGCACGCACCGCGGCGACGAGCACGACGACGCCGGCGATGCCCCCGACGACCGTGGCGCCGAGGAGCAGCCCGCGGGGCAGGTCCCAGGGCGCCAACCAGACCGTCCCGACCAGTCCGGCCGCTCCGAACACCAGCGCCGCCACCACCGCGGCCGCCGACACCACCCGTACCCCCGTGCTGCTCTGCATGCCCGCACCCTATGCCCCGGGGCGGCGCCAGCGGAACACGTTCCCCGCGGTTCGGCGCCCCTGGCGACACGCCCGTCGGGCACCGGGTCGTCGTCCAGACGGCGCGGTCGACTTGACGGCTGTTCGAACACACGTTCGAATACCGTCGTGGGACGGCGTCGCGAGAACCGGTGGCAGCCCCCGGAACACCCGGAGGTCGAGCGTCCGCGCGCCTACTCCCTGTCCGAGGACGCCCGCGGCGACGACGTCTGCCACGCCGTCACCCCGAAGCCGGTCTGGGCGTGGATCCAGTTCCCGACCTTCCACGTTCGGGTGAAGGCCTTCGCGAAGAGCTGGACCCGCGACGCCGTGCTCGTGGAGTGGGCGCAGTTCGGGCAGCAGGCCGAGGCGTGGGTGTGGCGTTCCGCGGTGAAGCACCGCACGCTCCGTGCCGACCGGGACAGCGCGAACCGGAGTCCGCAGAACGCACTGCGTTGACTTCCGCCCACACCCCGAGGATGGTTTAGCGAACACGGGTTCAGCAAGTAACTCACTGATCGAGGCATTCGGTCCGGACCCGTGCTCACGAAGGAGGCACCATGAAGAACGCAGCGGTGCCGTCCTGGGTCGCCCACGTGCTCACCCCGCCCGAGGTCATCAGCGCCTACGTCGAGCGTCGGATCAACGATCCGGCCCTGCTGTCGGGTGAGCAGTCGGAACCCACGTACGCAGACTTCCTGCGCGACGAGTAGACGGACTTCTCAGGAGGCCCGGATCACGCACCGCCGTCGGCGGACGTGATCCGGGCCTCCTCTTCGTTCACCCCACCGGTCCGCCACGTCGGCGACGCGCCGACAGCGTCACGCCGACGCTCGCGGCGGTGACGCACGCCAGGGCGACCGTCTCGAGCACCGACAGCCCCTCGGCCAGCACCACCAGGCCGGCCAGGGCGGCGATCGCCGGGCCGAGGCTCTGCAGCACCCCGAACACCCGTGTCGGCATCCGGCGGAGCGCGAGCATCTCGAGGGCGTACGGCAGCACGCTGGACAGCACGGCGACGGCACCGAAGACGAGCAGGAGCGCCGGTTCGCGCACGACACCGTCGACCGCGGACCGGAGCCCGAACGGCAACGACACGAGCATCGCGACCACCATCGACACGACGAGCCCGTCGACACCGGGGATCGCGGCGCCGACGTGCCGGTTCATCACGATGTAGCCCGCCCAGCAGCCGGCCGCGAGGACCGCCCAGACGACCCCGCCCACCTCGGTCACCGCGGTCGGGCCGACGCCGAGCAGCACGACCCCGGCGAGCGCCAGCACCGCCCACAGGGCATCACGCCAGCGCCGAGTGTGCACGAGCGACAGGGCGAGCGGCCCGAGGAACTCGATCGTCACGGCGACACCGATCGGGATGCTCGCGAACGACAGGTAGATGAAGACGTTCATGCCGCCGAGCGCCAGGCCGAGGCCGACCGCACCGAGCCACTGCGCCCGCGTCCAGTGCCGGACGCGTGGACGGACCACCAGGGCGAGGACGACGGCACCGATGACGAGCCGGAGCGTGGCGGCCCCGACCGCACCGACGTCGTCGAAGTGGGTCTTCGCGATGGCGGCGCCGAGTTGGACGGACACCATCGCGGTGAGGGCCAGCAGGGGCGCGGGGACCCGGTTCATCACAGGGCTCGGCTCATCCGAGGTAGGCGAGGACGGCGAGGACACGGCGGTGGTCCTCTCCGGTGTCCTCGAGCGCGAGCTTGCCGAAGATGCTCGACACGTGCTTCTCGACGGCGCCGGTGCCGATCACCAGGGCGCGGGCGATCGCGGCGTTCGTGCGGCCCTCGGCCATCAGCCCGAGCACGTCACGCTCGCGCGGGGTGAGCGCGGCGAGCGGGTCGCGGCGGCGGCTCATCAGCTGCGTGACGACCTCGGGGTCGAGCACGGTGCCTCCGGCGGCGATGCGGCGGACGGCGTCGTCGATCTCCTCGAGCCGGGTGACACGGTCCTTGAGCAGGTAGCCGATGCCGGTCGCGCCGGCGGCCAGGACGTCCTCGGCGTAGGTGGCCTCGACGTACTGGGAGAGCAGGAGCACGCCCGTCCGTGGAGCGATCCGGCGGGTCTCGACGGCAGCGCGGACCCCTTCGTCGGTGAAGGTCGGCGGCATCCGCACGTCCATCACCACGACGTCCGGCGCACCGTCGGGCAGGGTCGCCAGGAAGGCCCGGGCGTCGGAGTACTGCCCGATGACGTCGATGCCGGCCTCGTCGAGCACGCGGGCCAGGCCCTCGCGCAGCAGGACGGCGTCGTCGACGACGACGGCCCGGATGCGTGCTGCATCCGGGCCGTCTGTCATGCCGACCAGCCTAGTGGGAGCGCGGGCGCCCCCGTGGGGTCACGACCGCTGGTTCGCCGCCGTCGGCACGCCGTTCAGGGCTCCGAGGGGGATCCGGGCGGTGGCCTCGGTCGGGCCGCCCTCGGGGCTCGAGACGACCAGGTCGCCGTCGAGGGCCCGCATGCGGCCGATCAGGCCCTCGATCCCGTGGCCCTGCTGCGGTCGTGCGCCACCCCGGCCGTCGTCGGTGACGCTGACCGTCAGGTACCAGAGACCCGAGGCGTCGACGACCAGGCCGAGGTACACCCCGGCGGTGGTGGCGCCGGCGTGCTTCATCGTGTTCGTCAGGAGTTCGCTCACCGTGAAGTACACGTTGCGCTGGATCTCCGTGGCGAGCTCCAGGCCCTCGGGCAGCCGGACGTCCAGGCCCACCGGGATCGGGGTGCGGGCGACCAGTGCCTCGAGCGCCGCGACGAGTCCGCGGTCGAGCAGGATCGGCGGGGCGAAGCCGCGGGACAGTGCGCGCAGTTCGTCGAGGGCGTCCTGGGCGTGCTCGGATGCCTCACCGATGAGCTGCTTGGCCTTCTCGGGGTCCTTCTCGAAGGCGCGCTCGGCGGCGGACAGGTCCATGCGGAGCCGCACCAGCCGCTGCTGTGGGCCGTCGTGCAGGTCGCGCTCGATCTGGCGGAGCGCCTGCCCCTCGGCGGTGACGGCACCGGCACGGGAGGCCTGCAGGCCGGCGACGCGCTGCTCGAGCTGCTCGGCCCGGAAGCCACCCAGCAGGCCGAAGTCGACCCAGTAGTGCGCGAGGACGGACCCGCGGGCCCAGAGCGGGAAGAGCACGACCGAAGCGGTCATCGACAGCAGGCCGAGGGCACCGACGCCGGTCACGAACCCGACGCTGTCCGTGAAGTAGCCGACCCGGACGTTGTTCGCGAAGTACAGTCCGCCCACGACGATCGGCCAGGCGAAGCCGACGAGCAGCAGTGCACCGGTCCCGACGGTCGCGACCGCGACGAGCGGGTAGACGACCGCGGCGTGCAGCAGGTAGAGCCAGTAGTGCGGGTTGGCCACTGCCGAGCCGGTGCGGGTCCACCAGTTCTGCTGCCAGCGGGGTGTCCAGTCCACCGGGCGGATCGGGCGTCGGTCGGCCCAGCTCATGCGGAGCTTCTCGAACTGTCCGAGCCACCGCGCCACGAACAGCGCGATGAAGAACATGAGCAGGACGAACGGGTTGAACAGGTCGCGGAAGCCGCCGCCGAAGACCGCCGCCGGGAACGCGAAGTACAGCGTGCAGAGCAGTACGGCGGTGAGTGCCATGTAGCCGAAGTCCCGCGGCAGGCGCCTCCACGCGTCACGGTAGAACTGTCCAGCGGTCATGCCGGACCCACGACCCGAGCCGGGGTCGCCGACCGGGCCGGACCCGACGCGCGGGGTGGCGCTCCACGACGCCGGCGGGGACTGCCGGGCACCCTGAGTGTCCCCGGTGTCGTGCTGGTGCTGGTGCTGGCGCGGGTACTGGGGCATCGGCTTGGTGGCTCCAGGGGGCACGGACTCGCCCAGTGGGACGGTCTGGGCCTGGTCGGGCGAAGGCGTGACGTCGTCCAGCGGGACGGTTCGCGCCTGGTCGAGGCGGTCGGTGTCGGTCATGCATCCAGCCTCGCGATCGCGGAGCCGTTCCCCCATCCTGCCCTCTCCCCACCCCGGGTGGGGTTATCCCCCCTCTTCCACAGGTTGCCCGCTCCACGCCCGCGCGTCCTGCCCGTGGATCACGCTCGTCGGATGGGTGATGCGCTCCGAGCACTGATCGACGCCGTCGGGCTCCAGGTCGGGCCGGGCGCCGAGGTCCGCTCCGACGACGAGGCATGGACGCTCGACGTCGAACCGACGGGCACGCACGTCTGGGTGGCGACGCGGTCCCGCTCCGTCTGGATCCGGCGCGGAGACGACATCGCGATCGTCGACGTCGGCACCGCAACGCTCGGCCCGCTCGCCGACGAGGTCCTCGCGCTCCCACTCGTCGCGACGACCGGCCCGCCCGGCGCTCCCTCGCCCGACGTCGGCCTCGCGCTGCGCCACGTCGGGCACCTCGAAGGCGGCAGGTGGCACGGCGCGCAGCAGCAGGCCCTCGCCCGGCTCGTCGTCACGACGGTGCTCCGCGACAACCCGCCCCCGATGCTCGGCGACAACGGTCTCGCGCGGATCCTCGACCGCCTGTTCGATCCGGCCGGTCAACCATCCGTGCGGGCGCTCCTCGCCGACATCGACATGTCGGAGCGCACCCTCGAGCGCCGGTGCGTCGCAGCGACGGGATGCTCGCCCGCGCAGCTCGGCCGCTGGTACCGCAGTCTCGCCGTCCGGAGCGCACTCGCGCGGGGCGACCGCCCGTCCGACGTCGCGACCCGCTTCGGCTTCAGTACGACGTCGTCCATGCGGCGGGCACTCGAGCGGGTCCGACCCCCGACGAACCGCCGGTGACCGTTGCCCGCCGGAGAAGGAGGTTCCGCTCCGCGTCGATGACGGTTCTGGTTCGCGATCCTCGGGTTTCGTGAACCAGAACCGTCACGGCGCGGAGAAGACCACGTCGTCCCGCGTCGGCGCAGTGCAGTGCGGTGCGTGCGCCAGATGCAGGCAGCCGCGCCGCGCTTCGGGAGCGGCGGCGGGCGCGGCGGCGGCGGGAGCGGGTCAGGTGGGGCGCGGCGGCGGGAGCGGGTCGTCGGCGCCGACGTCCGGTGCGGGTCAGGCGGGGGCGCGGCCGGTGGACTCGCGGACGCTCAGGGTGAGCGAGGGACCCGGGCGTGAGGGGAGCGGGGTGCTCGCGTCGATCTGCGCGCGCAGCAGGGTCGCCGCACGCTGTCCGAGCTCGACGGTGTCGCGGGTGAGCGAGGTGATCGCGGGGCGGACGAGCCGGATCATCGCCGAGTCGTCGAAGGACACGATCGAGACGTCCCCGGGCACCGCGACGCCCATCTCGCTCGCCACGCCCGGCGACGGCGAGCACGTCGTTGTCGTAGACGATCGCGGTCGGTCGGATGCTCCGGGACAGCAGGGTCCGGGTGGCGCTCGCGCCGGCCTCGGCGGAGTAGTCGGTCGGTACGGACACCGTGTCGTCGAGCCCTTCGTCTGCGGCGAAGGCGCGCAGCCGGTCCATGCGCATCGCGGTGTGCTCGAACTCGGGCCGCCCGGCGACGTGGGCGATGCGCCGGTGCCCGAGCGCGTGCAGGTACCGCAGGACGGTGTCGGTGGCGTCCGAGTCGTCGATCCAGACCGTGGGGGCGGCGCCGTCGGGGGAAGGGTGCGAGCCGACGACGACGGTGGGCATGCCGAGGTCGGCGAGCAGGGCGAGCCGGGCATCGTCGCGACGGGGGTCGATCACGATCACGCCGTCGACACGGTGGCCTCGCCACCAGTCCCGGTAGGTCTCGAGTTCCTCCTCGGCGTCGCGCGCGACGAGCAGGTTCATGCCGACGTGGGTGCCGGCGAGGCCGAGTTGGATACCGGAGATCAGGTCGCCGAAGAACGACTCGGTGCCCAGGGTCCGGGCCGGGCGGTTCAGCACGAACCCGATGGAACCGGCCTTCGCGCCGCCGAGCGCCCGGGCCGCGGTGTGCGGTTGCCAGTCGAGCTCGCGGGCGATCTCGCGCACGCGGCGACGGGTCTCGTCGGAGACGCCGGGGCGGTCGTTCAACGCGAACGACACCGCGCTGATGGACACGCCGGCCCGCGCGGCGATGTCGGCGATCGTCGTTCGACGCTTGGTGGCCACGGGGTTGACTATAGCGCTTTAGTCATTCACAGTGGCTGCCACACACGAGTTCGGTGACTGCTGCTGAACCGGTTCAGTTATGACGAGGGAGTCAGACGCCATGAGGACCACCACACGCATGACGAGGGGCCGCGCCACCGCGCTGCTCGCGACGGCCGCCGCCACGGCGCTCGTCCTGACCGGCTGCTCGAGCGGCGGGAACGCGGCCGACAACGGCGGCGGCGAGATCAGCGGCACCATCACCCTGCAGACCTGGGCGCTCACGCCCACTTACACGGGGTACCTCAACGGGGTCATCAAGGACTTCGAGGAAGCCCACCCGGACGCCAAGGTCAAGCTGCAGGACCAGCCCGGCGACGGGTACGCCGACAAGGTGCTCAGCCAGGCCTCGTCGAACAGCCTGCCCGACGTGATCAACCTGCCGCCGGACATCGCCCTGCCGCTCGCGAAGCGCGGGTTCCTGCAGGACGTCGCGAAGGACGACTCGAAGCTCGCCAGCACGTACGTCGCCGGCGCGGTGGACTCGTACGAGTACAAGGGAGTGGACGGCACGTTCGGGTACCCCTGGTACCTCAACACCGACGTGAACTACTGGAACTCGACGATGTTCGCCAAGTGCGGCCTCGACGCGAAGAACCCGCCGAAGACCACCGACGAGCTGTTCACGCAGGCGAAGACCATGCACGACAACTGCCCGACCGACTACCTGATGAGCCGGAAGCCCGGCCTCGGCGACTTCACGCTCGCCGGCGTCAAGGTGCTCAACGCCGACGGCACGAAGTTCACCTTCGCCGACTCGTCGAAGGCCGCCGACCTGATCGACCGCTACAAGGACGCGTACCAGGACGGCTACATGCCCTCCAACGTGCTGAACAGCGACTACCTCGGCAACTCCACCCTGTTCACGCAGGCCAAGGTCGCCTGGACGACCGGTGGCGCCACCTCGCTCGCCGACTTCGAGAAGAACAACCCGTCGCTCAAGGGCAAGGTCACCGTCAGCCCCGCACTCGACACCCCGCCGCTCTACGTGCAGGGCCTGTCGGTGTCGAGCAAGTCGAAGCACCTCGCCACCGCCGAGGCCTTCGCGAAGTTCATGACGAACGCGAAGAACCAGGAGGCGTTCGCCCACAAGGTGAACATCTTCCCGTCCACCACGTCGTCGCAGTCCGACCCGTACTTCTCGAAGGACGACGGCACCGTGAACGGCGAGGCCCGGGTCCTGGCGAACGAGGCCCTGAAGTCGGCGAAGGTCATCAACCCGGTCGAGGCGAACTCCGCGATGACGGACTTCCTCGACCAGCAGATCGCGCTCGCGATGAAGGGGCAGGTGGCGCCGAAGCAGGCGCTCGAGACCGCCCAGACCAAGATGAACAGCCTGCTGGCCAACGGCTGATCCGGCCCCGACGAAGGAAGAGGGAGGATCGCCATGCGCGCCAACCGCTGGTACACACCCTGGTTGCTCGTCCTGCCGGCACTGATCTGGCTCGTCGCGTTCAGCCTGTGGCCATCGATCAACACGGTGCGGCTGTCGTTCACGAACGCCAGCCCGCTCGGCGGCGTCAGCCAGTGGGTGGGGGTCAAGAACTTCGAGACCCTGCTCGCCGACCCGCAGGTGTGGGAGGCGCTGCTCAACAGCGTCATCTACATGGCGGTGTGCCTGCCGCTGCTGACGGTCCTCCCGCTCCTCATCGCGGTGCTCGTGCAGCAGAAGCTGCCCGGGATCGCGTTCTTCCGCACCGCGTTCTACACGCCGGTCATCGCGTCCGCGGTGGTCGTCGGGCTCATCTGGACGTGGATCCTCGACGACCGCGGTGTCATCAACGAGATGGCGCAGGCCCTCGGCGTCGTGCAGGGCAGCGTCCCGTTCCTGACCGACCGGTGGCTGCTGCTCCTCAGCGCCATCAGCCTGACGGTGTGGAAGGGGCTCGGCTACTACATGATCATCTTCCTGGCTGCCCTCGGGAACGTCGGCAAGGACCTGCACGAGGCCGCCGCCCTCGACGGCGCCGGCGCGGTCCGACGTTTCTGGTCGGTCACGATGCCCGGGGTCCGCGGCACCATGACGCTCGTCGGGATCCTGGTGTGCGTCTCTGCGCTCCGGGTGTTCAGCGAGCTCTACATCCTCACCAACGGCACCGGCGGGCCCGGCGGGCAGGACAACTCGCTCGTCATGCTCATCCAGCAGTACGCCCGCGGCTTCACCGGCAACCTCGGCTACGCGTCCGCACTGAGCCTCCTGCTCTTCGTCGTGACGCTCGTGCCGATGCTCGCCCTCGCCCGGATGAACAGCAAGGCGGACAAGTGACGAACACGACCAGCACGACCGAACCCGTCATCGGCGGCGCGCAGGGTGCCGCCAGCCCGACGCCGGACGTGACCGGCGCGACGGGCGCTGGACGGGCCTCCAGGCGGAACGGACGGGGCGGACACGACGGACGCAAGCGGCGCCGCGCGGTCTGGGGCGTCATGTCCACCCGCGAGAAGGTGGTCCGCTACGTCCTGCTCATCGTGGTGCTCTTCATCACGATCGGCCCGTTCCTGTGGCAGCTGTCCACGTCGCTCAAGGGCGCCGGTGAGGACATCTACACGGCGAACCCGTCGTTCATCCCGTCCGAACCGACCATCGAGAACTACCTGAAGGTCGCCGCCGCGATCCCGGTGTGGCGGTACATCGGCAACTCGCTGCTCGTCGCCGCGATCGACGTGCTCGGCAACATCGTGTTCGCGACCCTGGCCGGCTTCGCCCTCGCCCGTCTGCAATGGCGGCACCGGAAGCTCGTGCTCGGCCTGTTCCTCGGCACCCTGGTGCTGCCCGGCGAGGCGACGATCATCTCGCAGTTCGTCACCGTGAAGGACCTCGGCCTCGCCGACAACCTGGTCGGCGTCGCCCTGCCCGGCATGATCGCGGCGCTCAACGTCTTGCTCATGTTCAACGCGTTCCGGCAGATCCCCGAGGAGATCGACCAGGCCGCGGTGATGGACGGCGCGAACGCGATGCAACGTCTGCGCTACATCTCGCTGCCCGCTGTGCAGGGGACTATCGCGGTCATCGCGATCTTCTCGTTCATCGGCGCGTGGGACGACTTCCTCTGGCCGCTCATCGTGCTGCAGTCGCCCGAGAACCTCACCCTGACCGTCGGGTTGCAGTACCTGCAGGGCACGTTCGCCACCGACCAGCGGATGATCGCGGCCGGCACCATGATCGCCTTCATCCCGATCGCCGTGATCTTCGCCGTCCTGCAGCGCTTCTTCTTCAAGGGCGTCGAAGAGGGCGGTGTGAAGGGCTGATGCGCTTCGGGGTCAACTACACGCCCTCGGTCGGCTGGTTCCACTCGTGGCTCGACTTCTCGCGGTCGGACACCGCCAGGGACCTCGAGGCCATCGCGTCGATCGGCGCCGACCACGTGCGGATCTTCCCGCTCTGGCCGGTCGTCCAGCCGAACCGGACCCTCATCCGGCAGCAGGCCCTCGACGACGTCGCGACGGTCGTCGACCTCGCCGGCTCGTTCGGGCTCGACGTCAACGTGGACGCGCTGCAGGGGCACCTGTCGAGCTTCGACTTCGTGCCGTCCTGGCTGGACAGCTGGCACCGCCGCAACATGTTCACCGACCCGGACGTGGTCGCGTCGACAGCCGCGTACGTCCGGGCGCTCACCGGAGCGGTCGCCGACAAGCCCAACCTGCTCGGCATCACCATCGGCAACGAGGTCAACCAGTTCGCGCACGCGCCGCACCCCGCCCCGCACGCCGTCACGGCGGAGCAGGGGCACGCGTGGGCGGCGGCGATGGTCGCGGCGGCGCGAGCGGGGCTGGGATCTGGTCTGGAGGCGCGGCTCGGCGCCGCCTCGTCGGTCCCGTCCGCCACCGGGTCGCGTCCCGGGCCCCTGGTCACCGTCGCGCAGTACGACGCGGCCTGGTACGACGACGCCCAGCCCTTCGGCCCCGAGCACGCGGCGGACCACGGCGACGCAACGGTCACGCACTCGTGGGTGTTCAACGGCTCGGCGGCCCTGCACGGCGCCCTCGGGCCCGGGTCGGTGCGGCACGGGGAGTACCTGCTCCAGCTCGCCGCGGCCTGGAACCGCGACGCCGCCCGGCCGAACTGGCTGCAGGAGGTCGGCGCCCCCACCAACGTCGTCGACCCCGCCGACGCCGCCGCGTTCACCGAGCAGACCATCCGGCACGTCCTCGACACGCAGCACGTGCTCGGGGTGACGTGGTGGTGCTCCCACGACGTCGCGCGGTCCCTCGCCGACTTCCCCGAGCTCGAGTACGACCTCGGGCTGTTCACGAACGACGGACGCCTGAAGCCCGTCGGCGAGGCGTTCGCCGCCCTCGCCCGTGCCGAGCACACCCGCGACGCCCCCGCAGCACCGCCGGCCACCGCACTCGTCCTCGACGACGTGCTGACCGACGGCACCGACCACCACGGCACCCGCGCCGACTGCGCCCCCGGCGGGCGGTTCGCCGCCGCCTGGCTCGCGCTGGCCGAGGCCGCGCCGGACGGCCGCGGCCCCCAGGTCGTCCTGCGCTCCCGACTGTCCGACACGGCACTGCTGGCCGACCGTGGCATCGACCGCTGCGTCGACGTGCCGTCCGACCTCGACACCACCACCGTCCGCGTCGCCCACCCCGCGACCACGCCCTGACCCCGGAAGGCCCCATGCACGACGACATCCCCCTCACCACCGGACGCGCCCGACGGGTGCTCGACGAGCGGATCACCTCCGCGGTGCACGCCACGGCGACGCCGCTCGACGTTGCCTGGCACGAGCTCCCCGGTGAGCCGATCGCCCCCGCCGAGGGACTCGCGCTCACGTTCGAGCCCTACGAGGTCGGCACCCCGTGGGGCGCGGCCTGGGGCACGACGTGGTTCCGGCTGACCGGGACCGTGCCGACCGAGTGGGCCGGGCACCGGGTGGAGGCCGTGATCGACCTGGGCTTCGACAAGAACATGCCCGGGTTCCAGTGCGAGGGGCTCGTGTACCTGGCCGACGGCACCCCCGTGAAGTCGATCAACCCGCGCAACCAGTGGGTCCTGGTCACCGAACGGGCCGAGGGTGGCGAGACCGTCGAACTGTTCGTCGAGGCCGCGTCGAACCCCGTCCTGCTCGACTACCACCCCTTCCTGCCGACGCAGGAGGGCGACGTGCAGACCTCGTCCTCGAAGCGCCTCTACGCCACCCGCCGGATCGAGCTCGCCGTCTTCGAGTCCGAGGTGCACGAACTCGCCCTCGACATCGACGTCCTGCTCGAACTGCAGGCCGAGCTGCCCGCCGGACCCCGACGCATGCGGATCCTGCAGGCCCTCGACGACGCCCTCGACGCGCTCGACCTGCAGCACATCCCGGAGACCGCCGGAGACGCCCGTGCGGCGCTCGCCGACGTGCTCGCCGCTCCCGCCGAGGCCTCGGCGCACACGATCTCGGCCGTCGGGCACGCCCACATCGACTCCGCCTGGCTCTGGCCCGTGCGCGAGACCATCCGCAAGGTCGCCCGCACCACGTCGACCATGACCGAGCTCATCGACCAGACCGACGACTTCCTGTACGGCATGTCGAGCGCGCAGCAGTACGCGTGGATCAAGGAGCACCGCCCCGAGGTCTACGCCCGCGTCAAGGCTGCGGTCGAGGCCGGCCGGTTCCTGCCGATCGGCGGCATGTGGGTCGAGTCCGACACCGTGATGCCGACCGGCGAGAGCATCGTCCGGCAGTTCTCGCAGGGCCAGCGGTTCTTCGAGCGCGAGTTCGGCATCCGGCCCAAGGGCGTCTGGCTGCCGGACAGCTTCGGGTACTCGCCGGCGCTGCCGCAGCTCATGCGCCGCGCGGGCTTCGAGTGGTTCTTCACGCAGAAGATCTCGTGGAACCAGGTGAACAAGTTCCCGCACCACACGTTCCTGTGGGAGGGCATCGACGGGTCACGAGTGTTCTCGCACTTCCCGTCGATGGACACCTACAACTCGCGGTTGTCCGGCAGCGAGGTCGCCAAGGCCTCCCGCCAGTTCCGTGAGAACCGGGTCGCCACCGGCTCGATCGCCCCCGTCGGCTGGGGCGACGGCGGCGGTGGTACCACCCGCGAGATGACCGGCACCGCCGCACGGCTGGCCGACCTCGAGGGCAGCGCGAAGGTCCGTTGGGAGCACCCCGACACGTTCTTCGACCGGGCGAAGTCCGAGCTGCCCGACCCGCCCGTGTGGGTGGGGGAGCTGTACCTCGAGCTGCACCGCGCCACTCTGACCAGCCAGCACGGCACGAAGCAGGGCAACCGCCGGTGCGAGCAGCTGCTCATCGAGGCCGAGCTCTGGGCCGCGACCGCCGCCGCCCGCACCGACTTCGCCTACCCGTACGACGAGCTCGACGCCCTGTGGCAGCAGGTCCTGCTCCAGCAATTCCACGACATCCTGCCGGGCACCTCGATCGCATGGGTGCACCGCGAAGCGGTCGAGCGCTACGCCGAGACGGCCGCGGCGCTGACCGCGATCATCGACCGGGCGCTCTCGGCGCTCGCCGGCACCGGGGACGCGGCCGTCGTCGTGAACCCGGCCCCGTTCCTCCAGGCCGGTGCACCCGCGCAGGGTGCCGTCGTGGCGACCGACGTGGCGGCGGCGACCGCCGTGTCCCTGACCGAGCAGGACGGCGGGTACGTGCTGGCGAACGAGCTGGTGCGGGTCGTCGTCGACGCGCAGGGGCTCGTGACGAGCGCCGTGGACCTGGCGAGCGGGCGCGAGGCGATCGCGGCCGGACAGGCGGCGAACCTGCTGCAGCTGCACCAGGACTTCCCGAACATGTGGGACGCGTGGGACGTCGACCGGTACTACCGCAACCGCGTCGAGGACCTCGTGGCGACCACCGGGCTGACCGCGTCGGTCGACGAGTCCGGGGTCGCACGGGTCGTCGTGTCCCGGGCGTTCGGCGACTCGACGGTGACGCAGGAGATCGTCCTGGCGCCCGGGTCCCGCACCCTGGAGTTCGACCAGGTGACCGACTGGCACGAGACCGAGAAGTTCCTCAAGGTGGCGTTCCCGCTCGACGTCCGCGCCGAGCACACCGTCGCCGAGACGCAGTTCGGCGGGCAGAAGCGGGTGACGCACACGAACACCTCGTGGGAGGCCGCCAAGTTCGAGACCTCCATGCACCGCTACGTGCTGGTGTCCGAACCGGGCTTCGGGGTCGCGCTCGTGAACGACTCGATCCACGGCTTCGACACCACGCGCGACGCCGTCGACGGGCACGTCACCACCACCGTGCGGCTGTCGCTGCTGCGGGCACCCCGGTTCCCGGACCCCGAGACCGACCAGGGCGTGCAGACGCACCGCTACGGCATCGTCATCGGCACCGACCAGCTCGGCGCCACGTCGGCCGGCGTGCGGATGAACGCGGGCGCGCGGACGATCACCGGGGCGCACGGCTTCGACCCGCTGGTGCAGGTCTCCGGCGACGTCGTGCTGTCGAGCGTCAAGCTCGCCGACGACCGGTCCGGTGACCTGGTCGTGCGCGTCTACGAGCCGTCCGGGCAGCGGGGGACCGGGGGCATCGCGGTGTCGGCCGACGAGGCGACCTTCGGCGCTGGCGTCGAGGTGACCCTGCTCGAAGAACCGCTCGGTGACGCGTCGTCCGACGCCGATGCGTCCTCGTTCGCCGTCGACGCTTACGAGGTCCGCACCTTCCGGTTCCCGCGCAACTGACCGACCGACTGACCGACTGACCGCCCGCCCGTCCCACCCAAGGAGGAACCACATGAAGCAGTCCACAAAGTTCAGCATCGCGACCGCACTGGTCGCCATGCTCGCGGCGCCACTGGTGCCCGCCGCAGCGTCCGCGGCGCCCTCCTCGTCCGGATCGAGCCACGGGCACGGCCACGGTGCGTCCCACGGCGGCGGCCACGGTCACGGTCACGGGCACCACACTGCGCCCACCAAGTCGGGGCCGACGAGCATCGCCTACGTCGAGGTGAACAACGACGAGCTCGCCAACGTCGGCCGGTACACGCTGGAGAACGGCGCGAACGCGTTCGACGTGGCGATCATCTTCGCCGCGAACATCAACTACGAGGACGGCAAGGCGGTGCTGTACAACAACGAGAACGTGCAGCGGACCCTCGACCAGGCCGCCACGCAGATCCGACCGCTGCAGGCCAAGGGCATCAAGGTGACGCTGTCGGTGCTCGGCAACCACCAGGGCGCCGGCCTGGCGAACTTCCCGACGAAGGCCGCGGCACGGGACTTCGCGGCGCAGGTCTCGGCGACGGTGAAGAAGTACGGACTCGACGGCGTCGACCTGGACGACGAGTACTCGGACTACGGCGTGAACGGCACCCCGCAGCCGAACCAGCAGTCCATCGGCTGGCTCATCAGCGCCCTGCGTGCGGACATGCCGGGCAAGATCATCTCGTTCTACGACATCGGCCCGTCGTCCGACGCCCTGAAGACCGCGAGCCCGTCGATCGGCAAGCAGCTCGACTACGCCTGGAACCCGTACTACGGCACCTACACGGCGCCGACGATCCCGGGCCTGCCGAAGTCGAAGCTGTCCGCCGCCGCGGTCGACATCCAGAACACCCCGCAGGCCACCGCGGTGTCGCTCGCACAGCGCACGAAGGCCGACGGGTACGGCGTCTTCATGACGTACAACCTGCCGGGAGGCGACGAGTCCGCGTACGTCTCCTCCTTCACCAAGGTGCTCTACGGACAGGACGCGTCGTACCGCTGACGCGTCCGTCCTGACGGCGGCTCGCGCCCCGTGTTCCCCGGCTCCGGCCTGGAGGCGCGGGGCGCGTCCGTCGTCCGGGTCCCGCTGTTCCGGGGGAGGCCCCAGTTCGTCCTCGCCCGTGACGGTTCCGGTTCGCTGACGTCGGGGATCGTGAACCGGAACCGTCATCCACCGAGAACGAATCCCATCCCGGCGCACTCGACGCCGCGGCCGTACGATGCTGTTCCCACGATGCCCACCCACGTGATGATCGGTACCCGACGACGGGTACGTTGCGCGCGCTGGCTTGTGGTCTGGCGGGTTCTGGATGGTGGCGAGATGCACGGTGCGCACGTGTCCACACCGTGCGGAGTTGATCGCTCGGTGTGCCGGAACGACATCGCACAGAGCGACCCACCGCGCACGGGCCGAAGAACACCGCACCGTGCGGCGACGGCAGGAAGGGACGAAGAGAGGGGATGACGGGAATCGAACCCGCGTAGCCAGTTTGGAAGACTGGGGCTCTACCATTGAGCTACATCCCCGCGCCTGCGCACCAGGCGCAGCCCGACCATCGTAGCGGACGAACGAGCACCGACATGCCGACGCGCGTCATCCCGAAGCCGGCCGCCGGCGCAGAACGCACGATCCGCTGGTCGCGGGTGGTCTCGTACGTGCTGGTGCTCCTCGCCGCCGCGGTCCTGTCCCTGCGCCCCGACCTGTTCGGCGACCCGCAGTCGCAGCCCGCGCATGCGCTGCTGCACGTCTGGCGGATCGTCGTCGGGCTGCTGCTCGCGGTGGCCGCTCTGGGGGTCCAGGTGGTCGTCGGGATCCGGTGGCGGCGGGGTCTCCGACGCGCCGCGGAGGACGACTGAGCAACCCCCGGGAACAGTGCGCCGTCGGACCGCTAGACTCACCGGGGTCGCATGCGCCCCTCGGTGTGTGCGGCTGATCCCTGGCACGAACCAACGGGGCGTAGCTCAGCTTGGTAGAGCGCCCGCTTTGGGAGCGGGAGGTCGCAGGTTCAAATCCTGTCGCCCCGACCAGGTCCTCCGAGCACCACCGACCACACGAACGTCAACCAACAGGAGAACATCCCTTGGCCACCAGCACCGTCGACAAGGTGAGCGACACCCGCGTCAAGCTCACCGTGAACGTGACGCCGGACGATCTCAAGCCGAGCATCGACCACGCCTACAAGCACATCGCCGAGCAGATCAACATCCCCGGCTTCCGCAAGGGCAAGGTCCCGCCCGCGATCGTCGACCAGCGTGTCGGCCGCGGCGAGGTCCTGAACCACGCCGTCGGTGACGCCATCGACAACTTCTACCGCCAGGCGGTCGAAGAGCAGGAGCTGCGCATCCTCGGCCGTGCCGAGGCCGACGTCGCCGAGCTGCCGAACGTCGCGGACTTCACCGGCGACCTCGTCCTCACCTTCGAGGTCGACGTCCGCCCCGAGTTCGACCTGCCGGACTACTCCTCGTACGAGCTCACCGTCGACGCCGTCGAGGTGTCGGACGACGAGATCGAAGAGGAGCTGCAGAACCTGCGCACCCGCTTCGGCACGCTCGTGACGGTGGACCGTCCGGCGAAGACCGGCGACTTCGCGCAGATCGACCTCACCGCCAGCATCGGCGACGACGAGGTCGACTCGGCCACCGGCGTCTCCTACGAGATCGGCTCCGGCGACCTGCTCGAGGGCATCGACGAGGCGCTCGAGTCCCTGACCGCCGGCGAGTCGACGAACTTCGAGTCGAAGCTCGTCGGTGGCGACCGCGAGGGCGAGACCGCCCAGATCGCCGTCACCGTCACCGCCGTCAAGGAGCGCGAGCTCCCCGAGGCCGACGACGAGTTCGCCCAGATCGCCAGCCAGTTCGACACCATCGACGAGCTCAAGGCGGACCTGAAGGAGCAGATCGCGAAGTCCAAGACCTTCGGTCAGGGCGCCGCGGCTCGCGACAAGCTCGTCGAGAAGCTCACCGAGGACGTCAACATCCCGATCTCGGAGCAGCTCATCGCCGACGAGGTGCACCGTCACCTCGAGCAGGAGAACCGCCTCGAGGACGAGGAGCACCGCAAGGAGGTCTCCGAGTCCAGCGAGACCGCCTTCCGCTCGCAGATCCTCCTCGACGCGATCGCCGAGAAGGAAGAGATCCAGGTCTCGCAGGAGGAACTGACCCAGTACCTCATCCAGGCCGCCGCGCAGTACGGCATGGAGCCGGCCGAGTTCATCAAGGTCATCGACCAGAACGGCCAGATCCCCGGCATGGTCGGCGAGGTCGCCCGCTCGAAGGCGGTCGCGACCGTCCTGTCCAAGGTGACCGTCAAGGACACCAACGGCGACGCCGTCGACCTGTCCGCCTTCACGGCGGGCGTCGCGCAGGAGCCGGCAGGGGACGCCGAGTAACGATCTCGACGCCACCAGTACGACAGACGGGAGGCGCGGTGCCAGCTGGCACCGCGCCTCCCGTCCGTATTTCCGCACCACCGCATTGCTGTCGGCGAACAGACGAGAACTGGTGCGTTGCACCCGATAAGTTCGACAACAAGCGACAACTGAACGGGAGCTTTTCCATGGCCGAAGCAACACTGAACCCCAGTGTTTTTGACCGCCTTCTGAGAGACCGGATCGTGTGGCTCGGCTCCGAGGTCCGCGACGACAACTCGAACGAGATCGCAGCCAAGCTGCTGCTGCTCGCCGCCGAGGACCCTGAGAAGGACATCTACCTCTACATCAACTCGCCCGGTGGTTCGATCACCGCCGGCATGGCGATCTACGACACGATGCAGTTCGTCCCGAACGACATCGTCACCGTGGGCATCGGCCTCGCCGCGTCGATGGGACAGTTCCTGCTGTCCTCCGGCACGCCCGGCAAGCGCTACATCACGCCGAACGCGCGCGTGCTGCTCCACCAGCCCTCCGGCGGCTTCGGCGGCACCGCTGCCGACATCCAGACGCAGGCCAAGGTCATCCTCGACATGAAGCAGCGCATGGCGGAGCTCACGGCCGAGCAGACCGGCAAGTCGGTCGAGCAGATCCTCAAGGACAACGACCGCGACAACTGGTTCACGGCCCAGGAAGCGCTCGAGTACGGCTTCGTCGACCACCTCCGCGCCTCGAGCGCCGAGGTCATCGGCGGTGGTGGCACCGTCGGCGACGGCGAGACGCCCACCAGCGCAGCCGAGCCCGACGCCCAGTCCTGATCACCACCGAAGAAAAGGAAACGAGAATGCATCTCCCCATGCTCGGTGGCGCGCAGAACGTCCCGGCTCCGTCCAATCGGTACATCCTGCCGAGCTTCGAAGAGCGCACGGCCTACGGCTACAAGCGCCAGGACCCGTACGCCAAGCTCTTCGAGGACCGCATCGTGTTCCTCGGCGTGCAGGTCGACGACGCGTCGGCTGACGACGTCATGGCCCAGCTGCTCGTGCTCGAGTCGATGGACCCCGACCGCGACATCGTGATGTACATCAACTCGCCCGGTGGCTCGTTCACCGCGATGACGGCGATCTACGACACGATGCAGTACATCCGTCCGCAGATCCAGACGGTCTGCCTCGGCCAGGCTGCCTCGGCTGCGTCGGTGCTGCTCGCCGGTGGCACCCCCGGCAAGCGCCTCGCGCTGCCGAACGCCCGTGTGCTGATCCACCAGCCCGCGACCCAGCAGGGTGGCGGTCAGGCGTCCGACATCGAGATCCAGGCGGCGGAGATCCTCCGCATGCGCACCTGGCTCGAGGAGACGCTGTCGAAGCACTCCAACAAGACGCCGGCGGAGATCAACCACGACATCGAGCGCGACAAGATCATGTCCGCGCAGGAAGCCGTGGAGTACGGCCTGATCGACCAGGTCCTCACCAGCCGCAAGAACCTGCCGGCGCTCGTCAAGTAGCTCCAGCAGGAACGACGAAGGCCCCGCACCGAACGGTGCGGGGCCTTCGTCGTTGCGTTGTGGCTAGTCGTCGGTGTCGTCGGACTCCGGGGCCGGCTTGCGGCGCAGGAGCAGCAACACCGCGACCACCACGCCGACGAGCACGATGCCACCGGCGCCGATCCAGATCGCGTCGGACGCGGCCGAGTCGCTCGACCCCGAGGCCGTACCGGTCGTGGTGTCCGATCCGCCGTCGTCGGCACCCGCGGTGGCGCAGGTCGGGGGTTTCGCCGCGCCCGATGCCGGGGTGAAGCCCGACGGTGCCTTCCACGTGAAGGGGTACTCGTCGGACACGGTGTGGCCGTCGGCGGAGACGATCTGCCACTCGACGGTGTACTTGCCGGAGTCGCCGAGTGCGGCGGCCGTGGTCATCGACGGCCCCTCGACGTCGACGCAGCCGTCCTCGTAGTACCGGCCGTCGGGCCCGACGATGCGGAACGCGAAGCCCGACCCCGATCCGCCGATGTCGAGCAGCTTGTCGTTCGTCGTGATGTCGAAGTCCTCGGGCAGCTCGGTGAGCGTGCCGCGGACCTCCGGGTCGGACGAGATCAGGTAGTTGTGCGCGCTGGCGGGACCGGCGAGCCCGAGGACCGCACCACCGGCGATCGCGACGGCCGCGGCGGTCCCGGCCACGAGCCTCCGGGCAGAGGACCGCTGGCGGGACCGACGCGGGCCGCGCTGCGTCACTTGGTGGAGCTCCGACGACGCGTGCCGGCGACGGCGACGACCAGGGCGACGGCGCCGAGCACCAGGCCGCCGAGGCCGAGGAAGCGACCGACCAGGTCGGGGTCGCTCGAGGCGGTCGTGCTGGCAGCCTCGGTCGTCGGGGTCGCGGCGATCGGGTCGCCGTCGTCGTCCGTCGGCTCGGCGGCGGTCAGGGTGATCGAGGGCGCCGGGTGCTCGGGCTCGGCTTCGCCGGCCTGCTGCTCCTGGTTCCACTCGACGCTGCCCTTCTCGCAGGTCTGGATCGCGGGGAACTCGACCAGGTCGCCGGCCTTGCCGTCCGGCAGCGAGAACGAGAGCGCGAAGGTGTCGCGCTCGTCGGCGGGCAGCGGGGTCTTCGCGGTGTACGTGACGCTCGTGACGCGCTCGGCGGCCGTCTCGGCGTGGTCCTCGTCGGAGGCCGAAGCCGAGGCCGACGGGTCGGTGTAGGGCTCGGTCGCCTTCGTGATCTTCCAGTTCGGGTTCACGGTGGGCGTGACCTCGATGACGGACTCCGGCACCTGGAACTCGATCTTCGTGGTGGGGGAGCCGTCGCAGCCGTGCGGGACCGAGAAGGTCGCCGTGGTGTACGAGTCCGCGGCGGTCGACGTGGCCGTCGCGGACACGTGCGCGCTGGCCGCCGTGGCACTGCCGAGGACGATGACGGCTGCGACGCCGAGGGTGACGGCGCCGCCGGCGGCGAGACGCTTCTGCATGGGGTTCCTTCCGGGGTGGTTCTGCGCGTGTTGTTCTACAAGTTGTAGAGAAGTCCGGATCACCGTAGCAGGCTCGCACGCCCTGGGCGAACGCGCTGCGCGATTGCGGAGGGGCATCGCGGTCGGTGTCACCGGTTGCGGTTAGGCTCGTGTCCACGACGAGGTGCCCACCAGCAGCGGTGCACCAGCGGTGGTGCGACAGCGCGGCCGGCATGTCCAATCAGGGAGGCACGGGAATGGCACGCATCGGAGAGAGCGGCGATCTCCTCAAGTGCTCGTTCTGCGGCAAGAGCCAGAAGCAGGTCCAGCAGCTCATCGCCGGACCGGGCGTCTACATCTGCGACGAGTGCGTCGAGCTCTGCAACGAGATCATCGAGGAACGTCTGGCCGAAGCCGGCGAGGACACCTCGAGCGGGGACTTCGAACTGCCCAAGCCGCGGGAGATCTTCGACTTCCTGCAGGAGTACGTCATCGGGCAGGACCCGGCGAAGCGCGCCCTCGCCGTGGCCGTCTACAACCACTACAAGCGCATCCGCGCGCAGGGGCAGATCACCGCCGCCGAAGACCGCGACGACATCGAGATCGCCAAGTCGAACATCCTGCTCATCGGCCCGACCGGCTGTGGCAAGACGTACCTGGCGCAGACCCTGGCCAAGCGCCTCAACGTGCCGTTCGCCGTCGCCGACGCCACCGCCCTGACCGAGGCCGGCTACGTCGGTGAAGACGTCGAGAACATCCTCCTCAAGCTGATCCAGGCCGCCGACTACGACGTGAAGCGTGCCGAGACCGGCATCATCTACATCGACGAGGTCGACAAGATCGCCCGCAAGGCCGAGAACCCGTCGATCACCCGCGACGTCTCCGGCGAAGGCGTGCAGCAGGCGCTGCTCAAGATCCTCGAGGGGACGGTCGCCTCGGTCCCGCCGCAGGGCGGTCGCAAGCACCCGCACCAGGAGTTCATCCAGATCGACACGACGAACGTGCTGTTCATCGTGGCCGGTGCCTTCGCCGGGCTCGAGGACATCGTGTCCTCGCGCGTCGGCAAGCGCGGGATCGGCTTCGGAGCGCCCCTGCACAGTGCGACCGACCACCAGGACCTGTACTCCGAGGTCCTGCCGGAAGACCTGCACAAGTTCGGCCTGATCCCCGAGTTCATCGGTCGTCTGCCCGTCGTCACCACGGTGTCGCAGCTCGACCAGGCGGCGCTCATGCAGATCCTGACCGAGCCGAAGAACGCGCTGGTCAAGCAGTACCAGCGGATGTTCCAGATCGACGGCGTCGAGCTCGAGTTCGACCAGGGCGCGCTCGAGGCCATCGCGGACCTCGCGGTGCTGCGCCAGACGGGTGCCCGCGGGCTCCGCGCGATCCTCGAAGAGGTCCTCGGCCCGGTGATGTTCGACGTCCCGTCCGACGACGACGTCGCCCGCGTGGTCATCACCCGCGAGTCCGTGCTCGAGAACGCCGCCCCGACGATCGTGCCGCGGCCCCGGGCCAAGCGCGTCGAGAAGTCGGCGTAGCGCTCCGTTCGCAACGAAGCCCCGCACCGGATCGGTGCGGGGCTTCGTCGTGCTCGGGCGGTCGGCGCGGCCCGCGGATCGACGTCTGGTTCTTCCCATGACGGCTGCGACGGAAAGCGAGATCGGGCGTACCTGGTCGGGAGTTCCGACCGGGTACGCCCGATTCGTCGCGGTACGCCCGGAAGCGCCCGGTCCCGCAGCGCCCTACTCGAGCCCGCGGCGCCGCAGCAGCGGGCCGACCTCGGCGTCGCGGCCGCGGAAGTCCCGGTACGCCTCGAGCGGGTCCTTCGCGCCGCCGACCCCGAGCAGCCGTTCCGCGAAGCGTCGACCGGCCGCACGGTCCAGCCCGCCGTTGTCGCGGAACCACTCCACCGTGTCGGCGTCGAGCACCTCGGACCAGATGTATCCGTAGTAGCCGGCGTCGTACCCACCCGAGAACGTGTGGGCGAAGTACGTCGAGGAGTACCGCGGTGGCACGGCCTCGACGGCGATGCCGGCGGCTGCCAAGGCGTCCCGCTCGAACGCCTCGACGTCCGTCACCGCGGCCGCCTCGGCAGCCGACAGTCGGTGCCACGCCTGGTCGAGCAGTGCGGCGGCCAGGTACTCGGTCGTGCCGAATCCCTCGTTGAACCCCTCGGACTCGCTGAGCCCCAGGACCAGCTCGGGCGGCAGGGGAGCCCCGGTCTCGTGGTGCTTCGCGTAGTTCGCCAGCACCGACGGCCACGACACCCACATCTCGTTCACCTGGCTCGGGAACTCGACGAAGTCCCGCTCGACGTTGGTGCCGGAGAACCGCGGGTAGGTGGTGCGGGCGATGAGGCCGTGCAGGGCGTGCCCGAACTCGTGGAAGAGCGTCTGCACCTCGTCCTGGATGAGCAGCGTGGGGGAGCCGGCAGCGGGCTTCGCGACGTTGAGGTTGTTCACCACGACGGGCAGGGTGCCGAGGAGCTCGGACTGCTCGACGACCGGGTTCATCCACGCGCCGCCGCGCTTGCCGTCGCGTGTGTACAGGTCGAGCAGGTACAGGCCGACGGGCTCGTCGTCGTCGCCGGTGACCTCGAAGACCCGGACCTCGTCGTTGTAGCCGTGCAGGTCCGGGCGCTCCGTGAAGGTCAGGCCGTACAGGGCGCCGGCGGCGTGGAAGACCCCGTCGTGCAGGACCCGGTCCGCCTCGAAGTACGGGCGGAGTGCGGTGCTGTCCGCGGCGAACTGCTCCCCGCGCAGGATCTCGGTCGCGTACGCCCAGTCCCACGACTCGACGTCGAAGCCGACCGTGCGGGAACGGACGGCTCGTTCGTCGTCGGCGTTCCGGGCGGCGGCACCGACGAGCGAGGACAGCAGGCCGTCGACGGCCTCGGGGGTCTTGGCGGTCTCGTCGGCGGTGACGACGGCGGCGTGGTTCGGGAACCCGAGCAGCTCGGCGCGTTCGGCACGGAGCCGGACGATCCGGAGCAGCACGTCGCGGTTGTCGTACTGGTTGCCCCGACGACCGCGGGCGAGTGAAGCCCGCATGATCCGCTCGCGCAGGGCACGGTTCGCCAGCGACGACAGCCACGGGTGTCCGGTGTAGAGCAGCAGCGTGATGAGCCAGCCGTCCAGGCCACGGTCGGCGGCGGCTCCGGCAGCGGCGGACTTCGCGCCGTCGTCGAGCCCCTCGAGCTCGTCCTCGCTCGTCACGTGCACGGCGGAGTCGTTGGTGTCCTCGAGCAGGTTCCGCTCGAAGGTCGTCGTGAGGGTCGAGAGTTCCTGGTTGATCGCGGTCAGACGCTCCTTGCCCGCGTCGTCGAGCCCGGCGCCCGCCAGGGTCATCTCGGCGTGGGTCCGCTCGACCAGGCGGAGCGCTTCGCCCTCCAGACCCGCGGCGGAAGCGCCGTCGAGCACCTCCTGCACCCGTGCGTACAGGCGTGCGTCGAGCGTGATCGCGTCGCGGTGGGCGGCGAGGAGCGGTGAGATCTCGGCCTCGAGGTCGTGCAGCTCCGGGGTCGAGTCGGCCGACGACAGCGTGAAGAACACGTGGCTGACGCGGGCCAGCAGCTGCCCGGACCGCTCGAGTGCGATCAGGGTGTTCTCGACCGTCGGGGCGTGGGGGTCGGTGGCGATGGCCTCGACCTCGGCGCGCTGCTCGGCCATGCCGGCTTCGAACGCCGGTCGGTAGTGCTCGAGTCGCACGTCGCCGAAGGGCGGCAGGGTGTAGGGGAGGGTGCTCGGGACGTCGAACGGGGTTGCCATGGCAACCACCCTACGGACGTCGCGCCGCGACGGGGCGGACGGGAGGCCCGTGGCGGGCTGGCCCCGTGCCTCCCGTCCGCCGTGTCGGTGCGGTCGCGTGTCAGCGCATCGCGGCGTCGATCAGGGTCACCGCGGCGCGGCGCGCGTGCGCGGCGGGCACCGTGGTGCCCGCGATGGCGGCGGTGGTCTGCGCGCCCTCGGCGAGCAGCGCGAGCTGGGCGGCGAGTTCCTCGGCGTGCTCGGGGTCGGCGACGACCTCGGCGGTGAGCTGCTGCACGAACCGCTGGAACGAGTCCTTGTGCTCACGCGCGATCTCGGCGACCGCGGGCGAGGTCGCGCCGAGTTCACCGAAGGCGTTGATGAACCCGCAGCCGCGGAAGGTGTCGTCGCCGAACCACGACTCCAGGAAGTCGTAGACCGCGAGCAGCTTGTCGCGCGGGCTGGCGGCGGCCTCGACCGCACCGTGCACGCCCTGCTCCCACATGTCGTGCCGACCGGCGAGCACCGCGGCGATGAGCTGCTCCTTGCCGGGGAACGCTGCGTAGAGCTTCTTCAGCGAGACGCCTGCGCCCGTGCGGATCTCGTCCATCCCCACCGACTGGATCCCGCGCGTGTAGAACAGCTCGTCCGCGACCTCGACGATGTGCGCTCGGACGCCCGGTTCGACGGTGCTGGCGACCATGTGTGTACCCCGTTCCCTGAGTGTTCACCGTTCTCGAGTTGCGGCGGGAACGGGCGTTCTCTACTGTAGTCCACATCGGCAGAGAACGATCGTTCTCTGCGAAGTTCAGGGAAGGAACGACCATGGGTGCCATCACCGTCGGAACCGAGAACAGCGTCGACATCGAGCTCCACTACGAGGACAAGGGCCAGGGGCAGCCGATCGTGCTGATCCACGGGTTCCCCCTCGACGGCAACTCGTGGGAGGGGCAGGTCCCGATGCTCCTCGAGGCCGGCTACCGCGTCATCACGTACGACCGCCGTGGCTTCGGCCGGTCCTCGCAGCCGTCCACCGGCTACGACTACGACACCTTCGCCGACGACCTGCACACCGTCCTCGAGACCCTCGACCTGCGCGACGTGATCCTGGTCGGCTTCTCGATGGGCACCGGCGAGATCGCCCGCTACATCGGCCGACACGGTGAGGACCGGATCGCCAAGGTCGCGTTCCTCGCCTCGCTCGAGCCGTTCCTCGCCATCACCGACGACAACCCCGACGGCGCCGGCCCGATGTCGTTCTTCGAGGGCATCGCCGCCGACGTGGCGAAGGACCGCTACGCGTACTTCACGAACTTCTACCAGGACTTCTTCAACCTGTCGGAGAACCTCGGCACCCGCATCTCCGAGGAGCAGGTGCGCAACGCCTGGAACGTCGCGGCCGGTTCCGGTTCGATCGCGTCCGCGGCAGCACCCCTGACCTGGCCGACCGACTTCCGCCAGGACATCCCGAAGGTCACCGTCCCCGCCCTGATCGTGCACGGCACGTCGGACAACATCCTGCCCATCGACGCCACCGGCCGACGCTTCACGAAGGCCCTGCCCGCTGCGGAGTACGTCGAGATCGAGGGCGCCCCGCACGGCCTGCTCACCACGCACACCGCCGAGGTGAACGAGGTCCTCGCCACCTGGCTCGCCGAGTCCTGATCCCTCGGCCATCACGCGGGCGCGCCCCGGTGGGGGCGCCCGCATCGTGAGCAGAAATGGTCGGGTCCCCGGTGGGGACCCGACCATTTCTGCTCACCAAGCGAACTGCGGCGCCGCGCAGCACGCGGCCGCGCTAGTCCTCTTCGCCCGCGTCGTCGGGGTTCGTGACCTGGGCGTGCCCGGCGTCGTCGAGGTGGATCGAGGTGCCGTCGTCGAGCTCGACGATCGGCTTGCCCTCCAGGAACGTCAGGGTCCACCCCCACGTCGCCGTGTCGACGGACTCCGCCGCCAGCTCGTCCTCGACGCCCCGCACGGCGACGGCCATCGCCTCGGGCAGTCGCGCAGGCGGCTCCCCACCCACGTTCCAGCGTGTGCCCAACTGCATCCGTGCCTCCTGTCCGGTGGTGGACGGGCCGGGTCGCCGAGGCGACCCGACCCGGATGACCGACGTTACGCCTGCTGCTCCGCGAGCTCGATCTCGGTGACTGCGAGCTCGTCGCCGTCGACGAACGACAGGTTCTCGATGCGGCCGACGGCCGCCAGGTCGACCGCCGCGCGCTCGATGAGCACCCGCGTCTCGGCCGGTGCCGCGACGACGGCACGCGTCACGGGCGTCTTCTGGGACGCCTTCGCCGCCGTCTTCGCACCGCGGATCCCGATGAGCGCCTGTCCGACGGCTGCGAGCAGCCCGGTGGGGGCCGCGTCGGTGGGCAGGTCGGCAGCGGTCGGCCAGGAGGCCCGGTGCACGCTGGTGTCGTGGGTCCAGGCCCACACCTCTTCCGTCGCGTACGGCAGGAACGGTGCCAGCAGTCGGAGCAGCACGTCGATCGCGCCGCGCAGCGCCAGCACCGCGCTCGCCTGCGTCTCGTGCGTCGCGTCGGACGCGGTGCCGTAGGCGCGCTCCTTCACGAGCTCGAGGTAGTCGTCGCAGAACGTCCAGAAGAAGCGCTCGGTGATCTCGAGGGCACGGGCGTGGTCGAACCCGTCGAACGCGGCGGTGGCCTGCTCGACGACCGCGCCGAGCTCGGCGAGCATGTCGACGTCGAGGGCCTCGGTGACGCTCGTGGCGCCCTCGGGCAGCGGGAAGCCGTAGACGAACTTCGCCGCGTTGAGCACCTTGATCGCCAGACGACGACCGACCTTGATCTGCTTCGGGTTCTGCGGGTCGAACGCCGCGTCGGTGCCGAGCTTGGACGAGGCCGCCCAGTAGCGGACCGCGTCGGCACCGTGCTGCTCGAGGATGGACAGCGGCGTGACGACGTTGCCCTTCGACTTCGACATCTTCTTGCGGTCGGGGTCGACGATGAAGCCGGAGATGCTGGCGTGCTTCCACGGCACCACGTCGGCCTCGAGCTGGCTGCGGAGCACGGTCGTGAAGAGCCACGTCCGGATGATGTCCTGCGCCTGCGGGCGGACGTCGTACGGGTACACCAGGTCGTAGAGCGCCGGGTCGGTCTCCCACTTGCCCGCGAGCTGCGGGGTCAGCGACGAGGTCGCCCAGGTGTCCATGACGTCGAGCTCGCCCTGGAACCCGCCGGCGACGCCGCGCTGGTCCTCGGTGAAGCCGGGGGCGGGCTCGGAGGCCGGATCGACGGGCAGCTGCGCCTCGGTCGGCACGATCGGCTGGTCGAACACCGGGTTGCCGTCGGCGTCGAGCGGGTACCAGACCGGCAGCGGCACGCCGAAGAAGCGCTGGCGCGAGATGAGCCAGTCACCGGACAGGCCGCCGACCCAGTTGTCGTAGCGGACGCGCATGAAGTCCGGGTGGAACGCGATCTCCTCGCCGCGCTGGCGGAGCGTGCTCTTCAGCTGCTCGTCGCGAGCACCGTTGACGATGTACCACTGGCGGGTCGACACGATCTCGAGGGGCTTGTCGCCCTTCTCGAAGAACTTCACCGGGTGCTGGATGGTCTTGACGTCACCGATCAGCTCGCCCGACTCGGTGAGCGCGTCGACGACGACCTTCTTGGCCGAGAACACGGTCTTGCCGGCCATCTCGGCGTAGAGCTCCTGGCCCTTCGCGGACTCGATCCATGCGGGCTCGTCGGAGCGCACGCGGCCGTCGAAGCCGATGATCGCGCGGTTCGGCAGCTGCAGCTCGCGCCACCACACGACGTCGGTGGTGTCACCGAAGGTGCAGACCATCGCGATGCCGGCGCCCTTGTCCTTCTGCGCCAGGTGGTGTGCGAGCACCGGGACCTCGACGTCGAACAGGGGGGAGCGCACCGTGGTGCCGAAGAGGTCCTGGAACCGCTCGTCGTCCGGGTGTGCCACCAGGGCGACGCAGGCCGGCAGGAGCTCCGGGCGGGTGGTCTGGATGACGACGTCGTCCCCACCGTCGGTGCGGTGGAAGGCGATGCCGTGGTACGCGCCGGGCATCTCCTTGTCCTCGAGCTCGGCCTGCGCGACCGCGGTGCGGAACGTGACGTCCCACAGGGTCGGGGCGTCGGCCTGGTAGGCCTCGCCGCGCTCGAGGTTGCGCAGGAAGGCGCGCTGGGCGCTCGCTCGTGAGGTGTCGTCGATGGTGCGGTACGACTGGGTCCAGTCGACCGACAGGCCGAGCGTGCGGAAGAGCTCCTCGAACTGCTGCTCGTCCTGCACGGTCAGGCGCTCGCACAGCTCGATGAAGTTGCGGCGCGACACGGGCAGCTGGTCGGCGGCCTTCGAGGACTTGCCGTCACCGCCCTCGAACGGCGGCGTGAAGTCGGGGTCGTACGGCAGGGTCGGGTCGCAGCGGACGCCGTAGTAGTTCTGCACGCGACGCTCGGTCGGCAGGCCGTTGTCGTCCCAGCCCATCGGGTAGAAGACGTGCTTGCCGCGCATCCGCTCGAACCGGGCCTTGAGGTCGGTGTGCGTGTACGAGAACACGTGCCCGATGTGCAGCGAACCGGAGGCGGTCGGCGGCGGGGTGTCGATCGACCAGACGGCGTCGCGGTGACCGGCGGCGTCGCGGTCGAAGCGGTACGTGCCGTCCTGCTCCCAGACGGGCCCCCAGACCTGCTCCAGTCCGTCGACGCTGGGCTTCTCGGGCATGGGTTTGGTCATGGTGCGCCTTCCGTCCGTGTGTGCGGCACCGAGTCCGTGATGAGGTGCCTGAGTGTTGCGCGCCTGACGCGCGGTGCCCCAATCGTAGCGGCCGCGCACGCGTCCTGAGCCGGGCCGCGGGGCGTCCGCGGCCCGCTGCCGACCGGGACTTACCACACCGACCTGTCGGACACGCCAAGAGCCTGCTAGTCTGTCGGAGTTTGTCCGGCGAACGCAGGGTTCGCAGGAGCTGCAACGTCGCCGTCCGCCGGACGCCCGAAGGAAGCACCGCACCCCGGAGGAACGACTTGGCACCGAACAACGCACCCCAACCGCACGGCGATCGGCCGTTGCGCACGAAGGGCGCCGTGAAGCGCGCTCGTCGCGATCTCACGAAGGACGACGTCACCGTCGTCGAGGAGTCGCTGCTCAAGCGTGCCGTCGCGGCTGCCGCGCTCGGCAACGCCATGGAGTGGTTCGACTTCGGCATCTTCGCGTACCTGACGGTCACCATCTCGCAGGTGTTCCTGCCGCAGGGCGACCCGGCCGCGAACATCGTCGCCACGTTCGGCTTCTTCGCCGCCGCGTTCATCGTGCGCCCGATCGGCGGTGCCGTGTTCGGCCCGATCGGCGACAAGATCGGCCGACAGAAGGTCCTCGCGCTGACGATGATCCTGATGGCCGCCGGCACGCTCATGATCGGCCTGATCCCGTCGTACGACACGATCGGCTTCTGGGCTCCCGTCCTGCTGCTCGTCGCCCGCTTCGTGCAGGGCTTCTCGACCGGTGGTGAGTACGGCGGCGCCGCGACCTTCATCGCCGAGTACTCGCCCGACAAGCGCCGCGGGTTCATGGGCTCGTGGCTCGAGTTCGGCACGCTCGCCGGCTACGTGCTCGGCGCCTCGATCGTCACCGCCCTGCAGTTCGGCCTGTCCGAGGACGCCCTGCTCAGCTGGGGCTGGCGCATCCCGTTCATCGTCGCGGGCCCGCTCGGCCTGATCGGTCTCTACCTGCGCCTCAAGCTGGAAGAGACCCCGGCGTTCCAGAAGCAGCAGGAGCAGGCCGCCGAGCGCGAGGGGCAGAAGACCCCGTTCCTCAAGCTCTTCGCCGAGAACTGGCGCTCGCTCATCATCTGCATCGGCCTGGTCCTGGTCTTCAACGTGACCGACTACATGCTGCTCTCGTACATGCCGACCTACCTCGAGCAGAACCTCGGCCAGAACGCCACGTTCGGCCTGATCCTCATCGTCATCGTCATGCTGCTCATGATGGTCGTCATCACCTTCGGCGGTCGCCTGTCCGACAAGTTCGGGCGCCGTCCGGTGCTCGCCGCCGGCTGCATCGGCTTCATCCTGCTGTCCTGGCCGGCCCTGAAACTCGTCCAGACCGGCACCGGCGTCGGCGTGTTCGCCGGCCTGCTGATCCTCGGCGTCGTGCTCGTCACGTTCACCTCGACCATGCCGTCGACGCTGCCCGCGCTGTTCCCGACGATCATCCGCTACGGCGCCCTGGCGATCGCGTTCAACGTGTCGGTGTCGCTCTTCGGTGGGACCACCCCGCTCGCCACCGCCGCGCTCATCAACGCCGCGAAGGACGCCGGGTACGGCTGGGCCGAGGACATCCCCGCGTTCTACCTGATGCTCGCCGCCGTCATCGGCCTGGTCGCGGTGTACTTCACCAAGGAGACCGCCGCGAGCCCGCTGATGGGCTCCGGTCCGACGGTCGGGTCCGAGGACGAGGTCGCCGGCGTGATCGAGGACTACAACGACCCGACGTCGGAGCTCGCGCAGTCCGACTGGGCGAAGGAGTTCTCGACGAGCGAGATCCCGATCATCTCGGCCGAGGCCGCATCGAAGGAGCCCTCCGGCTCCTGAGGACCCAGCCGCCCCGCGGCAACCCGGCCAGGAGGCCCGGCGCACGTTCCGTCTCGGAACGCGCGCCGGGCCTCCTGGCCGTTCCGAGCCGTTGGCGACGTCACGCGCACAGCGACAGTCCGCGGGCGCGGCACCGCGTGGACCGTCGCTCAGCCCGTGGAGCCGGCCGCGGTCGCGGCGGCTGGACCCGCGGCGGGGCCCGCCGCCAGCCGCTCCGCGGCGTGCAGCAGCCGCGCGGTCACCGGGTGGGCGGGGCGCGCGAAGACCTCGGCGGCGGGGCCGTGCTCGACGACCGCGCCGGCGTGCACCACGAGCACGTCGTCCGCCATCCGCCGGACCGCCCGCAGGTCGTGCGACACGAACACCATCGCCACCCCGGTCTCGTCGCGGAGCCGTTCGAGCAACCGGAGCACGGCGTGCTGCACCGTGGCGTCGAGGGCGGTCACCGGCTCGTCGAGCACGATCACCTCGGGCTCGGTCGCCAGCGCGCGGGCGATCGCGAGCCGCTGCCGTTGCCCGCCGGACAGGGTGCGGGGGGAGCGGGACCGCAGCACGGGGTCGAGGTCGACCTGTCGCAGCGCCGCGTCGACCCGTTCGCCGAGCGCTCCGCGCGCCCGCCGTTCGTCACCGCGTGAGAACGCGTCCGCGAGGACCCGTTCGACGTTCCACCGTTCGTCGAACGTCGCGCCGGGGTCCTGCACGACGGCCGCGAGCCGGTGCCGTCGGGGGCGTCGCTCGCGCTCGGGCAGCGGGACCCAGGGTTCGCCGTCGAGCGTGACCGTGCCGGCGTCGGGCGTCTCGAGGCCGAGGAGCATCCGCGCCAGCGTCGTCTTGCCCGAGCCCGAGGCGCCGATCACCCCGAGCACCCGGCCCCGCTCGAGCCCGAACGACACGTCATCCACCGCGAGCAGCCCGCCGTACTCCCGCGAGAGCCCCTGCGCCGCGAGCACGTCCCTCGCACCGTGCGAGGATTCGCGCTCGGTGTCGCGGTTGCCGATCGGCGCACGGTACGGAGTCGTGCGGCCGGTGCGAGGTTGGCCGCTCGGTGCAGCGTCAGAGGACTGCACGGAGCCATCGACCTCGCACCGATCGGCAAGATCGGCACCGTGCGGTGGCGCCGGCTCCGCCGCGGCAGCACCGGCAGCGCGCACCAGCGCCCGTGTCGCGGGGTGCTGCGGCGCCGCGAAGACCCCGGTGACCGCACCCTGCTCGACGATCCGGCCCTCGTGCACGACGGCGACCCGGTCGGCCCACCCCGCGACGAGCCCCAGGTCGTGCGTGATGACGAGCAGTCCGGCGCCCCGCCTCTGCGCTGCCCGCAACTGCTCCATCACGGTGACGGCGACCCCGACGTCGAGCGCCGTCGTCGGTTCGTCGGCGACCAGCAGCGCGGGGGACCCGACGGTGGCCGCGGCGATGAGGGCACGCTGTCGCATCCCACCGGACAGTGTCCCGGCGAGCCGGCCGTCGGTCGCGGTGTCCGGGTCGAGGCCCACCGCGGCCAGGGCAGCACGCACGGCGTCCACGCGCTCGGCCGCACGCATCTCGGTGTGCAGGCGGAGGCTGTCGGCGACCTCGCGCCCGACGGGACGCAGCGGGTCCAACGCGCCCAGCGCCTCCTGGCCGACGTAGCCGATGCGCGATCCCCGCAGCCGGCGCCACCGCCGGTCCGTGTACCCGCCGACGTCGACACCGTCGACCGTGAACGTTTCGGCGTTCACGGCGGCGCCGGGCGCGGACAGGCCGAGCACGGCGCGTGCGGTGACGGTCTTGCCCGAGCCGGAGGCGCCGACCAGGGCGACGCACTCACCGGCGTCGACGCGCAGGTCGACACCGTGCACGATCGGGGTCCCGCCGATGGCGACGGTGAGTCCGCGGACGTCGAGGACGGCGCTCACCGCGCGGCCCCGCTCCGTCGGATCGCCCGGCCGAGCACGGTGACGGCCGTCGCGAGCACGACGATCGCGAGTCCGGGGAAGGTGCTCATCCACGGCGCGGTCTGCAGGTAGGTGCGACCGTCGGCGAGCATCGCGCCCCACTCCGGCGCGGGTGGGGGCGTGCCGACACCGAGGTAGCTCAGCGCCGATGCCCACACGACCGCCTGCCCGACCCCGAGCGTGGCGACGGCGACGACGGGCCAGAGCGCCGTCGGCAGCACGTGCCGGACGACGGTGCGGGCGGGGGAGCGGCCGAGCAGCACGGCGGTCTCCACCACCTGCGAACCGCGGGCCGTCCGGACCAGGCCCCGCACGATCCGGGCGTAACCGGGAGCGGTCGCGAACCCGACGGCGAGCACCGCCGGCACCGGACCCGGACCGGTCACGGCGATGACGACCAGCGCGACGAGCAGCAGCGGCAGGGCGAACGCGACCTCGGTGACACGGCCGATGACGGCGTCGAGCAGACGGCCGAGCCGTCCGGCCCCGGCGCCGAGCCCGGCGACGACACCGAGCAGGACGCCCGCTCCGCCGCCGATCAGGGTGGCGGCGACGCCGACGACGAGCGAGGCGCGGGTCCCCGCGACCACCCGTGCCAGGACGTCGCGGCCGGACTCGTCGGTGCCGAACGGGTGTGCACCGCTCGGGGCGGTCAGTGCCTGGGTCGGGTGCACCGCGAGCGGATCGCCGCCGCCCAGCAGCGCTGGCCAGGCCGCCGCGACGACGGCGACCAGGACGACCACCGCCGCGGCGGTGCCGCCGACGCCGAGCGTCCCCCCACGGACGCGCTCGGTGCCGACGGCGGTCTGGTGGGCGGACGCACCGGTCTGGAGGCCCGGGTCGGCGATCCCGCTCACCGCGCGCCCGCCGGACGGCCGGGCCCACGGCGTCGCGCGGTGCCGGGGCGCGCGGTCGCGTTCCGTGCGGTGCTGCGCGGGTCGACCACACGCTCGACCAGATCGGCGACGGCCAGCACGACCACGTACGCGGCCGCCGAGACCATCGCGATGCCGGCGACGAGGGGCATGTCCCGCTGGGTGACGGCGGTGACCAGCGCGCGGCCGATGCCGGGCAGGGCGAACACGGACTCGACGACCACGGCCCCGGAGACGAGCGATCCGAAGGCCCACGCGGACAGTGCGATCCCGGGCAGGGCGGCGTGCCGGAGCAGATGCCGTCCGAACAGTCCGAGGCGGGTCTCGCCCCGGCCCCGGGCGGCGAGCGCGAAGGCCGAGCGCTGCGCGTCCACCACGCCGTCGCGCACGGTCTCGGCCAGGTACCCGGCGACCGGCACGGCCACGGTCAGCACCGGCAGCACCCAGCCGCGTGCGGTGCCGTCACTGACCGCCGGCACCCACCCAAGGGACGTGGCGAACACCACGATGAGCACGCTGCCGAGCCAGAAGTGCGGCATCACGCTCGCGGTGACGCTGAGGGCGCTGGTGAGCCCGGCGGCGATGCGGCCGCGCTGCGTCGAGGCCCACGCGGCGACGATCGCCAGCACCCAGGCGACGACGAGCCCGGCGACCGCGAGCGTCAGCGTGACGGGCAGCTGCTGGCCGAGGAGCGTCGCGACCGGGGTGCGGAACGCGTAGGAGTCACCGAGCTGCCCGGTCGCGAGGCGGCCGAGGAACACCGCGTACTGCACCAGGACCGGCTGGTCGAGGCCGTACTCGTGGCGGACCTGGGCGACGGCCTCGGCCGAGGCCTGCGACCCCGGGCCACCGAGGATCGCGAGCGCCGGGTCACCGGGGATGAGCCGGATCGCGACGAAGACGATCGTCGCGACGGCCCAGAGCACGCCGATGCCCCCGGCGAGCCGCCGGACGGCCCACCAGACCCACCGCATCCGTGTCAGCGGTCGATCCAGGCGGTGCCGAACCAGGGCGTCGACACAGGGGTGGTCCGGATGCCGTGCACGGCCGAGCGCACCAGGAAGTGGTTCTGCTGGTCGTACAGGGGGAGCACGGTGTCGCTCGCCAGGATCGCCTTCTGCGCCTGCTCGTACAGGTCGGCGCGCTCGTCGGCGTCCGAGGTGCGGGCGGCCTGCTCGAGCAGCCGGTCGAGCGCGGGGTCGTCGAGCTGGGCCAGGTTCGCGAAGTAGCCGGACGGTGCCGGTTCGATGCTCGCGCTGTCGTACAGGATCCGCAGGACGTCGGGGCCGACCTTCGTGTACGGGGCGCTCACGACGTCGTACTCGTTCGCGGCCAGGGCGGCGTACCAGCTGGACAGGTCGAGCTCGTCGAGCACGACCTTGAACCCGACGGCCTTCTCGGACGCCTGGATCTGCTGGAACAGGCTGCGCTCGGCCGGCACCGACTGGTTCGTCGAGACGGGGAACGTCACGGTGAGCTGCTGGCCGTCCTTCTCGCGGACGCCGTCCGAGCCGACCTTCCACCCGGCGTCGTCGAGCAGCTGCTTCGCCTTCGACGGCGAGTAGTCGAACCGGCTCTTGTCGGAGTACGCGAGCGGCTCAGCGCTCGAGAGCACCGAGTACGAGCGCTTCGCGGTGCCGAGGAACAGCGACTGCAGGCCCGGGTCGATCTCGGCGCCGGCGATGAAGGCCTGGCGGACTGCCTGGTCGCGGAACACGCCGTGCCCGGAGTTCAGTTCGAGCCGGTTCGAGGCGCCGGGGCGGGGGGCGTCGAGGTCGCGGATCGCGCCCTTCGCCGACGCGGCCTTGAGCTGGTCGGGCTGGGCGTTGTCGATCACGTCGACCTGGCCGGACTGCAGCGCGGCGTAGCGCGAGGTCGAGTCCGGCAGGAACCGCCACGTGATGCCCGACAGGCGCGGCTTCGTCTTGCCCCAGTAGTCGGTGTTCTTCGTCAGGGTGACGCGGTCGCCGTGCTTCCAGCCGGTGACCCGGAACGGGCCGGTGCCGACGGGGGACTCACAGTTCGTCGCCTGCTTCCGTTCGAGCGCCTTCGGGGACTCCATACCGACCCAGGGCTGCGAGAGGGACTCGAGCAGCGCACTGTCCGGCCGGCTCAGCGAGAGCGTCACGGTGTGGTCGTCGGTGGCGGTCGCCTTCGTGATGGACTGCAGCGCCAGGTACCCGGTGCTCGAGGCGGTGGCCGGGTCCTGCACGTGCTCGATGTTCGCCACGACGGCGGCGGCGTCGAACGGGGTGCCGTCGGTGAAGGTGACGTCGTCGCGCAGGGTGAGCGTCAGGGTCTTCCCGTCGTCACCCGTGGTCCACTTCGTCGCGAGTTCCGGCGTCGGCTTGCCGTCCTCGAGCCCGACGAGCTCCTCGATGTACTGCGTCGCCAGGAGCGCCTGCGGGTAGTTGCCGCCGACGTGCGGGTCGAGGCAGGTCGGTTCGGCGTCGCCGGAGGCGTAGGTGAGTGTGCCGCCCGCGACCGGGGTGCTGCTCCCGGTGCTCGTGCCCGGTCCGCTGCAGGCAGCCAGGACGAGCAGGACCGCCGAGGCGCCCGCGACTGCGGTGAGGGTTTTCTGTACTGAGTCCAAGATCATGGCTGACCGAGTCTAACGGTTTACTGGGGCCCATGGACGAACCGATCCGCCGCGGTGGCCGCCCCCGACGCTCGAGCGCCGAGGTCCTCGCGGACGCCGCCGCCGAGCTGTTCCTCGAGCAGGGGTACGGGCGCACCACGGTCGACCAGATCGCCGCCCGCGCCGGGGTCAGCCGCGCGACGTTCTTCAACTACTTCCCGGCGAAGGCCGACGTGATGTGGCTCGAACTCGACGCCGCCGTCGCCGGGCTGCCCGGGTACCTCGCAGCGTCCACCGAGTCGAGTGCCGTACGGGCCGTCGAACAGGCGCTCTTCGACGCCGCTCGCGCCCACGACCCCGAGCGGGTGCCGTGGGCGGTCGCGCAGGCCGAGGTCATGGGCATCGGGCCCGAGCTGGTGGCCGGCGTCGCGGTCCGGGTGACGGCGCAGCACGAGGCCGTCGCCGCCTTCGTCGCGGGCCGCACGGGGGAGCAGCCGCGAGCGCTCTGGCCGCAGACGGTGTCCGGTGCGATGCTCGGGGCCGCCGCTGCCGCGTTCGGGGTGTGGGTCACCGACGGGGTCGGGCGCCGAGCACTCGTCGAGTACGTCGCGGCGGCGCTCACACCGGTGGTCGCGGGCCTCGACGCTCGCTGACACGCCGGCGTCTTCCGCCCCCGGACACGCCGTCGTCTTCGTGCGACGCCGCCTCGTCGCCGAGACGCCGCCGATTCCGGCGGCGTCTCGAGCACATGGCGGCGTCTTACTGACACACCGGCGTCTTCCTCCCGCGTGTGGGGCGGTGCACGTGGCGGGAAGACGGACGGGAAGCCCGTGGCGGCCCGGCACCGCGCCTCCCGTCCGCCGCGCGGTCGCTCACGGAACACGCCGTCGTCTTTCTACGACGCCGCCTCACCGGCGAGACGCCGCCGAATCCGGCGGCGTCTCGAGCACATGGCGGCGTCTTGCCGACACACCGGCGTCTCGCGACCCGAGCCCTGCCGCCACGCCGCCCCGCGACCGCGCCGACGCTCACTCCGTGCGCAGGGTCCCCGCGCCACCGGCCGCCACGTCCGACGCGGTGCCGTCCCGCACGACCTCGGGGACAGCGCCGTCGGTCGGCACCAGGGACTCGTCGCCCGGGTAGCTCAGGGTGAGGACGGCCTCCTCGATGTACTGGCTGTCCTCGAGCGACTGCTCGACGTCGCGCAACCGCACCGCGACGTGCTCCTCGGTCTCGTTGCCCGTCAGGTCGACGGCCGCGACGAGGTACACCCGCGACGGCCCCACGAACTCCAGGTGCAGGTAGGTGACGCGCTCGACCTGCGACCGGCCCAGCAGCTCGACGAGCACCGCGTTCTCGAGCTCCGGCGACGTGCTCTCGCCGAGCAGGAACCGGCGGTTGCGGTCGATCAGGACGATCGCGACGACACCGAGCAGCACACCGATCGCGATGGAACCGAGTGCGTCGAAGACCGCCAGCCCGGTGACCTGGTGCAGGAACACCCCGAGGAACGCCACGACCAGGCCGATCAGCGCCGCCGCGTCCTCGGCGAACACCGCACGGAGCGTCGGGTTCGACGACTGCAGCACGTGCCGCAGCACCGGGACCTTCCGCTTCGTCGCGGCACCGTGCGCCTGTCGGTACGCCTGCAGGAAGCTCGTGCCCTCGAGCACGAACGCGAGCCCGAGCACGACGTAGTTGAGCACGACGTCCTCGGCCGGCCCGGTCTCCCCGAACTCCGAGATGCCGTGGTAGATCGAGACGATCGCACCGGCCGTGAACAGGCCGAACGCGGCGAACATCGACCAGATGTACGTCTCGCGTCCGTACCCGAGCGGGTGCGCGGCGTCCCGCTTCTTGCCGCCCCGGCGTTCGGCGACGAGCAGGAACACCTCGTTGCCGGTGTCCGCCCACGAGTGCGCCGCCTCGGCCACCATCGACGCTGAACCCGACACGAGCGAGGCGATCGTCTTCGCGATCGCGACGAGCAGGTTCGCCCCGAACGCGATCAGGACGGTGACGAGTGACTCGGGGCGATCTTCTGCGGGCATCGCTCAAGCATGCTCCCGTCCGGTAAAGTCGTGTTCCACGAGCATCGATCCGGCCATCACCGGGGAGCTTCCGGAAGAACACGGGGCGCACCAGCGCCTCCGTCAGTAGAACCGGGCGGGTTCGGGACCGTCACCATCCCCGACACAGAGTGGTCGCACAGCGGACGTTGGGCGGCAAACGAGGTGGTACCGCGGAGCCTGGCTCCGTCCTCGTGGAGATCGAGCGAACCCACAAGGAGTCCCGGTGCCGTACCCGTTGAACGCCGATGCCGATGGCGTCGTCCCCTCGCCGAGCTTCCCCGCCGTCGAGCGGGGCATCCTCGCCTTCTGGAAGCGTGACGACACGTTCCAGGCGTCCATCGACGCGCGCCAGGGCTGCCCGGAGTGGACCTTCTACGACGGCCCGCCCTTCGCCAACGGCCTGCCGCACTACGGGCACCTGCTGACCGGGTACGCCAAGGACGTCTTCCCGCGCTACCAGACCATGCGCGGCAAGCAGGTGCACCGCCGCTTCGGCTGGGACACCCACGGCCTGCCCGCCGAGCTCGAGGCGATGCGCCAGCTCGGCATCACCGAGAAGCACGAGATCGACGCCATGGGCATCGACGTCTTCAACGCCGCCGCCAAGAAGTCGGTGCTGCAGTACACCGACGAGTGGCAGGAGTACGTCACCCGCCAGGCGCGCTGGGTCGACTTCGAGGACGACTACAAGACCCTCGACGTCACCTTCATGGAGAGCGTGCTCTGGGCGTGGAAGCAGCTCTGGGACAAGGGCCTGGCGTACGAGGGCTTCCGGGTCCTGCCGTACTGCTGGAACGACCAGACGCCGCTGTCCAACCACGAGCTGCGCATGGACGACGACGTCTACAAGATGCGCCAGGACCAGTCCGTCACGGTCTCGTTCCCGCTGCACGGCGACCGCGCTGCCGCGCTCGACCTGAACGGTGTGCGGGCGCTCGCCTGGACGACGACCCCCTGGACCCTGCCGACGAACGCCGCCCTCGCGGTCGGCCCGGAGATCGCCTACGCGGTCGTCCCGGCAGGGCCTGGAGGCGCGGCTGACGGTGCCGAAGCGGGTTCCGCCTCGTACCTCCTCGCGTCCGACACGGTGGCCGCGCACGCGAAGGAACTCGGCTACGGCTCGGGTGACGAGGCGCTCGCCGCCGTCGCGCGCACCCTGACGGGCGCCGAGCTCGACGGCGTCGAGTACGAGCGTCTGTTCGACTTCCTGGCCGACCAGGAAGGCTACGAGAACGCGTGGCGCGTGCTCGTCGCCGAGTACGTCGAGACCGGTGAGGGCACCGGCATCGTGCACCAGGCCCCGGCCTACGGTGCCGACGACCAAGAGGTCTGCGCCGCCGCGGGTATCCCCGTGGTGCTGTCCCTCGACGAGGGCGGCGTCTTCACGTCGCAGTTCGGCGAGGTCGCCGGCATGCTCTGGTCGGACGCGAACAAGCCGCTGACCAAGGCCGTCCGCGACGCCGGGCGACTGCTCCGCCAGGCATCCTACGAGCACAGCTACCCGCACTGCTGGCGGTGCCGGAAGCCCCTCATCTACAAGGCCGTCTCGTCGTGGTTCGTCCGCGTCACCGAGCTCCGCGACCGCATGGGCCAGCTCAACCAGGACATCAACTGGGTGCCGGACAACGTCAAGGACGGCCAGTTCGGCAAGTGGGTCGGCAACGCCATCGACTGGTCGGTCTCGCGCAACCGCTACTTCGGCACGCCGATCCCGGTGTGGCAGTCCGACGACCCCGAGTACCCGCGCACCGACGTGTACGGCTCACTCGCCGACATTGAGCGCGACTTCGGTCGCCTGCCGGTGAACGCCGAGGGCGAAGTCGACCTGCACCGCCCGTTCATCGACGACCTGACGCGGCCGAACCCCGACGACCCCACGGGCACCTCGACGATGCGCCGGATCACCGACGTGTTCGACGTGTGGTTCGACTCCGGGTCGATGCCGTACGCCCAGGTGCACTACCCGTTCGAGAACCGTGAGTGGTTCGAGTCGCACAACCCGGCCGACTTCATCGTCGAGTACATCGGGCAGACGCGCGGCTGGTTCTACGTCATGCACGTGCTCTCCACCGCGCTGTTCGACCGACCCGCGTTCCAGAACGTCATCAGCCACGGCATCGTCCTCGGCTCGGACGGCCAGAAGATGTCGAAGTCGCTCCGGAACTACCCGGACGTCTCCGAGGTCTTCGACCGCGACGGCGCCGACGCCATGCGCTGGTTCCTGATGTCCTCGTCGGTGATCCGCGGCGGCAACCTCGTCGTCACCGAAGAGGGGATCCGGCAGGGCGTCCGCGAGTTCATGCTGCCGCTGTGGTCGACGTACTACTTCTTCACCCTGTACGCGAACGCCTCCGGGGAGTCGGGCTACCAGGCCACCCGGAGCACCGCGAGCACCGACGTGCTCGACCGGTACCTGCTCGCGAAGACCCGGGTGCTCGTCACCGACGTCACCGCGCACCTCGACGCGCTCGACACCCCGCTGGCGGCCCAGGCCGTCCGTGACTTCGCCGACGTGCTCACGAACTGGTACGTCCGTCGCTCGCGCGACAAGTTCTGGACCGGGGCCGACGCGGCCGCCGGCGCCGAGACCCGCGCGGCGTTCGACACGCTGTACACCGTGCTCGAGACCCTGACCCGGGTCGCCGCCCCGCTCGCGCCGCTCGTCACCGAGGAGATCTGGAAGGGCCTGACCGGCGGGCGCAGCGTCCACCTGACGGACTTCCCGGATCCCGACGAGTTCCCCGCCGACGACGCCCTGGTCGATGCGATGGACCGCGTGCGCGACGTCGCCTCGAAGGGCCTGGCGCTCCGCAAGGCCACGGGCAAGCGCGTCCGCCTGCCCCTCGCCACGCTGACCCTGGTGGTGCCGGACCCGGCTGCGGTCGAACCGTTCGCCGACATCCTGCGTGACGAGCTCAACGTCAAGCGCGTGGTGCTCGAGGCGCAGGCCGAGGAGTCCCTGGCGCAGTACGGCATCGAGCGGAAGCTCACCGTGAACGCCCGCGTCGCCGGCCCCCGCATCGGCAAGCAGGTGCAGCAGGTCATCCCGGCCGCCAAGAAGGGCGACTGGACCGCCACCGACTCCGGCGTGACCGTCGGCGGCATCGACCTGATCGAGGGCGAGTACTCGCTCGACCTCACCGTCGCCGACACCTCGGTGGCCGTGGCGTTCCTCGACGAGGGTGGCTTCGTGGTGCTCGACACCGTGACCACGCCCGAGCTCGAGGCCGAGGGGCTCGCCCGCGACGTCGTCCGCGCCGTCCAGCAGGCCCGCCGCGACGCCGACCTCGACGTTAGCGACCGCATCGCCCTGACCCTGCGGGTGGACGACACCGCCGACGGCGCGGTCCGTGCACACCAGGACCTCATCGCCGGTGAGACCCTGGCGACGAGCGTCGAGATCGTGCCCCTCGGGGCGAGTGACACCACCACCGACGTCGGTGACGGTGCGAAGGTTTCCGTGGAGGTGGCACGCGCATGAGCGACGACGACCAGTACGACGACCACGAGGCGAACGAGGAGTTCGTCGGACACGACGAGTTCGACGGCCGCGACGAAGACGGCATCCGGATCCCGGTCGGCCCGGCCGGTGACGGCCCTGCCGACGCCGTGCCCTACGGGGGTGACGACGACGAGGTCCGCCGTGTCGAGGCCGCCCTGTACGCCCGGATCGGTGAACAGGCCCCCGAGCGACGGCTGACCGCAACGCGCCGTGCCGTCGAGCTGCTCGGCGACCCGCACCTGGCGTACCCGGTGATCCACGTGACCGGGACGAACGGCAAGACGTCCACCAGCCGCACCATCGAGAGCATCGTCCGTGCCCACGGTCTGCGCACCGGCCTGATGACGAGCCCGCACCTGGTGTCGATCCGGGAGCGCATCGTGATCGACGGCCAGCCGATCGCAGCGGACCGGTTCACCTCGAACTGGGACGACATCGCCCCGGTGCTCGAGATCACCGACCGGGAGCTCGCCGACAAGGGCGAACTCCCGTTGACCTTCTTCGAGGCGCTCACCGTGCTCGCCCTGGCGTGCTTCGCCGAGGCGCCGGTGGACGTCGCCGTGATCGAGGTCGGCATGGGCGGCGAGTGGGACTCCACCAACGTCGTGCAGAGCCAGGTGTCGGTGTTCACGCCGATCGCCATCGACCACGCGAAGCAGCTCGGTGCCACCGTCGCCGAGATCGCCCGCACGAAGTCGGGCATCGTCAAGCCGTCGTCCGCCGTGGTGTCGAGCCGGCAGGTCCCCGAGGCCCTCGCCGAACTCGAGCGCGCCGCCGAGCTCACCGAGTCCACCCTGGCCGTCGAGGGCATGGGCCCCTTCGAGCCGGTCACTGACCGTCGCGGAGCGGCGGGCAGTCCGAGCTTGCAGGGAGGGTTCAGCGTCGTCGACGTCACCCCGGCCGTGGGCGGACAGCTCATCACCGTGCAGGGCATCGCCGGTCGCTACGACGACCTGTTCCTGCCGCTGTTCGGCCGGCACCAGGCCGAGAACGCCGCCGTGGCGATCGCGGCGGTCGAGTCGTTCCTCGGCCGTGGGGCCCAGGCCCTCGACGAGGACGTCCTGTCCGAGGGCATCGCCGGCACGACCAGCCCCGGTCGACTGCAGCCGATCGCCACGGACCCGACCGTCGTCGTCGACGCCGCGCACAACCCGCACGGTGCGAAGGCCCTGGCCGAGGCACTGCCGGTCGCGTTCCCGTCGGAGCACGTCGTCGGCGTCGTCGGGATCCTCGGCGACAAGGACGCCCGCGGGTTCGTCCGCGCGCTCAAGGACACCGTCGCCACCTTCGTGGTCACGCAGCCGCCGGGGGAGCGTGCGCTCGACGCCGATGCCTTCGCCAAGGTGGTCGTGGACGAGATCGGCGCGGACCGCGTCGTCGTCGAGCCGTCCCTGGCGTCCGCCCTGCAGCAGGCACGCGACCTGGCCGACGAGGCGGACGCCGAGGACGCCCTCGTGCTCGTCGCGGGCTCCATCGTGATGGTGGGCGCGGTCATGGACCTCGTGCACCGCGAAGGCGAGACGAAGTGACGGACGCACCAGGGGCCTCCCGGCCGGGCCGGGCACCGCGCACCCGGAAGCCGCGCCGCGAACGCGGAGCGCAGGAGAGCCTGCTCTCGATCACGCTCGTGCTCGAGGCGATCATGTTCTTCTTCCCCATGCTCGTCGTGTTCGGCAAGGGCACGCTGCCGCCCGCAGCGGCCTTCGGCGGCGGCGTCGGCGCGATCATCGTCCTCGCAGCTGCCTCACGTCTGACGGGCAAGCGGGCCGGTGTATGGTTCGGGTGGCTGCTGCAGGCGGCCATCCTCGCCACCGGGTTCATCGAACCGTTCATGTTCGCGGTCGCCGTGGTGTTCCTGGCGCTGTGGGTCTTCTGCTTCGTCAAGGGCGGTCAGCTGGACCGTCAGAACGCCGCGCGCCGAGCGGCCATGGGCGAGGACTGACCACCACATTCGACCCCGAACACAGGGAGTACTGCGTGTCCGACTTCGAAGAGACCCTCGTCCTCGTCAAGCCCGACGGTGTGGCCCGCCAGCTCACCGGTGAGATCCTCCGCCGGATCGAGGCGAAGGGCTACGAGCTCGTCGACCTGAAGATGCTCACGGCGCCGCGCGACCTGCTCGACGCACACTACGAGGAGCACCAGGGCAAGCCGTTCTTCGAGCCGCTCGTCGAGTTCATGCAGTCTGGTCCGGTCGTCGCCGTGCGCGTCGCCGGCAACGGTGCGATCGCGGGCTTCCGCTCGCTCGCCGGCACCACCGACCCCACGTCGGCTGCGCCCGGCACCATCCGTGGTGACCTGGGCCGTGACTGGGGCCTCAAGGTGCAGCAGAACCTGGTCCACGGTTCGGACAGCCCCGAGTCGGCCGCGCGCGAGCTCGCGCTCTGGTTCGCCTGAGCGGCGGGGACGACATGACGAACAACGACCGACCCACCAAGAACGAGCGGCGTCAGCACGCGCGCGAGGTCGCACGCCAGCGTGCCGACGCCGAGAAGCGCCGCAAGCGCCGCAACAAGTGGTTCCTGCAGGGCGGCATCGGCCTGGGAATCGTGGCGATCGCCGCGATCATCACCATCGTCGTGGTGAACGTGAACAACGCACCGGTGCTGTCCGCCGCCGGGCCGAAGAACATGGCCACCGGCGCGATCCAGTTCACCGGCAAGGACGGCAAGGTCACCCCCGTGACCACGCCGGCCGTGGCCGCGACGGGTTCGGCATCGCCGGCCCCCACGGCGAACAGTGACGGTGCCGTCGCGGTCACCGAGTACGTCGACTGGGCCTGCCCCGTCTGCAAGCAGTTCGAGGGCGCCTACGCCGACCAGATCCTCGACAAGGTGAAGTCGGGCGACGCGACGCTGGCGATCCAGCCGGTGTCGATCCTCGACCGCAGCTACCCGGGTTCCCGGTACGCCAGCCGTGCTGCGAACGCCGCCATGTGCGTGGCGAACTACGACCCGGACAAGTTCCTCGACGTGCAGACGCAGTTCTTCGACAACCAGCCGGCCGAGGGCACGAAGGGCCTGACCAACTCCGAGATCGCGAAGCTCGTCAAGGCGGGCGGCGCGACGGGTTCGGACCTGTCCCAGTGCCTGTCGACCGAGCGGTTCAAGGGCTGGGTGACGAAGTCGACGCAGGCCGTCACCTCGAACGAGGCACTCGCGGGTCCGCAGGGGTTCGGCACGCCGACGGTCGTGGTCGACGGCAAGCGCCTCGACGACCTGAGCACGGTCATCACCGCGATCGACGCCGCGGCGAAGTAACACCTCGGCACGACGAACGGCCCCCGCTCCCGATGGGAAGCGGGGGCCGTTCCACGTTGCTCCTCGGGCTAGGACGCGCGGTCGTGCCGCCGGACGAACGACGCGAACGCCTCGGGGTCAGCGAGGGACGTCGAGCCGTCCGGGTCGTACTGCTCGCCGTCGACGAGGATCGTGGGCGTGCTCGTGATCCCGTCGAGCGTCGAGTTCGGCACCGGGTCCTGCACCGCCCGGTTCGTGGCGTCGGCGACCCACCCGGCGAAGCGCTGCCCGGTGATGCACGAGGCGACCTCGGGGGCCCTCGCCCCGGCTCCGCGGGCGAGGGACGCCAACTCGTCGTTGGTCAGCCCGCGGGTGTTCTCGGACGGCTGGTGCCCGGAGAGCGACGCGTTGTAGGCCAGGAACGCGTCCGGGTCGTGGTCGGCGACGCAGGCAGCAGCCGCCGCAGAGCGGGTGGAGTACCGCGAGCCGAGCGACAGCCGGTCGAGCAGCCCGAGCGGGTGCAGCTCGAGGGTGGCGGTCCCGTCCTCGACCCACTGCCGGATCTGGGGCATCTGGGCCGTCTCGAACTGGTTGCAGTACGGGCACATGTAGTCCGCGTAGACCACGATGGCGGTCTTCGAGCCGTCCTGGTCGGTCGGTGTCGGCGTCCCGCCGGCGGGGACCGCGCGCGTCTCGACGGGCACGATCCTGCCGTGCACACCGGTCAGCAGGACACCGTCGCTCGCCGCGTTGCGTGGGCCGGGACCCGCGGGCTGCACCGATCCCGCCACCAGGACGACGACCACCGCGACGACCGCGAGCCCACCGATGACGGCTCCGCTGATGCCCAGCGTGCGGAGGCGACGGCGGCGCGACTGCTCCTTCGCCCGTGTCGCCCGCGCGCGTTCCCGTACGGCGTCCCGACGCGCCCTGCTGGTCTCCTGCTCGCTCATCGATCCCGAGCGTAGGGGCAGTCCGGACGGCTCAGAAGACGGTCAGGACCGCCGGGAACATGATGATGATCGTGACGATGATGACCAGGTAGTTGGCCAGCGGGAACGTCCAGCAGAAGGGCAGGAGCGTGCGCCCGACGCGCTGTGCTCCGGCGCCGAAGCGTCCCTGCGCCATGTTCCAGATCGTGAAGACCCAGAACATCGGGATCGTCATCGACCAGACGAGCATGCACCACGGGCACAGGGCGCCGATGACGAAGACGGTCTGCGTGAACAGCCAGGTCACGAACACCCACGCCAGGAACACGCCGGCGTTGAACGCGATCCAGAACCAGCGCGAGCCGTTCCGGAACCCGGCCAGCATCAGCACCGCGACGGCGATCGGGGCGACGAACCCCATGACGCCGAGCAGCGGGTTCGGGAACCCGAACAGGTGGCCCTGCCAGCTGGCCATCACGTCGGAGCAGTTGATGAACGGATTGACGTCACAGCTCAGGACGGCCTTGGGGTTCTCGTACTTCGCGAACTCGTCGAGGACGAGCCGGAACGCTGCGTACAGGCCGACGAGCCCGGTGACGAGCAGGAAGACCGCCATCGCGATCGGACGACGGGGGGCAGGTGCAGACGCGGTCACGCGGTCATCATCGCACGCGGGTTCCGGTGCTTTCCGGGTGTGGCATGCGATAATGCCTGGAGGTCGTGCGGCCAACCGCACACCGAAGAGAGCTTTCCGAGCGACGCCCCACCGGGCAGACCTCGGACGATCAGGTGCGGTGAGAGCGCACTGTGGTCGGGCAGCGTCACTCCGACGACGAGCCGACCCGGGCCGGGTGCCCGGACCGGAACGGGCGCGGACGCAACGAGAAGTTGACGCGGACCGGTCACGAGACAGCGAGCGCGGGGGCGTCGACGCCGCCCGCCACGACACAGAATTCCCGCCACCCGAAAGGGTGCGAGTGGGGCCGAGGAGTGCACCAGTCCATGGTGGAGCAGAACAACGACAACACGACCAACGACGAGAACGCGCCGAAGCGCCGGAGCCGCCTGTTCGGCGGTCGCCGCGCCCGGTCGTCCGGCCAGGAGGCCCGCGGGAGCGCCGAGCAGGCACCCCACGCCGACGAGACCCTCGCGCTGACGGGCGGCGCTGACGCCCGTCCCGCGGCCAGCGTCGAGTCGCCCGGTTCGCCGGACTCTCCCGATTCGCCGTCGGAGCCGACCGACACCGGGGCGGTCTCCGTCGCGGTCGAGGCCGTCGCCGACAGCGGTGCCGAGCCGCACGACGTGAGCACGCTGACCGGTGACCTGCCGGTCGTGACGGGCGACCAGTCGGGCACCGTGACCGACGGGGCGGACGCGGACCGCGCCTCCCGTCCGACCGAGGCCGCGCCGACGGCCGAGGCGAGCGACGACGCGGCACCAGCCGACGAGCCGTTCGTGCCGAAGGCCACGAGCACGCTCAGCCTGATCTTCCACGCCCCGGTGCTGCCGGAACTGCCGCAGCGCGCGCCCCGGTTCGAGCGCGATCGTGACCGCGATCGCGATCGTGACCGCGACCGCGACGAGGACGACCGTTACGACCGCGAAGACCGCTTCGACCGCGACCGTGACGACCGCGACGACCAGGGCGGTTCCCGCCGTCGCTCGCGTCGCCGTGGCTCGAGCGCCGACCGCGAGGCCCGCGAGCCGCGCGACCACCAGGAGCCGCGCCGTCGTGAGCCGGAGCTCATCACCGAGCCGCAGCGCATCAAGGGTTCGACCCGTCTCGAGGCGAAGAAGCAGCGTCGTCGCGACGGTCGCGACGCCGGACGCCGCCGCCAGGTGGTCAGCGAGGACGAGTTCCTCGCCCGCCGCGAGAGCGTCGACCGCCAGATGATCGTCCGCTCCAGCTCGTCGACGATCGAGATCGGTGTGCTCGAGGACGGCATCCTCGCCGAGCACTACATCACCAAGTCCGAGAACGTGTCGCTCATCGGCAACGTCTACCTCGGCAAGGTGCAGAACGTCCTGCCCTCGATGGAGGCCGCGTTCGTCGACATCGGCCGTGGCCGGAACGCCGTGCTCTACGCCGGCGAGGTCGACTGGAACTCGGTCGACACCAGCCACGGTCGCCGCATCGAGGCAGCCCTGAAGCCGGGCGACAAGGTCCTGGTGCAGGTCACGAAGGACCCGGTCGGCCACAAGGGCGCCCGTCTGACCAGCCAGGTCTCGCTGCCCGGTCGCTACCTGGTCTACGTGCCGAACGGCTCGATGAACGGGATCTCGCGCAAGCTGCCGGACACCGAGCGTGCCCGCCTGAAGAAGATCCTGAAGGAGGTCCTGCCGGAGCACGCGGGCGTCATCGTGCGCACCGCTGCCGAGGGAGCGACCGAGGAGCAGCTCACCCGCGACGTGCAGCGCCTGACCAGCCAGTGGGAGGCCATCCAGAAGAAGGTCGCCGGTGGCCAGGCCCCGGTGATGCTGCACTCGGAGCCCGACCTGCTCATCAAGATCGTCCGCGACGTCTTCAACGAGGACTTCACGAAGCTGATCATCGACGGCGAGGCCGCCGGCGGCACCATCGACGAGTACCTGACGGCCGTCGCCCCGGACCTGAAGGACCGTGTCGTCCGCTACGACGGCCCCGACTCCTTCGAGGAGTTCCGCCTCAACGAGCAGATCGACAAGGCGCTCGACCGCAAGGTCTGGCTGCCCTCCGGTGGTTCGCTCGTCATCGACCGCACCGAGGCCATGACGGTCGTCGACGTCAACACCGGCAAGTTCGTCGGCTCCGGCGGCAACCTCGAAGAGACGGTCACGAAGAACAACCTCGAGGCCGCCGAGGAGATCGTCCGGCAGCTGCGCCTGCGTGACATCGGCGGCATCATCGTCGTCGACTTCATCGACATGGTGCTCGAGGAGAACCGCGACCTCGTGCTCCGCCGTCTGGTCGAGTGCCTGAGCCGCGACCGCACGAAGCACCAGGTCGCCGAGATCACCTCGCTCGGCCTGGTGCAGATGACCCGCAAGAAGATCGGTGTCGGTCTGCGCGAGTCGCTCGACGAGGTCAACGCCAAGATCAACGACAACAACGCCGACCCGGGTCCGAGCAAGGGCCGTCGCAAGGGTCGTGGCGGGAACGGCAACGAGAACGGCCGCTCCGGCAACGGCGGCAACGGCACCGGGAACTCCGGTTCGTCGGGGTCCTCGTCGAACGGTGGGTCGAGCCAGGCGCACCAGATCACCGACGACGTGAAGAACGCGCTGTCCCGGATCGCCGCCTCGACCCTGTCGCACGACGAGCAGGAGGCCGCGGCCGCCGCGACCGAAGCCGAGGCGCCGTCCTCGGCGGACGCATCGACCAGCACGGACAGTGCGGGCGGCGAGCAGCCCACCGGTTCGAAGCGCCGTCGTCGGGGCCGTGGTGGGCGCGGGGGAGACCAGCAGACCGCTGCCGCCCCGGAGACCCCGGAGACCCCGGAGACCCCGGAGACCACCGAGGCCACCGAGGCACCGGAGGCACCCGCCGCCGAGCCCGTCGTCGAACCCGAGGCGCGCGCGCCGAAGGCCAGTGCGACGAAGGGCAGCGCCCCGAAGGCCGCCGCGCCGAACGTCACCGAGCCCGAGGTCGCGAGCGCACCGAAGGCGAAGGCCCCGGCCCGTCGTCGCGTGAGCTCGAGTGCCACGGTGACCCCGACCGACAACTCGGTGGCGATCCTGGACATCCCGATCGCCGCAGCGCCCAAGCGCGAGCCCCGCGCGGTCGCCCCGGACGCCGAGTCCCTGCTCGACTCGGTGCTCCAGGCGCTCCCTGAGCCGAAGCAGCCCGGACAGGGGCGCTCGCGTTCCCGCCGGGTCTCGTCGCCGAGCATCAGCGCTCCGGCCACGCCGACGGAGGAGCCGGCCGACGACGCCGACGGCTCCGACGGCGCTGTGATCCTGGGGAGCTGACGTGACGAACCCGGGCGACCCGCAGCAGCAGCGTGGGTACTACGGTGCGGGCTGGTCCCAGCCCGCACCGCCCGGCCCGGGTGGTCAGCAGCCGGGTGGGCAGCAGCCGCGTGGTCCGGTGCCGCCGCAGCAGCAGGGTGGTGTGCCGCAGTACGGCCGCCAGCCCGGTGCGGGTGCGCCGTACGCCCCGCCGCGACCGCCCCGTGCTCCCGCCGACCCGCGGCGGGCCTTCGCGCCCGGTGCCTCGGTGACGAACACGGCCGGGGCGCTCATCGCGGTGGTCGCCCTGGTGCTCGTCGAGTTCGTTTCCGGGCTCTTCGGCTTGCTCGGCACCTCGCTCGTGGTCAGCCCGTTCCAGCACTACGGCGCGGGGACGAGCCTGCTCGGCAGCTTCACGACCAGTGTCTTCGTGGCGCCGTTCCCGTACTACGCCGGGGCGTTCCTGGCCCTGGCCTTCCTGACGCCGATCGACCGCCGCAGCCCGCTGCCGAGGCTCCTGCTCCGCGTCGTGCTCGCCGGCGCCGCGGGCACGGTGGCCCTGATGCTGGTCGGCGTCTTCACCGGGTCCTTCGGCGCGGCCACCGCCGGCGGCTCCAAGCTCGTCATCGACGTGCTCACGCGTCCGCTGCAGAACGGGCTGCCGTTCACCGTGATGCTCCTGGCGACCGCCACGGCCGCCTGGCTCTGGCTCGGTCGCCCGCGCCGCGCCCGAGGCTCGTCGACGACCTCGGGCAGGCCGGGCACCGTCCGACCCGCCGACGCGGTCCCGCCGTCGACGATCCAGCAGCAGCCACAGCAGCAGCCGCCCGCACCCTACGGGCAGGGACGCGTCCAGCCCGACCCGCACGGCCAGTACGGCGGGCAGTACGGCGCCGGGCCGCGCTCCGACCAGCAGCAGCCCCCAGCGAACCCCTGGGGCGGCCCAGCGCCCCGCTGAGCCCGCTCGCGGGCCCTGTGAGCCGGCTGCGCACCGTGCGAGGTGCGGGCCGGGCAGACCCGCACCGCGCCTCCTGGCGGGCGCTCAGAGGCCGCGCTTGTCCCGCTGCGCCACGCGCAGCCCACTGCGGATCAACCGCAGCACGAGCTCGCGACCGGTGACGGCCGAGGCGCCGGCGGCCACCAGTTCGTCGTACCGCGAGAGCGGGACGTCGTAGTGGTCGTGGTCGAACGCGCGGGGCGGCACGCCGGCCCGCGCAGCGAACGCGTGGAGTTCCGCGTAGGATTCATCACTGACGAGGTGCGACCACAGTGTGTCGTGGGCGGGCCACGTCGGTGGGTCGATCAACACGGTCACCGTGCAATCGTACGGGTGTCGCCGTTTGACCGGACCCAGGGTGATCGAGTATTCTCGGTCCCTGGTGTCAGCGGGCCGTTCTGCCTGCGTCGCCGATCGGGCCCGGCCTTCCGGGAGCCGCTCGTGCAGAAGTGGGCACCCGAGACTTCCCTCAAGCAGAGTTACGTAAGGATTTCCACGTGGTTTACGCAGTAGTGCGCGCCGGCGGCCGTCAGGAGAAGGTCGAGGTCGGCACCATCCTGACCATCGACCGTGCCAAGGCGGACGACAAGGGCAACATCGACCTCGCCCCCGTGCTCCTCGTGGACGGTGACAAGATCACGTCGGCGGCTTCCGAGCTCGCGAACGTGACCGTCACCGCCGAGGTGCTCGACGACCTCCGTGGTCCCAAGGTCATCATCCAGAAGTTCAAGAACAAGACCGGGTACAAGAAGCGCCAGGGTTTCCGCGCTGAGCTGACCCGCGTCAAGATCACCAAGATCGCGTAAGGGAGTCAACTCATGGCACACAAGAAGGGTGCGAGTTCCACTCGCAACGGTCGTGACTCGAACGCACAGCGCCTCGGCGTGAAGCGCTTCGGTGGCGAGGTCGTCAACGCCGGCGAGATCATCGTCCGCCAGCGCGGCACCCACTTCCACCCCGGCGCCAACGTCGGCCGTGGTGGCGACGACACGCTGTTCGCCCTCTCGTCCGGTTCGGTCGAGTTCGGCACCAAGGGTGGCCGCAAGGTCATCAACATCGTCAACGCGTAGTCGTTCGAACGACTGCAGCTGGAGGGGCGGGCCGAGTGCCCGCCCCTCCTTCGCTTTTCCCGCCGACGATCCCGTCGGCACAACGAAACACCTGGAGTGGACCCATGGCGACCTTCGTCGACCGCGTGACCCTGCACCTCAGCGCGGGGCACGGCGGCAACGGCTGCGTGTCGGTCCGCCGTGAGAAGTTCAAGCCCCTGGCCGGGCCCGACGGCGGCAACGGCGGTGACGGCGGCGACATCGTGCTCGTGGCCGACCCGCAGGTGACGACGCTGCTCGGCTACCACCGCTCCCCGCACCGCTCGTCGAAGAACGGCCAGCCCGGCATGGGCGATCACCGCAGCGGTGTCAGCGGCGAGGTCCTCGAGCTCCCGATGCCCGTCGGCACCGTGGTGTACGACGAGTCCGGCGAAGTGATCGCCGACCTCACCGAGCCCGGCATGCGCGTCGTCGTGGCCCCCGGTGGGCAGGGTGGCCTCGGCAACGCGGCGCTCTCCACCACCAAGCGCAAGGCCCCCGGCTTCGCGCTGCTCGGCACCGAGGGCTGGGCGGGGGACATCAGCCTCGAGCTGAAGACCATCGCCGACGTCGCCCTCGTCGGGTTCCCGAGCGCCGGCAAGTCCTCGCTGATCGCGGCGGTCTCGGCCGCCAAGCCGAAGATCGCGGACTACCCGTTCACCACCCTCACCCCGAACCTGGGCGTCGTCGAATCCGGCGACACCCGCTTCACCGTCGCCGACGTCCCCGGTCTGATCGAGGGCGCGTCCGAGGGCAAGGGCCTCGGCCTGGAGTTCCTGCGGCACGTCGAGCGGTGCGAGGCGCTGCTCCACGTCATCGACTGCGCCACGCTCGACCCGGGCCGCGACCCGATCAGCGACCTCGACGTCATCCTCGGCGAACTCGAGCGCTACCCGGTCCCCGAGGGCCAGGTGCCGCTGCTCGAGCGCCCGCAGCTCATCGCCCTGAACAAGATCGACGTGCCCGAGGCGCAGGAACTCGCAGAGTTCGTCACCGCCGAGCTCGAGGGCCGCGGCTACCGCGTCTTCCCGATCTCCACGGCGTCCCGCAAGGGCCTCCGCGAGCTGACGTTCGCCCTGGCGGACGTGGTCGAGCAGGCCCGCGCCGCCCGTGCAGCCGAGCCGGTGCCGGAGCGCATCGTCCTGCGCCCCCGCTCGGTCAACGAGAAGCCCTTCACCGTGCGCGCCGAGGGCGGCGAGGAGCACCGCTTCTACCGCGTCCGCGGCGCCAAGCCGGAGCGCTGGGTCCAGCAGACCGACTTCACCAACGAAGAGGCGATCGGCTACCTGGCCGACCGGCTCGCGAAGCTCGGCGTCGAGGACGGTCTGTTCAAGGCCGGAGCCGTCGCCGGGTCGACGGTCGTCATCGGTGGCGACGGCGGCATGGTGTTCGACTGGGAACCCACGCTCACGTCGACCGCGGAGCTCATCACGAGTGCCCGTGGCACCGACGCCCGCATCGGTGCGACCTCGCGTCCGACCCGCAACGAGCGGCGCGAGGAGTACTTCGAGCGGATGGACGCCAAGGCCGCCGCCCGTGCCGAGCTCGAGCAGGAGCGCGTCTCCGGGCTCTGGGTGGACGACGACGTCGTGACCAGTGACCAGCTCGGCACCGGCGACCAGTTCGACGGCGACCAGGTCGAGACCAGCGACCAGAAGGACTGACCGCGGCATGACCGACACGACCGCCCGCACCGACCTCGGACCCGTCACCCGGCGCGAGGACATCCCGCGTGCGCGGCGGATCGTGGTCAAGGTCGGCTCGTCGTCGGTCAGCGGTGACGCCGCCGGGCAGATCGGCCCGCTGGTGGACGCCCTGGCGGCGGCCTACGGGCGGGGCACCGAGGTGGTGCTCGTGTCGTCCGGCGCGATCGCGACCGGGTTCCCGTTCCTCGGGCTCCAGGGGCGGCCGGACGACCTCGCCACGCAGCAGGCGGCGGCGGCCACCGGGCAGAACGTCCTGATGTTCCGGTACCAGAAGGAACTCGACCGGCACGGTGTCGTCGCGGCGCAGATCCTGCTCACGGCGGGCGACCTGCAGAACCCCACGCACCGAGTGAACGCCCAGCGCGCCATCGACCGGTTGCTCGCGCTGCGAGTGCTGCCGATCGTGAACGAGAACGACACCGTCGCCACCCACGAGATCCGCTTCGGCGACAACGACCGGCTCGCGGCCCTGGTGGCTCGGCTGCTCGGTGCCGATGCCCTGGTGCTGCTCTCCGACGTCGAGGCGCTCTACACGGCACCCCCGGAGCAGCCCGGTGCGACCCGCATCGACGAGGTGCCGTTCGGCGACGAGCTGGCCGGGGTCACCTTCGGGTCGATCGGCACGGCCGGCGTCGGTACCGGGGGAGCGGGGACCAAGGTCGCCGCTGCGCGGCTCGCGGCCGAGGCGGGCACCGCGGTGCTCGTGACCGACACAGCGCTGGTGGACCGCGCCCTGGCGGGCGAACACGTCGGCACCTGGTTCCACGCCGCGCCGCGCCGCTGAGGGCGGGCCGGGCCGGGCGACTGGCAGCGACTGGTCACGACTCCCCGTTGTGACGGCGCCGACTGGTCGGGGACCGTCGGCGCGGGCGTCGCGGAGCGACGGTCTGCGACCGCTCGCGTGGTGCGGGACGACGTGTCGTGACCGGTCGGCGGGGTGGACGCGACCGCCTGGAGGGCCGGTGCGGGTGTCGGGACCGGTGGCGGTCCTCCAGGCGGTCACGGCTCCCCGTCGGGACGGCGCCGACTGGTCGGGGACCGTCGGCGCGGGCGTCGCGGAGCGACGGTCTGCGACCGCTCGGCGGGCGGGGGACGACGTGTCGTGACCGGCGGGTCCAGGCAGTCGACGGGGTGGACGCGACCGCCTGGAGGGCCGGTGCGGGTGTCGGGACCGGTGGCGGGCCTCCGGGCGGTCACGACTCCCCGTCGGGTCACCGGCGTGTGGTCGGGAACCGTCGTTGCGGTCGCCGCTGGGCGACGGTCTGCGACCGCTCGGCGAACGGGGGACGACGTGTCGTGACCGACCGGAACGGCGGACCGGGCCTGGAGGCGCGGTGAGCGTCCGGCAGGCCCGTCACGACCCCGGTGGCGGACCTACAATCGGTCCATGTCGTCGATCGCGCCCGCCCCGACCCTGACCGACAAGCTCGTGGCGGCACGCGCCGCCTCGTCGGCGCTCGCGACCGCCACGACCGCGGTCAAGGACGCGGCCCTCGCGGCGATCGCCTCGGCGGTGCGTGCAGCGACGGACGAGATCGTCCGCGCCAACCACGACGACCTCGTCGCGGGTGAGGACGGCGGCCTGTCGTCGGGACTGCTCGACCGGCTGCGGCTCGACCCGGTCCGGATCGAGGCCCTGGCTTCCGCGGTCGAGCACGTCGCCGGGCTCACCGACCCCGTGGGGGAGCACGTGCGCGGGTCGCAGCTGCCGAACGGGCTCCAGCTCACCCAGGTGCGTGTGCCGTTCGGTGTCGTCGGGGCCATCTACGAGGCACGCCCGAACGTCACCGTCGACATCGCTTCGCTCGCACTCAAGTCGGGCAACGCCGTCGTGCTCCGCGGTGGATCGGCGGCCCAGCACACGAACGCCGTGCTCGTCGCCCGGATCCAGGACGCGGTCGAGTCGGTCGGACTGCCCCGCGACCTGGTGCAGACCATCGACGAGTTCGGCCGCGCCGGCGCCACCGAGCTCATGCGTGCCCGCGGGCTGGTCGACGTGCTGATCCCACGGGGGAGCGCCGCGCTCATCCAGACCGTCGTCACCGAGTCGCAGGTGCCCGTCATCGAGACCGGGGCAGGCGTCGTGCACGTGTTCCTCGACGCGTCCGCGCCGGAGCAGCGTGCGGTCGACATCGTGCTGAACAGCAAGGTGCAGCGACCGAGCGTGTGCAACGCCCTCGAGACCCTGCTGGTGCACGAGGCGGCGGCCGAGCGACTCCTGCCGGTGCTGGCGGACCGGCTGCGGGCATCCGGCGTCACGCTGCGCGGCGACGACGCCACCCGGGCGATCGTGCCCGGGGTGCTCCGAGCCACCGACGCCGACTGGGCGACCGAGTCGATGGACCTCGACCTGTCGATCCGCGTCGTGCCCGACGTCGACGCGGCGATGGCGCACATCGCCCGGTGGTCCACGCACCACACGGAGTCGATCGTCACGAACGACGTCGACACCGCCGAGCGGTTCCTGGCGAGCGTCGACTCGGCGGTGGTGATGGTGAACGCCTCCACTCGGTTCACCGACGGCGGTGCGTTCGGCTTCGGGGCCGAGGTCGGCATCTCGACGCAGAAGCTGCACGCGCGCGGTCCGATGGGGCTGCCGGAGCTCACGAGCACGAAGTGGATCGTGCGCGGCTCCGGGCAGATCCGCGGCTAGACTGAACGGCGTCTTTCCCCGACCGAACGGAGCACGAACGATGACCCTCCTCGCAGAAGCTGCTGAGCACGCCTCCGGGGCGCCCGCGTTCGTGTTCCCCATGGTCGGCGCCCTCTTCTTCATCTTCCTCGGCTTCGTGACCTGGAGCTTCCGCGACGTGGCGTACCGTCACTCCCAGAAGTTCGAGGCCACCCGCCACAACGAGTCGGGTGTCGACGAGTTCGGTCACACCAAGATCTGACCGACCACTCGATGCTCGAGACCACCGGACGGCCACGCATCGGCGTGATGGGTGGCACGTTCGACCCCATCCACCACGGGCACCTGGTCGCGGCGTCCGAGGTGGCGCGGGCGTTCGACCTCGACGAGGTCGTCTTCGTCCCCACCGGGCAGCCGTACATGAAGTCCGACGTCACCGACGCCGAGCACCGGTACCTGATGACCGTCATCGCCACCGCGTCGAACCCGATGTTCACCGTCAGCCGCGTGGACATCGACCGTCCGGGGCCGACGTACACCGTCGACACGCTGCAGGACCTGCACGAACAACGACCGGATGCCCAGCTCGTCTTCATCTCGGGCGCAGACGCCGTTCAGCAGATCGTCGACTGGAAAGACCATGATGGACTCTGGGACCTGGCACACTTCGTCGCCGTGACGCGTCCGGGACACGCCTTGAGCATCACCGGATTGCCCGAGCGGGACGTAAGCTTGCTCGAGGTCCCTGCACTGGCCATATCGTCGACGGATTGCCGTGACCGGGTTCGACGGGGTTCCCCCGTCTGGTACTTGGTTCCCGACGGTGTCGTCCAGTACATCTCCAAGCACCATCTGTATCGGAGCGTTGCATGAGTTCGTCCGACGCGCAGCCGCCCCTGTCGCGGCGCCAGGCGCGCGAGCGGGAGCGTGCCGCCGCGGCCGGTTCGCAGCCCGCGACGCCGCCCCCGACCGTCGCCACGCCCGCGGCCGAGACCCCCGAGTCCCGTCGTCGCCCCGGATCGCACGTCGCCCCCGCACCAGGCGGCCCTGCCCAGTCGTCCACGCCGGGTTCGGCGCAGGATGCTCCGGGCTCCGCGCCGTCCGTCCCGGTGTCGGCGCCCGCGGCCGGTGTGCCGCCGTTCCCGCCGGCGTCCGCGACCGAGATCGTCCCCGGCAGCGGTGGACTCACCCGTCGACAGATCCGGCAGCTCCGCGCCGCCGAGCGCCAGGCGGTCCTGCCGGTCCCGCTGCAGAACCCCACGCCGCAGTCCTCCGACCGCACCGTCGAGGACGTCATCGGCTCGGTCGACACGATCGACCCCGCCGCGGCGCAGCAGAGCACTCCGGATGCCGAGGCAGAGCGCGACGAGCAGTCCGCTGCGCCGACGGTCCTCGACCAGGCCGCGGTCGCGCAAGCCACCGAGGCCGACGGGTCCCCGGACGCGATCGAGGCCCTCGACGAGGCCGCTGCGCATGCCGAGGAGCCCCGCCGCCACCGCTCGACGTGGTCGCCGCCCGCCGACGCCGACTCGGACGGCACCCACTCGGACGGCACCGAATCGGACGCCACCGACTCGGACGCCACCGCACCCGAGGCGTCGGTCCTCGACGCCCCGGCGGACGACGCGACCGACGATGCCCAGGCCGACGAGACGCCCGCCGACGCTCCGGCCGGGTCGGCCGACACCGCGCCCGGGTCGCGGCCCGCCGTCACGCCCGTCCCGATCCCGACGAACGCCGCAGCAGGGACCCCCGCGGTGTTCCCGCTCTCGCTCGACGCCGAGGACGACGACACGAACGAGGTCCCGCTGCCCGGCGCCGTGACCGAGGCCCCGAAGGCCCCCGCCGCGTTCCAGCGGCCCACCGAGCCGAAGCCGGTGACCACGGCCTTCGCGCCGCCCGCCGGCCACTGGTCGCAGCAGGCGCACGACTCGAACGACTCCGAGGTGCACGACGCCGAGACCGGCACCCGCCGCGTCGCCGTGACGAACACCAACGCGATCATCCTGCCGAACTCGGCCCTGGCCGACCCGACGGGTGCCCTCAACGCGACGGGCGAGGTGATCCTCACCGGATCGATCGACCTGCCGGCGTCGCTGTCGTCGACCGGGTCGCACCGTCCGATCGACGGGGCCGAGGTCGACCGCCTGCTCGAGCAGCAGGACGAGCAGCCCGAGACCGACGCCAGTCCGGTGCGGGCGAGCCGTGCGGTGTCCAGTCACACCTCGACCCGTCAGGTCGTGCTCGCCGCCGCCAAGCCGAAGGAGTCGCGCACGCCGCTCATCCTCGGTGTCGCGCTCGGCTCGGTCGGCATCGCCGCAGCGGCGGTCATCGTCATCGCCCTCGTCACCACCCACGCGTTCGGCGGCTGACCCCTGCCGTCCCCGACGACCGTTCTCCACCACCCCGCCGACCCCGGCCTGGCCGCTGTCGGCGGGGTGGCTTATGATCGTGACCCATCAAGCGAACCGGCTGTCCGTCGGTTCGACGACCGGAAGGAATCCGTGACCGCCTCCACTCGCGCACTGGAACTCGCGCAGGCCGCAGCACTCGCGGCTGACGCCAAGCAGGCCGAGGACCTCGTCGCTCTCGACGTGACCGGGCCGTTGCAGCTCACCGACGTGTTCCTGCTCGCAACCGGTCGGAACGAGCGCAACGTGCAGTCCATCGCCGATGCCGTCGAGGAGCGCCTCCTCGAGCTCGGTGCCAAGACGCTCCGCCGCGAAGGCCGTGCCGAGGGCCGCTGGGTCCTCATCGACTTCGGTGACGTCATCGTGCACGTCTTCCACGACGAAGACCGCCAGTACTACTCGCTCGAGCGTCTCTGGGCCGACTGCCCGACCATCCCGCTCGAGCTCCCGGTGGACCACACCGCCTGATCAGCGACGCGCCCGGGTGGCGGCTTCGATTTCGTTGCCCGGCGTTCGCATGGTGTACGCTTCTATGGTGCCTCCGGGGAACCGGTTGGTGCAGAAGCAACACGATCTGGGTCTGTGGCGCAGCTGGTAGCGCACCTGCATGGCATGCAGGGGGTCAGGGGTTCGAGTCCCCTCAGATCCACCCGAAACCCCCGTCGTTCCTCGGAACGGCGGGGGTTTTCTCGTGCGCCGATCGCCACCCGGTGGCCCGATACGCTGAGCGCATGAGCAACGACGCGCCGCTGTCCGGGTCCCCACTGACGATCGCCTCCGCCGGCTACACGGCCGACATCGCCACGGTCGGAGCGACGCTGCGGACCCTGCGGCACGAGGGTCGTGACCTGGTCGTGCCGTTCGACGCCGACCAGGTCCGTCCGGTCTTCCGCGGCGCCGTCCTGGCTCCGTGGCCGAACCGGATCGTCGACGGCGAGTACTCCTTCGGCGGCGTCGACCACGAGCTGGCCCTCACCGAGCCGGCACGGCACCACGCCCTGCACGGACTCGTCGCGTGGACTGACTTCCGGGTGCAGGAGCAGGCGGACGACCGGGTCGTGCTCGCCACGACCGTGCAGGCGCAGGAAGGCTACCCGTACCGCGTCGAGGTCACCGTGGAGTACCGGCTCGACGCCGAGGGGCTGCACACGACGATCACCGGGACGAACACCGGGGCCCAGGCCGCGCCGTGGGGCACCGGCCCGCACCCGTACCTCGTGGCGGGTGCCGGCACCGTCGACGACTGGACCCTGACGCTCCCCGCCGCCCAGGTGCTCGAGGTGACGCCGGACCGGCTCATCCCGACCGACCTGGTCCCCGTCCACGACGAGTTCGACCTGCGCACGCCCACGCTGATCGGCGACCGGTTCATCGACCACGCCTTCACCGGGTTCGACCGCGACGCCGGCGGACTCGCCACGATCGCCGTCACGGCGGCGGACGGTCACGGGGTCCGTGCGACCTTCGGGCCGGAGTGCGGATGGGCCCAGGTGCACACCGCTGACCACGTCGTGCCCGAGTACCACCGCGCGGGTCTCGCCGTCGAGCCGATGACGTGCGCGCCCGACGCCTTCAACGACGGCGAGGACCGCGGCCTCGTGGTGCTCGCCCCCGGTGCCTCGCACGCCGCCGCATGGACGATCGCCGCGGTCTGACCGACCCCGACCCCGGCGTCCGCGTCGAGGTCCGCCGACTCGACCCCGTCCCCGACCTGGCGGCCCTGGCGGCGCGGGTCGCGGGGGACCTGGTGTGGCTCGACTCCGGGCTGCCGGACGGTGCCCCCGCCACGGCCCGGCCCCGGGCGCGCTGGTCCGTGCTGGCCTGGACGGACGGGCCGTTCGCCGCTCGGTTCCGACACCAGGACCGCCGTGCGCACCTGACGGTCGCCGCGCCGGCCGAGGCGTGGTTCGGGCGGGTTCGTTCCGAGGGCCGTCCTGCCTTCGCGGTGCTCGCGGACCTGCTCCGACGCACGCCCCGTCTGCCCGAGCCGGTCGACGGGTGCGGGTTCGCGCTCGGGTGGGTCGGGTTCCTCGGGTACGAGCTCGGCCGCGAGTCCGACGGCCCGGACCGCACCGCCGACGGGCACGCCGACGCGGACCTGCGGTTCGTCGACCGTGCCCTCGTCGTCGACCACACCGGTGACGCGTGGGCGCTGGCGCTCGTCGCCGACGCCGAACCGGAGGCCAGTGCGCACAACCGTGCGTGGCTCGAGGACGCGACCGCCCGCATGCCGTCGGCCGATGTCGGCGACGCGGCCACGGGCCTCCCGGCCGGGGTGTCCGCGGCGACCGGACGCGTGTCGCGCGCCGCCTACGAGCAGGCGGTCGACGTGTGCCGTGCGGAGATCCGCGAGGGGAATGCGTTCCAGGTCTGCCTCACCACCGCCTTCGCGGTCGGCCAGGAGGCCCGTGGCGGCCCCGGTACGGACCCGCACCTGGACGAGTACCTGCGGATGCGGGCGTCGGACCCCGTGCCGTTCGGCGCGTACCTGCGGCTCGGCCCGCTGCGCGTGGCGAGTCGGTCGCCGGAACGGTTCCTGCGGATCGACGCGGCCGGAGCGGTGCTCGCGGAGCCGATCAAGGGCACCCGACGGCGACTCGCCGACGCGGCGGCGGACGCGGCTGCGCGGGACGACCTGGCGACGAGCCCGAAGGACCGCGCCGAGAACGTGATGATCGTCGACCTGCTGCGGAACGACCTGCTGCGGACGGCGGTGCCCGGGTCGGTGCACGTCGAGCGGTTGTGCGAGGTCGAGACGTACGCCAGCGTGCACCAGCTGGTGTCGACGATCGGGGCGGTGCTGCCGCCGGGGGCGTCACGGGCCGACGTGGTGCACGCGGCGTTCCCACCGGGGTCGATGACGGGTGCGCCGAAGCGCAGCGCCACGGCGATCGCGGACCGGCTCGAGGGGGCTCCGCGCGGGGTGTACTCCGGCGCGATCGGGTACTTCTCGGCGAGCGGGGCGGTCGACCTGTCGGTGGCGATCCGTAGCCTCGTGACCGTGCTCGACGCGTCGGGGGCGGTGTGTTCCCGGACGCTGGGAGCCGGGGGAGCGGTGACGTGGTCCTCGGTGGCAGCGGACGAGGCGGACGAGGTCGAGACGAAGACGCGGTCGGTGCTCGGTGCAGTGGGGGCGGCCGTCGGCTGGTGACCTGACGCGTTTCGAACACGTGTTCGACACGGACTGTCCACAGATGTCGGACGCGATTGACATCATCGAACACATGTTCGAATATGAGGGCATGCAGACGGCGGCGGCACTCCGGTCGCCCACCCCGGACCGGGGCGGGCGGAGCGGTGCTGCACGCGGCGGCGGTGCGGCCGGTGGCGGTGTGCGTCGCGGGTCCGATCACCTGGGCGACGCGCGGGCCGCGCTCGACCGCATCACGTCCCTGCGGTCCCGGGTGGCCGACATGGAGTCCACCCGGGTCGACACCGCCGGGCTCCCCACCGCCCCGGCGCTCGAACCCCTGCTGCCCGGCGGCGCGATCCGGGTCGGTGGCACCTACGCCGTCCCCGAGTCGGTGCTGCTCGCGATCACGATGCTGCAGGCGGCCTCGGCGGCCGGCGCGTGGTGCGCGGTCGTCGGGGTGCCGTCCTTCGGGATCGAAGCCGCCGCAGCCGCGGGGATCGACCTGGAGCGGCTCGTGCTCGTCCCCGATCCGGGCGACCAGTGGCTCGCCGTGACGGCGGCGATGGCCGACGTCGCGCAGATCGTCCTCACCCGACCGCTCGGCCGGGTCGTGCCGGGCGACGTGGCACGGCTCTCGGCCCGACTGCGACAGCGTGGTGGGGCGCTCGTCGCGCTCGGGTCCTGGCCCGGAGCGGACGTCACGCTGCGGGTCACGTCGTCGACGTGGAGCGGCATCGGACAGGGCCACGGCCACCTGACGGAGCGCCGGGCCACCGTGACCGCGACCGGGCGTGCCGGTGCGGTGCGTCCGGCGACCGCAGAGCTCCTCCTGCCCGCGGCCGACGGCGCGGTCCGGGCCGCGACGCCCGTGCCGACGGTGGGCTCCGGGGACACCCGTGTGCTGCGGCCCGTGGCGGTGGCGTCGTGATCGCCCCGGGGCGCGTCCGGACCGACGCGATCACCCGTGGGGCAGCACTGCCCGAACCACCCCCGACCCGGACCATCGTGCTCTGGTGCCCGGACTGGCCGGTCATCGCGGCTGCTCGGGCCGGTGGGACCCCGCCGGAGCAGCCCCTCGCCCTGACCGCGAAGGGGCTCGTGTTCGCGAGTTCGGCGTCCGCGCGAGAACAGGGCGTCGTGCGGGGACTCCGCGTGCGGGAGGCGCAGGCGCGGTGCCCCGAGCTCCTCGTGCAGCCCTACGACGACGCCCTCGACCACCGCGCGTTCGAGCCCGTCATCCGTGCGGTCGAGGCAGCGGTCCCCGGGGTGGAGGTGCTGCGGCCGGGCACCCTCGCGCTCCGCGCCCGCGGGCCGGCCCGGTACTACGGCGGTGAGCGAGCGGCGGCGGCGACCCTGGCCGGCATCGCGGCCGACCACGGCGCCCCCGCGGTGCGGGCCGGGGTGGCCGACACCCCGTTCGCGGCGGACCAGGCAGCCCGGGCGCGCCCGGTGCGTCCCGGTGAACGCGTGCGGCTCGTGCCCGTCGGGGGATCGGCGGACTTCCTCGCGCACCTGCCGCTCGGCGTGCTCGGCGACCCCGACCTCGCGACGGTGCTCGACCGGCTCGGCATCACCACGCTCGGCGACTTCGCGGCACTCGGCGACGAGCAGGTCCGCGACCGCTTCGGTGTGGCCGGAGCGTTCCTGCACCGGTTGGCCGCGGGCCGAGACCCGCGCGAGATCGCGGCGCGGGAGATCCCACCGGAACTCCGGGTCGAGGCGTCGTTCGAACCCCCGCTGGACCGTGCCGACCAGATCGCGTTCGCGTTCCGACGCTCCGCCGACGACTTCGCCGAGCGACTCCGGGCCGCGGGGCTCGTAGCGACGACCATCCGGGTGGGGATCGTCGACGAGCGTGACATCCTGCTCGAACGGACCTGGGCACACCCGCGCTGGTTCGACGCCGCCGACGTGGTCGACCGGGTGCGGTGGCAGCTCGCCGGCGGGGTGGACCCCAGCGGGCTCGAGGCACCGGTCACCTCGGTCGTGCTCGAGCCGGTCGCCGTCGACGACATGGCGAACCACGAGCGCGGGCTGTGGGGCTCCGGCCCGGACGAGCGCGTGCACCACGGCCTCGCCCGGATCCAGGGCATGGTCGGCCACGACGGTGTGGTGAGTCCGCGCGTCGGCGGTGGCCGCACCCTGTCCGAGCGCGTGGTGCTCGTGCCGTGGGGCGACGCACCCGCGGGTGGTGAGCGCGCCCTGGCGACCGTCCGCGACCGTCCGTGGCCCGGCAAGCTCCCCGGTCCGCCGCCCGCCACCGTGCTCGAGCGCCCCCGACCGGTCGACGTGGTCGCTGCCGGTGGTGCGAGCGTCGACGTCGACGAGCGCGGCGTGCTGTCCGGCGCTCCCGAACGGTTCCGTGCCGAGGGCGACCGGGGCGGCGGCTTCTCTGCCGTGACGGCCTGGGCGGGTCCGTGGCCACTCGTCGTCCGGTGGTGGGAGTCCGGCGGCCGACGCCTGCACCGGCTGCAGCTCGTCGACGCCGAGGGGCGTGCCTGGTACCTGGTGCTCGCGGACCACCGCTGGTGGGCGGAGGCGATCGCGACGTGACCCCGACCCCCACCACCACCAACAGGAGCGTGTCCTGATGGGCTACAGCAACCCACCCGTCCCGTGGTCGCAGTTCGAGCGCGCGCTGTCCGACAAACGGAGCCCGGGCACCGCGCACGACGGCGACGGCGGCGACAGCCCGGCGTGGTCGCGGAAGCGCGAGCCGTACGTCCCGTCGCCGATCGACACCGACGGCGGCCCGGTCGTGCCGTACGCCGAACTGCACGCGCACTCGGCCTTCAGCTTCCTCGACGGCGCCAGTCAGCCCGAGCACCTGTTCGAAGAAGCCGCCCGGCTCCGGCTGCACGCCCTCGCGCTCACCGACCACGACGGCTTCTACGGGGCAGCCCGGATGGCCGAGGTCGCCGAGTCCTACCCGCAGGTGGGCACCGTCTTCGGCACCGAGCTGTCCCTGGGGCTGACCGAACCGCAGAACGGTGTGCCCGACCCCGAGGGCTCGCACCTGCTCCTGCTCGCCGACGGGCAGGACGGCTACCACCGCTTGGCCGGCGCGGTCACGAGCGCGCACCTGGCCGCCGGATCCGAGAAGGGCAGCCCGCAGTACGACCTCGACGACCTCGCCGCACGCGCGGACGGCCACTGGCGTGTCCTGACCGGGTGCCGGAAGGGCACCGTGCGGCAGGCCCTCGAGCAGGGTGGGGAATCCGCCGCCGACACCGCGCTCCGGGTGCTGCTCGACCGGTTCGGCAGCCGCAACGTCGTGGTGGAGCTGCTCGACCACGGCGACCCGCTCGACAGCGCCCGCAACGACGCCCTGGCCGCCCTGGCCACGAAGCACGCACTGCCCCTGGTCGCCACCGGCAACGTGCACTACGCCACCCCGGACCGGTTCCCGGTGGCCACCGCGCTCGCGGCGGTCCGTGCCCGCCGCAGCCTCGACGAGATCGACGGCTGGCTGCCCGCGGCCGACACCGCCCACCTGCGCTCCGGCGCCGAGATGGCCAGACGGTTCGGGCGCTACCCCGGCGCGGTCGAACGGACCGTGGAACTCGCCGACGAGCTCGGGTTCCGGCTGAAGACGGTCAAGCCCGGGCTGCCCGACCTCGACGTCCCGGACGGACACACCGCGATGTCGTGGCTGCGCGAGCTCACCTGGACCGGTGCCCGGCGGTTCTACCCGGGCAGCGCCGACGGCGTCGAGCCCCGCAAGCGGGAGCGCATCGAGCGCGAGCTGTCCGTGATCGAGGAGAAGAACTTCCCCGGGTACTTCCTGATCGTGCGCGACATGGTGCAGTACGCCCGCGGCCGGGGCATCCTCTGCCAGGGGCGGGGTTCGGCGGCGAACTCGGCGGTCTGCTACCTGCTCGAGATCACCGCGGTGGACTCGATCCGCTACGGGCTGCCGTTCGAGCGGTTCCTGTCGGCGATGCGCGACGAGGAGCCCGACATCGACGTCGACTTCGACTCGGACCGCCGCGAAGAGGTGATCCAGTACGTCTACGCCAAGTACGGCCGGCACAACGCCGCCCAGGTCGCGAACGTGATCACCTACCGGCCCAAGGGCGCGGTGCGCGACATGGCGAAGGCGCTCGGCCACAGCCCCGGACAGCAGGACGCATGGTCGAAGCAGGTCGAACGGTGGGGTTCGGTGACCGAGAGCCAGGACCACGACATCCCACCGGCGGTCGTCGGACTCGCGAGCGACGTCCTCGGGTTCCCGCGGCACCTCGGCATCCACTCCGGCGGCATGGTGCTGACCGACCGCCCGGTGGGCGAGGTCGTGCCGATCGAACACGCCCGGATGGACGGCCGCACCGTGCTCCAGTGGGACAAGGACGACTGCGCCTACATGGGGCTCGTGAAGTTCGACATGCTCGGGCTCGGCATGCTCGCCGCGTTGCAGTACTCGTTCGACCTGGCGGCAGAGCACTGCGGTGAGCGCTGGGAGATGCACTCCATCCCGAAGGAGGAACAGGGCGTCTACGACCAGCTCTGCCGCGCGGACACGATCGGGGTGTTCCAGGTGGAGTCCCGCGCGCAGATGGGCACCCTGCCCCGACTGCTCCCACGGCGGTTCTACGACCTGGTGATCGAGGTCGCACTCGTCCGCCCCGGGCCGATCCAGGGCGGCGCAGTGCACCCGTACATCCGACGGCGCACCGGCGAGGAACCGATCACCTACATGCACCCGGCGCTCGAACCCGTGCTCGAACGCACCCTCGGGGTCCCGCTGTTCCAGGAACAACTCATGCAGATGGCGATCGCGGTCGGCAACTGCTCCGGGGACGACGCCGACCTGCTGCGGCGGGCGATGGGGTCGAAGCGCGGACACGAGAAGATCGACCGGCTGCGGGACAAGCTCTACGCGGGGATGGCGGACAACGGCATCCACGGCGCCGACGCCGACGCGATCTACGCGAAGATCCAGGCCTTCGCGAACTTCGGCTTCGCGGAGAGCCACTCGATCAGCTTCGCCCTCATCGTCTACGCGAGCGCGTGGATGCGGCTGCACTACCCGGGGGCGTTCCTGGCAGCGCTGCTCCGGGCGCAGCCGATGGGGTTCTACTCACCGCAGACCCTGGTCGCCGACGCCCGGCGGCACGGTGTCCGCGTGCTGCGACCGGACATCCTGCGGTCCGGGGTGGACGCCACGCTCGAACCGCTGCCGGACGGGGACGCCCCGGTCGGTGCCGACGCCTGCCTGGCCGCCGAGCAGCCTCCGGTGCTGCCCTTCGACAAGGCGCTCCCCGACGACACCGCGAGCCACCGTCGCGACGGTGCCTTCGCCGTGCGGCTCGGGCTCGCCGAGGTCGCGTCGCTCAGCCGGAAGAGCGCCGAGAAGATCGTCGCCGAGCGGGACGCCAACGGCCCCTTCCGCGACATGTCGGACCTGGCCCGCCGGGTCGGACTCACGACGCCGCAGCTCGAGGCCCTCGCTGCCGCCGACGCCTTCGCCCCGTTCGACATCGACCGCCGCGGTGCGATGTGGTCGGCTGCGCAGGCCGCGGCCGAGCGTCCGGACCAGCTGCCGGACACGCAGGTGTTCGTGCAGCCGCCGTTGTTCGGTCAGATGACGAGCGGGGACGTGCTCATCGCGGACATGTGGTCGACGGGCATGACGACCGACGACCACCCCGTCCGGCACGTGCGCGACCGGCTCGCAGCCCGCCGGGTGCTCAGCGTGCAGGACACCGCGACCGCCGAGACCGGACGACGGGTCGAGGTCGGCGGGATCGTGACGCACCGGCAGCGTCCGGCGACCGCGTCCGGCATCACGTTCCTGAACGTCGAGGACGAGACCGGGCTGGTCAACGTCATCTGCAGCGTCGGGGTGTGGGGGCGCTACCGCCGGGTGGCGCGGGAGTCCCCGGCGGTGATCGTCCGGGGCATCCTCGAGCGGTCACCCGACGGCGTGGTCAACCTGGTGGCGGACCGCATCGAGCACCTGTCGCTGTCCGTCCGCACCCGGTCGCGCGACTTCCAGTGAGCGGTCCTGCGCCGGTGATCGGTCGTGCTCGGGTGAGCGGTCCTGCTCGGGTGATCGGTCCTGCTCGGGTGATCGGTCGAGCTCAGCGCACCTCGGGCAGGGTGATCGTGACCTCGAGCCCACCGGCAGGCACGTTGCGGAGCGACGCCGTGCCCCCGGCGCGTTCCGCCACCGCGCGGACGATCGCGAGTCCCAGACCGGAGCCGCCCGGCAGGGCGCCGGCGCCCGTGGAGGGGTCGGGGTTCGGGCGGGACGTCCGTGCCTCGTCCGGACGCGTGAACCGGTCGAAGGCCACGGGGATAAACGACTCGGGTACACCGGGGCCGTCGTCGGTGATCTGCAGCACGCCCTGGCCGCCGGTGCTCCGCCAGGACACGAAGATGCCGCCACCGCGGGGGAGTGCGGCCACGGCGTTGCCCGCGATGTTCGTGACGAGCTGGGCCATCCCACCCGTGTCGATCCGGTAGCGCGGTTCCACGGTGCCGCCGCCGATGCCCGGGCCGGACCCGCCGACGGCGACCGGCGGCTCCAGGTCGAAGTCGACGGTGACGTCCTTCGCCGACGCGATGAGCCGGACGCGGTCGACCGCTGCCATCACCTCGTCGCCGAGGTCCGACCAGGCGGTCTCCGGCCGTCGGTCGCCGTCCTGTTCACGTTGCTCAGACTCCTCGATCCGCGACAGTGCGAGCAGGTCGTTGGCGAGCCGGGACAACCGCGCGACGCTGTGCTTGGCGCGTTCGATGTGGGCGGCGAGGGCGGCGGCGTCGTTGCCGTCGAGCGAGGCGAGGTCGAGCTGGGTCGTCAGGATGGCCAGGGGCGTCCGGAGCTCGTGGCTGGCGTCCGACACCATCTGGCGTTCACGCTCGGTCGCCTGCCGGGTCCGGGCCAGGAAGGCGTTGAGCGTCGTCGCCAGGGATGCCAGCTCGTCCCGGGCGGGGCCCACCGGCAGTTCGGCGCGCTCCGGGGCGACGGAGAGCCGTTCGGCCTCGCGGCGCATCCGGTTCACCGGACGCAACGCGGTGGTCGCGAGCACCCAGGACGCCACGCCGAAGGCGAGCAGGATCGCCAGGCCGGTCAACGACAGGGTCGTCGTGAGGTCGTCGACGACGATGGCCTCGGCCTGCGAGTTACGGGCGGCGACGACCGTCCACCGGCCGGCCTCGTTGACGGGGTGCTCCACGACGACGCGGTACTCCGAGCCGGATGCCGTGATGATCGAGGTGCCGGCAGGGGTGGACCGCAGACTGCCGAGCGCCTGCTCGACGCGGTCCGGCATCGTCGAGAGCACGATCTCGCCGGACGGGGACACGACGGCGACGAGCTGCGCGTTGCCCGGTGACGACAGGTCGGGGTCGCTGTCGACCTCGAGCGTGGCGACGTAGGGGTCGGCATCGGCGTCGAGCAGCGTGCGGGTCGCACTCGCGACGACGCTCACCACCTGGAACCGCATCACCAGGACGAGCAGCAGGATCACGATCGCCGCGATCGCCGTCGAACCGATCGTGATCCGGGCACGCAGCGACAGCAGACGCAGCGGCCGGATCGGACCACCGCGTCGGTGGTCCGATCGTGGGGCGTCGTCGGCCCCGCTCACGCCCCGAGCAGATCCAGGCGGTACCCGCGACCGCGGACCGTGGCGATGGCGACGGTGGCCTCGTGCGCGGTGAGCTTCTTGCGGAGGTACGAGATGTACTGCTCGACCACGTTCGGGTCGACGTGCTGCGAACCGTCCCAGACCTCTTCGAGGATCTTCGGGCGGTCGACGACACTGCCGGCGGACCGGGCGAGCAGGCGGAGCAGGGCGAACTCCGTGGGGCTCACGGCGACGCGCTGGCCCTTGATCGAGATGCGGCGTGCCTCGGAGTCGATGGAGACGTCGCCGACCTCGATCGTGCGGGGAGCCCCGGCGGACTCACGACGGCCGAGCGCACGCAGCCGAGCGGTGAGCTCGGCGAAGGCGAAGGGCTTGGTGAGGTAGTCGTCCGCACCGGCGTCGAGCCCGAACACACGGTCATCCACGGCGTCGCGCGCCGTCACGAGCAGGATCCGCACGGGGTCCTCGCGCTCACGGATCCGCCGGGCGAGCTCGAAGCCGGACATGCCGGGCATCATCACGTCCACGACCGCAAGGTCGAACGCCTGCTCGCCGAGCGCGATGAGCGCCTCGACACCGTTCTCGACCGCCGTCACGCGGTACCCCTCGGCCGCGAGTCCGCGCTCCATCAGGGCCCGCATCTCGTCGTCGTCCTCGACCACCAACAGCCGCATAGTGGACCTCCTCGGACCCATCGTGGCATCGAACCGTCGCCGAGGGCCGTTCTCAGGCCGAACTCGCTGAATCTCGTCACAGGACAGGGCGGAACGGTCTGTCCCACGTTCTAGGGACGTGAGCGTCGCTTGCTTCGTTGCTAGGCTCCGGCAGCGGACAGCGCGACCCGATGCGCCGCCCGCACTGGGGGATCATGAACGACTCGATCGACCACCCGGCAATCGTGCGCCTGCGCGCCGAACTGGACGCCGCGTGGAAGGGGATCGGCGCGCTCGCACAGCTGGAGGACGTACCGCGCGACCGCGTGGTCGCAGAGCTGCGGACGGCGGTGCCGGACGTGGCGAGCCGTGCCGCACGCGAGGTCGGCATCGAGGCCGTCGTCGCCGAGATCAACCGGTACGCCGACACCGGGGTCCCCGGTGCGACCGACGTCGTGCCGACCGAGGTGATCTGGTCCGACGTGGTGCGGACGGCGTCGGAGGCGGCTTGCGCGGCACGCTGAGGTGGACCCGGCACAACGCCTGCGCGGTACGCTGAGGCGGACCCAGCACCGCGCGAACGCGACGCGCCTAGTCGTCCTCGCCGAGCAGTTCCCCGCGCACCCGTCGGATGTCCTCGAGCAGCGCACCGATGAGCACCCAGTGCCGGGAGTTCGGACGCACCACCTCGAGGGGCGCGGTGAGTGCCGGCTCCGAGGCCTCCGCCCACGGCTCGGCGTCCGGTCCGAGCGCAGCGGCGTCCGCCCCACCGGCCCCGGGTGCCGGGTCGAGCCGCGTCGACTCGACCCGCGCACTGAGCGCCCGCACGTCCGCCCCGATCCGCGCCACCTCGGTCGCGATGCCGTGCACCACCGGATCGTCCCGCAGGTCCGGGGCGGTGTTGTCGCGGATCGCCCGGGTCATGCCGGTGACCCGGGTCACCAGGATGCGCAGGTGGTCGGTGACCACCACGTCGCGGTCGAGGATCGTCCGGTGCCTGCCGCTGCGCGGGTTCATCGTCAGGGACTCGCGGGCCGACCCCAGGGACGCCTCGGCCTTGGCGTGCTGCTGCCGGAGGGCCCGGGCCGCGACGAGGGCCTCGTCCCAGCGGGCGCGGTCCCACCCCTCGGTCAGGCCGATCGCGATCCGCTCGAACGCCACCGCGGTGTCGCGGGCGAGCCGGGCGACGGCGAGGTGCGCCGGCTCGAGCAGGACGGGCGGCACGATGAGCGCGTTCACGACCAGGGCGACGATCGCACCGATCACGGTCTCGAGGATCCGGTCGGCGGAGTAGTTCGGCGTCACGACCCCGGCGGTGAGCACGAGCATCCCGCTGATCCCCACCTGGGTGGCCGACGTCGGGGTGAGCCGGAGCGCCCACGCGATCAGGATCGCGAGCACGATGACGAGCAGCACCACGAACACGCCGTCGCCGAGCAGCAGGTGGAACCCGGTGGCCAGCACGACGCCGATGACGACGCCCGCGCTCCGCTCGAGCCCCTTCACGAACGACTGGTTGATGCTCGGCTGCACCACGAGCAGGGCCGCGATGGCCGCGAAGGTGGGGAACGGCCCCTGGATCACCAGACGGCAGAGGAGCACGGCGGCCACCACCGCGACGGCGGTCTTCACGACCTGCAGGAACGGCGTGCGACTGGAGCTGCGGAGACGCGCGACCGGGTTCACACCGACCACGGTAGCCACCGGCCGCGCGCCGAGCCGTGCACGAACGCGACGAAACCCGTGCGACGCGGTTGACTGATGTCGTGTGGCCCAACCATGAGCGCGTCATCCCGCAGGCCTTCGCCGGCTCCGGGACCTCCGTGGTGGCCGCGCGGGCGCACTCCGTCGAACCGTCGGGCAACGGCTACCTGTACGGCTACGAGGTCGACACACTGGACCGCAACGGCCAACGCGCCACGGTCCTGACCTACGTCGACACCGGCGGCACCCACGACCAGAACAGCGCCATCGTCACGGACCCGGCGACGGGCGAACCGGTGTCGGTCTGGGCGTACCCGAACGATCCAGGCCTGCCGGTGCTGCCGCAGGTCACCTACCGCGACGCCGTCGCCGAGCTGCTGACCACCCTCGGCATGCCCGTCACCGACCCGGTGCTCACCGTCGCCGCGTACCGGCCCGGCAAACGTGCGGTGGTGCGCGTCGACGCCCCCGAGCGCACCCTGTTCCTGAAGATCGTCCGTCCGCACCGGGTCGCGCCGATCGTGCAGTCGCACGAGCAGTTCGTCGCGGCCGGCCTGCCGGTGCCGCGCGTGCTGTCCAGTCGTGGTGACGGCCTGCTCGTGCTCGAGCGCATCCGCGGCGTGCCGGCCGGCAGCCGCATCCTCGACATCGCCGACGACCCGCGCTTCGTGGCGTCGCTCGCGGCGTTGAGCGGCCGCGTCGCCACCGTGCCGATGACCCAGCAGGCCCGTGCCGACGCGATGGACCACGCCGATTGGCACCGTCGCACGCTCATCGCCGCCCTGCCGCGCGACGCCGAGGAGATCGACCGCCTGTACGACGCCATCGGCCGCCGTTCCATCGGTTGGTCGAGCTCGACCAAGCAGGTCGTGCACGGCGACCTGCACCTGGAGCAGGTGTTCGTCGACGAGGACGAGCCGTGGCGCATCTCGGGCCTGCTCGACATCGACACCGCGGGCTGGGGGTTCCCGGTCCGTGACGTCGGAGCCGTCGTCGCCCACCTCGTGGTGACCGGGCTGTGGCACCGGTCCCGAGGTGACGCGGAGCGCGGCGCCGCCGCCGAGCGCCTCGCGGACGCGATCGCCCGCGACTGGGTCGCGCGCAACCCGCGCGAGACCGACCGCATCGGGCCCGCCATCGGCGCGCAGCTGCTCGCCCACGCCGGCGGCCAGGCGACCACCGGTTCCGCCAACGGGATCCAGACCGCCCAGCAGCTCCTCGCCGCGACGCAAGCCGCCCTGGCGGACGCGGCCCCGAGCCTCCCGACCGGCGCATCGACCCGCCCGCGGTCCGCACCGCAGGCCTGACGGCTCGCAGCCCCGTCGCTTCGGCGGTGTGGACGCGACTGCAGGACGGACGGGAGGCGCGGGTCGGGCCCGCAACGGGCCTCCCGTCCGCCGTCGCGACGCGCGCGGGCAACGCGGCGGTCGCCTCCGTCGGTGGTCCGGGAGTAAACTGAGCGCGCACGCACCGTGTTCCCGCGTGCCGCGTCGATTCCGGACGCAGCCGTCGATCACTTGATCGACGCGGGGACCGGGCCGTGAGCGCCCCGAGGGGGCACCACGTGCGTGTGACGACGCCGGATCCCGGCGCGGACCGTCCGAACCTGCTCCCGGCAGGTGCTCGTGTGGAACGGCTCGCGGGAGTCCACCGGACGTCCCGTTGCGGGGACCGGCGATGCGGTGGGCCACGGTGGCCCGCGGCCGAACCGGAGCCGCGCCAGGCCCCGGTGCAGGACTTCCCGCCCCACGGGCGGATCGCCCCGACGTGTGGGCGGAACAGGAGGAGCGTTGGCTCGATCAGGCACCCGGCGTGCTGCCGGCGGGACGCGGACCGCGTCACGTCGCACCAGGCCGCTGGACAACGACGGCGTCATCCCCGTCCTCGCCCGCGCTGTGCGCGAGGTCGAGGCCGCGGCGCAGCGCGGACCACTCAAGGCGTCGAACCGGACGAAGTTCCAGGCGGTCGCCCTGCTGATGCGCGAAGAGCGCGCGCGGGTGAAGGCCGACACGGAGCTCACCGACGCGCAGCGCGCCGAACAGCTCAAGCGGCTCGACGGCGTGGCCACGATCCTGGCGAAGACGGCGGCGCGGGACACCAGCGTCATCCAGCTCCTCGCCGAAGAGGTGCAGGTGCCCGAGGCGACGCGTGCGGTCAAGCGCGACATGATGATCGCCGGTGGCGTCGAGCTGCAGCCGGAGGACCTCGTCATCGCGTCCGAGCCCGCCGCGGTGGTCGAGACCCCGGTGCGTGCCGTCGTGCCGCAGTCCGTCGTCCAGCGCCAGCTCGCGAACCCGTTCATGCCTCCGGACTTCGCCCTCGCCGACCAGCCCGTCGCGCACCCGCGCCGCCTGGCGAACTGGGAACTGTTCGGACCGCTGTTCAAGTCGTTCGAGTACGGCGCGGGCGGGGGAGCGGCGACGATGCCGCTGCCGGAGCCCCCGACGCTGCACTCGCGCTCGGGCACCACGCTCATGAAGCACCAGGCGGAGCTCATCACCGCCGCAGCGCAGGGGCACCGTACCTTCCTGCTCGCCGACGAGCCCGGCCTCGGCAAGACCGCGCAGTCGCTGCTCGCCGCCGACGCCGCGAACGCGTTCCCGCTGCTCGTCGTCGTGCCGAACGTCGTCAAGACGAACTGGGCACGTGAGGCCGAGCGCTGGGTGCCGAACCGCCGCGCCACGGTGATCCACGGGGACGGCAACGACCTCGACGGGTTCGCCGACATCGTCATCGTGAACTACGAGATCCTCGACCGGCACGCCGGGTGGCTCGGCAACTTCGGGTTCAAGGGGATGGTCGTCGACGAGGCGCACTTCATCAAGAACAAGGACTCGCAGCGCGCCCGGTTCGTGCTGCAGATCGCCGAGCGCATCCGGCAGCGCACCGCCACCCCGCTGCTCATGGCGCTGACCGGTACCCCGCTCATCAACTCGGTCGAGGACTTCCGCACCATCTGGGAGTACCTCGGATGGATCGACGACAAGAAGCCGCGCGCCAAGCTCATGAACGAGCTCGAGGAGATCGGACTGACCCCGGCCGACCCCGGGTTCTTCGTCGAGGCCCGCCGTGCCGTCATCGACCAGGGCATCGTCCGACGCCGCAAGGTCGACGTCGCCGCGGACATCCCCGCACGCCGGATCGCCGACATCCCCGTCGAGCTCGACGGCGACGAGGGCCGCTCCATCCGCGACGCCGAGCGCGAGCTCACCGCGAAGCTGGTCCGCCGGTACCACCAGGCGCTCGACGCCCGCACCGGGCAGGACCCTGTCGTCGGCATCGACCACAAGCTGGTCCGCCAGGTCGCGCGCTGGGAGCTCGAGGACCAGGACGCCTCGTCGACCGGCGAGAACGTGTTCTCGATGGTCCGCCGCATCGGCCGGGCCAAGGCCCAGCTCGCGGCCGACTACGCCGCGCAGCTCGCCTCGAACGTCGGCAAGGTCGTGTTCTTCGCGAAGCACCTCGACGTGATGGACCAGGCGGAAGAGGTGTTCGCCCGTCGTGGGCTGCGCACCGCCACGATCCGCGGCGACCAGACCCCCACGCAGCGCACGGCCGAGATCGACTCGTTCGTGAACGACCCCGACGTCGCCGTCATCGTCTGCTCGCTGACCGCGGCCGGCGTCGGCCTGAACCTGCAGGTGTCGTCGAACGTCGTGCTCGCCGAGCTGTCGTGGACGAGCGCCGAGCAGACCCAGGCGATCGACCGCGTGCACCGCATCGGGCAGGAAGAGCCCGTCACCGCGTGGCGCATCATCGCCGCGCAGACGATCGACACCAAGATCGCCGAGCTCATCGACTCGAAGGCGTCCCTGGCCGCCCGTGCGCTCGACGGCTCGGACGAAGCGGTCGTCGACTCCGGCGACATCCAGCTCGACGCGATGGCCGCGCTGCTGACCGAGGCGCTCGGCGGCTAGCGCAGGCGCGTCCGGACAGCAAAACACCGGTGTTCGCACTCTGAACCGCGTCATGCGGGTGTTCGGAGCGTGAACGCCGGTGTCTTGCGAAGCGCCGCCGCTCAGATGCGGGACTGCACCTCGGCCAGGGACGGGTTCGTCGCCGTCGTCCCGTCGGGGAACACCAGCGTCGGCACCGTCTGGTTACCGCCGTTGACCTCGGCGACGAGTTCCGCGGTACCGGGGGTCTGCTCGATGTCGACCTCGGTGAAGGGGACCCCGGCCTTGGACATCTGGTTCTTCAGCCGGGCGCAGTAGCCGCACCACGTGGTGGTGAACATCGTGACGCCGCCGGCTTCGGGCGTGAACTGCTCGCGGGTGATCGTGTCGCTCATCCCTGCAGGCTAACCCCGGGTGCGGGGAATCCGCGCAGTGCCTGGTAGACAAGACCGTGTGAGCCACACGCACCTCGAGATCGAGCGCACCTACGACCTGCCCGAGGGCGGTGCCCTCCCCGACCTCGTCGGCGCGGGCGGCATCCTCCGCACCGAGCACCAGGAGCCGTTCGAACTGGACGCGACCTACTGGGACACCGAGCGGTACGACCTGGTGGCCGCGCGGGTGACGGTCCGCCGTCGCACCGGTGGCCCCGACGCCGGTTGGCACATCAAGCGCTCCGAGTCGGACACGGTCCGCCACGAGCAGCAGTTCCCCCTGACCGACGACGCCGACACGGTGCCCGACGAGGTCCTCGCCGCACTCTTCACCGAGCGTCGCGGCCGCGGGCTGCGTCCGGTCGTCCGGATCACCACCACCCGGACCGTCACCCGACTGCTCGACGAGGACGGCGACCAGATCGCCGAGCTCGCCGACGACCAGGTCACCGCCCAGCGCCTCGACGACGACGCCCCGGAGACCCCGCGCACCTGGCGTGAGGTCGAGGTCGAGACCGTCGACGGCGTCGACCCGCAGATTGCCCACGAGCTGTTCGCGGCCCTCGACGGACGCTTCGCGGCCGTCGGCGCCGGCCCCGCCGCAGTCGCGTCCAAGCTGGCACGCGGGCTGGCAGGAGCACCGGCACCGCGCCTCCAGACCGAGGAGAAGCCGGCCAAGGGCACGACTGCACGCATCCTGGCGAAGCGGGTGCGCAAGCTGCGCATCGCGCTGCTCGGTCAGGAGGCCCGGCTCCGCTCCGGCGACACGGCCGACCTCCGGCAAGCGGCCGACACCACCCTCGAGATCGCCGCGATCCTGGGCGCCTACCGCCCGGCGTTCCCCGACGGCGAGGCCGTCGACCGCGCCGCCGAGGCGGCGGACGGCCTGGCGGGCGTCACCGCGCGTGCGGCGCTGGCCGAGTACCTGATCGACCGGCTGCCGCGGGCGTCGTCGCCGGCGCAGGACGACCTGGTCGACGCGTTGACCCGTGAGCGGATCCTGGCCTCGACCCGTGAGCGTCGCGACCAGGCGGTGCGGGACGTCGTCGCGTTCCTGCACGGCGAGCCGTTCCTCGAGCTGCTCGACGCCCTCGACGACGCAGCCGAGCGTCCCCTGCCGACCGCGTGGTCGCTCCGCTCGCCGAAGCAGGTCGCCCAGGACGTCGGCGCCGACGTGAAGCCGCGCGTGCGCGAGCTCGTCCGGGCCGCCGTCGCCGACGACACCTCGGACACCGCCGCCGAGCGGGAGGCCGCCGACCGGAGCACCACCGAGGCCGCGTGGCAGGAGACGATGCGGGCCCGGATGGCGATGGACGTGCTCGGCGACGACGCGTTCCCGCACGCGCTGTGGAAGCGCATCGGCACCGCCGCCGACGTGCTGACGGAGCGGGTGCGGTCGCTGCACGCCCTCGACATCCTGCGGGCGAACGCGGCGATCGCGGAGCGTGGCGGTGAGGGCACGTTCGGGTACGGGGTGCTCGCGGGGGACCGGGTGCGCCTGGCCGAGGAGTCCTACGACGAGGCGGTGCACGCGCTCAACCGCGTGTGAGCGGAGTGCGCGCGTTGCGTGCGCCGCTGTTCGCTTGGTGAGCAGAAGAGGTCGGGTCCCGCGTTCGGACCCGACCTCTTCTGCTCACGAAGTGCGCGGCGCTGCTCAGCCCGCGGCGATCGGGGTGGCGGTCGCCGCGGCGGGCGTCTCGTCGGCGAGCCCGAGCACGTCGAGCAGCCAGGCGAGTTCGAACGCCCGCTCCTTCCACGACGCGTACCGACCGCTGACACCACCGTGGCCGGCGGACATCTCGGTCTTCAGCAGCACGGGCGCGCCGACCTCGCGGAGCTTCGCGGTCCACTTCGCGGGCTCGACGTAGAGCACGCGGGTGTCGTTGATCGAGGTCACGGCGAGGATCTGCGGGTACTGGACGTCGTCGCGGACGTTCTCGTACGGGGTGTACTCGCTCATGTAGCGGTAGACCTCGGCGTCGTGCAGCGGGTCGCCCCACTCGTCCCACTCGATGACGGTGAGGGGCAGGTCCGGGTCGAGGATGCTCGTCAGCGCGTCGACGAACGGCACGGCCGCCAGGATGCCGGCGAACCGTTCGGGTGCGAGGTTCGCGACGGCGCCCATCAGGAGCCCACCCGCACTGCCGCCCTCGGCCACGAGCCGGTCGGCGCTCGTCCGGCCGGACTCGATCAGGTGCTCGGCGACCGCGACGAAGTCGGTGAAGGTGTTCTTCTTCGTCAGGGTCTTGCCGTTCTCGTACCAGTGCCGGCCGAGTTCACCGCCACCACGGACGTGCGCGACCGCGAAGACGACACCGCGGTCGAGCATCGACAGGCGCATGACGCTGAAGCCGGGGTCGATCGAGTGTTCGTACGAGCCGTAGCCGTACAGGTGCAGCGGCGACGGCGAGTCCTGGTCGACGGCGTCACGGCGCCAGACGAGCGAGATCGGCACGCGGGTGCCGTCGGCCGCGGTGGCCCAGTCGCGTTCCTGCACGTAGTCGGCCGGGTCGTAGCCACCGAGCACGGGCTGGCGCTTCAGGACGGTGACCTCGCCGGTGGCCAGGTCGAGGTCGCTGACCTCGGAGGGGGTGACGAACGACGTGTACCCGATGCGGAGCGTCGGCTGCTCCCACTCCGGGTTGCCACCGAGCCCCGCCGAGAACAGGGCTTCGTCGAAGGGGACCTCGTGCGCGTCGCCGTAGCCGTCGCCCTCGATCGGGATGATCGCGACGCGGGGGAGCGCCTCGGACCGGTACTCCAGCGCGAGGTGCCCGGCGAAGGCGTCGACCGACTCGATGCGGCGCTCGGTGTGGTGCGCCACGACGACACGGCGGTCACGCTCGGACGTCGGGTCGTCGGCGGGGACGTCGACGAGCTCGAAGTTCTCGGCGCCGTCGTTGTGCAGCACCAGGAACCGGTCGCTGCCACCGACGATGGCGTGCTCGATCTCGTACTCGACGCCCTCGCGGCGGGGCCAGACGACCTGGAACTCACCGGTCGGGTCCGCAGCATCGAGGACGTGCGCCTCGGACGTGATCTTCGAGCCGAGCTCGATGACGATGTACTGCGACGAGCGGGTGACGCCGACGCCGACCCAGTAGCGGTCGTCGGGTTCCTCGAACACCAGGACGTCCTCGGACGCCGCGGTGCCGACGGTGTGCCGCCAGATCTTGTCCGGACGCCAGGACTCGTCGACCGTGGGGTAGAAGACGTAGCGGCCCGCCGGGTCGAACGTGGCGCCGGCCCCGGTGTTCGGGATGGCGTCGCCGAGGTCGGTCCCCGAAGCCAGGTCGCGCACGTGCAGGGTGTACCGCTCGTCGCCCTCGACGTCGATGCCGTACACCAGGCGGGTGCCGTCGTCGCTGATGTCGTAGGTGCCGAGGGAGAAGAACTCGTGGCCGTCGGCCAGGGCGTTGCCGTCCAGCACCACCTGCTCACCGGGCAGGGTCGACTCGCCCTCGACCACGGCGGGCGGCGTCCAGTCGTCAGGGCCGGCGACGGGCACGCGGCAGTGCACGCCGTACTGGCTGCCCTCGGCGGTGCGGGTGAAGTACCACCAGTCGCCCATGCGCACCGGCACCGAGAGGTCGGTCTCCTGCACGCGGCTCTTCACCTCGGCGAAGATGCGGTCCCGCAGCGGCGCGAGGTGCGCGGTCGCGGCGTCGGTGTGGGCGTTCTCGGCTTCGAGGTACGCCAGGGTGTCGGGGGATTCCTTGTCCCGCAGCCACTCGTAGTCGTCGACGAAGTCGATGCCGTGGTGGGTCCGTGTCACGGGCCGCTTGGCGGCGCTGGGCGGGGTGGATGCGGTGTGCTCGTTGCTCACCGTCCCACCCTATTCGCCCGCACCCCCGGTCAGGCCGCGGTCCGCTCGTGGCCGCCCACAGCGGCGTGCACCCGCTGCTCGAACGCCTCGAGCTCGGCGACCACGGCGGGTGCCACCCAGGCGCGGTCACGGCGGCGACGGGTGACCGGACGGAGCACGCCCGCCAGCACCAGGTCGAGCGTGACGCGCTCGACCTGGTCGGCGGTGAGCAGGGTTCCCAGGTGCGCTTCGGTCAGGACGGGGTCGTCGGCGAGCGCACGGCCGACGACGGCGTGCGGGCCCGTGGCGCAGGGACCGGTGGACCGGTCGGCGTCGTGCTCGGCGAGCAGCAGGGCGCCGAGCGTCGCCTCGTCGCAGACCGTCCCGATCGCCAGGGCCAGATCGGCCACGAACCCGGTGACCTGGCCGTCGCGGTACTGCTCCAGGTGCCGGAAGTACCGCGGTCGGTCCGCCGCGAGTGCGGTGGCCACGGGCGCGGTCACCGTCGTCGTGACCCCGCGGCGCCGCAGCACGGCCCCGATCAGCGCCCGCCCGGTCCGACCGTTGCCGTCGGTGAAGGGGTGGATCGACTCGAACTGCGCGTGCGCGATGGCCGCCTGGGCGATCGGGTGCAGGTCCACACGGTGCACGAACGCGAGCAGGTCGGCCATCAGCGGTGCCACGAGCTCCGGCGGCGGTGGGACGTACCGGGCGTCGCGGGGTGTGGCGCCGCCACCGATCCAGTTCTGCACGTCGCGGTACCGGCCTGCGGACCGTCCGTCGACCGGGTCGTCGCGCATCAGCAGACGGTGCGCCTCGAGCAGGGACGACTCCGTGACGATGCCCGAGTCCGCCGCGGAGACCAGGTGCTCGACGGCGCCGCCGGCCCGGACCACCGCGGTGGCACCCGGGTTCGCCCGGATGCCGACGAGCGCGCGCGCCAGGTCGTCGATCGAGGCGGGCTCGTCCTCGATCCGCGACGACGCCACGGCTTCGGTCCGGCCGAGCACGGACCCGAGCGGTGCGAGCCGGGAGCCGTGGTGGACGTCGAGGGTGCGCAGGGCCGTGGCGCTCCGGTCGAGCAGCGCGACGGTGTCGTCGTCGGGTGTCCACCGAGCCCCGGCGATGGACGGGGGCAGCGACACCCGCACGGTGGTCACCAGCCGGTCGTCACGGCACCCGCGGACTGCGCTGCGCCAGGGTCGTTCGGCGCTGTGGTGCGTGGGCCAGGTCTCGCTCCGGTGTGCCATCCCGCGACGGTAGGGCCGCCGGGACGTCCGGCGCCAGGAATCGGTATTTCGCCCGCACGCCCCGCCCGCACGCCCCCGCGTACCGTTGGTGCCATGAGCAACTCCTTCGCGATCACCGGTGCCCACGTCGTCCCCGTCTCCGCCCCCGCCTTCGACGGCGGCGCGGTCATCGTCGAGGACGGCCGGATCACCGCGGTCGGGCCCGACGTCACCCCGCCCGACGGCATGACGGTCATCGACGCCGCGGGTTCGTGGCTCGTCCCCGGGTTCGTCGAGGCGCACGGCCACGTCGGCATCCACGAAGAAGCCAACGGCGAGGCCGGCAACGACACGAACGAGATGACCGCCCCGAACATGGCGGGCGTCCGCGCGATCGACGCGATCGACATCGACGACGAGGGCTTCCGGGACGCGCTCGCCGGCGGGATCACGAGCATCGTCGTCAAGCCCGGCTCGGGCAACCCGATCGGCGGCCAGAGCGTCGCCATCAAGACCTGGGGCGGCCGGACGATCGACGAGCAGCTCATCTCCGACTCGGTGAGCGTGAAGAGCGCCCTCGGCGAGAACCCGAAGCGGGTCTACGGCGGCAAGGGCCAGACCCCCTCCACCCGGCTCGGTGTCGCCAAGATCATCCGTGACGCCTTCGTCGACGCGCAGAACTACAAGGCCGCCCGCGATGCCGCCGCCGCGAAGGACGAGCCGTTCGCCCGCGACCTGACGAAGGAGACGCTCGTCCGGGTGCTCGACGGCGAACTCGTCTGGGACCAGCACACCCACCGCCACGACGACATCGCCACCGCCATCCGCCTGTCCGAGGAGTTCGGCTACCGGCTCGTCGTGAACCACGGCACCGAGGCGCACAAGATCGCCGACGTGCTGGCCGCGAAGGACATCCCGGTCATCTACGGCCCGCTCTTCACCAGCCGTTCGAAGGTCGAACTCCGCGACCGCGGCATCCCGAACCTCGCCACCATCGCGGCGGCCGGGGTCCGGGTCGCCATCACGACGGACGCGCCGGTCGTGCCGATCAACATGCTCGTCGACCAGGCGACCGCCGCCGTGAAGGAGGGCCTGCCCGCCCAGACCGCACTCGAGGCGCTCACGGTCAACCCGGCCGAGTTCCTGGGCTTCGGCGACCGTGTCGGTCGCCTGGCCGAGGGCTACGACGCCGACCTCGTGCTCTGGGACGGCGACCCGCTCGACGCGACCAGCCGCGCGACGCGCGTCTGGATCGACGGCGAGACCGTCTTCGCGTGGGCCGACGGGGCCGGCGTCACCACGCCGCGCTGGTAGCGGCCACGAGACGCCGGCCTCTCGCGTGACGCGGTGGGCTCAGCCTCAGGCGGACGGGAGGCCCGTGGCGAGCCCGCCACGGGCCTCCCGTCCGTCAGGTGTCCGGTCGAGAGACGCCGTCGTTTCGGCACGACGCCGTCACACCCGCGAGACGCCGCCCAATTCCGCGGCGCCTCGCGGACACGACGGCGTCTTCCGGGTCGAGCGGTCAGACCGTGCTCAGACCTCGCGCGCCAGCAGGAAGTCGTTGATGCGAGTCGTCAGGTCCGCGTCGATCGCGCGGGCGTCGCCGTTCACCGAACGGATCGGCGCCGCCTGCCGCACGCTCGACACGAGCCAGAGCGCGTCCGCGGCTGCCAGATCGGCGAGGGTGACGAGTTCGTAGGCGGTCTCGACGCCCTCCTGCTCAGCGAAGCGGAACACGTCGGCCTGCGTCGTGCCCGCCAGGATCCCGATGTCGGTGCGGGGCGTGACCAGCCGGTCGCCGACCTTCATGATCAGGTTCGCGCGCGTGCCCTCGAGCACGTAGCCGTCGCTCGAGACGAACAGGGCGTCGTCGGCGCCGCGGCGGACCGCCTCGCGCAGGGCGGCCATGTTGACGCCGTACGACAGCGTCTTCGCGCCCTGCAGCAGCCACGGCGAGGTGCGCTCGACGTCGTGCCGGTAGCCGCGGTCCAGGACGACGACGGAGATCCCCTCGATGCGGGCGGCCGTGGAGTCGCCAGACGGCGCGGCGTAGACCCAGCCGGTCGGACGGTCGGTGCCCTCGACGCCGCGGGTCAGGACGGTCTTGGCGAAGGCCTCGCGCACCGGGTCGAGGCGCGCGCAGACGGCCTCGATGGCCTGGCGCCACGCCTCGGGGTCGGGGGCGGGCAGGTCGAGCATCGCGGCGGAGCGACCGAAACGGGCGAGGTGCGCCTCGAGGGCCTGGGGCCGACCGTCGATCACCGTGATCGTCTCGAACACGCCGTCGCCGCGCGTGACGCCGAGGTCCTGCACCTGCACGTGCTCCTCGAGCGGCTTCGCCCAGGTGAAGGCGTCGGCCGCGGGGTCGTGCGGCGCGGCGTCGCGGGAGGGCTGGTTGAGGACGGCGAGCACGGTTTCGGTCATGCGTCCATCCAACCGCAGCTCAGCCCGCTTCGGGCAGGGCGCCGAGCAGCTTCCACACGGCGGGCGTCAGCTCGGGGTGCTGCAGCGCGATCCGGCGCAGCCGGTGGTACTCCTCACCCAGCTTGGTGCCCTGCCCGGACGCCGGGTGGCTCGACCACTGTGCGTGCCGCTTGCCGATCGCCTCGTCCAGGTCGACGGCGTCCGCGCGCAGGATCAGCACGACCTGCTCGTCGACGGTGGGGAGCGTCGGCATGAACTCCCACGGGTCCTCGCCCTGACGGCTCCGGTGCTCGACGAGCATCGAGATCTCCTCAGCGGCCTCGGCGCGCAGCACTTCGAGGCTGCGCCCGGTCCTGCGGGGCTCAGCCATGGTGCCCCCGCAGCACGCCTGCCATGGGAAGAGCGTACGACACTCCATCGGTCACACTGGACGCGTGACCCCTCGCGACGAGAGCAAGTCCCAGCATCCCCGGGTGGTGGTCGTGTACCTGCTGCGCGACGGCGAGGCAGGGCCCGAGGTGCTGCTGGGGGAGAAGCGCCGCGGCCTCGGCACCGGCCGTCTGGTCGGCCCCGGCGGCAAGCGCGAGTCCGGCGAGACGGCGGTCGAGACCGCCGTGCGCGAGGTGCGTGAAGAGGTCGGCCTGCGGCTCGACGCGGTCGACCTGGAGGCCCGTGGCACGTTGGACTACCGGTTCCCGTACCGACCGTCCTGGTCCCAGGTCTCGGACGTCTTCGTCTGCCGCCGCTGGCAGGGAGACCCGTCGGGCTCGGACGAACTGGAGCCGCGGTGGATCCCGGTCGACGCCGTGCCCTACGACGCGATGTGGGACGACGCCCGGTACTGGTTGCCGGGGGTGCTCGCCGGTGGCAGCGTCCGCGCGCGGTTCACGTTCGCGGAGGACGACGCGTCGGTCGCCGGGTTCACCGGGACGGGCGTCGGCGTCGGCGCGGGCGACTAGCGCCTCGCTGCCAGCGGCTAGCGCGGCTGCTGCGTGCGGGTGCTGCCGGTCCGGGCCTCTTCGGCCGCGGCCATGACGTCGGCGTCGCCGCTCCGGCCGCCCAGGGGTCGCACGAAGAAGTCGATGACACCGACGACGATCGCACCGATCATCGAGAACATCGCCCACCCGACGAACAGCCCGGCGGTGCCGCGCCCGTCGGCTGGGGCGAGCAGGACGCTCGCGGCGTAGAAGCCCAGCGTCAGCACGAGGAACACGACGACGACGGTGACGAGGACGCGGTGCCAGGTGATTCGGGGGTTCATGCCCCTCAGGATACGCGTCAGCGGTCGGCGTGCTTGCCGTGCGGAGCCGCCGCCGGTCGCGGCTCCTTCCGGTTCGCGGGGCGCTGCACGGCGATGCGACCGGTCGGGGTCGCGCCCGGTTCGAGGCCGTCGCGCGCGCCGGTGAAGACGTCGCCACCGGTGCGTTCGTCCTCCCAGTCGTCGTCCCGCAGCACGCTCAGGGTGCCGGTCTCGGTGGAGGTCAGCCCGTGGCGCTCCAGCTCGGCGTCGCGCTGCCCGCCGAGGAACTCGCGGTTGGCCGTGTTTGCGTCCTGGAACATCGTCGTGCGGCCGGTGACGATCGCGCGGATCCGTTTGCGCTCCCACCACTGCTTGCCGAAGTACATGAGCACGAGGCCGGCCGCCGCGTAGCACGCCATCGTGATCAGGCCTCGGGCCGGACCGGGGCCGACGCCGTAGACCTGGTGCTTGATCATGTCGACCATGCTCGAGCCGACCACGACGTTGTTGAGCCACGCGAACGGCTCGGGCATGAACCACTTCGGGTAGGCGCCGCCGGACGACGGCATGGACAGGAAGACGAAGCAGATCATCGCCGGGGCGGCGATGAAGCGGCCGACGAAGTAGCTCAGACCGTTCACCGCCAGGCCGATCGCCACGATCCAGCCCCAGGCGATGAGCACCAGCTGGATCCAGTGGCCGTGGATGGCACCGAGCACCGGGCCGGCGAGCGTGTTCGTGATGAGCGAGATGACCAGGCCGCCGACCGCGATGACCGTCATGCGGGTGCGGTGCCGGAGCGGGCCGCCCATGATGCCGATGAACATCGCGACCATGTAGCCGCCGATGCACCACGCGAGCATCACGTACATCGCCACGGTGCCGTACTCGTCCCACGCCGGCAGGGGCGCGAGCTCGGTCACCTTCGGGGTCGCGACGCCCAGGCCGGTGAGCACCGCGCTGAGGGTGGCCGGCACGAGGCTCGCGACCTGGAACTGGTGCGCGCTCGCCTTGAAGAACTCGTTCGCGGCCGGGTCGTACGCGACCGCCATCGAGCCGTCGACCACGTCGCGCTTCGCCTGGGCGAGCGAGTCGTAGGAGTGGAACACGAACTCGCCCGGCAACGCCCGCTGCACGGCCTGCACGAAGGACGGGTCGCTGCCGACCAGGGCGATCGGCACGTCGTGCGGGTGCGGGGCGTGGAACGCGAACACGTAGCACAGGCAGAACCCGACGATGAAGAACAGCGGCATCCACAGCTGCAGGCCGATGAGCTGGAGCGACGGGTGCAGTGTCGAGTACCAGCGGCGGTACGCGCTGTACTGCTGCGGGGCGGGGACGGGGGCCTGCCGCCGGGGTGCTGACCGGCTGGCGTGTCCCGCGACCTTGCCACCGCGACGCGGCTTCGTCCCCTGGGTGGACGGCCGGCTCCCGCGCGACTTCGGGGGCATCGGACGCGAACCGCCGGGGCGCTCCGGTCCGTCGTCGTTCCTGGGGACGTCGTTCCGCGGCGTGCTCACTCGGCGCTCTGCTCCTGCTCTCGATCGGAGCGCCAGGATACGCCCGAGGTGCTCAGGAGCGACTGCGCGATGCCTGCGCCGAGTCCATCGCGAGCTCCTCGGCGTCGAGGGTCACGAGCACGCGGCGCATGACCTCCTCGTCGAGGTTCCCCTTCTCCCGCTCCTCGAGCACGATCTCGCGGCGGCGGTCGAGCAGCTCGCGCCGGATGTCCTGGATCTGCGAGCCGCGCAGGCGCAGTGCGACGTTCCGCTCCTCGTCCTCTTCTTCCTCGGCGTCCTGGCGGAAGGTCTCGGCCTGACGCTCGAGTCGTGCCTTCAGCCGGTTCACCACCGAGTCGACGGCATCCGAGCCGTACTGCTTCGCCCACGCCGGACGTCGCTTCTCGAGCAGCTCGATCGCGGCCTCGGTGGTGCGCTGGTTGAGTCGCATCTCGCTGCGCACGTCCTCTTCGCCCTCGGCCGGGTCCTGCACCTTGAGCGCGCGGATGACGAAGGGCAGCGTGAGCCCCTGCAACAGCAGGGTGCCGACGGTGACGAAGAAGGCGATGATGAAGATCGTGTCCTGCGCCGGGATCTGCGTCGGGCTCGCGACGACGGAGACCGCTGCCGCCAGGGTCACCACGCCACGCATGCCCGTCCACGAGATGACGGTGAGCTCCCGCCAGTTGAGCTTCGGCTCCGCGGAACCGCGCATCCACCGCAGTGAGGGGTGCCCGCGGGACAGCTTGATCCGCAGCGGCCGGAGCCACTTCCCGTTGAACCGGTTGCGCACGTACGACTCGAACACGAACAGCGGCCGCACCAGGATCACCACCGCGAGCACGACGGCCGCCGCGGTGAGCGTCTGCCCGAGGCTGCGCTCGCTCTCCACCAGGTCCTGCACGACGGTGTTGAGCTGCAGGCCGATGAGCGCGAACACGAAGCCCTCGAGGATGACGTCGATGCTCGTCCAGAGCGGTCGCTCCTGCAGGCGGGTGGCGTAGCCCTCCTTCGGTGAGTTGTAGCCGATGTACAGGCCGGCCGTGACGACCGCGATCACGCCGGAGCCGGACAGGTCCTCGGCGAGGATGTACGCGACGAACGGCAGCAGGATGCTCATGATCGTCTCGACCACGGGGTCGTTGATGCGCATCCGGATCCAGTGCACGACGACGCCGAGCACGATGCCGACGACCAGGCCGACGCCGATCGCGAGCCCGAAGATGCCGAGGTCCTGCCAGACCGTCAGCGACGTGCCGGCGATGATGAGCGTGAACACGCGCACCAGGGTCAGCGAGGCCGCGTCGTTGATGAGGCTCTCGCCGGACAGCACGGTCATGACACGCCGGGGGAGTCCGAGCTTCCGGCCGATCGCGGCGGCGGACACCGCGTCCGGCGGGGCGACGATCGCGCCGAGCAGGATCGCCGCAGGCAGCGTCATGTCCGGGATGAGCAGGTACGCCACCCCGCCGACGACCAGGGCCGTCACGATCACCAGGAAGATGCCGAGTCGTCGGATCTGCTTGATCGAGCCGCGGAAGCTCTGCCACGACACGTCGAGCGCGGCGGAGTAGAGCAGCGGCGGCAGGATCACCGTGAGGATGACCTCGGAGTCGATCTCCATCGGGGGCAGCCCGGGCAGGAACGACGCCGCCAGGGCGACCGCTGTGACGAGCAGGGGAGCGGGGAGCCCCTTGGCTCGAGCGAACCCGGTCACCGCGAGCGATCCGATCAACAGGATGAGGAGCTCAGCGGTGTCCATGGACCCATTCTTCCATCGGCATGGTTCCGAACCTGAACGAGTGTGAAGCGACGGTGAACAACAGGTTGCCGATCAGGTTTGCTCGAAGGGCCGACGCCTGGGACACTTGCCCGCGGTGGACATCACACTCATAGTCGTCCTGGTCATCGCGTTGGCCCTCTTCTTCGACTTCACAAACGGTTTTCACGACACCGCCAACGCGATGGCGACCCCGATCGCGACCGGCGCCATGAAGCCCAAGGTGGCGGTCACCGTCGCTGCGGTGCTCAACCTGGTCGGTGCGTTCCTCAGCACCGCCGTGGCGACGTCGATCTCGCACGGGCTGATCAACGAGGGCCCCGGTGGCGTCGCGATCAGCCCCGAGATGATCTTCGCGGGCTTGATCGGGGCAGTCGTCTGGAACATGATCACGTGGCTCCGCGGGCTGCCGTCGTCGTCGTCGCACGCGTTGTTCGGCGGGCTGATCGGTGCCGCGATCGTCGGTGCCGGGTTCCAGTCGGTCAACTACGTCGCGCTGCTGACGGTCGTGATCATCCCGGCGTTCGCCTCGCCCGTGATCGCGGCGCTCGTGTCGTTCCTGTCGACGCGCATCGCGTACCGGATCACCAAGCGGCCGGTGTTCCCGAACGAGCGCGGCGGGTTCCGGATCGGGCAGGTCTTCACCAGCTCGATGGTGTCCCTGGCGCACGGCACCAACGACGCGCAGAAGACGATGGGCGTCATCACGCTGACCCTCATCGCCTCGGGCGCGCAGTCGTCCAACCAGGGCGTGCAGTTCTGGGTCGTCGTGGCCTGTGCCCTCGCGATCGCGCTCGGTACCTACACGGGTGGCTGGCGCATCATCCGCACGCTCGGCTCGGGCATCACCGAGATCCGGGCGACCCAGGGCTTCGCGGCCGAGGCCTCGACCGCGGCGACGATCCTCGCCTCCAGCCACCTCGGCTTCGCGCTGTCCACCACGCAGGTGTCCTCGGGTTCCATCATCGGTGCCGGGCTCGGCCGCCGGGGCTCGAAGATCCAGTGGTCGACCGCCGGCAAGATCGTCATCGCCTGGTTCATCACCCTGCCTGCCGCTGCTGCGGTCGGTGCCGTCGCTTCCGGGATCGCCCGTCTCGGCGTCATCGGGCTCGTGATCGACGCCGTGGTCGGTGCCGCCGTCATCCTCGGCCTGTACCTCTGGTCGCTCCGCAAGCCGCACGAGCAGGCCTCGGCCATCGAGGTCGACGTCGCCGCGAACGCGGTCCTGACCCGCAAGGAGCTGCGCGACATGCAGCGCAAGAAGCGCGCCGACGCGGTCGCCGAGCGTCGCGCCGAACTGAGCCGCGAGCGGACGCTCCGTCGCATGGCGGCCCGCAAGGGAGGCCGTCGCTGATGGGCATCGACTGGTTTGCATTCCTCACCGTGGCGCTCGTCGCCGTGGTCTCGTCGTGCTTCGTCGTCGCCGTGTACTCGGTCGGCCTCCGTCTCTGGAGCGCCGCCGACACCCGCGCCGGCAAGTTCACCGTGAAGGACGACGGCACGATCGGTCCGGCCACCGCGGGCTTCCCGAACCCGGCCGGCGCCTCGACGGCTACACGTGCACTCCGTGCCGCTGCCGTCGCGTGCTTCGTCGTGTGCGGCGCCGTCGTGCTCTACGGCATCTACCTCATCGTTCCGCAGTTCCACTGACGGGCGCGCTCACCGAGTGAGCAGAAAACGCCGGGTCGCCCTTCGCGACCCGGCGTCTTCTGCTCACTCGTCGTGTGTTCGCCGCGCTCGGGGGGCGGACGGGAGGCCCGTGGCGGCCTGGCACCGCGCCTCCCGTCCGTCCCGGACGAGCGGGCGAAATGCCGGCGTGCGTTACCGAGGCGACCGCGTTATTTCGCCCGCTCGCGTGGTCGGCGCGCTTGGTGAGCAGAAGATGTCGGCTCGGGGCGCGCGACCCGACATCTTCTGCTCACGAAGTGCACGGGCGGGCGCCCGCGGCGCGAGCGGGCGGAATACCCGCCTCCGCGTTCGCGCCCACCCCGCCATTTCGCCCGCTCGCGTTTCGGGGCGTGACCGTGGGGCCGGACGGGAGGCCCGTGGCGGCCTGGCGCCGCGCCTCCCGTCCGTCCCGGGCGAGCGGGCGGAATGCCGGCGTGCGATACCGAGGCGACCGCGGCATTCCGCCCGCTCGCGCAGGAACGCGCCGCTCTGCACCGTCCCGGCGCGTTCCCGGACCGGCTGGACGGACCGGACTAGCCTCGACGTGTGACCGGCAACGAGGAGGCACCTGTGACGACGACGCGGACCGAGAGCGACTCGCTGGGATCACGGGAGGTCCCGAACGACGCCTACTGGGGCATCAACACGTTGCGGGCGCTGGAGAACTTCCCGATCACCTCCGTGCCGATCGCCGTGTACCCGGACCTCATCGAGGCGCTCGTCACCGTGAAGCAGGCGGCGGCGCGGGCGAACCGGGCGATCGGTGTCCTCGACGAGGAGCGCGCCGACGCGATCGACCGCGCGGCGCAGGAAGTGCGCGACGGGGCGCTCCGCGAGCAGTTCGTCGTCGACGTCGTACAGGGCGGCGCAGGCACGAGCACGAACATGAACACGAACGAGGTGCTCGCCAACCGAGCACTCGAACTCCTGGGCCGTGCGCGGGGCGACTACGCGTACCTGCACCCGATCGACCACGTGAACCGCAGCCAGTCGACGAACGACACGTACCCGACGAGCATCAAGATCGCGATGATCTTCGGCGTCCGGCGGCTGATCGTGCAGCTCGAGGAACTCTCCGCCGCGTTCGCCGAGCGGGGCCGCGCCTTCGCCGACGTGCTCAAGGTCGGCCGGACGCAGCTGCAGGACGCCGTGCCGATGACCCTCGGGCAGGAGTTCACCGGCTTCTCGCACACCATCCAGGAGGACGCGGAGATGCTCCGCAAGGTGATGCCGTTGCTCGCCGAGATGAACCTCGGCGCGACGGCCATCGGCACCGGGATCACCGCGGACCCGCTCTACCGCGACGAGGTCCGCCGGCAGCTGCAGGAGGCGAGCGGGATCGACGTCGTCACCGCCCCCGACCTCATCGAGGCGACGAGCGACGCCGGCGCCTTCATGACGCTGTCCGGCACGGTCAAGCGCAGCGCCGCGAAGCTCTCGAAGATCTGCAACGACCTGCGGCTGCTGTCGTCCGGCCCGCAGGCGGGCCTCGGCGAGATCACCCTGCCCGCTCGCCAGGCCGGTTCGTCGATCATGCCGGGCAAGGTGAACCCGGTGATCCCCGAGGTCGTGAACCAGATCGCCTACGCGGTCGCCGGAGCCGACACCACGGTGACCATGGCGGCGGAGAGCGGCCAGCTCCAGCTCAACGCCTTCGAGCCGATCATCGCCCACTCGATCCTGCAGTCCCTGCAGTGGATGTCCCGTGGCTGTGCGACCCTCCGTGAGCACTGCGTCGTCGGCATCGAGGCGAACGAGGCGAAGCTCGCCGCCCAGGTCGACACGAACGTCGGCGTCGTCACCGCGCTGACGCCGTACATCGGGTACGCGGCCGCGGCGTCGATCGCGCACACGGCGTTGACCACTTCGACGCCGATCTCGACGCTCGTCGTGGCCGCGGGCCTGATGGACGAGGACCAGGTCATGCGGGTGCTCAGCCCGGCACGGCTGTCGGGGATCGAGCTGGCGACCGGCGCCATCCCGATCGTCACCGAGGAGATGCTGGACGCCGAGGCGCGCAAGCGCTGACGCGGGGCGTCCGCGGCAACGAGCGCGCGCACGCCACTCGTCAGGGCAGCGGCCGCTCGCCCACCCGCACCTGCTGCGCCATCGCCCGCAGCTGCTCCTCGCCCGGGGTCAGCTCGGCGTCCTCGTCCTCGGCCACCCGAGCGGCTTCGGCCTCGGCCCGGACGTGCTGCGCTGCAGCGATGTCCTGGTCCCGCCAGCGCGCGAGCGTGAAGTTCCGGGTGACGTCCCGCAGCGGCAGCCGGATCGACTCGTCCGCTTCGATGCCGGCCATCAGCTGCCGCATCCGGATCACCTCGGAGTCGAGTTCCCCGCCGACCACGAGCACGAAGTTCGAGATGTAGAGGTACACGAGCAGCAGGATCGCGCCGCCGAGCCACCCGTAGGCACGGTTCCCGCCGCCGAGGGTCTCCACGTAGAGCGCGAACCCGAGGGTGGCGATGGCCCAGGTCACGATCGCGAACGCGGCACCGGCCGACACCCACCGCAGCTGCGGGGTCTTCACGTTCGGCGTCGCGTAGTACAGCACCGCCACCATCACGACCAGGTCGACCGCGAGCACCGGCCACTTCGCCACGTTCCACACGTCGTCGATCCAGGGCGCCCACCCGAGCTGCCGGATGACGGCCTCGGAGATCGTCGGGGTGCCGAGCAGGATGACGATCGCGACGGCACCGCCGACCATGACGAGCAGCGTGACGAGGAGCATCATGCTGCGGAACTTCCAGATCCGCCGACCCTCCTCGACCTCGTACGCGGTGTTCATCGCCCGCCCGAACGCCGTCGCGTAGCCGGACAGCGACCAGAGCGTCAGCACGACGCCGATCGTGAACCCGAGCCACGGGTTGTCCAGGGTCAGCAGCTGCCGGAGCGGGCCCTCGAGGTGCGACGCGGTCTCGGGCCGGACGATGAACCCGAGGACCTCGACGATGTCGGTCAGGCTGTCGCCCTTGCGGTCCACGATGGACAGGGCCGACACCACCGCCAGCGCGGTCGGGAAGACGGTCAGCAGGGCGAAGAACGTCAGCGACGCGGCCGCGTCGACGACGCGGTGCCGGATGACGGAGTGGTAGGTGCGCCGGACGACGGCGCGGACTCCCGTCCGCTGGAGATCGCGCGATGCGCTGTCCGGCATGTGTCGTACGGTACCCGACACGTGCGGCCCTGGAGGCCCGTGGCGGGCCCGCCCCGCGCCTCCCGACCGCCTGTTGGTCGCGCTGGTGCGCCTGCAAGACACCGGTGTTCACGCTCCGCACCGCGGAACGCGGGTGTTCGAAGTGCGAACACCGGTGTTATGCGCACCAGGACCGACCGGTCAGTTGGCGTGGGGCTGCAGGGCGTCGTAGCGGCGGAACGACGGGACCATCCGGACGAGGAGCGCGACGAGGCCGATGATCAGCACGCCGCCGATGACCGGCGGGTACGCGATGCCGGCCGCGACGACCAGGCCGGCGTACAGGTCGCCGAGCCGCGGACCGCCCGTGACCACCACGATGAAGATGCCCTGCAGCCGACCGCGCATGCCGTCCGGCGACGCTGCCTGCAGGATCGTGTTCCGGAACACCGAGCTGACGTTGTCCGCGCCGCCGGCCATCGCCAGGAACAGCGCCGCGAGCCCGAGCGCGGGCAGGATCTCGACCCCGAACGCCTCACCCGAGCGGCCGCCCAGGACGTGTGCCAGCGCGATGACCACACCGAACGCCGCGATCGCCCCGCCGTACGCCGTGATGGCCCAGCCGACGGCCTCACCCTGGCGTCGGACGTGTCCGAGCGGCCCGGAGAACACGCTCGACAGCAGCGCTCCGATCGCGTACGCGGCGGTCAGGGTGCCGACCGTGATCGACCCGCCGCCGATGACGAGCGCCCCGATCGCGGGGAACAGCACGCGCGGCTGCCCGAACGTCATCGCGACGATGTCGAGCACGAAGGTCATCGTGATGTTGCGCGACCGCCGCAGGAACCTCGCACCCTCGATGAGCGAGCCGAGCCCCGGCCGCAGCGCGTCGTGGTCGGCAGCCATCCGCGGCAGCGTGAACACCCCGAGGAACGCGAACGTGAACAGCACGACGTCGATCGTGTACGTCGGCGCGAAGCCCACGGTCGCGATGAGCACACCGGCGATCGCCGGTCCTACGGTGACCTGGAACCCCGACGCGATCCCGCCCAGGGCGCTCGCCGCGGGCAGCAGCTCGGTGCCGACGAGCCGCGGGACGATGGCCGAGCGGGACGCGTTGCTGACGGTGGCGGCGACGGCGTTCACCGTGGCGAGTACGTAGAGCAAGAGGACGCTGTGCAGGTCGAGCCAGGCGTGGGTGGCGATCAGGGCGACCGCGACCCACGCGATGATCGAGGACACGAGCGCGACGAGGCGCCGGTCGAAGGCGTCCGCGAGCATCCCGCCGTACAGACCGGCGACGATCATCGGCACGAGCGCGATGACACCCACCAGGGCCACGGCGAAGGTCGAGCGGGTGATCTCGTAGACCTCGAGCCCGACGGCCACGGTGGTCATCTGGGTGCCGATGCCGGCGATCGCGGTGCCCGCCCAGAGCCGGGCGAAGGCGGGGGAGCGGCGGAGCGGGGTCAGGTCGGCGAGCAGACGGCGGCGCGGCGGTGCGGGAGTCGATGGTGTCACGGTGGAACCATTCTGCGGGCTGGACGCTCGTTGCGCGTGCCCGGTGCGCCCTCTGGTTGACTGATCGGCATGACTGACCTGAACAGCAAGCCCGAGTTCGACGCCCCCGAGGGCCCCGCCCCCACCGAGCTCGTCGTCACCGACATCGTCGAGGGCTCCGGCGAAGAAGCGTCCGCCGGCTCGACCGTCAAGGTCCACTACGCCGGCGTCGAGTACGAGACCGGCGAGGAGTTCGACAGCTCCTGGAACCGCGGCGAGCCCATCGACTTCCCGCTCGCGGCGCTGGTGCGCGGCTGGCAGGAGGGCATCCCCGGCATGAAGGTCGGCGGCCGCCGCAAGCTCGTCGTCCCGCCGGAGCTCGCCTACGGCCCCGCCGGTGGGGGCCACTTCCTGTCCGGCAAGACCCTCATCTTCGTGATCGACCTGCTCGGGGTCCGCTGATGCAGGTCGGTGCCCCGACGATCGAGCTGAACGACGGCCACCGGTTCCCGGAACTCGGCCTCGGCACCTACGGGCTGAACGGCGACGAGGGTGCGGCCGCGGTCGGCACCGCGATCGCGGGCGGCTACCGGCTGCTCGACACGGCGCTGAACTACGGCAACGAGGACGCCGTCGGCAAGGCCGTCCGCGAGTCCGAGGTGGCGCGCGAGGACCTCGTCGTCACCTCGAAGCTCCCCGGCCGCCACCACGGCTACGACGAGGCGCACCGCTCGATCGACGAGACCCTCGGCAACCTGGGGCTCGACCACGTCGACCTGTACCTGATCCACTGGCCGAACCCGTCGGTGGACAAGTTCGTCGACACCTGGAAGGCGTTCGTCGACCTGCGCGACAGCGGCAAGGTGCGCTCGATCGGCGTCTCGAACTTCACGCCGGAGCACCTCCGCCGCATCGTCGACGCCACCGGGGTCGCCCCGGCCGTCAACCAGGTCGAGCTGCACCCGTACTTCCCCCAGGCGGAACTGCGGAAGGTGCACCAGGAGCTCGGCATCGTGACCGAGAGCTGGAGCCCGCTCGCGAAGCGGTCGGAACTGCTCACCGAGCAGCCGATCGTCGACGCTGCCGCCGCACACGGGGTGGCCCCCGGCCAGGTCGTCCTGCGCTGGCACGTCCAGCTCGGTGCCGTGCCGGTGCCGAAGTCGGGCGACGCCGCCCGCCAGAAGGAGAACCTCGACGTCTTCGGCTTCGAGCTGACCGACGACGAGGTGCAGGCGATCTCCGCGCTCGAGCGCGGCCGCCTGTGGGACGGTGACCCGGACACGCACGAAGAGATGTAGACGGGTCGCGGACGCGCGGACGTCCGGACCGGAGGCGCGGTGCCAGCTGGCGCCGCGCCTCCAGTCATCCGTGTCGGTGCGCCGGGACTACACTGGACACCCCTCTTTCCCGAAGGGTTGTGTGTGTCCGAACCGACCGAGATCGACCGTGAGCGCGGCTACGTCGACGGCCTCTTCCGTCGTCTCGACGAGCTGACCGCCGAGGCCGAACAGCGCCTCGCCGAGACCCGCCGACAGGCGGTCGGCGGGAACCACCAGAGCCGCAGCGAGCGCGACGCGTACGCCCGGCTCTACGAGGACACCGTCGCGACGCTCGAGCGGGTGGGGGACCGTCTGGTCTTCGGCCGGCTCGAGGTCGCCGAGCCCGACAACCCCGACGACACCTTCCGGTACATCGGCCGCGTGGGGCTGCGCGACGCCGAGCACCGGCCGCTCCTGCTCGACTGGCGCGTCCCCGGTGCCAGTGCTTTCTACCAGGCCACCGCGGCGCACCCGATGGGCATGCGCTCCCGCCGGCACCTGTCCCTGCAGGGTCGTCGGGTGGTCGGCGTCGAGGACGAGGTGTTCGACGCCTCGCTCTACGACGACGAGCGCACCCACCTGCAGGGCGAGGGCGCGCTGCTCGCCGCGGTCACCGCCGAGCGCACGGGCCGGATGACCGACATCGTCGCGACGATCCAGGGCGAGCAGGACCGCATCATCCGCTCCCCGCTCGAGGGCGTGCTCATCGTGCAGGGCGGTCCCGGCACCGGCAAGACCGCCGTGGCGCTGCACCGCGCCGCCTACCTGCTCTACTCGTACCGCGAGCGGCTACGGGGCTCCGGCGTGCTCATGGTCGGACCGTCCCCGGCCTTCCTGACGTACATCGAGCAGGTGCTCCCGTCGCTCGGCGAGACCGGCGTCGTGATGGCCTCACTCGGCTCGCTCTACCCGGGCGTGCACGCGACGACGCACGACACCCGCGACGTCGCCGCCGTGAAGGGCGCCGCCCAGATGGCGTCGCTGCTGCGCCGGGCGGTGCGCTCGCGCCAGGTCGTACCGACCGAGTCGGTCACGCTCGACATCGAGGGCGAGCGGCTCGTCGTGTCGCCGCAGCTCGTCGCCGACGCCATGAAGCGCGCGCAGGACCGCGGCAAGCCGCACAACGCCGCCCGTGTCACGTTCAACAAGATCGCCCTCGACGCGATGACGCGCCTGCTCGCCGAGCAGCTGCGGGAGCGCGGCACCACGGTGGACGAAGCCGACGAGAAGGTCCTGCGCGAGGACATCCGGAGCTCGTACGACGCCCGTGTCCTGCTCAACACCGCGTGGCTGCCGCTGCCGCCCGAGAAGTTCCTCGAGGACCTCTACGCCCGGCCGAACTGGCTCGCCTCGCTCACCCCCGACTGGACACCGGAGCGCCGCGCCCTGCTGCAGCGTGCCCGCGGGACGGCCTGGACCGTCGAGGACGTCCCCCTGCTCGACGAGGCCGCCGAACTGCTCGGCCCGTTCGACCCGACCGGCGGCGCCGCCAAGCGCGCCGCGAAGGCCAGCCGGAACCGCGACATCGAGAACGCCCGCCAGGCGATCGAGAACATGGGCGTCGAGGGCATCGTCAGCGCCGAGCAGGTCGCCGGCTCGTTCGCCGAGGGCGGCGACCCCCGCTCCACCGCAGAGCGCGCCGCGGACGACCGCGAGTGGACCTACGGCCACATCGTCGTCGACGAGGCGCAGGAGCTCTCGCCGATGCAGTGGCGCGTGCTCGCCCGCCGCAACCCGCTGCGCTCGTTCACGATCGTCGGCGACATGGCGCAGGGTTCCTCGCCGGGTGCCGCGCGCACGTGGGACGACGTCATCGGGGCGCTCGCGCGTCGCCGACGCGGCCGTGCGCCGCAGGTGCCGCTCGACCACCGCATCGAGCAGCTGACGGTCAACTACCGCACCCCGCGCTCCATCGTCGAGGCCGCCGGGGCCTTCGCGGACAGCGCCGGGCTGACGGTCACCCGCAACGAGGCCGTGCGCGACGGCGACCCCGTCGAGCGTGTCCGCGTCGCGCGGGCCGACCTGCTCGACACGGTCGTGGCCGTCGCCGACGCCGAGCGTGTCCGGATCGGGTCCGGCACCATCGGTGTCATCGTCCCCGAGTCCCAGGTCGACACCGTCCGGCAGCGGCTCGCCCGCACCGAGGCGGACGTCCGGGGGCTCGCCTCGCCGACCGCCGGGTCGCTCACGGTGCTGACCGGCGCGGACGCCAAGGGCCTGGAGTTCGACGGCGTGCTGCTCGTCGACCCGGACGGCGTGGGTGCCGACGCGGCCCGTGCCGCCGCAGCGGTCTACGTCGCGATGACGCGTCCGACGCGTCGCCTGACGGTCATCGACGTCGACTGACGCGGGCGGGCGGTGGCGTCCCCGCGGGGCGGACAGGAGGCACGGTGCGGGTCCGCCACGCGCCTCCCGGCTCAGGTCGGGTCGCCCTCGGACCGCACCCGCTCGACCAGGTCGGCCCACGGTCCGTCCAGGTGGCGGCCGGGGATGGTCACGGTGGTGCGCTCGACGGTGATCGTCCAGCTGAAGTCGTCGGGGACGGGCGCGGCCGTCGGTGCCGGGGTGCGCCGCAGCGCGTCGACGACGTCGGACCACGCCGCGGGGTCGCTGCTCGCGTCGGTGTCGACCCGCCAGCGCCGGACGGTACCGGCGAAGCCCCCGGAGCGGCGGACCTCGATGCGCATGGCCCCGACGCTACGCCCGGGACGGGTGCTCAGTCGAGCACGCCCACCCGCTGCCAGGCCTGACGGACCGCGATGTGCTCGGCGGAGCCGTCCCCGAACCGTCGTACGGCTGCGTCGACGGTGACGGTGGCGAAGCCCGCGAAGTCGATCGAGGCGGTCACCTCCGGCGAGGTCAGGGCGTCCCACCAGACGGCGCCGGCTCCCTGCCAGGCGGGCCCACCGATGGCGGTGGCCGCCAGGAAGAAGGCGTGGTTCGGGATGCCCGAGTTGGTGTGCACCCCACCGGCGTCGTCGGTGGTGACGACGAACCCGGCCATGGTCGCCGGTTGCGGGTCCTTGCCGAGCACCGGATCGTCGTAGGCGGTCCCTGGTGCCCGCATCGAGCGGAGCGCGTCGCCCTGCACGGCGTCGGTGAACAGCCCCTCGCCGATGAGCCAGCTGGCCTGCTCGGCCGTCTGACCCGCCGCGTACTGGGCGACGAGGGAACCGAACACGTCGCTGATCGACTCGTTCAGGGCCCCCGACTGCCCCTGGTAGGTCAGGTCGGCGGTGTACTGCGTGACACCGTGCACGAGCTCGTGGCCGATGACGTCGAGGGCGATGGTGAAGCGGCGGAACACCTCGTCGTCGCCGTCGCCGAACACCATCCTGCTGCCGTCCCAGTAGGCGTTGTCGTAGTCCTGGCCGTAGTGCACGGTGGCGTCGAGGGGGGAGCCCGGCGCCGTCGATGGACACCCGGTCGAACACCTCGAGCCAGAAGGCGTGCGTGGCGCCGAGGCCCGCGTACGCCTCGTCGACCGCGGTGTCGCCGGTGTCGGCGTCGCCCTCGCGCCGGACGAGGGTGCCGGGCAGCGTCGTGGTGCCGTGCGCGTCGGTGATGGTGCGCTGCGGGGAACGGTCGACGGTGCCGCTGAGGCTGCGCGGCGCGACCAGGTGCTCGTGCTTCGGCGCCTGCACGGTGTCGAGCGAGGCCAGCGCGGTGCGTGCCGCCGAGGCCGCACGGGGGAACGCGTCGGCGTCGGCGACCGCGCGGAGCAGGTAGGGCGGGACGACGGAGCGGATGCGGTCGGTCGCGGTCATGCGCTCATGCAACCACCGGGCACCGACACGGCCCTGCACGGGGGTTGTCGGGTGGTGGCCGTCAGTCGCGCTTGCGATGCTCGACGAGGGCGAGCGCGTACGACTCCCACCACTGGCCGGCCGCGGGGCCACCGTTGCATGTGCCGTCGCTGAGCCCCGGCGTCTTGACCCAGAGCAGCGCGTCGAGCCGGGTGCTCCCGCCGGTGACGTGCGGCTCCTGGCCGAGGCCCGCGCCCTCGGGGTTGCACCAGGTGCCCCGCCACCCCTGCCCGTTGCGGGAGACGTCGATGACGAAGTGCGGGTCGCCACCGACCGCGTCGGCGAGCTCGTCGGCGTACGTGCGCTCCTGGTCGACCCGGTAGAAGTTCGACACGTTCGTGAAGAAGCCCTGCACCTCGTCGATGCCGGCCTGCCGCAGCCAGTCCGCCATGGTCGCGGTCGGCACGCGGTTCTCGTTGCCGCCGTCCAGGTACACGGTGAGCCCGTGACCGGTCAGCGCGTCGACGGCCTTCCGCAGCAGGGGCAGACGTTCGTCGCGCAGCCGTTCGCAGTTCTGGATCTGCGCGATGGAATCGGGTTCGACGAGCACGACTGCGTGCGAGCCGGCCATCGCACGGACGGCGGACCGGACCCACGGCAGGTAGGCGTCGTCCTCGGTGCCGCCCTTCGAGTAGCTGCCGCAGTCGCGGTCGGGGATGCTGTACAGGACGAACACCGGGGTGCCGCCACGTTCCTTCGCGGTGGCGACCACGGACCGGATGGTCGACCGGGTCTCGGAGCGCGAGGTGTTCGTCAGCCAGGTCGCGATCGGCTGGTCGGCGATGACCGCGATCTGCTCGGCGGTCTGGGCGTCGCCCTCGGCCCGGGCCTGGCGCTCGCGGATGCCGGCCTGGTTCACCGCGGTCGGCTGGCGCGCGAGTCCGCCGGGGAACGCCTCGGCCGCGGACTTCCGCTCGGACACGGCTCGCCCGCTCGGGGTGCCGTCCCCGTCCGGCGGGCCACCGTTCCAGGGGCCGACGACCACGAGCGTCGTCACGACCGCGGCGGCGACGACGGCCGCCGCGGCGATCCACCCCCACTGCCGCAGGCCGCCGGTGCGGTTGCGGCGGGGGGTGCTGGGTGCCTCGTGCTCCGGCATGCTGCGGTGCTCCCTGATCTGCCCGTGCGGTGTCGGTGGTGCGGGCAGCGGTCGTGCCCGGACCCATGCTGACAGGTGCGGGGGAGTCCTGACCAGGGCCGAGCCGCGATCGCCCAGGAGTCGCACCGCCCGCTGACAGGAGCGCTCCAGCGACCGCGCAGGACCGTGCTCCACACTGTGCGGATGTTCCGTCGACTCCTCCTCCTCGCCCTGACCGCGGGCTACGCCTGGGTGATCTGGCGGATGACGCTGACCCCGCAGGTCTTCACCTCGGCCCAGAACTCGCTCGTGCTGCACGCGATCGCGTGGGTGCAGCAGCTGCCGCACGGTGCCTGGTTCACGTACGAGCGCACCGAGTTCCTCGCCAACATCGCGATGTTCGTGCCGGTCGGCATGCTCGCCGCGCTGTGGCTGCCCCGTCGCTGGTGGATCCTCGGCGCGCTCGTCGCGGTGGCACTGTCCACGGGCATCGAGTTCGCCCAGGCCACGTACCTGCCGTACCGCGTCGCGGACCCGCGTGACGTGCTGTCGAACGGCCTCGGCGGGCTGCTCGGCGCGACCCTGGTCGGACTCGTCCGCAGCCTGTTGCCGGACCGTCGGCGCCGACGTCGCCTGCAGCCGAGGACCGCGTAGGACTCTGGTAGTCTTGGGCGGTTGCCGTCGAACGGCCGCGGACAAAGAGCGCTCGTGCATCAGGCACGGGCACCGCGCAACGGACAGGAAGGGGATCACCATGGCACTTGACGCACAGGTCAAGCAGGAGATCATCGAAGAGTACGCGACCCACCCGGGCGACACCGGATCCCCCGAGGTCCAGGTCGCCGTTCTGACGCGTCGTATCAACGACCTGAACGAGCACCTCAAGGAGCACAAGCACGACCACCACTCGCGTCGTGGCCTGCTGCTCATGGTCGGTCAGCGTCGCCGTCTCCTCGGCTACCTCTCCGACGTCGACATCGCCCGCTACCGCACGCTCATCGAGCGCCTCGGCCTGCGTCGCTAGTCGACCGGACACACGCTTGACCGAACGCCCCGGTCCTCTCCACGAGGACCGGGGTGTTCTTCGTTCCCGGGGCGGGCGTCGTGCGCCGGGGTCCGCTCCGTCGGCGCTCCCGCTCGGACCGGTCACGACACGTCGCCCGCGCTCGTCCCGCGGTCACGACTCGTCGTATCCCGCGGTCTGACTCGACACTTCGTGACCGATCGGTGGTCAGCGCGCGGGGAGTCGTGACCGATCGGCCGCCGGTCGGACGACGGGAATGGTCGCGAGGGGAGCTCGGTTGGATGCTATGTTCATGCAAACGCATCGAAAGTCGGGAAGCATCATGACCACCATCGCCGTCGTCTCCGCCGGACTCTCCGAGCCCAGCTCCACACGCCTGCTCGCCGACCGTCTGGGCGAGGCAGCCGTGTCCTCGCTCGTCGCCGAAGGCACCCCCGCACGAGTCGTGCACGTGGAGCTCCGGCCGCTCGCGCACGAAATCACCGACGCGATGCTGACCGGGTTCGCCGCACCCGCACTCTCCGCCGCGATGGCCGCCGTGGTCGAGGCCGATGCCGTCGTGTTCGTCACGCCGATCTTCACCGCAGGCGTCAGCGGACTCGCCAAGTCCTTCCTCGACGTGCTCGACAAGGACTCGATGGCCGACATGCCCGTCCTGCTCGGTGCCACCGGCGGGACCTCGCGGCACTCCCTGGCGATCGACCACGCGCTGCGACCCGTCTTCGCGTACCTGCGTGCGGCGATCGTCCCCACCGGGGTGTTCGCCGCGACCGACGACTGGGGGACCGACGGCGACTCGGCCGCCCTGGACGGTCGCATCCGCCGGGCCGGAGCCGACCTGGCCTGGGCGATCCGGGCCTCCAGGCGGGCGCCGCAGGAAGCCGACGCGCTCCCCGCGACCCCGGACTTCGCGAGCCTGCTCGGCGGCCTCGGCCACTGAACAGGTGCCGAGACGCCGTCGTGTCCGCGAGACGCCGCCGAATCCGCGGCGTCTCGTGCGTTCGCCGGCGTCTCAGCAAGACGCCGGCGTCTCAGTGAGACTGCGGCGTCTCAGCAAGACGACGGCGTCTCAGTGAGACTGCGGCGTCTCAGTGAGACGACGGCGTCAAGCAGCGCCGCAACCGACCTGCCCGGCGATCAGTACCAGTGCGGGTTGACACTCATCTCGTGCCCCCACGCCCCGCAGGGTGACCCGTAGGCGCTCTTGATGTAGGCGAGGCCCCAATTGATCTGCGTCGCGGCGTTCGTCCGCCAGTCGGCACCGGCCACCGCCATCTTCTCGGCAGGGAGTGACTGGGGGATGCCGTAGGCGCCGCTCGAGGCGTTCAGGGCGTTCGCCCGCCACCCGGACTCCTGCGTCCACAGGGACACCAGGCACGAGAACTGGTCGTCGCCCCATCCGTAGGACGCCAGGGCCCCGCGCGCGTAGGCCTGCGCGCCGGCCGGGTCGACGACGACGCCGCCGGTGCTCGGGTACGACGTGCCGGAACCGCCGCCGGGGGCGCTGCCGCCACTGCTGCCGGGGGTCGGCGTGTTCGCTGCCTCGGCCGCCGCCGCCGCTGCCCGCTTGCGCTGCTGCTCCGCCTTCTGTGCGGCGACCCGCTGGCCGAGCTCGTACCCGGCTTCCTGCTTCGCGGTGCTGTCCTTGAGCGACGCGAGCTGCGCGTACAGCTCGTCGCTGTGGTGCTCCGTCGACTCGACGGCGGCGTCCGCCACCTGTTCCGCCGACTTCGCCGCGGCCGATCGTTCCTCGGCTGCCTGCGCACGCGTCGCGCGTTCCGTCTCGGCCCGCTCGGCCTGCTCGTGCAGCGACGAGGCGGTGCCGGCAGCGACGGACGCGTCGTCCATCACGCCGGACCAGGTCTCAGAGAGCTGGTCGAGCGCACCGAGCTGGTAGAGCAGCTGGTCCGGGTTCTTCGCGGTCGCGATCCGGGTGGTCATCTGGTTCGTGCTGCCGTCGCGGTACAGGTTCGCGGCCAGCTGGCCGGCCCGCTGCTGGGCCCGCTCCGCCGTCTGGCTCGCGCGCTGCGCCTGGGCCTGGAGGCTCGTGGCGGCCTGGGTGGCCGACGCCAGCTCCGTCTCGGCCGCGTCCGCCTTCGACGAGGCCACCAGGGCGGCCTGCGACTTCGCGGCCGCTTCGTCCTGCGCCGACTGCAGCGCGGCCTGCACCTTCTGCACCTCGGCCCGCTTCGCGGTCTCGTTGCCCTTGGCGCGCTGGACGTCCTGCCAGGTGGGGTACTCGGTGGCGTTGGCGGGCACAGCGGTCAGGGTCGGGGCGACGAGCGCGCCGACGACCACAGCGGCCGCGACGAGCACGCCCCGTGAGGGGGTGAGACGCATGTCGGCAGGCTACCGATGTTCACCAGGAGTCCAGCGAGCCGCGCCGCCGACAGCCTGAGGACTGGTAAAGTCCATCGTGTCCGAGGACTCATTCCCCGGACGTCACACACAACACTGCGCAGGCCGGGCACGGAGCTGGTCATCGGTGGTGGCTCGCGGGCCGGAACGGTTTCCCGAGTGCTTCTACTGCTGGCCAGACATGCGTCCGGAACGATCGGCGCGCACGCACCATCGAGTGCCGTCGCCACGGCCTGCCGGAAACACATCAAGGAGGCGCCCTTTTGGAGGGTCCCGAGATCAAGTTCGCCGAAGCCGTCATCGACAACGGCAAGTACGGCAAGCGCACCGTCCGGTTCGAGACCGGTCGGCTCGCTCAGCAGGCCCAGGGCGCGGTCGCCGCGTACCTGGACGAGGAAACGATGCTCCTCTCGGCCACCAGCGCCGGCAAGCACCCGCGTGAAGGATTCGACTTCTTCCCGCTGACCGTCGACGTCGAGGAGCGTTCCTACGCCGCCGGCAAGATCCCCGGTTCGTTCTTCCGTCGCGAAGGCCGTCCGTCGACCGAGGCCATCCTCGTCTGCCGTCTGATCGACCGGCCGCTGCGTCCGTCGTTCGTCGACGGCCTGCGCAACGAGGTCCAGATCGTCATCACCGTCCTGAGCATCGCTCCGGACGAGTTCTACGACGCGCTGGCCATCAACGCCGCGTCCGCGTCGACGCAGATCTCCGGTCTGCCGTTCTCCGGCCCGATCGCCGGTGTGCGCCTCGCGCTCATCGGTGACCAGTGGGTCGCGTTCCCGAAGGCCTCGCAGCTCGCCGACGCCGTGTTCGACCTGACCGTCGCCGGCCGTGTCGTCACGGACGAGGCGGGCAACGAGGACGTCGCGATCATGATGGTCGAGGCGGAAGCCACCGAGCACGCCTGGGACCTCATCCAGGGCGGCGCCACCAAGCCCGACGAGGCCATCGTCGCCCAGGGTCTCGAGGCGGCCAAGCCGTTCCTCAAGTCCCTCGTCGACGCCCAGGCCAAGCTCGCCGCGCAGTCGGCCAAGGAGATCCAGGACTTCCCGGTCTTCCCGCCGTACGCGCCCGAGGTCTACTCGGCCGTTGAAGCCCTCGCGCTCTCCGAGCTCGGTGACGTCTACAAGATCGCCGCCAAGACCGAGCGTCAGGACGCCGACGACGCGCTCAAGTCGCGCGTCAAGGCTGCCATCGCCGAGCAGGTCACCGCGGGCTCGCTGCCCGAGGTCGCCAACTCGCAGGTCGGCGCGGCCTACAAGTCGGTCACGAAGAAGGTCGTCCGCGGCCGCATCCTGACCGAGCAGATCCGCATGGACGGCCGCGGCCTCGCCGACATCCGTCCGCTCGACGCCGAGGTCGCCGTGATCCCGCGCGTCCACGGTTCGGCGATCTTCCAGCGCGGCGAGACGCAGATCCTCGGCGTCACCACGCTGAACATGCTCAAGATGGAGCAGCAGATCGACTCGCTGTCGCCCGTCACGAAGAAGCGCTACCTGCACCACTACAACTTCCCGCCCTACTCGACCGGTGAGACCGGCCGTGTGGGTTCGCCGAAGCGTCGCGAGATCGGGCACGGCTTCCTCGCCGAGCGCGCACTCGTGCCGGTGCTGCCGTCGCGTGACGAGTTCCCCTACGCCATCCGCCAGGTCTCCGAGGCGCTCAGCTCCAACGGCTCGACCTCGATGGGTTCCGTCTGCGCCTCGACCCTGTCGCTGCTCAACGCCGGTGTGCCCCTCAAGGCCCCGGTCGCCGGCATCGCGATGGGCCTGGTCTCCGACACCGTCGACGGCCAGACCCGCTACGCGGCCCTGACCGACATCCTCGGTGCCGAAGACGCGCTCGGCGACATGGACTTCAAGGTCGCCGGTACCTCGGAGTTCGTCACCGCGATCCAGCTCGACACCAAGCTCGACGGCATCCCGTCGACGGTGCTCGACGCGGCGCTCAAGCAGGCCAAGGAGGCCCGCTCGGCCATCCTCGGTGTGCTGAACGAGGCGATCGACGCCCCCGACGAGATGGCGGACACCGCTCCTCGCGTGATCTCGGTGCAGATCCCCGTCGACAAGATCGGCGAGCTGATCGGCCCGAAGGGCAAGACGATCAACGGGATCCAGGACACCACCGGTGCCGACATCTCGATCGAGGACAACGGCACCGTCTACATCGGCGCCGTCGACGGTCCGTCGGCCGAGGCCGCTCGTGCCCAGGTCAACGCGATCGCGAACCCGACCAACCCGGAGATCGGGGACCAGTTCCTCGGCACCGTCGTGAAGATCGCCACCTTCGGCGCCTTCGTGTCGCTGCTCCCGGGCCGTGACGGTCTGCTCCACGTCTCCGAGGTGCGCAAGCTCGCCGGTGGCAAGCGTGTGGAGAACGTCGAAGACGTGCTCGGCGTCGGCCAGAAGGTCCTGGTCGAGGTCACCAAGGTGGACGACCGCGGCAAGCTGTCGCTCGCGCCGGTCGTGGCCGACGAGACCGAGGGTGACTCCACCTCGGCCGAGACGGTCCGCGCCCACGCCGAGGACCCGGCCGAGGGCTGATCCTCTCTCGCGTCCTGACGCACGAACGGCCGCCGTCCCTTCCGGGGCGGCGGCCGTTCGCCGTTGCGGGCCGTGTGTGCGGTGGGCGCGAAAGCTCGCGGCGCGGTGCGCGGTGCGCGGTGCGCGGTGCGCGTACCCCTCAGGCTGCGGGGGTCTCCTGCGTGCCCATGAGCTGCGCGCGACCGAGCAGGTGCCCACGGAGCATGAAGCCGACGACCGCGGGGGTCGCGTCGGCCGGCGCCTCGAGCACGGGGACGTCGAGGGCACTCAGCGTGAAGAAGTACCGGTGCGCGCCGTGACCCGCGGGCGGTGCAGCGCCGAGGAACGTGTCCGTGCCGAACTCGTTGCGGCGGCGGAGAGCCTCGGCGGGCAGCAGGGCGTCGTCGGTGCCGGCACCGGCGGGGAGCGAGGTCGCCGAGCCCGGGATGTCGGTCAGGCTCCAGTGCCAGAAGCCGGAGCCGGTCGGGGCGTCGGGGTCGTACACGGTCAGGACGAAGCTCTTCGTGCCCTCGGGTGCGTCCGACCACTCGAGCGCCGGGGAGCGGTCCTGGCCGCCGGCGTCGGAGCCGCGCGCCGAGGTGGGCAGCGCACCGCCGTCGGCGAAGTCGGGGCTCGTCAGGGTGAAGGACGGGACATCGGGCAGGTTCCAGTTGGGGTCGTTGGCCATGTCCCCAGCCAACACCCGCCGGCCGGGCCTGCGCTCGGGACGCGCGTGGGGCTGTGGGAGTTCGCACAGACGGCCTGGAGGCGCGGTGCGGGGCCGCCACGGGCCTCCCGTCCGCCCCGCGGTCGCCTCGACCGCGCTGCGGAAGCGACAGATCTGCGTCGCGCGGGTGCGTCCGTGCCGCGAAGCCGACAGATCGCCGCGAACTGTTCGCGGTGATCTGTCGCTTTCGCGAAAGCGACAGTGACAGCCGACAGCGACAGCGCTGGCGACGAGTCGGGTGTCAGACCGCGAGCACCCGGTCGACCACGCGGTTCAGCGCCGCGGTGGCAGCGATCGCGTCGCCGGCGTAGGCCCCGGCCATCGCACCGTCACGCGCGAGCATCAGCTCGTCGGCGCCGTCGCCGGGCAGGGGGTGCCCGGCGTCGTGCAGCAGGGTCGCGAGGCGCTCGGTGTACCAGTCGCGGTGCACGGCGACGACCTGGCGGACCGGGTCGCGCGGGTCGTGGTACTCGGCGGCGGCGTGCAGGAACGCACAGCCGCGGAAGGCCGGGTCGTTGACGTCGTCGGCCAGCGCGGCGACCCACGCTCGGACAGCCCGCTCGGGGGAGCCGGCGTCGGTGATGAGCTGCTCCATCCGCTCCTGCACGCGCTCGTGCTGGGTCCGGATGTAGGCGAGGATCAGGTTGTCCTTCGACCCGTAGTGCTTGTAGAACGTCGCCTTCGTGACGCTCGCCTCGGAGATGAGGCGGTCGACGCCGACGCTGTGGATGCCCTCTTCGTAGAACAGCCGCGTGGCGGTCTCGAGGACACGGACCTTCGCGCCGCCGGAGCGGGGAGTCGGGGGGACGCTCGACCCGTCCGGCGACGCGAGGTTCGTGCTCGGGCCGGGGAGACGCTGGACGGCCGGTTGGGGGGAATCGACCGTCACAGCGTGTACTCCTCGGACTCATCGGCTCCGCGACCGGAGTGGGGGGACTCGGTGGTCGCGCAGGACTGATGTCCCGAGCCGCCGGATCGGAACTTAGGGGGGCTTTCGATCCGGCGTGGCCAACTGTAGCACAAGGAGGACAGACAGACGAGTCGGTCTGTCCACACTTCCTGTACCCCACTTCGAGTGGCACGTGGCCCGGACCGGGAAACTGGGCGGCACGCGTCGGCGGATCAGTAGGCTCGTCTGCGATGAACCAGCCAGTGCCACTGCCGCTCGGGGCCCCGGACACGTCGTTCCTGACGTCCGGTGGGGCCTTCGTCCGTCGCACCGTGTTGCCGTCGGGCGTCCGTGTGCTCACCGAGGCGGTGCCGGGCGCCGCGTCGACGAGCATCGGGTTCTGGGTCGGCGTCGGTTCACGTGACGAGCGCGACGGTCAGTTCGGCTCGACGCACTTCCTCGAACACCTGCTCTTCAAGGGCACCGAGACGCGGTCGGCGCTCGACATCGCCATCGCGTTCGACTCGGTCGGCGGTGAGCACAACGCCGCGACGGCCAAGGAGTACACCTGCTACTACGCACGGGTCCGGGACACCGACGTCCCGATGGCCGTGAACGTCATCGGTGACATGGTCACCGGGTCGGTGCTCGAGCACGAGGCCTTCGCCGTGGAGCGCGGTGTCATCCTCGAAGAACTCGCGATGGCCGCCGACGACCCGGCCGACGTCGCGGGCGAAGCGTTCTTCGCCGCGGCGTTCGGCGGGCACCCCCTCGGCCGTCCTATCGGCGGCACCCCGGACAGCATCCGTGCGGTCCAGCGCGACGAGGTGCTGGCGCACTACCGCGAGCACTACGCGCCCAACGGCATCGTCGTCACCGCCGCCGGTGCCGTCGACCACGACCGGTTCTGCGAGCTCGTCGCCGGCGTCTTCCACGACGCTCCCGACGCCGCGCCGCTGCCGCGCCGCACGCCCCAGACGGTTGCCGACCCGGTCGAGCCGAAGCTGTCCGTGGTGCACCGCCCGACCGAGCAGGTCAGCATGCTCCGCGGCTCGCAGGGTCTCGACCTGCGCGACGACCGCCGGCCCTCGCTCAGCGTCCTGAACGCCGTGCTCGGCGGTGGCATGAGCTCGCGCCTGTTCCAAGAGGTCCGCGAGCGCCGCGGTCTGGCCTACGCGGTGTCGTCGTTCGCTCCCGCCTACCTGGACAACGGTGCCTTCGGCGTCTACGCCGGCTGCGCGCCGGACAACGTCGCCGGTGTCGTCGACATCGTCGACGCGGAGTTCCGCCGGATGGTCGACCACGGCATCACCGACGACGAACTGCGGCGGGCGAAGGGGCAGATCGAGGGTGCGCTGACGCTCTCGCTCGAAGACTCCGACGCACGCATGACGCGTCTCGGCCGTTCCGAGCTCGGCACGGGGGAGTACACCGACCTGTCGACCGCGCTCGAACGCGTGGACGGCGTCACCACCGGCGGCGTGCTCGAACTCGCGCGCGACCTGCTCACCCGACCGACGATCACCTCGGTGGTCGGCGCCGTGCAGCAGGACGAACTCGCCGCGGCCATCGGGATCGGCAGCTGAACACGGACATGTCGCACTACCTGTACCTCGTCCGCCACGGCGAACACCAGGACGCCGAACACGGCCTGCGGGACGGCAAGCTCTCCGAACGCGGCAAGCGTCAGGCGACCCTGGTCGCCGACCGTCTCGGCGGCGTGCCCTTCGACGGCGTTTACCACTCGCCGCTCGAGGCCCCGAGCGAGACCGCCGCGTTCCTGTCGCAGCGACTGCCGTCGATCCAGCCGGAACCCTCGACGCTGCTGTTCGACTGCATCCCCTCGGGCCCGACGCCGGACATGCCGCACGCCTACCAGGGCTGGTACGGCGGCATCACCGAAGAGGAGATCGTCGCCGGGCAAGCCCAGATGGGCGACGCCGTGTCGGAGTGGTTCACCCCGGCGCGCGAAGACCGGCACGACCTGCTCATCACGCACAACGCCGTGATCGGCTGGTTCGTGCGTGAAGCGTTCCAGGCGCCCGAGTGGCGCTGGATGGGCACCAACGTCGCGCACACCGCGCTCACGATCATCCGGATCCGCTCGGCGAAGCCGGCCGAGGTCGTCACGCTGAACGACCTGGCCCACCTGCCGGTGGAGCTGCGCACCGGGCTGCCGGTCGACCAGCCCGTCTAGCGGCCGCCGGTCCGGTTCGCGGTGGCGCGGCCGGGAGGCCCGTGGCGGCTCAGGCGTCCGGCCCGCGGCCCGTCCGGGTCGGGGCCACCGCCTTGCGGTACCAGGCGGTCGCGTTCGGGTTGTCGTTGAACGGCTCGACGCGTTCGTAGCCGCGGCTGCGGTACAGGGCGGCCGCGGCGACGAGTGAGTCGTTCGTGTCGAGGACGATGCTCGTCGCGCCGAGGTCGGCACCGGCCCGTTCGAGCAGGTCCATCACGGCCGTCGCGACCCCCTTGCCGCGCCCGGCCGGTGTCACGAAGACGTGCTTGACCTCGAACCGGACGTCGACGGCGCCGGCTGCGTCCACCCCGTCCGCGATCCGCCGGAGCCCCCCGCACCCGATCGCGACGCCGTCGTCGTCCGCCAGTGCGAAGACACCGTTCGGCGGCGTGAACTCGGCCGCGGGGGTGCGCTTCCGTGCGTACGTGCCCTGCGCGCTCGGGAACGTCGCCTCGCGCTCGTCCAGGTACGCGTCGAGCAGGACGTCGACCTCGGGCAGATCGGCCGGCACGGTCCTGACCTCGACTGACATGCGTCGATCCTAGGATGGACCGCATGGTCACTCCCGTCGCCGTCGTCGGCGCCACCGGTCGTCTCGGGGGCCTCGTGGCCGCCGTCGTCGAGGAACTCCCGGAGTTCGAGCTCGTCGCCCGTCTGTCCTCGAAGGACGGCGCCCACCAGGCACCCCCGTCCGTCTTCGGCGGCGCGGCCCTGGTGGTCGACGTGACGGTGCCGTCGCTCAGCCCGGCGATCGTGGAGAATGCGCTGTCGAGCGGCGCGAACGTGCTCGTCGGTACCTCCGGCTGGTCGCTCGACCGCCTCGCGAAGCTCCGCACCGGGCTGCAGGAACGCCCGGAGCAGGGGGTGCTCGTCGTCCCGAACTTCTCGATCGGCTCGGTGCTCGGCACCCACCTGGCCACGATCGCGGCGCCGTGGTTCCCGGCTGCCGAGATCGTCGAGACCCACCACGCCGGCAAGATCGACTCACCCTCGGGCACCGCGGTGCGCACGGCGGAGCTGATGGCCGACGCCCGGCGCGATGTCGGGCCGGTGGACGCTCCACACGTCGACCAGCGCGCCCGTGGTCAGCAGGTCGCCAGTGTGCCCATCCACTCGCTTCGGCTGCCCGGGGTGAAGGCCGTGCAGGACGTCGTGCTGAGCGGCCCCGGCGAGACACTGACGATCCGGCACGACACCAACGACGACGTCGCCTACGTGGCGGGCATCCGTGCGGCGCTCGCGAACGTGGTGTCGGCGCGGGGGCTCACCGTGGGCCTCGGCAGCGTCCTCGGCATCGGCTGAGGGCCGTGGGTCGCATGGAGCGGGCCGGACGCACGATCCGCTCGCCATTCTGGGGTGCAGCACTGATGGCGGTGCTGCTCGCCCTGTACATCGTTCTCGTCGGACAGCGTGCCGTGGCCTTCATCGCCACCGGCATCCCGATCGGCATCGGCATCGGTGTCGCACTGTTCGTCGTCGCCGCGATCGGCGCGCTCCTGCTCGTCCTGGAGTTCCGCTTCGGCATCCGCATCACGCGGCTCGGCGCACGGCTCGAGGCCGAGGGCGGCACACCGGACGACGTCGTCCCCGTGCGGCCGTCGGGTCGTCCGATCCGCGACGCCGCCGACGAGCTGTTCCCGCGGTACCGCGACGCGGTCGAGCAGGACCCGGCCGACTGGCGTGCCTGGTACCGGCTCGGTGTGGTCTACGACGCCGCGGGCGACCGCAAACGTGCACGGTCGGCGATGCGCACCGCCCTGGCGCGCGCCGCCGACCGCTGACCCCCGGTCTGGTGTCCGATCAGAAGACGGCGTCGATCGCGTCCGCCGCCTGCGTGTACCGGAACGTGTAGCCGGACTCGAGCAACTTCGTGGGGACCATCCGCTGGCTCGACAGGAGCATGTCGTCCGCGGCGTCCCGCAGCGCCAGGCGCAGGGCGAACTCGGGGATCCGGAACAGGTAGGGGCGGTGCAGCACCTCGGCGATGTGCTTCGTGATGCGGTCGGCGACGACCGGCTCCGGGCCCGCCAGGTTCACCGGGCCGGAGACGTCCGGAGCCGCGGTCGCCAGGTGCACGATCGCGCCGACCTCGTCCTCGAGGGCGATCCAGGGCCAGTGCTGGCCGCCGGTGCCGAGTCGGCTGCCGACGCCGAGCTTGGTCAGCGGGACGAGGGGTGCGAGCGCGCCGCCGCCCTTGCCGATCACGATGCCGGTCCGGAGCGTGATGACCCGGACCCCCGCGGGGGCGGCGTTCGCGGCCGACTCCCACGCGGTGCAGACGTCGGCGAGGAACCCCGTGCCCGGGGCGGCGTCGTCGGGCAGCACGTCGGCCGGACGGTCGCCGTACACGCCCGAGGCCGAGCCCGACAGGAACAGCGCCGGGGGAGTGGTCGCGTGCCGCATCGCCTCGACCAGGGTGTCGGTGGCGTCGATGCGTGAGCTGCGGATCTCCTTGCGGTACGCGTCGGTCCACGGCAGCTTGCCGATGTTCGCGCCGGCCAGGTTGATCACGACGTCGGCGCCGTCGAGGATCGCCGGGTCGAGCGGACGTCGCCCCGGTGCCCAGCGGAACTCGGTCGCGGTGCGGGCTTCCCGGCGCACGAGCGTGGTGACGTGGTGCCCCGCCTCGCGCAGGGCGCGGACGAGTGGGGTCCCGATGAAGCCGGACGAGCCGGCCACCAGGATCGAGAGCGGTTGTTCCGTCGTGTCGGGCATACCGGCAACGCTACTCACACCGACGTAGGCTTCTGTGTGTGACCGACAGCGAGACCGTACAGCCCGACGCTTCCGTCCCGACCCCCTACGAGGACCTGCTCCGCCGGGTCCTGACCGAGGGCTCGCCGAAGGGCGACCGCACCGGCACGGGGACCCGCAGCCTGTTCGGTGCACAGCTCCGCTACGACCTGTCGAAGGGTTTCCCGCTCGTCACCACGAAGCGCGTGCACTTCAAGTCGATCGCGTACGAGCTCCTCTGGTTCCTGCGCGGCGAGGGCAACGCGACCTGGCTGCAGGAGCACGGTGTCCGGATCTGGAACGAGTGGGCGGACGCCGACGGCGACCTCGGCCCGGTGTACGGCGTGCAGTGGCGATCCTGGCCCACCCCCTCGGGTGAGCACGTCGACCAGATCGCCCAGGTCATCGAGCAGATCAGGACGAACCCGGACAGCCGTCGGCTCATCGTCTCGGCGTGGAACGTCGCCGACGTGCCGGACATGGCGCTCGCCCCGTGCCACGCGTTCTTCCAGTTCTACGTCAACGACGGCAAGCTCTCGTGCCAGCTCTACCAGCGGAGCGCCGACATGTTCCTCGGCGTCCCGTTCAACATCGCCTCGTACGCGCTGCTGACCCACATGATCGCGGCGCAGACCGGGCTCGAGGTCGGCGACTTCGTCTGGACCGGCGGCGACTGCCACGTCTACGACAACCACGTCGAACAGGTCGAGGAGCAGCTGTCCCGCACGGCGTACCCGATGCCGACGCTCGAGCTCGCGCCGCGCGACTCGATCGACGACTACGAGTACGAGGACTTCACCGTCGTCGGGTACGAGCACCACCCGGCGATCAAGGCCGCGGTCGCCGTCTGATGATCGGCATGGTCTGGGCCCGCTCGACCGCCGGCGTCATCGGTGCCGACGGGGGCATGCCCTGGCACGTGCCCGAGGACCTGGCGCACTTCAAGCGGGTCACCGGCGACGCGACCGTGCTCATGGGCCGGCGCACGTGGGAGTCCCTGCCCGAGCGGTTCCGCCCCCTGCCCGGTCGGCGCAACGTGGTGCTCACCCGTGACACGACGTGGACCGCCGACGGTGCCGAGGCGGTGCACGACCTGCAGGCCGCGCTCGAAGGCGACGACGGCACCGACGAGACCGTCTGGGTCATCGGCGGCGGCCAGGTCTACGCCGCGGCGCTCGACCGTGCCGATGTCGTCTCCGAGACCGTGATCGACGTCGACGTCCCCGGCGACACCGTCGCACCGACGCTCGACGAGACTGCCGGTTGGACGCTCACCGACGAGGGCCCGTGGCAGGAGTCCCGCAACGGCGGCACCCGCTACCGGTTCCTGGAGTGGCAGCGCCGCGCCTGAGCGCCCGCACGCGCCGGGCGTGACCGGCGGGACGGACGTGATCCGGGCCTCCCGGCCGCGCCGCAGGCAGGCGACCGTCCACACGGACGGCGGCCTCCGCGCGCATCCCCGGTACGCTGGTGCCCGTGTCCCCGCGTGAGAATCCCTTCGGTCAGGTCCTCGTCGCCCTCGTGACCCCGTTCACGGCCGACGGAGAGGTCGACTGGCCCGGCGTCGAGCAGCACATCGACGACTGCATCACCGCCGGCGCCGACGGCATCGTCGTCACCGGCACGACCGGCGAGACGTCGACGCTCACCGACCCGGAGAAGCTCCGGCTGGTCGAGGTCGGCAAGTCCGTCGCCGCCGGCCGCGCGAAGATCATCACGGGTGGTGGCTCGAACGAGACCGCGCACGCCATCCACCTGTACAAGCAGAGCGAGAAGGCCGGCGCGGACGGCGTGATGATCGTCACGCCGTACTACAACAAGCCGACACAGTCGGGTGTCCTCACCCACTTCCGGATGATCGCGGACGCCACCGACCTGCCGGTGATCCTGTACGACATCCCGGGCCGCACCGGCATCCCGATCACCTACGACACGATCCTGCGTGCGTCGAAGCACCCGAACATCCTCGCCGTGAAGGACGCCAAGGGCGACTTCGCCGAGGTCTCGCGCGTGCTGAACAACACCGACCTCATGTACTTCTCCGGTGACGACACGAACGTGCTCCCGCACCTGTCGATCGGTGCCACCGGCCTGATCGGCGTGACGGCGAACATCACGAGCGCGCCATACCGCACCATCGTCGACGCCGTGAACCGGGGTGACCTGGCCACCGCGACGGCCGAGCACAAGCGACTCGAGCCGCTCGTCCGCGCCGTGATGACGCACGTTCCCGGTACCGTGGCCGCCAAGTACATCCTGCACGGGCTCGGCCGCATCGGCAGCCCGCGCGTCCGACTGCCGCTCGTCGGCCCCGAGGACTCCGAGGCGTACGCCATCGAGACCTCACTCGAAGCCGTGCGCGACGTGCCCGGCGCCGACTTCTCGAACTTCCGCCCCGACCGCAACGCGGCGGCCGGCGGTGCACTACCGAAGGTGCCAGGCACCACCCGCTAGCGAACACCGCGGCGCGCAGCACGCACGTCGCCCGAATCCGTAGGACCGAATGCCCACACAAGTCTCCACACCGCAGCCGCTCGAGAACGGCACCCTCCGCGTGATCCCCATCGGGGGCCTCGGCGAGATCGGTCGCAACATGACCGTCTACGAGTACGAGGGCAAGCTGCTCATCGTCGACGCCGGCGTGCTGTTCCCCGAGGAGCACCAGCCCGGTGTCGACCTGATCCTGCCGGACTTCACGCCGATCCGTGACCGCCTCGACGACGTCCTCGGTGTCGTGCTCACGCACGGCCACGAAGACCACATCGGCGCGGTCCCGTACCTGCTGAAGCTCCGCGACGACATCCCGCTGATCGGCTCCACGCTGACCCTCGCGCTCGTCGAGGCGAAGCTCAAGGAACACCGGATCAAGCCGTACACGCTCGTCGTGGCCGAGGACCAGACCGAGCAGATCGGCCCGTTCCACCTCGAGTTCGTCGCCGTGAACCACTCCATCCCGGACGCCCTCGCCGTCGCGATCACGACCCCCGCCGGTCGTGTCCTGCACACGGGTGACTTCAAGATGGACCAGCTCCCGCTGGACGACCGGATCACCGACCTCCGCGCGTTCGCCCGTCTGGGCGAGGCCGGCGTCGACCTGTTCCTGCCGGACTCCACGAACGCCGACGTGCCGGGCTTCACCGCTCCGGAGCGCGACATCGGCCCGGTGCTCGAGAACATCATCATGCGCGCCCGCAAGAAGGTCGTCGTGGCGAGCTTCTCGTCACACGTGCACCGCGTGCAGCAGGTCCTCGACGCCGCCGCGGCCGCGAACCGCAAGGTCGCGTTCATGGGCCGCTCGATGATCCGCAACATGACGATCGCCGCCGACCTCGGGTACCTGCGGGTGCCGGAGAACGTGCTCATCGACACGAAGAAGGCGAAGAACGTCCCCGACGACCAGATCGTCTACATGTCGACCGGGTCGCAGGGTGAGCCGATGGCCGTCCTGGCCCGCATGGCGAACCTCGAGCACCAGATCGAGATCGGCGAGGGCGACACCGTCATCCTCGCGTCGTCGCTCATCCCGGGCAACGAGAACGCCGTGTACCGCGTGATCGACGGGCTGACCAAGCTCGGCGCGAAGGTCGTGCACAAGGGCAACGCCAAGGTGCACGTCTCCGGACACGCCTCGGCCGGCGAACTGCTCTACTGCTACAACATCCTGCGACCGCGCAACGTGCTCCCCGTCCACGGCGAGCACCGTCACCTGTACGCGAACGCCGACCTGGCGATCCAGACGGGCGTCCCGCCGCGCAACGTGATCCTCGGTCAGGACGGCATCGTCGTCGACCTGAAGGACGGCGTCGCAACGGTCGCCGGCCAGCTCGACATCGGCTACGTCTACGTCGACGGCTCCACCGTCGGCGAGATCACCGACGCCGACCTGAAGGACCGCCGTGTCCTGGCCGAAGAAGGCTTCATCTCGGTCTTCTGCGCGGTGGACTTCACCACCGGGCAGTGCGTGATCGGCCCGGAGATCCAGTCGCGCGGCTTCGCCGAGGACGACTCCGTCTTCGACGACGTGCGCCCGCAGATCGCCAAGGCGATCTCCGAGGCCGCAGCCAACGGCACGCGCGACTCGCACGCCTTCGCGCAGGTCGTCCGTCGCACGGTCGGTCGTTGGGTGAACACGAAGCACCGTCGTCGTCCGATGATCGTCCCGGTGGTCATCGAGGCCTAGCCTCCGTCCCCGCCCTGGAGGCCCGTCCAGCGTCCGTCACGGACGCTGCGGCGGGCCTTCCTGCGTTTGTCCTGGGCGGGCGTTAGGGTTCTGCCCATGGCCGGAGGCACCAAGTCGACCACGCGCTCGCGCGCGTCCACGTCGTCCCGTGGCAACGGGACGCGCGGTTCGTCGCGCACCCAGGCCACGACGAAGAAGCTGCCGCAGGCCGCACCCACGCCGGTGTTCCGCGAGCAGAACCCGCTCGTGACCTTCTGGCTCGCGATGGCGCACGGCGTCGGCGCGATGTTCCGGCTGCTCGGCAAGGAGACCCTCGAGAAGGACCAGCGGCGCGACGGGTTCCCGTTCCTGCTGTTCCTGCTGGCCATCGCCGGCGGGGTCGTCGAGTGGCTCAACCCGACCAACAGCGTCTCCGTCGCACTCGACGCGTACACGTTCGGCGGGCTGTTCGGCCGCCTGGCATTCGCCCTGCCGGTCATCATGATCGTGTTCGCCGGGTGGCTGTTCCGGCACCCGGCCTCGGTGCACGACAACACCCGGATCGGCATCGGTCTGGGCATCCTGATCGTCTCCATCGCCTCGCTCTGCCACGTCTTCGGCGGCCGACCGAGCGCGGCCGACGGCATGCCCGCGCTCGCTGCCGCCGGTGGGGTGCTCGGCTGGGTGGTCATCGGCTGGCTCGTCACGATCGCGACCGCGTGGGTGGCCGTGCCCGTGGCGATCGTGCTGCTCGTGCTCTCGCTCTTCATCATCACCAAGACGCCGCCGAACAAGCTCGGTCGCCGGCTGCACGAGCTCTACGCCTACCTGTTCGGTGCCCCGGCGCCCGCTGCCGAGCCGGACGCGGACGCCGCCGCCGCGGCGGAGCCCGCCGCCCGCACCCGCACCTCGAAGCGCGGCAAGAAGGGCGACGCCGACTTCCAGCTGTTCGACGACCTCGGGTTCGGTGACGAGCAGGCCGCTGCCGGCGCCGAAGCCGGCGGCGACAACGTGCCGTGGTGGCGCCGCAACAAGTCCGGACGCGAAGAGGACCCGGCGTACGACAGCCCGGTGCTCCCGCCGGCCACCGGTGTCGCGCCCGCTGCCGCTGCCGTCGCGCCCGCTGCTCCCGTCGTGAGCCCGAACGCCGGGGCCGCCGCAGGGCTCGTCGACCTCACGCCGGCCGAGCCCGCGTCGGTCAACCTCAACGACTCCGTCGAGCAGGACCTGCAGGACGCCGAGCAGGCCCTGCGCGCGTTCGGCACCGACGTCCCCGCGCGCCCGCAGCCGACCGCCGACATCCGTCCCGCGGTGCCCGAGGTGCTGTCCGAGCCCGAGGTCGTCGACGAACCTGAGGACATCGACGCCGCCGCCGAGCTGAGCGCGGCCGCCGCCGGGTCCGACGACGACCCGTCGAAGCCGTACCGACTGCCGGCCGCCACCACCCTGAGCTCCGGCACGCCCTCGGTCGCGCGCAGCCAGGCGAACGACGACATCGTCGCCGCCATCACCGGGGTGCTCACCGAGTTCAAGGTCGACGCGAAGGTCACCGGGTTCTCCCGCGGGCCGACGGTCACCCGGTACGAGATCGAGCTCGGCCCGGGCGTCAAGGTCGAGCGCGTCACGGCCCTGTCGAAGAACCTGTCGTACGCGGTCGCCTCGAACGAGGTCCGCATCCTGTCGCCGATCCCGGGCAAGAGCGCGATCGGCGTCGAGATCCCGAACACCGACCGCGAGATCGTCTCGCTCGGCGACGTGCTGCGCTCGAACGCCGCGCGCAAGTCGAAGCACCCGATGACGATCGGCGTCGGCAAGGACGTCGAGGGCGGCTTCGTCGTCGCGAACCTGGCGAAGATGCCGCACCTGCTCGTCGCCGGCTCCACCGGTTCCGGCAAGTCGGTGTTCATCAACTCGATGATCACGTCGCTGCTGATGCGCGCGAAGCCGTCCGAGGTCCGCATGGTCCTGGTCGACCCGAAGCGCGTCGAGCTCTCGATCTACGCCGGCGTCCCGCACCTCATCACCCCCATCATCACGAACCCCAAGAAGGCAGCCGAAGCGCTGCAGTGGGTCGTGAAGGAGATGGACATGCGGTACGACGACCTGGCGTCGTTCGGGTTCCGCCACGTCGACGACTTCAACAAGGCGATCGAGAACAACGAGATCGTCCTGCCGGCGGGCAGCGAGCGGAAGCTCAAGCCGTACCCGTACCTGCTGGTGGTCGTCGACGAGCTCGCCGACCTGATGCTCGTGGCACCGCGTGACGTCGAGGAATCGATCGTCCGCATCACCCAGCTCGCCCGCGCCGCCGGCATCCACCTGGTGCTCGCGACGCAGCGGCCCTCGGTCGACGTCATCACCGGCCTGATCAAGGCGAACGTGCCGTCGCGCATCGCCTTCGCGGTGACGAGCGTCACGGACTCCCGCGTCATCCTCGACCAGCCCGGCGCCGACAAGCTGATCGGTCAGGGCGACGCGCTCTTCCTGCCGATGGGTTCGTCGAAGTCGCTCCGCGTGCAGGGCGCCTGGGTGCAGGAGGGCGAGGTCGCCGAGGTCGTCCAGCACGTCACACGGCAGGCCCAGCCCGAGTACCGCCAGGACGTCCAGGCCGTGGTCGAGCGCAAGGAGATCGACGCCGACATCGGCGACGACCTCGAACTGCTGCTCGCGGCCGTCGAACAGGTCGTGTCGACCCAGTTCGGTTCGACGTCGATGCTGCAGCGCAAGCTCCGCGTCGGCTTCGCCAAGGCCGGTCGCCTGATGGACCTGATGGAGTCGCGCGACATCGTCGGACCGTCCGAGGGCTCGAAGGCCCGCGACGTCCTGGTGACCGCCGACCAGTTGCCCGCGGTTCTCGCGAAGCTCCGCGGCGAGGAGCCGCCCGCCGCGGCCGCTCCGGCAGCGCCGGCACCGACGCCGTCCGGCGACGGTGACCGGTACGGTGCCGACCCCGTCGGGGACATGACCCGCGGGTACGATGAAGTCCACGACGAGCCCGATGAGGACGCGTGGGGACTGACGGGCAGGGAGTGACGGCGATGACCGCCTCGGACAGCACGAACACCACGCACGGCGCACGGTTCCCGTGGCGCGGGCGGCTCTTGCGCAAGGGCCCCGGCCCGGCGTCGACCGCGAACGTCGCGAACATCATCACGGTGGTGCGCATCCTGATGGCGCCGCTGTTCTTCGTCCTGCTGCTCACCGACGCCGGGAACGACGGGCCCCTGCGCATCTGGGCCGCGGTCGTCTTCGTCGTGGCGATCGTCACGGACAGCGCCGACGGCATCATCGCCCGTCGGCAGAACCTGGTCACGGACTTCGGCAAGCTCGTCGACCCGATCGCCGACAAGGTGCTCATCGGGGGTGCGCTCGTCGCGCTGTCCATCCTGCAGGAACTGCCCTGGTACGTGACCGTGCTGATCTTGGTGCGGGAGATCGGCATCACGGTCTTCCGGTTCGCGGTGCTCTCCGACCGGGTGATCCCGGCCAGCCGCGGAGGCAAGATCAAGACCGTGCTGCAGGCCGTCGCGCTGACGGCCGCGCTGTTCCCGTGGTGGAACCTGGTCGGTGACTGGGCGCACTGGGTCAACGGCATCCTCATGACCGCCGCGTTCCTGGCAACGGTCCTGAGCGGGATCGACTACCTCTGGCAGGCATGGAAGCACAACCGCACCACCGCATGACCAGGCCCGACCGTTCGACCGAGGCCGCGCCCGTCGAGCCGGTCGCACCGGGTCTCATCGCCGAACTGACGGCGCGGGGCGAGACCCTCGCCGTGGCGGAGTCGCTGACCGGCGGACTCGTCGTCGCGACCCTCGTCGACGTGCCCGGGGCGAGCGCCGTCGTCCGCGGTGGCGTCGTGGCGTACGCGACGCCCGTGAAGCACTCCGTGCTCGGGGTCTCGGCGGACCTGCTCGAGGCCGAGGGCGCCGTGCACCCGGAGGTCGCCCGGCAGATGGCCGCCGGTGTCCGGATCGCGCTGTCCGTCGACGGGGAGCCCGCAACGTGGGGGATCAGCACGACGGGTGTCGCCGGCCCGGACCCGCAGGACGGCAAGCCCGTCGGCACCGTGTACGTGGGGATCGCCTCCGCCGCGGGCGCCGAGGCCTTCGAGCTGCACCTCGACGGTGACCGGGGAGCAATCCGTCACGCCACCGTCTCCGAACTCCTTGCACGGATGTCGTCCGAGATCCGGGGCCGGGAATAGGTCCCGTTTCCACTGGGTTACATCTCACGAAATCTCCAGCAGTACGGCAGCCAGCCTGGCTAACATGCTGCAACCGGCAACGCTATTGTTGCTGAACCCGAACTCGTTCCACCGGACCGAGCGGGCGCGGAGACGACAGAGAGGAGGAGTTCTCATGGTTCTCGTTCGTCAGGAAATCGGCGATGTGCTCCGGGACTTCCGCTTGCAGAAGGGCCGGACCCTCCGTCAGGTCGCGTCCAAGGCCAGTGTCGCGCTCGGGTACCTCAGTGAGGTCGAGCGTGGGCAGAAGGAAGCCAGCTCGGAGATCCTCGCGTCCGTCGCGGATGCTCTGGACACGCCCATCTCGACCATCATGCGCGAAGTGGGCGACCGCCTCGCGATCGTCGAGGGGCTGACCCCCGTCCCCGACACGCTCCCGGACGACCTCGTCGCCGAGTTCGACAACGACCTCGCGGTGCGCTGACCGCACTGCACCGAACGCCCTCGCCGGTCCTTCCCGGCGGGGGCGTTCTGCGTTCCGGCCCGCGACGACGCGCTTAGGCTGGTCGGATGCGCGTGAGTGAGTTCTGGCGAGCCGTCGACCAGGTGTTCGGCGAGGCCTACGGGTCCGTGGTCACCCGTGACGTCGTGCTCGAGGGGCTGGGCGGTCGCTCGGCCGTGGACGCCCTTGCCGCCGGCATCGACGCCCGCCGGGTGTGGGATGCCCTGTGCGACTCGCAGGACGTCCCGATGGACCGTCGGCACGGCAAGGGCCTGGCCGAACCCCAGGACTGAGCGCGGTCCTGCAGGGTCCGGCACCCGAAACTGTGTTCGGCGTGTTGCTCGAACGCGTGTTCGATCGGTGGTAACTTCCTCCACAGCGGCGTCGCCCGGATGCTCCATCCACAGATCGCGTGACCGTCGGCAGTGATGTCGGTGGCTCGCCATAGGTTGATGGACATCGGGAACAGCCCGAAGCCTTGTCGCAGAACCATCGGCCTTGCACCATCGGCCGGCGTGGACGCGACAGCCTACAGGCGGCCGAACACGAGCACGAAGGAGCACCCCATGCCATCACCGGCAGACCGCGAAAAGGCCCTCGAGACCGCACTCGCACAGATCGACAGGCAGTTCGGCAAGGGTGCGATCATGCGCCTCGGTTCGGACGAACGCGCCCCCGTCAACGTCATCCAGACCGGGTCGGTGGCGCTGGACGTCGCGCTCGGCATCGGTGGCCTGCCCCGCGGCCGCATCGTCGAGATCTACGGCCCGGAGTCGTCGGGTAAGACGACCCTCACCATCCACGCCATCGCCAACGCCCAGCGCGCCGGTGGCATCGCGGCCTTCATCGACGCCGAGCACGCGCTCGACCCCGAGTACGCCAAGAAGCTCGGTGTCGACATTGACGCCCTGCTCGTGTCGCAGCCCGACACCGCCGAGCAGGCGCTCGAGATCGCGGACATGCTGGTCCGCTCCGGCTCCATCGACCTCATCGTCATCGACTCCGTCGCGGCCCTCGTGCCCCGTGCCGAGATCGAGGGCGAGATGGGTGACTCGCACGTCGGTCTGCAGGCCCGCCTCATGTCGCAGGCGCTGCGGAAGCTCGCCGGTGGCCTGAACCAGACGCAGACCACGATGATCTTCATCAACCAGCTGCGCGAGAAGATCGGCGTGTTCTTCGGTTCGCCGGAGACCACCTCGGGCGGTAAGGCGCTGAAGTTCTACGCGTCCGTCCGCCTCGACATCCGTCGCATCGAGACGCTCAAGAGCGGTACCGACGCGGTGGGCAACCGAACGCGCGTCAAGGTCGTCAAGAACAAGATGGCGCCGCCCTTCAAGCAGGCCGAGTTCGACATCCTGTACGGCGTCGGCATCTCGCGCGAAGGCTCGCTGCTCGACTTCGGTGTCGACCACGGCATCGTCAAGAAGTCGGGCGCCTGGTACACGTACGACGGCGACCAGCTCGGGCAGGGCAAGGAGAACTCGCGTTCCTTCCTGATCCAGAACCCCGAGATCGCTGCCGACATCGAAGGCAAGATCCTCGCCAAGCTCGGCGTCGGCGGCGCCAAGGCCGAGGACGCTCCGGTCGAGTCGATCGCGCCGAAGCTCGCGGAGCGCAAGGGCGCGTGAGCACCGACCACGACGACGACGGCCTCGCACCGGTCACCGACCTGTTCGGTGCGAGGTCGCGTCGTCGCGCTCCCGTCACACCGGTGACGCCCGCGATCCCCGCACCGCCGGTGTCACCGGACGAACCACGAGACGTCGACGGGTGGGCACTGCCCGAGTCCGGCGACGCTCGGCCGGACGAGTTCCCGGCACCCTTCGACGCCGATTCGCCGGTGCCCCTGCACGGTGCCCGGGGCCCAGCAGCATGGGTGTCGCCCGTGATCGGTGACGGCAGCGGGCGCTCGACCCGGGCCGAGCAGGACGGCTACGACTCCGAGACCGCCGACGCCACCACCGCGTCGGTGTTCTCCATCGCCGGCGGCGAGGAGATCGACCCGGCTGACGCACCCCGTCCGCTCGACGAACAGCGCGCGGACGCCGAACGGCTCAGCCTCCGTGCCCTCGGGCGCAAGGGCGTGAGCGAGTCCGAGATGCGGACCCTACTGCTGCAGCAGGACCTCGACCCCGACGTGGTCGAGCACGAGATCGAACGGTTGACCCGTGTCGGGCTCCTGGACGACGTCGCCCTCGCCACCGACCTGGTCGACCGGCTGCACGCGCGCAAGGGCCTCGGCCGCCAGGGGGTTGTCACCGAACTCCGACGCCGGGGGATCGACCAGGTGGCGATCGACACCGCACTCGACGAAGCCGCCGACGACGAGGACGACGAGTTCCTCCGCGCGCAGGAACTCGCCGACAAGCGAGCGCCGCAGATGCGCGGCCTCGACCGGGCCACCGCGGAACGTCGGCTGTCCGGCTTCCTGATGCGCAAGGGCTACAGCTCCGGCGTCGTCCGGATCGCTGTCGCACGCGCACTCGACGGCGGCGGCAGACGGCCGCCTTCCGGCCGCGGGACCGTGCGGTTCGAGTAGCCGCTCCGACCTACACTGGGACGACCATGGCCACCGTCGCAGCGCGCCCCCGCACCTACGAAGTCCGCACCTACGGGTGCCAGATGAACGTGCACGACTCCGAGCGGTTGAGCGGGTCGTTGCAGGCCGCGGGCTACACCGCGGCGGACGGCGAACAGGCCGATGTCGTCGTCATCAACACCTGTGCGGTGCGCGAGAACGCGGACAACCGGCTGTACGGCAACCTCGGACAACTCGCGGGCATCAAGCGCGAACACCCCGGCATGCAGATCGCCGTCGGCGGGTGCCTGGCGCAGAAGGACAAGAACGTCATCCTCGAGAAGGCGCCGTGGGTCGACGTGGTCTTCGGCACGCACAACATGGGATCGCTGCCGACCCTGCTCGAGCGGGCGCGGCACAACGACGAGGCGCAGATCGAGATCCTCGAGGCGCTCGACGTCTTCCCGTCGACGCTGCCCACCAAGCGCGACTCGACGCACAGCGGCTGGGTCTCGATCTCGGTCGGTTGCAACAACACCTGCACGTTCTGCATCGTCCCCTCGCTGCGTGGCAAGGAGAAGGACCGCCGCCCCGGTGACGTCCTGGCCGAGATCCAGGCGCTCGTCGACGACGGTGCGATCGAGGTCACCCTGCTCGGGCAGAACGTGAACTCCTACGGCGTCGAGTTCGGCGACCGACAGGCGTTCGGCAAGCTGCTGCGGGCCACCGGTGGCATCCAGGGGCTGGAGCGCGTGCGTTTCACCAGCCCGCACCCGGCAGCGTTCACCGACGACGTCATCGACGCGATGGCCGAGACCCCGAACGTGATGCCCCAGCTGCACATGCCGCTGCAGTCGGGCTCCGACCGGGTGCTCAAGGCCATGCGCCGGAGCTACCGCAGCGAGCGGTTCCTCGGCATCCTCGACCGCGTCCGCGCGAAGATCCCGCACGCGGCGATCTCCACCGACATCATCGTCGGGTTCCCCGGCGAGACCGACGCCGACTTCGAGGACACCCTGCGCGTCGTCGAGCAGGCGCGGTTCGCCTCGGCGTTCACGTTCCAGTACTCGATCCGCCCCGGCACGCCCGCGGCGACGATGGACGACCAGCTGCCGAAGCACATCGTGCAGGAGCGGTACGAGCGACTCGTCGCCCTGCAGGAACGCATCACGGCGGAAGAGAACGCACAGCAGGTCGGCCGGAGCGTCGAGGTGCTCGTCGCCTCGGGTGAAGGCCGCAAGGACGACGCCACCCGCCGGCTCTCCGGTCGCGCGGAGGACTCCCGGCTCGTGCACTTCACGGTGCCCGCCGGGTCCGCGGTCCCGCGCCCCGGCGACGTCGTCACCGTCGACATCACCCGGGCGGCACCGCACTTCCTGCTCGCCGACGACGACGCCCCGCTGCGCATCCGACGAACCCGGGCCGGAGATGCCTGGGACCGCGCGCAGGCCGAGAGCTGCGGCGTGCCCACCCCGGCCGGCGCCGCAGCCGACGGCACACGTCCGGTCTCGCTCGGGCTGCCCACGCTCCGTGTCGGACGCTGAGCCCACCGCTGGCGTGCCGTCGAGCGGCTCGACGCTCGGGTCCGGTACCGGCGCCGAGGCCGACCTGATCGCGGTCGTCGGAGCCACGGGCACGGGGAAGTCCGACCTCGGCATCGCGATCGCCGAGCGCCTGCGTGCCACCGGTCGCAACGCGGAGATCATCAACGCGGACGCCATGCAGCTGTACCGCGGCATGGACATCGGCACCGCGAAGCTCCCGCTGGCCGAGCGGCACGGCATCCCGCACCACCAGCTCGACGTGCTCGACGTCACCGACGAGGCGAGCGTCGCCGCCTACCAGGTGGCTGCACGCACCGACGTCGACCGGATCCAGGCCGACGGTGGCGTGGCCGTCCTGGTCGGGGGCAGCGGGCTCTACGTCTCCGCGGTGCTGTTCGACCTGGCGTTCCCGGGCACCGACCCCGAGCTCCGTGCGCAGCTGGAGCGCGAGCACGACGCGCTCGGCCCGGGCATCCTGCTCGAACGGCTCCGTGCCCTCGACGCGGCGGCCGCCGCGACGATCGACGCACGCAACCCACGGCGGTTGATCCGTGCACTCGAGATCGCGAGCCGATCCGAGGTCGTGACCCCGAGCCTTCCGGCCGCGCCCCGCGCCTGGCGACCGTCCCGCATCCTGCACCTGCGACGCGACCGGGAGCAGCTCGTGTCGGCGCTGCACGAGCGCGCGGCGCGGATGTTCGACGCCGGACTCGTCGACGAGGTCGCGGCGCTCCGCGGGCTGGGACTCGAGCAGGGCCGGACCGCGCGTGGCGCCATCGGGTACTCGCAGGCGCTCGAGGTGCTCGCCGGCACGTCGACCCGCGAGCAGGCCGTCGAGGCGACGGGCATCGCGACCCGCAAGTACGCCCGCCGGCAGGTGTCGTGGTTCCGCCGGTACGCCGACGCCGAGACGCTCGACGTCACCGGGGCCGACCGCGGTGACCTGACGGAACTGGCCCGTAGGATCGTGCCGTGACCGAGCTGCACTTCACCAAGGGCCAGGGGACCGGCAACGACTTCGTCCTGTTCGCCGACCCCGACGCCACCGTCGACCTGACCCCCGAGCGGATCCGTGCCATCGCGGACCGACGCTTCGGCGTGGGCGGGGACGGCGTGATCCGCGCAGTGCGGTCCGAAGCGATCCCCGAGGGCCGCGCGCTCGTCGCCGTCGAACCCGAGGCGACGTGGTTCATGGACTACCACAACGCCGACGGCACGGTCGCCGAGATGTGCGGCAACGGAATCCGCGTGTTCGCCCGGTACCTGACCGAGTCCGGCCTGGTCGAACTGGCGCCCGGCGAGACGCTGACGGTCGGCAGCCGCAAGGGGCTGGTCGACATCCAGCGCACCACGAACGGGTTCGCGGCCGACCTCGGCCGCTGGAGCCTGGGCATCGAGGGCGGTGGATCCGACGACGTGCTCGTCCGGGCGAAGAACCTCGATGGGGCGCGCCCCGGCATCGGCATCGACGTGGGCAACCCGCACGTGGTCGTCGCCGTCGAGACCGAGGACGAACTGGCCGACCTCGACCTGACGTTCCTGCCGGTGCTCGAACCGGCGCCCGAGCACGGTGCGAACGTCGAGTTCGTGCTGCCGGGCGACCCGCTCATCAAGGACGGGGTCGGCGAGATCACCATGCGGGTGCACGAGCGGGGGAGCGGTGAGACCCTGTCGTGCGGAACCGGTGCCGTGGCGGCTGCCCTCGCCACGCGCTACTGGGTCGGTGCGGGGGCGCCGGACACCTGGCGCGTGCGGGTGCCGGGCGGGCTGCTCACGGTGCGGATGACGGCGACCGAGGACGGCGAGCACGTTTCGCTGTCCGGGCCCGCCGAGCTCGTGTTCTCCGGCGACCTGACGGTCTGACGGTCTGACGCGCTGCGCGGCGCGGGCGCGTCGCGCGCGCCCTACGCGCTGTGCTGCACCCGGAGGACGCGGAAGCCCTTGGCCGTCGACTCGCGCGTGACTGCGAAGCCCGGACCGAGGGCGCCGACGAGCCACTTCTGCAGGGAGTCACCCCCGAGGTCCTTCGACACGACGAGCCAGGCATCGCCCCCGACCTCGAGCCGGGGCAGCCACGTCAGCAGGATCTGGTGCAGCTCGTCCTTGCCGACCCGGATCGGCGGGTTCGACCAGATCGTCCGGAACCGCAGGTCTGCCGGCACGTCGTCGGGCAGCGCGATCGTGACGTTCGCAGCTCCGGCCGTCGCTGCGTTGGCCCGGGCGAGTCCCAGCACCCGCTCGTTGACGTCGACGCCCCAGACGTGGGCGTCGGGGGACTGCAGCGCCATGGTGATCGCGATCGGCCCCCAGCCGCAGCCGATGTCGAGCAGCGCTCCGTCAGCAGCGGGTGCCGGCACCGAACCGAGCAGGACCTTCGTGCCGCGGTCGACGCCGTCGGGACTGAAGACCCCCGCCGCGGTCGACAGGGTGAGGGGCTGACCGGCGAGCGTGACGTCCACCTGGCGGGGCCGGACGTCGCTCTCGGGGTTGGCCGAGAAGTAGTGGTCGTTCGCCATGGATGAACCGTACCGGCAACCGAGTGTGTCGACGGGCCTGCGGAGGTAGCCTGTGCACAGGATGACGGATACCCATCAGCAGAACCACCAGACCAACGACGACAGCGCAGACGGTGTCGTCGAGAGGGTGTTGCGCAACGCAGACCACCGCGCAGCATCGTCCATCTTCGCGCCCGCCCAGGCGATCCAGACGCGGTCGACCGACGATCGCAGCTGGACGGGCGACGGCGACCAGTACGACCGTGAGGACCGTGCGGCGCTGCGCCGTGTCGCCGGCCTCTCCACCGAGCTCGAGGACGTCACCGAGGTCGAGTACCGCCAGCTGCGGCTCGAGCAGGTCGTCCTGATCGGCGTGTACCCCCAGGGCGACGCGCAGGACGCCGAGAACTCCCTCCGCGAGCTGGCGGCACTCGCCGAGACCGCGGGTGCCGTGGTGCTCGACGGGCTCCTCCAGCGCCGGCCGAACCCGGACCCGGCCACCTACCTGGGCAAGGGCAAAGCCCAGGAGCTCGCGATGGTCGTCAAGGCCACCGGCGCCGACACCGTCATCGCCGACACCGAACTGGCACCCTCGCAGCGTCGTGCGCTCGAGGACGTCGTGAAGGTGAAGGTCATCGACCGCACGGCCGTGATCCTCGACATCTTCAGCCAGCACGCGAAGACCCGCGAGGGGAAGGCGCAGGTCGAACTCGCCCAGCTGCAGTACCTGCTGCCTCGACTGCGCGGTTGGGGTGACTCGATGTCCCGGCAGGCCGGTGGCCAGGTTTCCGGAGGCGCTGGCATGGGCTCTCGTGGCCCCGGTGAGACGAAGATGGAGCTCGACCGCCGCAAGATCCACACGCGGATGGCGAAGCTCCGTCGGCAGATCGCCGGGTTCACCCCGGCCCGTGAGGCCAAGCGTGCTGAGCGCAACCGCAACGAGGTGCCGAGCGTCGCGATCGCGGGCTACACCAACGCCGGCAAGTCGTCACTGCTCAACCGACTGACGAGCGCGGGTGTGCTCGTGCAGAACCAGCTGTTCGCGACGCTGGACGCGACGGTCCGCCGGACCGAGAGCACCAAGGGCCGCGAGTACACGTTCGCCGACACCGTCGGCTTCGTGCGCAACCTGCCGCACCAGCTGGTCGAGGCCTTCCGCTCCACCCTCGAAGAGGTCGGCGACGCCGACGTCATCGTGCACGTGGTCGACGGCTCGCACCCCGACCCCGGGGCGCAGCTGTCCACCGTGCGCGAGGTCATCGGTGACGTCGGTGCGGGCGACATCCCGGAGGTCGTCGTGTTCAACAAGGCCGACCTGATCGACGACGCGCAGCGCCTCGTGCTCATCGGGCTCGTGCCGGACGCGGTGTTCGTTTCGGCGCGCACCGGTGAGGGCATCCCGGAGCTCCTCAGCGTCATCGAGGACCGCCTGCCCGAGCCCGACGTGGACCTGACGATCGTGGTGCCGTACGACCGCGGTGACCTGGTGTCGTCGCTGCACGACACCGGCTCGGTCGAGTCCGTCGACTACGTCGAGGACGGCACGCGCCTGCGGGTGCGCGTCTTCCAACGGCAGGTCACCGAGCTCGAGCCCTACGTGGTCACGCCCGTCCCGACCGTCTGACCCTCGGCTCCGACTGGCGCTGGCAACTGGCTGGCGCTGGTGAGCGCTGCCGCGCGGCCTGGAGGCCCGTCACAGGTCCGTCAGACGCCGTCGTGTCACCGAGACACCCCGGAACACACGAAACGCCGCCGAATCCGGCGGCGTTTCGTCGTGCAGGGGGCGTCGTACGGTGACGACGGCGTCCCGCGCCGGTGCGGCGCGAGCAGTGGTCAGAGGGAGCGGAGGACCGCGACGACCTTGCCGAGCACCGAGGCCGCGTCGCCGAGGATCGGCTCGAAGGCGGAGTTCCGAGGCAGCAGCCACGTGTGGCCGTCGCGCTGGCGGAAGACCTTGACGGTCGCCTCTTCGTCGAGCATGGCCGCGACGATGTCCCCGTTCTCGGCGGTCTGCTGCGACCGGACGACGACCCAGTCGCCGTCGCAGATCGCGGCGTCGATCATCGACTCGCCGACGACCTTGAGCATGAAGAGCTCGCCGGTGCCGACGAGCTGACGGGGGAGCGGGATGATCTCGTCGACGTGCTGCTCGGCGGTGATCGGGACACCGGCGGCGATCCGGCCGACGAGCGGCACGAGCGTCGTGGCGTCGATGTCCGGGCCGCCGACGTCGGAGGTCGGCTCGTCAACCAGGACCTCGAGCGCACGCGGGCGGTTCGGGTCGCGGCGGATCCAGCCACCGAGCTCGAGCTGGCCGAGCTGGTGGGAGACGCTGGAGAGCGAGGAGAGCCCGGCGGCGTCGCCGATCTCGCGCATGCTCGGCGGGTAGCCCCGCGAGGCGATCGACGCACGGATCGCGTCGAAGATCGCCTGCTGCTTCGGCGTCAGCGGCTTCTGGCCCCGCAGTTCGTCCACCACGTCGTCTCGCTTTCGTCGGTGCCGGTCCGGCCGCGGCGGGAATGTCGGTGGTCCCCGTCAGGCTTGTCCCAGTCGATCGAAACAGTATCCGACCAGCCAGGGCCGGACAAACACCTGTTCGAGCGTGTCGCAAGAAAACCCCGCAGAAATCCTCTCCCAGGACTTGTGCGTCGTCCGATTCGAAACTATGTTCGGTACAGGACTTCGGTTCCACCGAACGGGAAGGCAAGAACGACATGAGCACCATCGCCATCGCTGACATCCAGCGCACCGCGGCGCCCGCCGTGCGTACCCGCCTGCGTCTGACGCGTCGCGGCCGCATCGTCTTCACGACGCTCGCCGCGATCCCGCTCCTCGTCGTCGTCGCCCTCGGCGTGCTGAACGGCGGACAGGCCTCGGCCGGTGACGCCACCGCCGGCGGTGCCCGCACCCACTTCGAGACCGTGACGGTCCAGCCGGGCGAGACGCTCTGGCAGCTCGCCGAGCAGACCGCCCCCGACTCCGACCCGCGCGACTTCGTGCAGGACGTCGTCAGCCTCAACGCGCTCGACGGTTCGGCGCTGCAGGCCGGCGAAGAGCTCTCCATCCCCACCAAGTACACCGACGGCGAGTAGTCACTCGGGCAGCCCCGTCCAGACGGCTGGTCGTCGCACGGTGACAGCGGCCTACGATGGATCGGTGGCATTCACGCTCGAAGACCTCCCGATCCGAGACGACCTGCGCGGGCAGAGCCCCTACGGCGCCCCGCAGAAGCACGTCCGCGTGCAGCTGAACGTCAACGAGAACACGCATCCCGTTCCGGACGACGTCGCCGCCGACATCGTCGAGTCCATCAGGCAGGCCCTGCTGACGGTCAACCGGTACCCGGATCGCGAGTTCACCGAGCTCCGCCAGTCCCTGGCGGACTACCTCGGGCACGACCTGACCGCCGAGCAGCTCTGGGCGGCGAACGGGTCGAACGAGGTGTTGCAGCAGCTCCTGCAGGCGTTCGGCGGGCCCGGTCGCTCGGTCCTCGGGTTCCCGCCCACCTACTCGATGCACTCGATCCTCGCGTCGGGTACCGGCACGACGTGGATCCCGGCCCAGCGGGACGACGAGTTCCGCATCTCGCCCGAGACCGTCGTCGCAGCCATCCGCGACCACAAGCCCGACATCGTGTTCCTGTGCGGGCCGAACAACCCGACGGGCACCCCGCTCGACACCGAGACGATCGCGGCGGCCTACGACGCGACCGACGGCATCGTCATGGTGGACGAGGCCTACGCCGAGTTCATGCCGTCCGACGCTCCGAGCGCGCTCACACTGCTGCCCGGACGTGAGCGTCTCGTGGTCTCCCGCACGATGAGCAAGGCGTTCGCGTTCGCCGGTGCCCGGGTCGGGTACATGGCCGCGCACCCCGCCGTCGTCGACGCCGTCCGGTTGGTCCGGCTGCCGTACCACCTGTCCGCGCTCACCCAGGCGGCAGCGGTCGCGGCACTCCGGCACGCCCCCGAGATGCTGGCGATGGTCGACGACATCAAGGGCCAGCGTGACCGCATGGTCACCGAGCTGCGGGGCATGGGGTACCGGACCTACGAGACCTGGTCGAACTTCGTCCTGTTCGGCGGAGTCGCCGACCCGAACGCTGCGTTCGAGGCGCTGCTCGAGCGCGACGTCATCGTGCGCGACCTCGGGATCCCGAACCACCTGCGGGTGAGTGCGGGGACCGAAGCCGAGACGACCGCGTTCCTCGACGCCATGCGGCAGGTCGCCGCCGAGCAGCCGCCGGTTAGGGTTGACGCATGACCGCCCGCACCGCCTCGATCAGCCGTTCGACGAGCGAATCGAGTGTCGAACTCGAGCTCGACCTGGACGGCACCGGGACCTCGTCGATCTCGACCTCCGTCCCGTTCTTCGACCACATGCTGACCGCGTTCAGCAAGCACTCCCTGATCGACCTGCGCGTGCGCTCCACGGGTGACACCGACATCGACGTGCACCACACGGTCGAGGACACCGGCATCGTGCTCGGACAGGCGATCAAGCAGGCCCTCGGCGACCGGTCCGGCATCGGCCGGTACGGCGATGCCCTGGTCCCGTTGGACGAAGCGCTGGCCCAGGCCGTCGTCGACGTCTCCGGGCGTCCGTTCCTGGTGCACTCCGGCGAGCCCGCGGGCTTCGAGTTCCACCGCATCGGCGGGCACTTCACCGGCTCGATGGTCCGCCACGTGTTCGAGGCGATCACGTTCAACGCCGGGATCACCGTCCACGTCCGCGTGCTCGAGGGCCGCGACCCCCACCACATCGCCGAAGCCGAGTTCAAGGCGTTCGCCCGGGCCATGCGCAAGGCGGTCGAGCTGGACCCGCGCGTCGACGGCATCCCGTCCACGAAGGGCGCCCTGTGACCGCCGCCAAGCCGAACGTCGTCGTCCTCGACTACGGGTCGGGCAACGTCCACTCCGCCGCCAAGGCGCTCGAGCGCGCCGGGGCTGACGTCACCCTGACGTCGGACAAGCAGGCGGCGCTCAAGGCTGACGGCTTGCTCGTCCCCGGTGTCGGGGCGTTCGCGGCCGTGATCGACCAGCTCGAGGGCGTGCAGGGCGGCGAGATCGTCGACCACCGCCTGGCAGGCGGGCGCCCGGTGCTCGGCATCTGCGTCGGCATGCAGGTCCTGTTCTCGCGGGGCATCGAGCGTGGTGCCGACGTCGAAGGGCTCGGCCAGTGGCCCGGCACCGTGCAGGAGATCCAGGCCGAGGTGCTCCCGCACATGGGCTGGAACACCGTGCAGGCGCCCGAGGACTCCGTGCTGTTCGACGGCCTGCACGACGAGCGCTTCTACTTCGTGCACTCCTACGGCGTGACCGACTTCCCGCTCGAGGCGTACGGGCCGTTCCGCGCGCCCCGCCTGACCTGGGCCGAGCACGGGCAGCCGTTCATCGCCGCGGTCGAGAACGGACCGCTCACCGCCACGCAGTTCCACCCCGAGAAGTCCGGCGAGCCGGGCATCCGCCTGCTCTCCAACTGGGTCCGCTCGCTCTGAACCCGGCCTGCACCGGGCGCGACGGCCGTGCCGGACGCGCCCCGGGCCTCCCGGCTGTCCGCCGCCCCTTCTCCACCGCAACGAAACCGACAGGACCATGACCGACCTCACCGACACCCCGCCCCTCGTCCTGCTGCCGGCCGTCGACGTCGTCGACGGACAGGCCGTGCGACTCACCCAGGGCGAGGCGGGCAGCGAGACCGGCTACGGCGACCCCGTCGCCGCCGCCCGCACCTGGCGTGACCAGGGCGCGGAGTGGATCCACCTCGTCGACCTCGACGCCGCCTTCGGCCGTGGCGACAACCGCCGGGTGATCGCGCACGCGATCCGCGAGGTCGAGGGGGTCTCGGTCGAGCTCTCCGGCGGCATCCGCGACGACGCCTCGCTCGAAGCGGCCCTGGCGACCGGTGCGGCGCGCGTGAACCTCGGCACCGCAGCGCTCGAGAACCCCGACTGGGCCGCGCGGGTGATCGGCGAGTACGGCGAGCAGATCGCCGTCGGGCTGGACGTCCGCGGCACCACGCTGTCGAGCCGCGGCTGGACCGAGGATGCCGGTGACCTGTGGGAGGTGCTCGACCGCCTCGAAGCCGCCGGGTGTGCCCGCTACGTGGTGACCGACGTCACGAAGGACGGCACGCTGCAGGGCCCGAACGTCGAACTGCTCCGCCAGGTGTGCGACCGGACCGACCAGCCCGTGGTGGCCTCGGGCGGGATCTCCACCCTCGATGACCTCCGTGCGCTCCGCGAACTCGTGCCGTACGGGCTCGAAGGCGCCATCATCGGCAAGGCGCTGTACTCCGGGGCGTTCACGCTGCCGGCCGCTCTCGACATCGCCTCGGAGTAACGCCGTGGCGGGCATCTCGAACGGTCGTGGCACCGGGCCGGAGACCGACGACGCGCACACCCCGGGTGGGGCGGCGGACTCGGCGGGGTTCTCGTGGGAAGGCCGCACGTTCGACCACCACGACACCGCGTTCGCGGACGACGACGGACTCGCCGACCCCGCGGTGGTCGCGGCCATCGGCTCACTCGCCGACGGTGCGTCCCAGGCCGCGATCGTCGATGCGCTCCGCTCCGCCCGCCTGCTCATCCCGCTCATCGCCGAGGCCGGCGACGTGGGGGAGACCGACGCGGGCAAGCTCGTCGACAAGACCCAGGAACTCTCGATCGTGACGGTCGCCGGCCCCGACGGTCGCAGCGTGATGCCCGCGTTCACCTCGGTCGACGCCGTGCACGCGTGGGACCCGGACGCGCGCCCCGTGCCGGTGGAGTCCCGCCGTGTGGCGATGGCCGCGGCGAGCGAGGACACCCAGCTCGTCGTGCTCGACCCGAAGTCGCCGACCGAGTTCGTGCTGCGTCGTCCGGCGGTGTGGGCACTCGGGCAGGACCTGCCGTGGACGCCGTGCTTCGAGGACCCCGAGGTGGCCCGTGCCTTCGCGGCCTCGGTCGAAGGGGAGCCCAGCGTGGCCCGTGTCGAACTCGCGCCGGGCGACCCGGTCGGCCGGTTCGCCGGACCGGAGCTGACGGTGGGCCTGGCGCTGCACCCGGGGCTCGACCGCGAGCAGGTCGGCGAGCTCGTCGGCCGGCTGCAGCAGCGGTGGTCGGCCGACCCCGTGATCGCGGAGCGGGTCGACAGCATGCGCGTCGCCCTGCGCGCTGCCTGACGAGCAGCAGTGCGGCGATGCGACCCGGCCCACCCCGACGTCGCCGGTACGATGACGGGGTGAGCCCGAACCCGACGACCAACCCCACCGGCGCGACCACCCACGGTCCGACGGGGCGTCCCGTCCGGGACTTCCCCGTGCCCGAGGAGCTCGACAGCACCGGACCCGCCCGCATCATCGCGCTCTGCAACCAGAAGGGCGGCGTCGGCAAGACCACGACCGCCATCAACCTGGGCGCCGCGCTCGCGGAGTACGGCCGCAAGGTGCTCGCCGTGGACTTCGACCCGCAGGGTGCGCTGTCCGCCGGCCTCGGTGTCCGCACCCACGACATCCACACCGTCTACGACCTGCTCATGGGTGCCGTGAAGGACCCGAACCAGGTCATCCAGCCGACGAACACCCCCGGCCTCGACGTCATCCCGGCGAACATCGACCTGTCCGCGGCCGAGGTGCACCTGGTCAACGAGGTCGCCCGCGAGCAGATCCTGGCGAGCGTGCTGCGCAAGGTCGCGAACGACTACGACGTGATCCTGGTCGACTGCCAGCCGTCGCTCGGCCTGCTCACCGTGAACGCCCTGACCGCTGCGCACGGCGTGCTCATCCCGCTCGAGTGCGAGTTCTTCGCGCTGCGCGGTGTCGCGCTGCTCATCGAGACGATCGACAAGGTGCGCGACCGCCTGAACCCGGCGCTCAAGCTCGACGGCATCCTGGCGACCATGTACGACTCGCGCACGCTGCACTCGCGCGAAGTCATGGAGCGGGTCGTCGACACCTTCGACGACCGCGTGCTCGACACCGTCATCGGCCGCACCGTGAAGTTCCCGGACGCCACGGTGTCCGCACGACCGATCACGCAGACCGCGCCGGACCACCCTGCCGCCCACGCCTACCGGCAGCTCGCACGAGAGCTCGTCCAGCGTGGCGCCGTCGCCTGAGCCGGGGTTCCGGGTCCGGCTCACCAACTTCGACGGACCGTTCGACCTCCTGCTGTCGCTCATCACGAAGCACGAGCTCGACATCACCGAGGTCTCGCTCGGTGCCGTGACGGGGGAGTTCATCCAGTACGTCCGGCAGGCCGAGTCCGCCGACGAGCTCGACGAGGCCAGCGAGTTCCTGGTCGTCGCGGCGACCCTGCTCGACCTGAAGATCGTCGGGCTGCTGCCGCAGGGTGAGCTCGTGGACGCCGAGGACGTCGCCCTGCTCGAAGCCCGCGACCTGCTGTTCGCCCGACTGCTGCAGTACCGGGCGTTCAAGCAGGCCGCCGACTGGTTCGGGGAGCGGTGGGGCATCGAGTCGCGCCGGCACGTCCGCAGCGTCCGGCTCGAGGAGCGGTTCCGCGCGCGGACGCCGGAGCTCGTCTGGACCCTGTCCGTGCAGGACTTCGCCGCCCTCGCCACGCTCGCCTTCGCCCCGCGGGAGATCCCGACCGTCGGCCTGGACCACCTGCACGCGCCGCTCATCAGCATCCGTGAGCAGGCCGCGATCGTCGTCTCGATCCTCCGCACCCGTGATGGTGAGGGTGTCTCGTTCCGCGAACTGGTCGCGGGCGTCGACCAGACCGGTATCGTGGTGGCTCGCTTCCTCGCGATCCTCGAGCTGTACCGGAACGCGTCGATCTCGTTCGAGCAGCTCGAGCCGCTCGGGGAGCTGACACTGCGGTGGACCGCCGAGGACTGGTCCGACGAGAGCCTCGCGAACCTGGGAGCCGACTATGACGGATGACGTGCACGACACGTCCAGCGCCGAACCCGGCGGCGCCGACGAGATGGCCGACGCCCGCGCGATCGAGCACGAGATCCACGACCCCGCCATCCCGCTCGACCGCCAGCTCGAGGCCATCCTGATGATCGCGGACGAGCCCCAGTCGCTCGTCGCGCTCGGTGCCGCCGTCGGTTCGCCCGTCCCCGCCGTGCGCCAGGCGATCGAACGCCTGGTCGCGGACTTCGACGGTGTCGACGGCACGATCCGCCGCGGCTTCGAACTGCGCGAGGTCGGTGGCGGTTGGCGCTTCTACGTCCGCGCCGACCTGGACCCCGTGGTCGAGCAGTTCGTCGAGGCCGAGCGACCCTCGCGGTTGTCGCAGGCCGCGCTCGAGACCCTGGCGGTCGTCGCCTACAAGCAGCCGATCACCCGATCGCAGATCGCTGCGATCCGCGCCGTCAACGTCGACGGCGTCGTCCGGACCCTGGTGGCACGCGGCCTCATCGAGGAGTCGTTCACCGACGCCGAGACCGGCGCCATCAACTACGTCACGTCCGACCTGCTCCTGCAGCAGCTCGGCATCAACTCGCTCGACGAGCTGCCGCTCATCTCGCCCCTCCTGGACGACGGTGCGGACGGCTTCGAGCAGAACGAAAGGATCCCCGATGGCAGGGTTTGACGACCGGGGGCGCGGCGCGCCCCGAGACCGAGACGACCGCAACGGACGCTCAGGAGGCCCAGATCGCTCCGGCCGCCCGGCTGGCGGACGCGGCGGGGCCGGCTCCGGTGCCGGTGGCCGCTCCGGCGGGTACGGTCGCGACGACCGTGGGGGCGCACGCCCGCCGCGGGACGACGACCGTCGTGGCGGGTACCCGTCGCGTGACGACCGTGGTGGGTACCGCGGGGCTTCGGCTCCGCGTGACGACCGTGGTGGTGACCGTGGTGGGTACCGCGGGGCTTCGTCACCGCGTGACGACCGTGGTGGTGACCGTGGTGGGTACCGCGGGGCTTCGGCACCGCGCGATGACCGTGGTGGCTACCGGGGCCGCGATGACCGGTCCGGTGGCGGCGACCGCGGCGGGTACCGCGGCAACTCCGCTCCGCGTGACGATCGTGGTGGCTACCGCGGCCGTGACGACCGCGGGGCTCCGGCTCCACGTGACGACCGCGGCGGCTACCGGGGTCGCGACGACCGATCCGGTGGCGGCGACCGCGGTGGGTACCGCGGCAACTCCGCTCCGCGTGACGACCGTGGTGGCTACCGCGGCAACTCGGCTCCGCGTGACGACCGTGGTGGCTACCGCGGCAACTCGGCTCCGCGTGACGACCGCGGCGGGTACCGGGGTCGCGACGACCGATCCGGTGGCGGCGACCGCGGTGGGTACCGCGGCAACTCCGCTCCGCGTGACGACCGTGGTGG
>NZ_JADKSC010000002.1:81638-97451 GCF_015350855.1 Curtobacterium sp. VKM Ac-2889 | reverse complement strand
GGTCGCGACGACCGATCCGGTGGCGGCGACCGCGGTGGGTACCGCGGCAACTCCGCTCCGCGTGACGACCGTGGTGGGTACCGGGGTCGTGACGACCGTGGGGCTTCGGCTCCGCGTGACGACCGTGGTGGCTACCGCGGCAACTCGGCTCCGCGTGACGACCGTGGTGGCTACCGCGGCCGTGACGACCGCGGGGCTCCGGCTCCACGTGACGACCGCGGCGGGTACCGGGGTCGCGACGACCGATCCGGTGGCGGCGACCGCGGTGGGTACCGCGGCAACTCCGCTCCGCGTGACGACCGTGGTGGGTACCGGGGTCGTGACGACCGTGGGGCTTCGGCTCCGCGTGACGACCGTGGTGGCTACCGGGGTCGTGACGACCGTGGGGCTTCGGCTCCGCGTGACGACCGTGGTGGCTACCGGGGTCGTGACGACCGCACCAGCTCGGCACCCCGCGACGACCGTCGGGACGACCGCGGCCGCGACGACCGCCGCACCCCCGACGGCCAGCAGAGCCGCGTCTGGCACAACGGCCGCCGCTACGTCGGCGGCACCACGAGCGTCCGCAACAGCGACCGCACCACGCCGAAGCCGAGCGGGCAGCGCGACGACCGGGGCAACCCGGCCGAGGGCACGCCCGAGCGGCCGATCATCGAGGACTGGGACGCGGCGGACGGAACGGCGCCTGCCGGGGCCGAGCCGGGCCTCCAGGCAGAGGGCGAGCGCCTGCAGAAGGTGATCGCCGCTGCCGGCGTGGCATCCCGCCGGGTCGCGGAGAACCTGATCGTCGAGGGCCGCGTGACGGTCAACGGCGAGGTCGTGGACGCCCTCGGTCGTCGCGTCGACCCCGAGAAGGACGCGATCAGCGTCGACGGTGTGCCGGTGCAGATCGACTCGTCTCGGCGCTACATCGTGCTGAACAAGCCGACCGGCGTCGTCTCGAGCCTGCAGGACGAGCGCGGTCGCCGCGACCTGACCGAGTTCGTGGACCGCTACGAGGAGCGCCTGTTCAACGTCGGCCGTCTCGACGCCGAGACCTCCGGGCTGCTCGTCCTGACGAACGACGGCGACCTGGCGCACGTGCTGGCGCACCCGTCGTTCGGCGTGCAGAAGACGTACATCGCGAAGGTCCACGGCAACGTGAACCCCGCCGTGGTGCAGCGCCTGACCGAGGGTGTCGAGCTCGAGGACGGTCCGATCAAGGCCGACAAGGTGCGGTTGCTCGAGTCCTCGCGGGGTGAGTCGCTCGTCGAGATCACCCTGCACTCCGGCCGCAACCGCATCGTCCGACGCATGCTCGAGGCCGTCGACCACCCGGTCCTCGAACTCGTCCGCCGGTCGTTCGGACCACTGCACCTGGGCAGCCTGCCGCCGGGCAAGATGCGCGAGCTCGGCACGGTCGAGGTCGGCAAGCTGCTCAGCACCGTCCGCGACGCGAAGCCGTCCGCTCGTGACGACCGCGACGTCGCACTCGACCAGGACGACGACGAGTACGAGGACGAGTCGGCGGACTGACCGACCCCGACGCTCGGGCATCGACCGATGCCCGAGCCTCGATCGGTAGGCTTGCCCGGTGACCGACGTGACCCCGACCGACATCGACCGCCGTCTGCGCGGCCCGGTCCGGGTCGTCGGTGCCGGGTTGCTCGGCGCCTCGATCGGTCTGGCCCTGCGTGAGAAGGGTGTGGACGTCGTCCTCGACGACGTCTCGCCCGCCGCGCTGGCGCTCGCCGTGGACTACGGCGCCGGGCGTCGGCCGGCAGCCGGCGACCAGCCGGAGCTCGTCGTCGTCGCGGTGCCGCCGGACGTCGTCGCGACGGTGGTCGAGCGTGAGCTCGCCGCCCACCCCGACGCCGTGGTGACGGACGTCGCCAGCGTGAAGTCCGGGCCGCTCGCCGCTCTGGTGGCGGCCGGGGCCGACGTCTCCCGCTACATCGGGTCGCACCCGATGGCCGGACGCGAGCGCAGCGGTCCGACCGCCGCCCGCGCCGACCTGTTCGTCGGACGCCCGTGGGTGATCGCGGGACACGACGGCATCACGTACCAGCGAGCTGCGGTGGTCGAGGACCTCGCGCTCGACGTCGGCGCCACCGTCGTGCCGATGGACCCCGAGTCGCACGACCTCGCCGTGGCGTACGTCTCGCACGCGCCGCAGCTCGTGTCGACGCTGATGGCCTCGCGCCTGCGCGATGCCCCCGACGGGTCGCTCGGCCTGGCCGGCGGCGGCGTGCGCGACGTCACCCGGATCGCCGCGAGCGACCCCGGGCTCTGGGTGCAGATCATCGGCGCGAACGCCGGGCACATCCGGCCGGTGCTCACCGACCTGCGCGACGACCTGACCCGCGTGATCGACGCGCTCGGCGACCCGGACGGTGCCGGATCGCCGCGCACCATCGCCGAGACCATCGCCGACGGCAACCGCGGGGTCGAACGGCTGCCGGGCAAGCACGGCACCACCAAGCGCTTCGCCCAGGTGGTCGTCCTGGTCGACGACACTCCCGGGCAGATCGCCGCACTCCTGACGTTCATCGGGGAGATCGGCATCAACCTCGAGGACATGCGCCTCGAGCACTCACCGGGCGCACAGATCGGCATCGTCGAGGTGTCGGTGCTGCCCGAGCAGGAACAGCGACTCGTCGAGGAACTCGAGGGGCGCGGATGGAGGATCGCAGCAGCATGGGCCTGAACGACGACACGAACGCAGCGACGAACGACTCCGGTGTGACCGGCGGACCGGACGGGCCCGACTCCGGCCTCCCGACCCCGGGCCAGGGTGGTGCCGGCGGCCCGCTGAGCGGCAGCGGCGACGGCGGCGCACTCGGCGGTCCGGCAGGCGGCCTCGGCGAGCCCGGCGGCGAGCCCGGCTCGACCAGCGCCCCGATGCCGTCCGGCCTGGCCGACGGAGCCTACGTGGCGAAGATCGTCATCGCGGTCGACGGTCCGGCCGGCAGCGGCAAGTCGAGCGTCTCCCGTGCGGCAGCCCGCGCCCTGGGCTACGGCTACCAGGACACCGGCGCTGCCTACCGTGCACTCGCGTGGCACGCCCTGCAGCAGCGGGTCGACCTCGACGACGCCGCGGCGGTCCTGGCGAGCTGGGACACCTTCGACTACGCCATCGGCACCGACCCCGACGACTACTACGTCAAGGTGGGGGAGACCGACGTGACCGAGGCCATCCGCACCCCCGACGTCACCGGCGCGGTCGCCCACATCGCGAAGCTCCCGGACGTCCGGAAGCGCCTGGTCCAGCTGTTCCGCACCGTCATGCGGAAGACCGACGCCCCGGGCATCATCACCGAGGGCCGGGACATCACCACGGTCGTCGCACCCGACGCCGAGGTCCGGATCCTGCTGACGGCCGACGAGTCCGTTAGAATGGCCCGACGCTCGGCAGAGGTCACGACCCAGTCGGCCGCCGAGACCTCCGCAGCACTCGCTCGTCGCGACGCGGCGGACGCGAAGGTCGTCGACTTCATGAACGCCGCCGACGGCGTCACGACGCTCGACTCCACCGACCTCGACTTCGACCAGACCGTGCAGGCGGTCGTCGACCTGGCCCGCGCGGCCACGCACTGACGCAGACCGGACCGCCTCGGCGGGCCGCTCACGCACTGACGCAGACCAGAACGCTCCGGCGGGACGGTCAACCACGGCCGGACCCCCGGCCCGGCCGGCAACGGCCACCGACACCGCGGCCCCGGCCGCTCGCGAGGAACACAAGATGGCTCAGCTGGACAACCCTGACAACGACGACTTCCCGGAGTACGACGACGCCCTCGGCGAGCGTCTCGCCGGACTCGACGAGGCAGAGGCCGAGCAGCGTGCCACCGCGCTCCGCGCCGGCCTCGAAGAGTACGACCTCGAGGACGAGGACCTCGCCCTGCTCGAAGCGGGCCAGATCGGCGAAGACGGCGTCCACTACCTGCCGGCCTACCCGGTGCTCGCGATCGTCGGTCGCCCGAACGTCGGCAAGTCGGCGCTCGTCAACCGCATCCTCGGTCGCCGTGAAGCCGTCGTGCAGGACGTCCCCGGCGTCACCCGCGACCGCGTCAGCTACAAGGCCGACTGGAACGACAAGCGCTTCACGCTCGTCGACACCGGCGGCTGGGAGCCCGGCGCCGAGGGCATCAACGCCTCCGTCGCCGCCCAGGCTGAGGTCGCGATCGACCTCGCCGACGCCGTGCTGTTCGTGGTGGACGTCACGGTCGGCATCACCGCCACCGACGAGCACGTCGTGAAGATGCTCCGCGGCACCGACCGCCCCGTCATCGTCGTCGCGAACAAGGCCGACGACGAGCGCCGTGAACTCGAAGCCTCCGAGCTCTGGAACCTGGGCCTCGGCGAGCCGCACCCCGTGTCCGCCCTACACGGCCGCGGCGTCGCGGACCTGCTCGACCTGATCATCAAGACGCTCCCCGACACCTCGGCCGTCGCCAAGCAGGAGGTCGGTGGCCCCCGCCGCGTGGCCATCCTCGGCCGCCCGAACGTCGGCAAGAGCTCGCTGCTCAACAAGGCCGCCGGTGAAGAGCGGGTCGTCGTGAACGACATCGCCGGCACCACCCGCGACCCGGTGGACGAGCAGATCGAGCTCGGCGGCAAGGTCTGGCGCTTCGTCGACACCGCCGGCATCCGCAAGCGCGTCCACATGCAGCAGGGCGCCGACTTCTACGCGTCGCTCCGCACCACCGCCGCGCTCGAGAAGGCCGAGGTCGCCGTCGTCGTCCTCGACGTCACCGAGCCGGTGTCCGTGCAGGACCTGCGCATCATCGACCTCGTCCTCGAGTCCGGCCGTGCCCTCGTGCTGGCCTACAACAAGTGGGACCTGCTCGACGACGAACGCCGCCGCTACCTGGAGCGCGAGATCGAGCAGGACCTGGCGCACGTCGCCTGGGCCCCGCGCGTGAACATCTCGGCCCGCACCGGCCGTCACCTCGAGAAGCTCGTGCCGGCGCTCGAGACCGCCCTCGAGTCGTGGGACACCCGCATCCCGACCGGCAAGGTCAACGCCTTCATCGCCGAGCTCGTGCAGGAGCACCCCCACCCCGTGCGCGGCGGCAAGCAGCCCCGCATCCTGTTCGGCACCCAGGCGTCGAGCCAGCCGCCGACCTTCGTGCTCTTCACGTCGGCGTTCCTCGACCCGCAGTACCGACGCTTCATCACGCGTCGACTCCGCGAGGTCTGGGGCTTCTCCGGCACGCCGATCAACGTCAACATGCGGGTGCGCGAGCGCCGGAAGCGCTGAGCCTCCCCACCCGTCACGCAGAACGCGCCCCGATCCGTCGGGGCGCGTTCTGCGTTCTGCGTTCGCGTCCGCGGTCGGCCTGGAGGCCCGGGGCCGGTCCGGCGCGCCGGTGCGGCATCATGGGGGCGTGGGTACCGGGCGGTGGGCAGCCGACCGACGTCGGCTCGCCCTGGTGGGTGTCCTCGTCGGGGTGGTCTTCGTGGGTTCGGTGTCCCTGTGGACGAGCTCGCACGCACCGGACGACGGCGAACCGGTCACCCGTGCCGAGGCAGTGGGCCCCGAGCCGGCGCAGTCGCCCGACGTCCGGCTGCAGCCGTCCGACGCCCTCGGGGAGCCGATCGAGCCCGAACCCGTCCGTCCGGTCGACGGCTCACCCATCGACCCGTGGTGGCGGCGCGTCCCGCCGGTCTCCGGTGACATCGTCGGCATCGGGGCGGCTGCCTCCGGGCACGTCCGGATCACCGCGAACACGAGTGACGAGACCCTCGCGGTGGAGATCGACCACCTGGAGACCGGCGGGGACGGCCCGGTCGACGTCGTGCTGTCCGCGGGGACGGTGCGCGGTGGCTCGAAGCCGATGTGGACGCCGGTCGGGGAGTCCTACGACCTGTTCCAGGCCGACGGGGTCGAACAGGGGCTGACCGTCGTGCTCGGCGAGCCGTGGACGCTGCCCGACGAGGTCCGCTCCCTGGTCCTGCTCGACGCCGGGACCGGCACCGTGCTGGGCGGCGCGGCACTCGTCCCGTCGGACTGAGCGGGGCGCAGGCTGAGGCTGCGCGGGGTTGGGGCTGCGCGGGGTTGTGCTGCGCTGCGCCGACGGAGAACGACACCGTCGTGGTCGTCCGACGTCGACAGTGTCGTTCCGCATCGGTGCTCGTGCCGGTGCCGCGTCCGCCGCTACCGCCGGGATGGGGCACGATGTACTGGTGACGCAGCAGAACGACGGACTCGGTGTGCTCGCCGACCGTGTGTGGTGCCGTCTTCGGCTCGACCGGTTGGCCGGAGGCCGGCAGTCCGGGTACGTGATCCGCGAGGACATGCTCGAACACCCGGACACGGTCCGTTCGTTCCGGTGGATCCGGTGGCTGCTCGTCGCGGAGACCGTCGTCGGCCTCACCGCCATCGTGGTCGCGGTGCTGCTGACCCGCGCCGGGGAGTCCCTGTCGTGGGCGGTGTGGTTCCGGTCCACCGTGGTGCTGCTGATCACCTTGACGCTCTACGTGTTCGCCTGGCGGGCGCAGCTCGGGTACTACTGGGCGTACCAGCGGCTGCGGTTGTTCAGCCGGATCTTCCCGATCGTGACGCTGATCGTCGCGGCGATCCCGGGGCTCTACCCGTTCTGGATGGTCATCGAGCAGATCCTGTTCTCGGTGCTGATGGTCGGCATCGGCGACGTGCTGACGAGCGACCACATGCGGGCCACGTTCCCGAAGCCCGCGCGGCGCTGAGGCTGCCGTCGGCCGCCGTGGCGCACCGTCGTGGCACGATGGGCTGGTGCGCGAGAACTCGGCTGGTCAGTGGTTGCTCGTGGTGCCCTCGGTCGTGGCGCTCGGAGCCGGGCTGTGGAACGTCGGAGCACTGGTCAGCATGTTCACCAGCAGCGGTTCCTTCGCGTGGTGGTTGGTCTCGGGGTTCGTGGCGTTGGTCGCCCTCGTGATGACCCTCGTGGCGCTCATCGTCGGCCGTGCGCAGCGGGCGTTCGTCGTCGGACTGGCCGCCGCCGGACTGTTCGTCGCGGGTGGGGCGCTGCTGCTCGACCTCTTCGTCGGCGTGTTCTCGTCGTGGCTCGCCGCAGGACTGGGGTCGAGCGGGTCCTGACCGCTGCGCGCCGGAGCGGTTTCCGGTGGATGCCGGACCAGGTGTGCGACAACCCACGGGTCGATCGACACGTGGACTGTCGCAAAACAGGTGCGGGGGCTACGCCACCGTGGCCAGGGCGAACGGCAGCACGGCGGAGGCCCCGGCGCGCCGGAGCTCCCGGCCGGCGACGGTCATCGTCCACCGGCTGTCGACCAGGTCGTCCACGAGCAGCACCGGGCCCTCGTGCGACTGCAGGGCGGCGGCGAGCGACGGATCGACCACGAAGGTGTCCCACACGCCGGACAACCGGTAGGCGCTGTTCGTCGCACCGTCGCCGCGAGGGGTCCCGCCGGCACGGCCGAGCGTGCCGAGGAACTGCAGCCGCCCGATCGTGGACAGCGCCTGGGCGAGGGACCCCACCAGCTCGGGCCGTGACCGCGAGGACATCGCCACGACGCCGGTCGGCCGGGTCTCCCACGGCCAGTCCTTGAGCGCCCGGACGCAGCCGTCGACGAGCTCGCGCGAGATCGGTGCATCCGGGGTGGACGGCGAGAACAGGGCACGCAGGGGACCACCCCAGCCGAGGTCGGTCAGACGCGCCACCGCACGGCCGGGCTGCACGAGCTCGTCCGCGCCGATCTTGCCCCGCACCGAGACACCGAGCGACGACATCCCCGAGGGCCACTGGGCACGCGGGGCGATCTCGACGCCGACCTTGTCGAGCGCGGCCGCCGCCCCGGACGAGTCGGTGTCGGACACGGCCGTCGGGAACCACGCCCCGGCGCAGTTGTCGCATCGGCCGCAGGGCTCGGCCGAGGGGTCGTCGAGGTCCTGCTGCAGCAGCTGCATGCGGCAGGCCGAGGTGGACTCGTAGTCGAGCATCGACGCGGCCTCGGCAGCACGGGCCGCGGCGACGCGTTCGTACCGGGGTGCGTCGTACTCCCACGGCTGCCCGGTCGACACCCAGCCGCCGGTGACGCGTCGGACGGCGCCGTCGACGTCGAGCACCTTGAGCAGGAGTTCGAGGGTGGAGCGCTTGATGTCGACCAGACCCTCGAGCGCGACGGTCGACATCGCGGTGTCGGTCGACAGCGCGCCCAGCACGGCGGCGGCACGGGCTTCGGTCGGCATCGAGGCACTGGCGAAGTACTGCCAGATCTCGCGGTCCTCGCGCCCGGGCAGGAGCAGGACGTCGGCGTTGTCGGTCGCACGACCCGCGCGACCGATCTGCTGGTAGTAGGCGACGGGCGACGACGGAGCGCCGACGTGCACGACGAACCCCAGGTCGGGCTTGTCGAACCCCATGCCGAGCGCACTCGTGGCGACCAGGGCCTTCAGCTCGTTGCCCTTGAGCTGCTGTTCGAGCTGCTCGCGCTCGTCGGTGTCGGTGCGCCCGGTGTACGCGCGGACGGCGTACCCGTTGTCGCGCAGCAGCCGGGCGATGTCCTCGGCCGCCGAGACCGTGAGCGTGTAGATGATGCCGCTGCCGGGCAGGTCGCCGAGGTGGGCGAGGAGCCACCCCAGCCGCTGCCGGGCGTCGGGCAGGGTCAGCACGCCGAGGCGCAGGGACTTGCGGGCCAGGGACCCACGGATCGTGAACACCGGGTCGGCCGGGCCGGCGGTCAGCTGCTCGGCGACGTCCTCGACCACGCGCTCGTTCGCCGTCGCGGTGGTGGCCAGGACGGGGACGCCGTGGGGGAGCGACCGGATGAGCTCGGCCAGACGCCGGTAGTCCGGCCGGAAGTCGTGGCCCCAGTCCGAGATGCAGTGCGCTTCGTCGACCACGAGCATGCCCATCCGGGCGATCAGGGTCGGCATCTGCTCGTCGCGGAACTTCGGGTTGTTCAGGCGTTCGGGGGAGACCAGGAGCACGTCGACCTCGTCACGGGCGAGGGCAGCCTGGGTCTCACCCCACTCGTGCGCGTTCGCGGAGTTGATCGACACCGCACGGACCCCGGCCCGCGCGGCAGCGGCGACCTGGTCGCGCATCAGGGCGAGCAGCGGCGACACCAGGACCGTCGGGCCGCCCCCGCGTCGGCGCAGCAGCAGCGTCGCCAGGAAGTACACCGCCGACTTGCCCCACCCGGTGCGCTGCACGACCAGGGCGCGCTGCCGGTGCTCCACCAGCGCGGAGATCGCCTCGAGCTGGCCGGGGTGGAACACCGCGTCGGGGCGCCCCGTGAGCGCAGCGAGCGCCTGCTGCGCCTCGGCGGCGATGTCCGCAGAGGGGGAGACAGAAGACGACGCAGTGGACCCGACACCAAGACCAGACATGCCCCCATGCTGTCAGCACCGACCGACGAAACGCGGGTCGCGACTCCCGGCTGTGGACAACCGGACCAACCGGGCCCTACTGGTACGTGATCAGCGACGGCGTCGGCCGCACGTCCCGCATGGTCTGCGCGGGCGTCAGCATGGGCGTGTCCTCGTCGGTGAAGTTCTTCCAGCCCCAGTGCAGCCCCTCGGGCGCGCCCTGGTGCAGCGCCTTCCACGTCGCCTGCTTGTCCGGCTGCGACCCCTGCCCGTCGACGTGCACGAGCATGTCGAGCTCCGGGTGGGTCCGCAGTGCTGAGCGGTCCTTGATCATCGACAGCCGGAACTGGTGCAGCACCAGGGCCTTCGGCGGCAGCCCTTCCTTCCTGACCAGCGCAGCCAGCCACGACGAGACCTTGTTCACCTCGGACGCCGACACGCTGCCGATCTGCTGCAGGGGTACCTGGTCCTTCGTGAGCCGCCACTCCGGGTCGAGCGCAAGCCACACGCCGGGCTTCTTCAGCAACGACTCGTACTTCTTCGCCTGCGACAGGAAGTCCGACCGCCCGGGCTGCAGGTCGATGATGACCGGCATGTCCGCATCGTGGGCGGCCTCGACGTAGGGCTCGAGCGTCGAGACCGGCAGTTCGGTCGAGTAGTCGCCGTCGGCGCCGGCGTCCCCGGCGGCGACGGTCGCGATGACCTCCATCGCGGGCGTCACCAGCTCGTCGGACTCGGCCCGGTACGGCTTCGCGACCTGCTCGGCCCGCTGCACGGTCTGCTTCGGCCCCTGCTCGCCGAGCACTCCCAGCGCCGGCGCCCCGGGGGCCCCGTACAGCGCGACGTACCGGTGCCCGTCGAACGGCCGCTGGCCGCCGTTCCGCAGCTGGAACCCGCCCTCGGCCGCCCGCACCGTCCAATCCGGGTCCGGCAGGGCGTCGAACGCCGCACCGACCAGGACCGTCGGGTGCTTCGCCCGCTCGTGCAGCGCCGTCACCACGTCGGGTGCGGCAGCCGGGTCGGTCACGCCCTTCGGCATGGTCACGACCCGCGCACCGGCGGCCTTCGCGGTCGCCACGGCAGCAGCGTCCGCACGCGCGTCCGCCACCACCACGGTCGCCTGCCGGGAGGCCCGGGTCGACTCCGGCGCGTCACCGCCGTCCGGCGCCTGCCGCTGTTCGACGTCCGTGTCGAGCGACACGTCGCCCTCGGCCTGGTACCAGCCGGCACCGAGCCGGTCGAGCTCGCGGGCGACGGCAGCGTCCTTGTTCTTGGTCGTCAGCAGCACCGGGACGTGGGCGCTCGCCGCGGTCTTCGCTGCGTCGCGGATCCCGTCGGCGTCGTCGGCCGGGGCGACGACCGCGCCCGGAGCGCTGGCGAACAGCGCCTTGCTGACCCGGACCGACCGCGCTGCGGCGTCCGCGGCGTCGGCCACCGTGACGGTGTCGGCGGAGGCCTTCGCCAGGGTCGGGCGGCTCGTGTCCGGTTCGCTCGACGTGCACCCGGCGGCTCCGAGCAGCAGGCCGGAGACGGCGATCGCGACGAGGACACGAGGGGTGGAACGAGAGCGCATCGGGCCACCCTACGAGCCAGGCGGAGAGGTCCCTGAGAATCCGACGGGTGTCGTCTCGTAGAAGGGATGCATGCCCCACCACCCCGACGACCGCCCGCTCATCGGACCGGTCCGGTCGCCCGAGGTGCACTGCATGACGCTCAACGTGCGTCGCCGCGTGCCGCGACGGTCGACCCACCCGGACGCCTGGGAGCGCCGCCGTGACGCCGTCCTCGCGCTCGTCACGTCCGAAGAGCCCACCGTCCTCGCCGTCCAGGAGGCCCTCCCCGCGCAGGCAGACGACCTCACCGCCGGCCTGGGGTCGGGTTGGGAGCCCGTCCTGGCCGGGCGAGGAGCACGCGGCGGTGGCGAACAGGTCGGCCTGTTCCTCGACCGCTCCCGCCTCGACGTCGTCGAGCGCCGCACGTGGGCGCTCTCCCGCACACCGCACCGCCCCGGCTCGCGGTCGTGGGCCACGTCCTTCCCTCGGCACGCCGTCGGAGCCGTGGTCGACGACCGCGCGACCGGCGTCCGGTTCCTGGCGATCGCCACCCACCTCGACGTCGCCTCGTCGTGGGCCCGACTCCGCTCCGCCGAACTGCTCGGCCGGATCGTCCGGCAGCGCGGCCTGCCCGCCGTGGTCATGGCCGACTGGAACAGCCCCGCCGGTTCCGCACCATGGCGAGCCCTGGCGGAGGCGGGGGTCGAGGACAGCTGGGGGCGGGCCTCCAGGCAGGTGGGTGAGCCGTACGGGACGTACCCGCACTACGGAAGTCCGCGCGTTGGTGGTCGGCGGATCGACGGGGTGCTCGTGACCGCTGGGGCGGCCGTGGACCGCGTCGCGGTCGACGTGCGGCGGCCGGGCGGCGTGTGGCCGTCCGACCACGCCGCCGTGCACGCGGTCGTCCGGTGGGCGTCGTGATCCGGGCGCTCGGGTCGACCTTCCTGCGGCCGCGGTTCCTGGCGGCCGACGTGGTGCGCGCCCTGACGCTCGTGAGCGTCGTCGTGGCGAGTGTCGGGTGGGGTGGGACGGCGTTCCCGGTCATGGCGCTGGCGCTGCTCGGGGTCGTGGTGCCGCGCATGCTCGGGCTGCGACCCGTCTTCGACCTGGCCGTGTGTGTGCTCGTGCTCGTCGCCGGCTGGTCGAGCGTGCTCGAGTGGTACACCACCGTCTTCCTGTGGGACAAGTTCATGCACGTCGTGCTGACCGGGCTGCTCGCGGCCGTGCTGTACGTCATCGGTGCCGACCTGCGTGCTGTGCCGGCCCCGCACGGGGAACGCCGGGTGGTCGTCGCGGTGCTCGCGCTGTGTGCGGGACTCGCGGTCGGCGCGGTCTGGGAGATGGGGGAGTGGCTCGGGCACAACTTCGTCGACGCGAAGATCTTCGTCGGGTACGACGACACGATCGGGGACCTGGCGGCAGACGGGGCCGGGGGTTTGCTCGTGGGGCTCGGGTTGCCGTGGTTGGCGGCGCGGCGTGAGGTGGTGCGGCCGGGCTGAGCGTGTCGTTCGGGTCGCGTTGCTGCGACTCGCCGTGGCACGGAGGGGGTCTGACGTCCGCTATGCTGGACCGGTCGCTCGCGCTCCGGTCGGACGTGGGCGAGGATCCTCCGGGGTCCTGAGTTCTCCGGAACTCGCGGGCTGTGGCGCAGCTTGGTAGCGCACTTGACTGGGGGTCAAGGGGTCGCAGGTTCAAATCCTGTCAGCCCGACCGAAAAGCCCCGATTGGACCACGGTTCCGTCGGGGCTTTCATGTTCCAGAGGAGCGAAATCCTTCCAACACTGCTCCGACGTCGGCTCTGCTCGCTAGATTGACCATGTGCAGAGCGAGTGGGTTCCGATGGGTACGGCGGCTGCGGATCGAGAGAGCCTCCATGAGGGGGTTCCGCCTTGGATGGCCACTCGCTTCTGGATCTGGATCGACGCTGCAGTCAAGCACTTCGCGCGGGACTCTACGAACCGTCTGCACTTCGTAGCTGAGTACGACGAGTTACGTCGCCTTGTGAAGCCTCTTGCTCCCGAAATGCGAGGCTCGTTCCTCAGCACCGCACTCCAAATGCGGAAGGACAGCGACCTCACGCTCAGCGTCGCCGACTTTCTTGTCGCGAAGCTGAGCTTCACAAGTCACGAAGTGTGGAATGAGGACCTCGAGGAGCTTCTGGCGAATGCTGGTTCGGCGTGGCGTGTAGGACGTCGACTTGGGGCTGCGGGTCTTGAACGACGTGTCCCGATAGCTGTTCAGGTCGCATCGGACGCGGTTATGTCTTCCACGGGCGGTGCAGGCGAACTGCTGTCTGACGCCTGGCACGCGGCGTTCGGGATGAACCCTGATCCGGACAAGGCTTACTCCAAGGCGATCAAGGCGGTCGAGGAGGCTGCGAAGCCCCGTGTCTCGCCCAAGGACTCAGTCGCAACGCTCGGCAAGATGGTGTCGGCGATGCGGGACCAGAAGGACTGGGCGCTTCCACTGCAAGACGACGAGGCAAACCCCTCCAGCGACACCATCGTGAAGATGATGCGTTCCTTGCACTCGGGCCAGCAGCAGCGACACGGCGGCAACGGTGATCGGGCGGCGACGCAAGAAGAAGCCGAAGCGGCACTGTTCCTTGCAGTGCCGCTAGTCCAGTTCTTCCACGGTGGAATGGTCGCTCGACGGAGCTGACGGAGCTGACGGAGCTGACGGAGCGGGCGTCGTCCTGTCCGCTTCGTGTTCCGCGCGGCCGGTCATCACGCCAGCCCGCCGTCCCACGTGGTGCTCGTGAACGTGTTCCAGATTATTGTCGCGTTAGCCCATGGTGCCCCCCTCCCTTGGCGACTCCGCTCGACCTACTCCGCTCCGAAAAGCGGAGCGGAGTAGGCGGGGTCGACGCCACTGCCACCCTCTCAGCGCTGCACGCCGTGGTGTTCGCCCCAACTCTGCTTGTACCGGCGCGGAGTCGTGGCTCACGCCCTTACGGGGAGGTAGGGCCGGGTTCTGCTCGCGTCCGCTTTAGGTTCCGAGCGTCCGAGCGGAGCCTGAGGGGGCACGGGCGCATTTCCACTCCGAGGTCGACCCTGCGATCAGGACGAGCTGCGTCGCGCATGAGCCAGGTCGGACCTCAGCCAAACGTAGTTCGCGCACCGTGCTGGCCTCGACGGACCTACGTCGCCGGTATGGAACGTGGGGAGCGGAACTCTGGCCTCGACAACATCTACCGACCGGCAGAGGCGTTCTACGTCGCACTGTACGAAATGCTGCCATAGCGTCACGCAACAGCGTGATGTCTAGAGCTCCAACGGAGGAGTTTGCTCTACCTGTGGAGGCGCATCCACGGCCTTAACCTCGGTCGGCTTGTTGATCCAGTAGTTGTTGCCGTCCTTCTCGAGTTTCCCCCGTACTGAGAGCCAACGCTCGTCGCCGTGTGCGTCGTAAGCCACCTTGTACTCCGTCGCGTTCAGGCGAACTCGCACCTTGCGTCCATCCATGTCAATTCGCACTACGTGAGCAGCGGTTGTCGAAGAGTGGCTTAGGAGGGTGACCTCTCCAGCAAACGTGACCTGTTTCGGCGCTTGGCTCCCCTCCGCGAATCGTGTCGCAGCACGGGCGAGAATGGGACTGTCGGTTGGACTGAAATCAAACTCGACCTTGCGACCCAAATTGTTGGGGTCGCGCTGAGACACTTTCACAGCGGAATCAGCCCCGTGGGTTATCTCAACGAGCGCCTTGAGTAACTCATATGAGACACCGTTGTCCACAAGCTCGAGAAAATCTTCTGGGCTTGATTTATGCCGTGAAGACCGAAGAGTTGAATGTATGGAAGACATTGCCTCGGTCATTGTGTTCAGAATCGTTCGCCCCGAGACAGTCTCCGCTTTGCGGGGGGCGGAGGAAGCGACGTCCTCGGATGCTTTCGTTAAATGGAATCGAGCGTTGGATGGTGTGTAGGCATTGATGATGAAGCTCCCCACCTCCGTTTGCCCCATCAAGCTGCTCTCTAAAAACCGGCGCCCGATATGCGCACTTGCATTACCGTGGTATGGTCGTCTTTCCCTGGTAGACTTCGCAGATGCGACTAGTGCAGCCCTCGCGGCGAGGAATAGTCCCTCGCCCTCCTCCCAACTGATCAAACCCGCCTCAAGCCGGGTCTCTTTCAGCCACTGAGTGCTATCGAGCAATTGGTTGATCTGAGTTCGCAGCGCGCCTAGAACCTCTGTTGCGGCGCTACCGTACTTCGACGTCAGCGCGCGTTGCGCAGCGGACAATAACCGGTCGTAATCGGCGTTCTCAGGATTGATAGGAAGTAACACTTCATCTCCGGTGGCACTGCCCCAAACCTCGTACCTGCCGGGGCTTCCGTCCAGAGGTGCCCAAGAGAAGTGGCGTAGAAGTGCAGTGACCGTCGCAAAGTCGGCGGGCTCGGCGGGTAGGTCGTTCACGGTTTTCCTCCCTGTCCGATACGAGCCATGATGTTGCACAGTGTTACGTCATCGAAAATATTGTGGACACTGGCGCTCACAGTAGGGCGAGCCGCTGACGAAGCTGGCCCGCCGGCCAGGTTCACCCAGTACGCGCAGTGCCGAACAAGTAGGTTCGCGTGCGAAGCCGTGATCCAGTCTGCCGGATCTGCGGGCATCGACATCAGCACGACGATCCGATCCATGTTCGGGGTGGCGTCTAAATGCTCCGCGTAGCGATCCGAACGCATGGTCGCAGAGACTCGACGCGTTCCTGCCAGGACCGGGGAGGAGGTCGCCTTGAGCTGAAGCTCGAGGTAGACGGCTCCTGAGTGCTTATGGGCGGTGGAACGGTGACTGAGTACGACGTCTACGCCGTCGTCGACGTTGGGCTCTCCGACGATGGCGCACCCGGCAGCAGCTGCTATCGCTCGTACGTACGCAACTTGAAACTGCTCCATCCAGTCCGTATGGCGACTCGGCGAGCCCCGGAGCGCCAGCGCGGGTGTCGGGGCTCCGATAGGAGCAGATG
>NZ_JADKSC010000002.1:0-81538 GCF_015350855.1 Curtobacterium sp. VKM Ac-2889 | reverse complement strand
CTCCATCCAGTCCGTATGGCGACTCGGCGAGCCCCGGAGCGCCAGCGCGGGTGTCGGGGCTCCGATAGGAGCAGATGACGGCATGCCGTGATCGTACTAGTAACCGAGGACACCTCGAACATTCGCGCAGCTCGCGGAGCTGCAGAACAAACGCGGCCAACATGTCCCTCCGCACCCTGCTGGGGTGCTCCGCGGCGATCCGCTGCGGAGGGCTGACTCATCAACTTCCCGGAACCACGGGCGAGCCCGGCTCGGCGCGGTCGATGCGGGTTCAAGTCTGTCCGCTCAACCGAAACACTGGGTCGGACATCGTCCGGAATTGGTCGCGACAAAGAAGCCCACCGAGGATCTCCTTGGGCTTCTTTGCTTCGTGGCGCGGCCTTGAGGCTGGTCGCATGGGGGCGCTCACCGCAACGATTACCGCACCATGTCTTTGGGACACGACCCCTGGCCGAAGCTGCATCGGGCGTCGTGCGGACGCCGAGGTCCGCGGAGGGACCGGTGGGACCGGTGGGACGGCTCGTGTCCGGCGAGGATGTGCCCTGGCGGTAACAGCGACGCGCAACGCTGAGGCGGTCGCGGCGTCCCTTGGCAAGATGAATGAGTGCAAATCGAAGACGTGGACGAGCGGCACTACGGCAGCGAAGGCGAGCGCGACACGTTCGTCGTGCACTTCTTCCATGCTCCGAGGGGCGAGACGGTTGCGCCCGACTGGGACGCCACGAGTTGGTCGGTCAGTGTGATTCGCGTCACCGACGCGACGTACCGTGCGGCGTTCGCAGAAGCTCGGCGGATTGCTGCTGGCGAGACGTCGCCGACACTGTTCTCGGTGTCGCTCGAGACCGCGGAGCCGAGTGGTCCTGGGATCCTGCGACTGTTCGGCACCGACCTCAACATGGAGGGACTCGAGCTCGAGCCCGATTCGCACGCGGCGAAACGGGAGATGTTCGCCGAGTTCTTCAGCCGCGACCGTTCTGCGCACGCGTGATCGGGGATCTGGAGCGCAACCGCTGACGGACTGGAGGCCCGGTGCCAGCTGGCACCGTGCCTCCAGTCCGTCACGCGCCGCGCGCGACGAGCTGCTCGTGTTGCAGCTGGAGTTGCCGTCCGCATTGCTGTGCAACGCGCTCGCTGTGGGTGACGATCACGAACTTGGTTCCCGCTTGCTGCAGCCGGTCGAAGAGGGCGAGCACGTCGTCTTCGGTCGTCTCGTCCAGTGCGCCGGTGGGCTCATCGGCGAGGACGACGGCAGGGCGCTTCGCGATGGCTCGAGCGATCGCGACGCGCTGCGCTTCTCCTCCTGACAGTCGTCGTGGGCGCTTGCCAGCGAGGTGGCTGATGCCGACCGCGTCGAGCGCCTCATGTGCTCGGGCGGTGGAGTCAGCGCGAGCAGGAACGCCGAGCCGGACGTTGTCGAGCACGCTGCGGTCGCCGAGGAGGCTGTGGTCCTGGGTGACGATGCCGATGTGTCGGAGTCGGTGCTCCGCCATCCTCCGTGCGGTGCGCTCGAGCACGTGGCCGTCGTGCTCGTAGGTCCCGCCGAAGTCGGTGTCGAGTCCGGCGAGGATCCGGAGCAGCGTGCTCTTGCCGGATCCGCTGCGCCCCGTGATGGCCACGGATCGATCGTCGTCGCGAAGGTCGAAGTCGAGCCGGTCGAACAGTGCTCGGATCGATCCGTCGGGCTCGGTGATGGTCTTCGAGACGTCACGCAGCACGATCATCGTGAGGTACCTCTTCGCTGTTGGGCGGTCAGTTCGATGCGGATGGCTCGCCGGCCGAGTGCGCCGTCCGCCACGCACCAGAGGAGCAGGGCGGTGCCGGCGCCGAGTCGAGCCATCTCGCTGTCGTTGGGGAGCAGTGCGCTGGTCGCGAGGAACAGCCCGAGCGCCGCGGTGAACTCGGTGAGGCGGCTTGCGCGGAACAGCCGGTTCGTGGCACTCGGGCTCCTCCCGAGGAGATGGTGCACCCGCGCCACTGGCGTTCGACGGTGATGCAGGAGTCGGTTGAGGAACGCCGTGATGATGCCCACGCCAGCGGTGAGGGCGACCAGCAGCGCGGTGACGAGCACCAGGTTGTCCTGGATGAGCTGGCGAACGAGGGAGAGCTGCACGAGGTAGGCCGGTACTCCGAGCAACGTGTACGACCGGAAGCCGGTGTCGTCTCCGATCGCGTCGAGACGCGCGACGACGTCCCCGAAATCGAGGCTGTGATCGACGGCGAGATCGGCGTTGAGCACCTGGAACGCCAGGCGTCCGAACAGCTCGGGATCCAGCCGGTCGAGTGCTGCTCGGTCGAGTCCGGCGAGTGTTGGCGGGTAGGGCACGATGACGGTGTCGTCGAGGTAGTGGTTTGCCTCACCGCGGAAGTACATGGCACTGTCCGGTTCGAGGAAACCGACGACTTCGAGCTCCTGCTCCTGCAGGATGACCGCTCCGGTGAATCGCTCCCCGAGCTCGTACACGCCGCGGTACTCGTTGCCGAGCAGCACCGGGATCCGACCGGATCCCCAGTCGACAACGTTCCACTCGATGGGCTTGCCGTCCTGCACGGAGAGCCCCGCGAACTCGTACGCGTTCTCGTTGAGCTGGATGGACTTGATGTCCTGAACGCTCCGGCCGGACTCGTCCTGGTACTTCCCGTTGAGCGTGTACTCGGTGCCGTAGCCGACGTCGAAGCGGTCGTCGCCGCGGAAGTCCTGAACGGTGACGGGCTGGTCGTACGAGGAGATGAAGTCGAACCCGGGCTCGTCGTCGATGCGGTCGACGAACGAGGCGACGTCGTCGAGTGCGTGCTCGTCTCGCCGGATCGCCTCGAAAGCATCCGGGCCGAGATCGTCGACCACCGTGTAGAGGTCGACGTCGGCATCGGCGGACAAGCCCTGGGCCACGGCCTGCGAGGTGGACTGGGTGAAGGACGCCACGTTGTACCAGCAGAGTGCGAGCAGCACGAGCAGGACGATCTTGGCGACGATGATCGTCCAGTTGGACCGGAGGTCGTTCAGCAGTTCCATCGACGGGTTCCCTGCCAGAACGAAGCGACGGACACGGCAAGCACGACGGTTCCGACCGAGACGACCACAGTGGTGACGTCGAGGTCGAGGAGGGTGGCCTGCCTGACCACTGCCGCGCCCGCGAGAGCGGTCGTACAGGCGGCGATGGTGATCACGCTGACTCTGGTGGCCGCGCTGCGGAGGGTGCTCAGCGGTCGGATCCCCGTGGTGAAGCGGACGGCGGCAGTGCGGAGTTCCCATCGCCCAGCTTGCAGGCCTGCGACCACGCCGATGAGCATGACGACGAGCACGCCGAGCGTGACCAGAACCGGAGACACGGCGTCGACGTTCGTCCTGCGGTTCGTGCCGTCGTCGACGATCTCGACACTTCGGCCAGGGAACTCTGCGCTGTAGTGGCGGACACTGCTCGGGCCGTCCAGGAGGAGCCGCTGTGGTGACGCCGAGAACCGCGACGGATCGGCGACGATGACGTCATCGGACAGCAGACTGTCGGCCCGGACGCCGAGACGGCCCACCACGTCGTAGGGCTTGCCATCGACGACGATGTCGTCACCGCGGACGGCAACGTCAGCCCCGGCGAGGGCCTCGCCGGGGCGCCCGGTCAGTGCGTGCCCGTCGTGCAGCGGGACATCTGTCCACCGTCCCGACAACATTGCGACGGCGCGGACATCGCCCTCGAGGCGCACGAACACCTTCGTTCCCGGTTCGAATGCGTTCCGGGCACGCATGAGTTCGTCGAGTGTCGCGTTCACCCACACGCTTTGACCGCTGCGGAGATCGTTGCCTTCAGAAGCGATGACACCTCGGCGAGCGTCGAACACCCCGATCAACACCGTCAGCAGCATGGCCAGCAGGAGCAGGCCCGCGATCGCCGTGGTCTGTTGCTTCGTCACGTCTTCTCCTCACGCAGCAGCGGGTGCGAGCCGTCGGCTCGCACCCGCTGCGATGCGTCACCTGCCGTAGTAGGTCTTCGCTGTACCGACACCGTTGCCGGGCCGGTTCGGCCGGTACGGCTTCCACACGGTCACTGCTTCCGTGCCGGACTTGCCCCACTTCCGGCCAGAGTCAGCGATGATGCTGCTGCCGTGCTCGAGCCGCGCACGCGTGTAGTGCTGCACGCCTGCCCAGGTCGTCCAACCATGCGAACGCTTGTGCGTCGTCCCACTGATGGTCTTCTTCTCCGCTGCACCGCGGTGGTTCACCGCCAACACCGACATTCCGGTTCCTGCGCCGTCGACGGTCCCGGTGCTCTCTGACCATCCACCGATGACCCCCTCGCTCCCGACGCCGTCCTGCGCCTGTGCGGGGATCGCGCCGAGGAACACCGCCCCGCCGACAGCCACAGCGGCGAAGCCAGCGGCAACCCGCCGAGATCGGTGATCGTTCTTGCTCATTTCCCACTCCTTCCCGGGAACTGATATCCAGCCCTTCAGTCGTTAACATGCCAGGAAGGGAGCAGCTTGTCGAACGGACCTCCGCCCGGACACGGCGGGCTCCGTTGGTACAGGGGGGTGGCTGGCAGGACGACAACGGCGTCCCGGTGCTCGAAGCCAGCCACCACATGCGGCGACATTCCGAGGACAGGGCTTCGCAACAGACGCACGGCTGCCTGTCGAGACGATCCCGAGCCCCATCCAGACGGTGAGGGCTGCGGTGCTTCTCAGGGCGGCAGGTCACCTTGACTCGTACGATCGTCTCCCAACTGCCTTCGCCACCCGTCCCCACCCGTTCCGACCCGGAGATCCTGATGCGCACTGAGCACGGCCCACTCGCCCCCGGCTGGCGCCTGCTGATCGATGGACGTGCATCAGGTCCGTCGCCCGCGGAAGGCGCACGGGCATGAACGGAGAGCGCCAGCGCCTTCGCGTCCTCTACGTGAGTGACCTCGGGTACGAGGCGAAGGGCCGACGCTACTGCGACGAGGACATCTACCTGTCCGGCGAGCTCAGCGCGGAGTTCGACGTCGCGATCTGCCCACCGCTGGCTGCCGAGCACCTGATGGACGCGTTCGACGTCGTCGTGGTGCGCAACAGTGGACCCGTGCTGCACTACCTGGCTGCGTACGATGCGTTCCGCGAAGCCGCGCGGACTCGTGGGATCCCTGTGTTCACGGACCTGACAGGACGAGCCGACCAGAGGGGGAAGCAGTACCTCCTCGACCTGTTCCGAGCCGGGTACCCGGTCATCCCCACGATCGATGCCGCCGCGGACATCGCGCAGCTCCCGGACACCGCGGACTACATCGCGAAGCCGAAGCTGGGCGCGGACTCGATCGGGCTGAGAGTCGTGGGCCGTGACGAGCTCGCCGGGCTGCTCTACGACAACCTGCTCGTGCAACCCCGCATCGACTTCCAGTACGAAGTCTCCTTCTACTACGTGGACCACGTCCCGCAGTACGCGCTCAACGCTCCCGACCCGACGAAACGGTGGGAGTTGCAGCAGTACCGCGCGAGCGATGACGACTGGGCCTTCGCGCAACAGTTCATCGGGTGGAACACGATCGAGCACGGTGTCCAACGCGTCGATGCCTGCCGCACCCGAGACGGAGCACTGCTCCTCGTGGAGCTGGAAGACCTCAACCCGTACCTGTCGCTCGACCTGCTCGACGAGCGCACCCGGACATCCTTCGTCGCCGCGGTGAAGGAGTCCGTGCGGGCATCGGCAGGGTAGCGACAGGCGGAGCCGCTCCGTCGATCGGCTGACTGACGCCTGCGACCGCCGCCGAACCGCGAAGGACCGGACCGAGCGCCGATCGTTCCGCGACCGGATCAGGGCCGTCCCGTGCCGAGCAGCCAGCCGTTGTCCGCCGCGATCCGCAGGGCCTCGGTCGCGTTGCGCGCCGCGGTCTTCCCGATCGCGGACGACAGGTGGTTCCGCACGGTGCCCTCGGACAGGTGCAGCGTGCCGGCGACCCCGGCCACGGTCGGCGCCGTGCGGAAGGCGATGAGCACGTCGGTCTCCCGCGGGCTGAGCGGGGAGGGCCCGGCAGCGAGGGACTCGGCGGCGAGCACGGGGTCGACGACACGGAAACCCCCCTCGACACGGCGCACGGCATCGGCGAGGTGTTCGGCGGGCGTGTCCTTCACGACGAACCCGGCTGCCCCGGCTTCGAGCGCTCGCCGGAGGTACCCGGGTCGGCCGAACGTCGTGACGATGAGCGAGCGGCAGGTCGGCAGCTCGCGAGCCAGGATCGACGCCGCCGTGAGGCCGTCCGCCCCCGGCATCTCGACGTCGAGCAGGGCCACCGTGGCGCCGGACGCCCGTGCTGCGTCGAGCACTTCGTCGCCACGGGCCACCTGGGCGACGACTGCGATGTCCCGTTCGAGCGAGAGCAGCGAGGCGAGTGCGCCACGGACGAGCGCCTGGTCGTCGGCGATGAGCACTCGGATCACGTCGGTCATCGTTGACTCCTCTCGACCCGGAGCAGGAATCCGCCCAGGTCGCTCGTGCCGGTGGTCAGGACCGCTCCGACGGCTTCCGCGCGTTCCCTGAGGCCGCGGAGCCCGTTCCCGCCGAGCACGGCCGCGGTCGACGGGGGAGCGAGCACCCCGGTGCCGTCGTCCTCGACCGTCAGCGCAGTCCGGGTCAGTGTCACGCGGACCCGGCTCGCGGCGGCGTGCCGGACGATGTTCGTGACGCCTTCTCGGAGGACCCACGCGAAGAGGCTCCGAACGTCATCGGCTGCTGCGTCGGCGTCCCGGGGGAGTGCTGCGTCGATGGCTGCGGCCTCGAGTGCTGCTCGCGCCGACACGAGTTCGGCGTCGAGGTCGGCCTCGCGGTAGCCGCTGACCGCGCGTCGGAGTCCCTGCAGCGCTTCGCGGGAGAGTCGTTCGACGTCCTGCATCTCGGTCTTCGCCCGGGCCGGGTCGACGTCCACCAACCGCGTGGCGAGCTCGGACTTCATCGCGACGACGGTCAGGGAGTGGCCGAGCACGTCGTGCAGGTCGCGGGAGAACCGGGCGCGTTCCTCGACGACGGCGAGGCGGGTGATCTCGTCCTGCGCGACCCCGAGCCGTTGCTCCGCCTCGCGTTGCCGTCCGAAGAACAGCATCGACGCCCCGACGGACACGGTGATGACCGGGGCGAAGAGGATGCCGTTGTCCACGGCGTTGCCCCAGCCCGTGCTCACGGCGACGAGGAGCTGCGCGCCGACGATCCCGAGCACCACGACAGCGGCCACCCAGAACCGCTCGGCGACGAACCCGGAGAGTGCAGCGATGAGCAGCCAGGTCCAGACCGCGAGCGGCCCGACCACGAGGAGCAGGAGCCCGGCGAGCAGCGCGACCCCGGCCAGCACGAGCACCCGCTCGCGCAGGTTCCGTCGCCACATCAGCTCCGGTGCGAACAGGTACGCCGCGTACACGACGGCGAGGGCGATGGAGGAGACGACGTGCGCGCGGAGGCTCCGTCCGTCGGTCCAGACGGCGATGATCTCGAGCACCTGCCACAGGAGCGCGAACACCGCGCCGGTGTACCACCGACGGCGTCCGATGCGGATGTCGTCGTCACTCGCCCCCGGCGGGACGGCCCACGGGAACGAGCGTGGGGATGGCCGGGAGGCGCGTGGTGCGTTCTCCGCGCCACGCGCCTCGGCCGTGCTGGTCGCCTCGGACATCGGTGCCAGCGTAGGGCCGTCGGTCACTGCCGTGCAGCGTCGCGGCGGTAGCGCCACACGATCACCGCGGCCAGCACGATCGCCCAGCACGCCAGGACCATCGCGGGTTCGACCATGCCCGAGGACCCGGTGGCCCCGGCCCCCATCTGTCCGATCCGGTTCAACCAGTACGAGGGCAGCAGGTGCGCGACGGTCCCCATCCACTCCGGCATCACCGACAGCGGGACCCACAGACCGCCGAGGATCGCCATGCCCATGAACACCACCATGAAGAGCGGCTGCGCGAAGGACGGCTTCGCGAACTGTCCGATCAGGATCGCGATGAGCGCGAACGGGATCACTCCGCACCAGATGCCGAACCCGGCGGCGAACCAGCGCAGCGGGTCGAGCGAGGCGTGCATGCCGACGGTCGCGACGACCACCGTGATGACGATCGACACCGCGGCGAAGGCCATCGCGGCGATCACCTTCGACACCATGAAGCCCCACCCGGAGAGCGGCGTCACCCGCAGCTGCCGGTTCCAGCCGATCGATCGCTCGTTGACGATCGCGAACGCCTGGCTGAGCGCGGCCATCATCGCACCGTACGCGGCCATCTGCAGCGTCGTGACCACGAGGTACTGCAGACGGGTCGTCGGGTCGGTCTGGGAGCCGAAGGCCGAACCGAACACGAGCAGCATGATCACCGGGACGGCGAAGGTGAACACCATCGCACGGACGTTGCGGAGCTGCCGCTTCGTCTCGAGGTAGACGTAACGGATCGGCATCCGGCCGGACGCGGTGACGGTGGTCATGCGGGGATCCCTTCGGGAGCGGTGTCGGTGGTGGCGGGGTCGGCAGTGAGCGCGAGGAAGGCGTCGTCCATGGTCGAGGCGACCACCTGGATGTCGTGCGCCTGCGGGAACGACGTGAGCAGGGCCCGGAGGGTGTCGTCGCTGCGGTCCGTACGGAGCGTGACGGAGTCGTGCCGGGCCTCCAGGCTGCGGACACCGGGGAGACCGCGCAACGCGACGTGCGCGTCGGTGCCGACCCCGGAGAACCGGACCGCACGCGTGGCGGTGATCGCCTTGATCTGGGCGGGTGTGCCGTCGGCAACGATCCGACCGGCGCGCATGATGACGATGCGGTCTGCGAAGGTGTCGGCCTCGTCGAGGTAGTGGGTGGCGAAGACGACCGTGCGCCCGGCGTCGGTGAACTCGCGCATCGAGGACCAGAACGTGTGCCGGGCCTCGACGTCCATCGCCGCGGTCGGTTCGTCGAGCACCAGCAGGTCGGGGTCGGAGACCACGGCGACCGCGAACCTCGCCCGCTGCAGCTGACCGCCGGAGAGCTTGTTCACCCGGCGGCCGGCGATCTCGGTGCAGCGCGCACGGCGGAGGGCCTCGTCGACCGACATCGGACGACGGTGCGCTGCAGCAACCAGGGCGACCGCGTCCCGGACCGTCATGTCCGGCAGGAGCGCGCCGCCCTGGAGCATCGCGCCGACCCGCCCCGTGACCACCGCGGCGCGGGGCTCCTCACCGAAGAGCAGCGCCCCGCCGCTCGTCGGCACGGACAGCCCGAGCGCGAGGTCGACCGTCGTGGTCTTGCCGGCGCCGTTCGGGCCGAGGAGGGCGACGACCTCGCCCGGACGGATCGTCAGGTCGACGCCGTCGACCGCAGCCACCTCGCCGAAGCGTTTACGGAGGTCGCGGAGCTGGATGACCGGTGTGTCGTTCATGGGGCCCAGCCTCGTGCAGCCCCGCGTGCGGTGCCTCGGCCGGACGTCACGATCCCGGCATGACATCTGTCACTGGTGGCCGAGGTCCGCGGCTCGGTCGAGTCCCTGACCCTGGGGCGCCGGCGTGGGGCCCACCTCCAGGCACGGCCGTCACCCCGCTGGCGCGGTGCGCCGGCGTCAGTCGGTGTGACGACGCAGGCGACGGCGGCGACGCAGCACCAGGGTCCCGGCACCGGCCAGGAGGAGCAGCGTCGCGAGCAACGCCGGTCCGGCAGGCGACTGTGCACCGGTCGCGGCCAGCGTGCCCGTCGCCCGGGCCGTCGGTGTGCCGGCACCCTGCGTCGCCGGAGTCACCGCCGGCGTCGTCGTCGGGGTCGGCGTGGGCTCCGCAGTGGGCGTCGCGGTCGGTCGTGGCGTGGCTGCAACGATCAGCGGGCTCTCCGCCATCGCCGTGCCGGTCAGGCAGTGCTTGAGCTCGGTCTCCTTGACCCAGTGCGACCCTGCAGCGACTGCACGGCACCCGGGGGCGAACGCGATCTCCCGCTCGTTGTAGAGCATGCGCACGAGCGGCGTGTAGGCCGCTCCGGTGGCGGGGTCGATGCCTGCTCGCGAGACGACGTCCCACTGCACGTTCGCAGCCATCGGCGTCACCGCAGAACCTCGCCACGGGTTGGTGGCGTACCCGTAGACGTCGGCGTCGGACGCCGGAGCAGCGTTGTCGGGCGCGGCGACGGTGGAACCCGGCAGCCGCAGCAGCGCCGCGAACGGGATGATCGTCTCCGCGTGCGCGAAACGGAAGGTCGCGACGACGTCGCCACCGGCGACGCGGGTGTCGATCGTGGCGAAGAAGTCGTCGAGCAGGGGCTCGGCGATCGAGTAGGTCTCGTCGTGCCCGGCGAGGCTCGGGCCCTTCTCGTAGAAGTCCTCGGCGTCGAGCAAGTACGCGAACCACTCGGCATCCGCCGCCCGGCCAGCGAAGTACTGCGCGAAGTCGAACCGGTGCGGAGCGACGTTCTCCACTTGCATGTCGGCCGCGATGATGTACAGGTTGTAGAGCGACATCGCCGCATCGACGGTGCTCTTGATCGACTTCTTCGGGTCGCCGCAGGCATCGGGATCGGCCTTCGTGTCGGCGCCGGGCGCGCACGCCACCGCGCCGCCCTTGGAGCCGTCGGCGGTGTTGTACCAGACGTGTTTCTTGTCGGTGCCGATCTCGGCGATGAACCCGGGCGTGAAGATGCCGGAGAGCAGGTCCTGCGCCGCCTGGACCGATCGCGGCTTCGCCTCGATGTACTGCAAGGCCGCAGCGATCGTGCCGCCGTCACCGGTCTGTGCGGCGATGTAGTCCTCGTACGCCTGGGCGCGCTGGCGCTCGGGTGACCCCTCGGCCTTGTCGGTGCCGTCCGGGTTCTCGACCTCGTGGAAGTAGAGCAGGTCGGGGCGCGGTTCGAGCTTGACACCCGGGGCCCCGAAGCCCCGCAAGAAGTTCTCGCCCGACTCCGTGGCGCGAGACTCACCAGAGGTCTCGGCGACGACACGCCCGCCCGTCTTCGCCGCACGGGCGAACAGCTGCTTGTTGCGCTGCGCGGCTCGCGCTCCGATGCCCTGGTGCTGGGCTGCGCCCTGACCGGTGAGCATGCCGTAGCCGTTCGCGACGTTCGCCGCCGTGATGGCGTCGAGGTTCGCGGAGAACTCCTTCCCGATCGCAGGCGTCAGGAACCCGTTCTCGGCCTGCGCGGTCGCGGCGAGACGGTGCAGCAGCGCGTCGTACTTGTACGCGGAGAGCCCCCGGGAACCGTGCCGGGCGACCGACTCCGTGGCGACGGGGGAGTAGCCCGTCGGGGCAGGTGAGTAGGCGTCGATGTCCGACTGGCTGGGGGCGATGTAGGGCTGCTTGCTGCTGGTGAAGCTGGCCTCGTCGGCGTGCGCCGGTGTCGCGAACACCAGCGAGGCGACGGCAGCGACGGCAACGCAGGACAGTGCGGTGCGGGTGTTCATGGGTCCTCCGGTATCGGGACCCTCGGGCGGCGGTCCGACCAGCAGAGTTAGTGGCAGCGGGTGAACAGCCCTTGACCTGGAGGTGACCGGACGGTGCTGCCGGACACGGCAGCACCGTGGGACCTGCCTAGCTGGGCCCGGATCGTCGGGTCAGCTTCGAGCTGACGACGCCGTAGAGCAGCCAGGCGACGACAACGACGAGTGCGACCGTGCCGTACATCGCCGGCAGGGCGCCCTGCACCAAGAACGGCACGAGCAGGAGACTGACCAGGCCGAGGATGGCCAAGATGGTCTTGTAGCTGCGAGGAGACATCCGACCTTCCCGAATTGCACTGGCTGGCGCCCTTGTCGAGGACGAAGGGGTTCCACCCCGAGAGCGGGGTCCCGGGGAGTCCGTGCCCATCATCGGATGGTGACGACGAGCTTGCCTGACCGGATCCCGTCCTCCATGTCGCGGTGGGCCTGAACGATCTCCTCGAGCGCGTACACCTTCGCGATCGGGACCTGCACGGTGCCGGCTGCGACGGTGTCGAGGAACGCCTGCAGTACCGATGCCGGCAGGTCGCTCGCTTCGCCGGAGTACGCGGTGAGGCGCACCCCGTTGGGGATCACCGCCATCGGGTAGAAGTCGGGGATGGTCCAGACGTCGGAGAGCATCCCGCTGAACGACACGGTGCCGTGGACGGCTGTCGCCCGGAGCGTGTCGGGCAGCGTGCCGGTGCCGATCAACTCGACCGCTCCGTTGACGCCGTCCGGCACGATTCGACGGACCGTGTCGGCGATCCTGCCCGAGTCCACCACGACGTGGTCCGCACCAGTGGCGTGCAGTCGCTCGGCGCGGTCCGGGTTGCGAGTGGTGGCGATGACGGTCATGCCCTGCTGCTTCGCCAGCACGATGCACGCCAGGCCGATCGACGACGTGCCACCGCGGATCAGGATCGTGTCGCCCCGGCGGGCACCGACGCCCACGGTGAGCGACCCGTGTGCGGTCTGCAGCATCTCGGGGACGGCGCCGAGCACGGACCAGTCGAGGCTGCTCCGGAACGGCACGACGCTGCTGGCCGGAACGACGGTGTACTCGGCGTAGCCCCCGTCGAAGTCGCGACCCATCCCGCCCATCAGTCCGGCTACTTGGGTACCGGCGGGGAACTCTCCACCTGGGGCTGCCTCCACGGTCCCGACGGCTTCGATCCCGGGCACCCGTGGGAAGGTCCCGGAATGGCCCATGCCGCGGCGGAAGTGCAGCTCGGACCGGTTGAGCCCGAACGCTTCCACACGGATCAGCACCTGGCCCGGGCCTGGGATCGGGACCGGCAGCTCACGGAGGTGCAACACGTCGGGACCACCGGGTGCGTCGATCACGACGGCCCGCATGGTCGCCGTCATCGCCTTGCCTCCAACTTCGACTGCAGGCGCTCGAGTGCCGCGATGCCGTCTGCGATCGCCGCGGCATCGGCATCCGAGAGCACGGCGTCCAGCGCTTGGTCGAACCGCTCGTCCGCGAGGGCGAAGGCGTCTCTCCCCTGGGGCGAGAGCACGCTCCGGACACTGCGCCGATCGTCCGGGTCCGTCGAACGTTCGAGGAAACCATCGGCGGCGAGCCGGTCGAGCAAGCGACTGGCTGCAGCGATCGACGTCCCGACGCCGGTCGCGACGTCCTGCACCCGGGCGCCCGATGGGGCTGCCTGGACGATCCGCAACACCTCCAGTCGGGCCAGGCTCAGCACGCCCTCGCCCCGCATCCGCTTCTCGACCGCGTTCCACACGTCGGTCTCGTGCCGCACCAGCGCGGCGAAGTACTCCCGCAGACGCGCCGCTCGCCCAGCCCGGTCATCCGGGGCGTCGATTCCAGGGAGGGGTGCGAGGTCCGTGCTCATGCTTCGACTCTACGGCATCTACTTGCTATGTAAAGTAGTTGTCCATGACCACAGACACACGCCTCTCCTTCCTGCAATTCGTCGACTTCATCAACAGCGCCGACCCGTCCATCGGTGAGACGGTCATCGCACCCGAAGCGGCGTTCTTGACGCCGTTCTCGCCCGAGCCGCTGCGCGGGCTGCCGGGGTACATGCAGATCCTGACGATCATGCGGGGCGCGTTCTCCGACATCCAGTGGAGCACCGACCGGATCGTCGTCGAGGGCGACGAAGTCGCAGCATGTTTCGAACTGCGCGGCACGCACGACGGCGAGTTCCTGGGTGTCCCCGCTACGGGGAGGACGGTGGTTGCGAACGCGAGCAACTTCTACCGTTTCGACGAGGGACTGATCGTCGACGAGGTCGGCCAGCCTGACGTGCTCAGCATCCTCGGGCAGATCGGGGCGCTCCCGTCGGCAATCAGGTGAACGGTCAGGGTGCGATCGGCTTCGCGCGACACGGGGCGGCTGCCCGGTGTGTCAGTGGTACTCCGTGACGATCGCCGTGGCATGACCCTCAGGCAAGCCAGGCTGCGGACACGCTCCGGTCCACGACGTGACGCCATCCTTCCGGGGCTGCAGGGTCGTGGCTGGCCATCCCGGCCAGCCACAGGACGGCCATCAGGTCGTCGGCGGTGAAGTCCTCGGCGAGCACTCCGGCGCTGTGTGCGTTGGCGACGAGTTCGGCGCCGAGCGCCATGGATCGTTCGCAAGCGTTGATGAGGAGCACGGCGTCCGGGTAGCGCCGCAGCATTGCGTCGTTCATGGCCGGGTCGCTTCGTTGGAGGTCGATCATCTCGGCGATGAAGGTCTCCAACTGGGAACGGGGACTGTCCTGCGACAGTGTCCGGTCTCGCAGGGTCTTGAGTTTTGCCCCTGCGATGTCGGGCACGACGGCGTCGATGAGTTCTTCGCGCGACCCGACGCGGTTGTAGAGCGTGCCGATGCTCACGCCGGCTTCCCGGGCGATGTCCTCCAGGGGAGCGGACAATCCTCGCTGCGAGAACACGGCGATGGCGGCGGCGCGCAGCTTCTGGAGGTTCGCCTGCGCGTCTCGACGCAGACGGGGTGGGGTGCTCACAGCGACTCCGAAGGATCTTGAGGGCGGTCTCAACATATGCTGCAGTGGATTTGAGGACGTTCTCAACTTACCGCACCAGCTTGCAGGGCCCGGCGGTGGGCCACGAAAGGACACATCATGCCCCTCATCACCATCATCGGCGCGGGACCCGGACTGGGTCTCGAGATCGCTCGCGCCTTCGGGAAGAAGGGCTTCGACGTCGCGCTCGTTGCCCGCAGCCAGGCGAATGTGGATGCCCTGGCGAGTGCGCTCGTCGCGGAGGGCATCCAGGCTCGCGGGTTCACCGCCGACGTCAGCGAGCCCGACACGATCCGAGGCACACTCCGGTCGATCCGGGAGTCGCTCGGTCCGATCGACGTCCTCGAGTACTCGCCGGCGGATCGGGCACTGGAGTCGGTCGATGCCGTGGACGTGACGATGGACAACCTGCAGCCACAGATCGACTTCTACCTCGGTGGCGCCATCGCGGCCGTCGGTGCGGTGCTGCCCGACATGATCGCCGCGGGCACAGGCACGGTCCTCGTGACGACCGGTGGTGGTGCGCTCGCCCGGACTCCGGTCCGCGGGAACGTCAACATCGCAGCCGCAGGGCTCCGGAACTGGATCCTCAACCTCGGTGCCGCCGTCGCGGAGAAGGGTGTCTACGTCGGTTTCGTCGCGATCACCGCCCTGATCGGAGGTGGGCGACCGGATGCGGAGCCCGCGGTCATCGCGCAGTCGTACGTGAAGCTCCATGACGAGCGGCTGGACGCCGAACTGCACTACGTCGCCTACGACGGCTGACGACACACCCGTCCGGGCCGGCCGGCCTGGACGGGTGGCTGCCGCGAACTCTGCATGGTGGCGCTCTGCACGTCAGTCGGTGCGGGCACCGGCTGCCGCGGCTGCGAACGTGCGGAGCGTGGCGACCTGCTGCGCGGTGCTCGGCGGTGCGTCGGCCATCTGCCACGTCGACACCAGCGCGATCATGCCGCCGATCGTGAAGGTGCGGGCGTCCCCGCTGAGTGCGACCATCGGTCGGGGGCCATCGCAATCGGACTCCGTCAGCCACGTCGTCATCGCCGAAGCCAGCACCTCGGTGACCCGCTCGCCGCGCGGGATGGCACGGAGCTTGTCGAAGAACTCCCGATCCGATCGTCCTGCGGTGAGCAGCGGTTCGATCCCGCGTTCGCGAACGGCGTCGGTGAGGGCCTGCGCGAGGTTCGCCGCGCCCTCGTCGAGGGGAAGATGGTCTTCGAGGAGTCGACTGATCCAGGCATCTGTCGCGAGGTCACCGACGTTGCTGTAGTGGTTGTGGAGCGCCTGCCTGCTCAAGCCAGCTCGCTGCGCCACTGCACTCATCGAGATCGTCTCGCCCTTCGGCGCCTCGGACACGAGTGCGGTCAACGCCCGGATCAGGGCGGCGCGGGTGCGGGTGATGCGCGGGTCCACCCGCTGGCTCGCGAGTGCCGCCGTGGGCGTTCCCTCCGTCATGCGTCCATCTTGCCAGACTGAGAGCTCTGATGTACGTTCGTCATCTACTGGACAACTGTAAAGGACACCATGACGCACGTGACCGAACCCGCACCGGACCGGCGAGACGGCCCGCAGCACCCGGCCTTCGAAGCGGCGGTCGCGGGCGGAACGCTGAACTCCGAAGGGCCGGGATCGGCTCATCGCTACCGGAACGTGATCCTCGGCGGGATCGCGATCCTGCTCCTGGCGATGGCGATGCTGACGAGCTACTCGAGCGCGTTCGGCGACCCGACGCCGAACAACGTGCACCTCGCGGTCACCGGCGACGCTGACGCGATCGTCGCGCTCGAGCAGCAAGGATCGCTGGACCTCACCGTCGTGGCCTCTGACCAGCAGGCGCGGACCGCGGTGCTCGACCGCGACGTCGACGGCGCTGTCGTGTTACCTGCTCCGGGGAAGGGCGCCGGCGTCACCACCTACATCGCCAGCGGCGGCGGCCGTGGCCTCGGACAGGCGATCTCCAGTATCGGTGACTCGATCGCAGCGAAACTGCGGACCACCAACACGGCCGCAGACCTCGCACCCCTGCCGAAGCAGGACCCGGTCGGATCGATCGAGTTCTACGCGATCCTCTTCGCCGGCCTGGGGGCCGCCCTCGGTGCGACGGTGTTCGGACGCATCCTCGGCACTGTCGACACGGCGGCGAAGTTCATCGAGCGCAGCATCGTCCTCGTGCTCTACACCGGTCTCCTCGCCGGACTGATCACCCTGTGGATCGACTCCGCACTCGGAGCGGTGACCGTCGGCCCCTGGGCCGTGTTCGGGACCCTCTGGCTGACCGGACTCGCCATCGGGGGAGCGGTCACGGGCGTCGCAGCACTCGGCGGAACCATCGCGGCTCTGGTGATGACGCTCGCCCTGGTGATCCTCGGGAACACGTCGTCCGGTGGCCCGCTCGGGATCCACGTCCTCAACGACTTCTTCCAGACGCTCTACTACGTCTTCCCACAGGGCGACGCGCTCGACCTGCTGCGGTCCGTCCAGTACTTCGACGGCGCCGCGGTCGCCGCCCCGATCATCCGGCTGAGCATCTGGGCCGTGGCAGGCATCCTGCTCACGCTGACGGCGATGCTCATCCGGAACCGACGCGAAGCCGCGGCTCGACCGAAGGGCGGCCTCCGCTCCGAGCACGATCCCCGCCAGACGGCCGGACCCTCGGGCTCCCACCTCGAGGCCGCTGCAGTCACGCCCAACACGGCCTTGCTGCCGTTGACCCCAACGCCCTGAATGCAACAGGGGTCCTCGACGGGCGGGGATCCCTCGAGGCACCCACTCCTGCACACGACAACCAGCCCTCATTGCTGAGGACGATCGGAGGACCGCACCATGCCAGGAAAGATCGATGTCCATCAGCACCTGCTCCCGCCCCGCTACTTCGAGGCGCTGGCAGCGGCAGGATCGAAAGCGATGGGGGCCGGCGCCCCGGGGGATGCGCCGGCTGCGACCGGAGGGTCCGCGCAGTGGGACCCGTGGGGTGGAAGCGGCGGGACCGCACCGCGACGAGGGCCTCGGGCCATCGGCGGCTGGCTGATGCCGGAGTGGAGCCCCCGAGCGGCGATCGCGATGATGGACGAGGCGGGGATCGAGACCGGAATGCTCTCGATCAGCGCACCCGGCGTGCACTTCGGTGACGACGCCGCGGCGCGGGAACTCGCCCGCGAACTGAACGACTACCAGGCCGAGCTGGCCGCGAGGCGCCGGACCGGTTCGGGCACTTCGCGGTGCTGCCGTTGCCGGACTTCGATGGTGCCGTCGCCGAGGCCGTGCGAGCACTCGACGAACTCCACGCCGACGGGGTGCTCCTGTTGTCGAACGCGCACGGACGGTACCTCGGCGACCCCGCGTACGAGCCGCTCTGGGCAGAACTCGCCGCGCGCTCGGCCGTGGTCTTCGTGCACCCCACCGCACCACCGATCACCCAGCTGCCAGGGATGCCGACTGCATTGCTGGACTTCCCGTTCGACACCACCCGCACCGCCGTGGACCTCGTCGCGCACGGCGTGTTCGACCGGTACCCGAACCTCCGCGTCATCCTCTCCCACGCCGGCGGGTTCCTGCCCTACGCAGCCAGTCGATTCAGCGCCGCCGCGATGTTCAACCCCGACACCACGCCGGAGAGCATCCAGGCGGGCCTCCGGAAGTTCTACTTCGACACCGCACTGTCCGCGTCTCCCGCCTCGCTGCCGTCACTGCTGGCGTTCGCGGAACCCGGCCATGTCCTCTACGGCAGCGACTTCCCCTACGCGCACCCCGATTGGAGCGCCCGCTTCGACCACGACCTGGACACCTACGACGGCCCCGGCGCAGAACGACTGGGCGAGGTGCACCGAACAGCCGCCGAGCAGCTCTTCCCCCGCTTGAGCGCCGAGCGCGTTCCGGGGAGCGAGTGAGTGTCGAAGCGGTCCATGAGCCGCCAGGGTGCACCAGCCTGACCGTTCAGCCGAGTGTCCGCGGGGTCTCACCCGCGGAGCCGATCCGCAGCGTCCGACGCGGCACCGACCATGCGGCGGATGAACGCGGCGTGGTGCTCGCGCTCCCCGTTACCGAACGGCGATCGTCCTGAGTGGTGAGCACATCGCCACGACGACGGCGCCGGCGAACACGAGCGTCACCGCGAGCAGCGCGACGCCATCTCCAGCGACGGTCATGAGCGCGCCGCCGCCCACTGCTCCTGCAGCCGCGACGGTCCTGTTCGCGCTGCGCATCGTGCCGTTCATCCGACCGAGCAGCGCGTCGGGTGTGACGGTCTGGCGGAGACTCATCTCGTTCGCGTTCTCGCAGCCCGCTGCAGCGCCGTGCACGGCGAAGGCGACGAACAACACCGCGACAGTCGCCGGTGTTCCTGCGGTGCCGGTGCCGACCGTCGTGAGCGTGACGGCGGCCCAGGCGACCGGGTACGCGGCTCGAGCGGCGATGATCGTCCGGCCGGCACCGAAGCGGGTACCGAGGCGCGGCGCAGCGGTGGCGCCGAGGAGCATCGCGACACCGCTGACGGCGAGGATGCCCCCGTACACGGCCGCTGGAAGCGCGAAGGTGCGGAGCGCGAGTGTCGCGAACACCGTCAGTCCGGCGGCGTTGGCGAGGAACCAGAGATGTGTCGACAGCGCCAGCGGTGCGAGCGTCGCATGATCGTACGTCCACCGCAGACCGTCGGCGATGTCGCTCCGCAACCGCGCACCCGCCGTGCGCGCTGGCGTCTGCTCGATGACGCGGACGCGCGCGATGAGGACGGCGTCGATGAAGTAGCTCACCGCGTCGAGGGCGATCGCGACCGGCGCGGTCACGATGCTGACCAGGACACCTCCGAGAGCCGGGCCCACCGTCTGCGCTGCCGCATCACTCTGGTCGACCCGCGCATTCGCCGCCAGGAGGAGCGGGCGAGGGACGATTCGAGGGAGGAGGGACTGCGTCGCGGCGAATCCGATGACGGACAGGATGCCGAACACGAACAACGCCGCCGCCGTCACCCAGAGGTTCAAGAGCCCGGTGAACCAGAGCACCGGGATCGCGCCCAGGCACACGCCACGACCGACACTCGCCCAGATCAGGAGTGGCTTGCGCCGGAATCGATCGACGTACGCGCCGACGATCAGCCCGAACAACGCGTACGGGAGGAACTGGGCAGCGTTCACCAGCCCCACCTCGAACGGGCTGGCGTGCAGCACGGTCACCACGAGAACCGGTACGGCGACCGCGCTGACTGCTGATCCGAACGATGAGACGGTCGCAGCGGACCAGTACGGGCGGAACCCGGGCACTCCACGCAGCGTGGTCGCGTCCTCGCCCATGCGCCAACGCTGGCAGACCGCGACGCTGCGAGCAAGACAGTTCGCCCAAGACACTGTTCAAGCGTCGATGTCGGTCGGCTCGGCGACTTGTACGCGTCCCGGCAAACCCCGGACCGCTCTGTGCCAAGCCCAGGCGGCGGCGAGGAACACACCCGTGGCGATGAGCCAGAGTAGCCAGGGCGTGCGCGAGTCCAAGAGTCCGAGAGTGAGCGGGAACAGTGCCATGCCGATCGAGCTCGCGGTCTGGAACACCCCGATCGCTCGGCCGCGGATTCGAGGGTGTGGAGCTTCGGCCATGACCGCGTTGGCGGCCGGGAGGTAGATCATGTCCGCAGCTGCCAGCAGGATCGCGACCACGATGACGAAGGACCACGCCGCCAGCCCGTGCAGCGGAGGAAGAACGACGAGCGGTGCTGCGGTCGCGGCAGTCAAGACTGCACCGAGCGCGATGAGCGTTCCACGCTGCTGACCAGCAACCCAGCGGGTCACGGAGGTCTGGAGCAACGCGCACAGGCCCGTAGCGACAGCGAACTGGACGGGCGCGACCGCTGGGGACATGCCCCACTGCTCGACAAACAGAACGCTGAACGCGACGTTCGGCAACACCATTGCGGGACCGATGAGGAACTGTCCGAGCGTGATGAGTCGCATCGACCGGTCGGCGATGAAGGAACGAAGTGACCCGGTCGTGTCCGCCCCTTCCGCATCTGCGAGGGCGGACGGCGGCGTGGATCGATGCCCGGTGGGTTGCGTCGCGAACACGCCGGCCGCCAGAACGCTGGTGACGACGTTGGCGAGGATCAGCCACCGCAACCCGTCTTGGTGGCCGTTCGCGAGGGTGACCGCGGCGATGATCGCGCCAGCGCCGAGCGCTGCGGCCTTCGTCGCTTCGAGGAACGCGAACCACCGCTCGAACGGGCGGCCTTCAGCGAGGTCGTGGACGTACGCGGTCCATGAGGTCCAGTAGAGCCGCTCGGAGCCGTTGGCGAGGAAGATCGCCGCGAAGATCATCATCGGGTCATGGGCGAACAGGTAGAGCGTGAAGCCCGCTGCCGAGAGGAGGTTGTTGAGGATCATCGACGCCTTCGCGCCGAATCGATCGGTGAGGACGCCACCGACCAGTCCGATCGGGAGAGCAGCCAGCGTCGCGAGGGTCGAGACGGCGCCGAGCACTGCAAGCGTCACGTCGGTGGTGATGGTGAAGTAGACGATCGTCAGTGGCAGCGTGAGGCCGGCGCCGACGGTGTCGGTCAAGACTGCGAAGGTGACGAAACGGTGTTCGCGCAAGCTCGCGAGTGAGGCCCGAAACCGGGCCGGGGTGAAGAGCATGGACGTGGTCCCGTGAAGTCGTCGCGCCGTCGTCGCACGACGGCGCGGGCAAGCAGAAGCACGCGAGCAGAACGCTCGCGGCGGGGAGGGGCCGACCTTCGTGGTCAGCTCAGTTCTGCGTTGCCATGACTCCGGGAGGGATCGGCCGCGGTCCGACGAACTCGGGCGCAGGCTTGGTGGAGAACAGTCGACGAGGGGCACAGAACGGCATCGTTGCCACCCTTCGCCATCATCGGACCAGTCGAACGAACGCTAGCAGCGCTCAAGATGAGAGATCAACGTGCCGTCTCAGTTGGCGATCGGCTACCGGACACGCGACAGTCTGGCTCACACCTCCCAGTCCGACCGGTAGGTTCTGTCGCGGAGCAGACTCACGAGCTCAGCGTGCACCGTCATGGTCTTGCTCAGGCGGGCTGCCCGCTCCTCACTGAGCGCGTCTGCCTCCCAGTCCCGCTCCGAGAAGTACGCCGTGTAGGGGTTCACCACGCACTTGAAGTCCAACATCAGCGACTGCGCGAGGGCGCCGGTCGCCATGTAACTGTGCGGCAGGCCGGCAGCGCACACGAAGGTAACGACCTTGTCGAACCAAGCCGCGCGACGACCGTCGCCCGTCGCGCCTGTGGCCTCGATCAGCGATTTGACGGCGGACGACGGAGCCCAGTCGTAGATCGGGAATGCCAGCACCACCCCGTCAGCCTCACGAATGAGCTGGTGGAGCGCGTTGAACGCATCACTGTCGAACACCCGGTCATTGTCGAAAGCCGGCAACGCGACCGTTGCGAGATCAACGACGTCGGACTGGTGGCCAGTCGCGGTGAGGAGGGCTGCCGATTGCTCGGCGAGGCGGCGGCTGGAGCTAGCGGGGTCGAGGCTGCATGAGATGACGGGCAGACGCAAGGAGACCATCCGATCACGGTACCGAGTGGGTCGCAGCCCGAACTGGCGCGATCTGTACGGCCGGTGTCACGACGCACGCTAGCCGATCGGCTACCCGACAAGCGGCACGATCAGGCTGCCGTCGGCTTCGAAAACAGGTGCCGGACCGCCGCGGTCCTGACCCGCGGCGGCCGCGAGTGACCAAACCGTCTCAGTAGTCGGTCGGCGGTCGCGCGCGCGTCGCCGTCGTCATCGGTCTCGGGCGTCACCGTCACCGTCGAAGACCTGCCGGTTGCCGGCGATCACCTGCTGGTGTTCCCGCACCCAGTCGGCGAGGGCGAGGGCCACGTACTGCAGCGACCGTCCGAGGTCGGTGAGCTCGTACTCGACGCGCGGCGGCACCTCGGCGTGGACAGTCCGCGAGACGAGCCCGTCGCGCTCGAGTGCGCGCAGCGTCACGGTCAGCATCCGGCGTGAGATGCCGGGGATGACCTCGGAGAGCTCTGTGAACCGCCGCCGCTCGTCACCGAGCACCCCGATCACCAACAACGTCCACTTGTCGCCCATCCGGGACAGCAGCGACCGGAAGAGTTCTGGGTCCTCGCTCGTGCACAGCTCGGCCATCGTGGGCATCGACTGGTGGAGCCGGGCCTGCAATGTCTCCAGCGCGGTCTGGTCCGTCATGGGGTCTCCCGTGGTTACTGCCGGGTAACAGGGGATCGTTTGCGGTAACGGGAACCCGGCGGGCAGGGTTACTCATCGTAACCGAAGCCCGGGTCGTCGACTCGGGAACGATCGAAGGAGTGTCATGACACTGTTCCGCCTGGACGCCAGCATCCGCACCGAGGGCTCCACCAGCCGAGCACTCGGCGACATCGTCGAGACCGAGTGGAGTGCCGTGCACGCGGGCGCCGAGGTGTCCCGCCGTCACGTCGGCACCGACCCCGTGCCCGCCGACAGTTGGGCGAACGCCGTCGCCGGCTCCGCGACGCCCGAGTCCGAGCGCACGGCGGCCCAGGTCGCCGCCGTCGCCCTGGCCGCCGAGCTGACCGACGAGCTGGCCGGTGCCGACGCGCTGCTGTTCGCCGTGCCGCTCTACAACTTCGGCGTCTCGCAGCACTTCAAGTCTTACGTCGACCTCGTGCTGACCGACCCGCGCATGGCACCCGGCGCCGTGCCCGCGACCGCGGGCAAGCCGGCCGTCCTCGTCACGGTGCAGGGCGGCAACTACTCCGCCGGCACGCCCAGGGAGGGCTGGGACCACGCCACGGCCTGGATGCGCCGCATCCTCGAGGACGTCTGGCAGCTCGACCTCGACGTGGTGACGCGCGAGTTCACGCTCGTCGGGGTGAACCCCGCCCTCGATCAGTTCACGGAGCTGGCCGACGAACTGCGGGTCCGCGCCGAGGAGCAGTCGGCTCGGCACGGCCGCACGCTGGCGGCCGTGCCGAAGGCTGCGTGAAGCCGGCTCCTACGACGCGAGCATCTGCGCCACCACCGCGTAGAGCTCCCTGGGGTCCCCGGCGAGCATCTGCTTGATCAACGCGGCCTGCTCGTCCACCACGACCTCGTAGTCGTCGCGCTCGACCCCGTCCAGGGTGGCGCGCGCCACGTCCGCCGGGTCGGTCTTGGCCATCGAGATCCCCGCGGTCATGTCGGTGTCGGCCACTCCGAGGTGCACGGACATCACCGCGGTCCCTTGGCCGGCCAGCTCGTGCCGCAACGCGTTGCCCATGTTCCACAGGGCGGCCTTCGACACCGCGTAGGCGGAGGCTCCGGGCATGGCGAGCCACGAGGCACCCGAGGCGATGTTCACGATGCTCCCACCGCCGTTCGCCGCCAGGACGGGTGCGAACGCGCGGATCACGGACAGGGTGCCCCAGACGTTCGTGTCCATGTCGGCGTGGGCTGCGTCCAGGTCACCCAGCAGGGTCGCCGTGGTCGCGATCCCGGCGTTGTTGATCAAGAGATCGACGTCGGTGGCGACCGCGGCGGCAGCTGCGACGGACGCGGGGGAGGTGATGTCGAGGGCGAGACGTTCGACGCCCTCGAGGTCGATCAGTTCAGGGCGTCGGGCGGTGGCGTAGACCTTCGCCCCGCGTGCGATCAGCTGTGCGGCGAGGTGGCGTCCGATACCGCGGTTCGTGCCGGTGACGAGGGCAGTGGCTCTAGAGAGGTTCATGCCCGCTACGGTAGAACCTGACGTCAACGTGAGAATCAAGCCCGAGGGACAGAACGATGCGGATCGGTGAACTCGCAGAACGTGCCAGCGTCAGCGTCCGGTCACTGCGGTACTACGAGGAGCAGGGGCTCCTCGAGTCGGAGCGGACCACGGGCGGACACCGGGAGTACCGCGAGCCCGATGTCGCGCGGGTGCGCTTCATGCAGATGCTCTACGCGGCGGGCATGCCGAGTCGTCGGATCGTCGAACTCCTGCCCTTCCTCGACACCGGGGTCGCCACGCGGACGATGCTCGACCACTTCGACGAGGAGAGCGATCGCATCCGACGCCAGATCGAGGCCCTCGGTGCCACCCACGACCGCCTCGCGCGGCTCCGCGACATCGCGGCGGAGTCCGTCGCTGGGCGACCACCGGAGGAGTGCCGCTCGTCCGCGAACGCCGCCGCCGCCTGAGCCGCTCCGCCTAGTTGGCGGCGGCGGGCCTGCTGAACAGGTTGACGACGTTGCCGTCCGGGTCGCGGACCAGTGCGGAACGGTTGCCCCACGGCATCGTGGTCGGCTCCAGGACGACGTCGTCGCTGCCGAGCTGCAGTCCGGCGAAGTCGCCGTCGACGTCGGCGACCTCGAACTCGATGAGCACGGAATGGTTCGTCGCGGGCGTCAGCGTGCCTCCGAGCATGGCGACCGTGGCGGTGCTGGCGATCGCGAGGGTCCCACCCGGGCCGGTGAACTGCGCGAAGACCGGTGCAGGGCGCTCGGCTGGCTGGCCGGTGACCCGTTCGTAGAAGGCGACCATGCCCTCGAGGTCGTCGGTGATGATGCGGACGGATGCGAACGACATGGGGTTCCTCACGGTGGTGCTGCTGACTCGGAGCGACCAGCTTCACCGGCGGTTGCGACACCGTCCTGTCGGTGTTTCCGGAAACCGACTGCGCCGGCTAGTCGTCGAGGACCGGCCGGAGCCGTCCGTACTGGATCGCGAGGTCCTCGGATCGCAGGACGCGCTGCGCCGGCCGCTCGTCGGTGACCTCGACCGACAGCATCCGGTCGCCGCGGAATGCCCGCACCCCGTCGCGGGTCCGGCACCAGGCGATCAGGTACCACTGACCGTCCTTCCCGATCGACCCCAGTGGTTCGACGTCGCGGACGGACTCCGCTCCGCCGGCGTCCCGGTACCGGAGTCGCACGACCCGATCCGCGCGCAGGGCCGCCGCGAACTCGGCCGGGACGGCCGTGTCCTCCTCGTCCTCCAGGAAGTGCACCCGGGACGCCAGTGCGCTCGCTCGTGTCGCATCTGCGGCGGACATGACCGCGAGCGTCTTCCTGGCGGCGGTGTGCGCCGCGTGCCGGAAGGGACCGCGCCCGAGCGAGCCGAGCCCGATCAGCACCGCGAGGGCTTCATCCGGCGTGAAGCCCGCCGGGCCGAGCGTCGCGGACGCGTCGATGACGTACCCGCCGGTCCGGCCGGGCTCCGCCCAGATGGGCAGACCCGAATGCTGCAACGCGGAGATGTCCCGTTCGATGGTCCGCACCGACACCTCGAACCGCTCCGCGAGACGACGCGCGCTCCGCGGCTGCGGGGCGACGGCGCGCAACTCCTCCACGAGGCCGTAGAGCCGATCGGTGCGATTCACCTCGCCATCTTCGCGGTCGTCCCGATGTTCCGTCAGATCCACGCCGTCTCGTCTGCCACGTGCTCGTGGGGCTCGCGTCCGTCGGCCTAGGCTGCGAGGGTGTCCGCAGCCATGACCGTCGAACTCCTCCGGACGTTCGGTGTTGCTCTCGAACCCGGCTTGACGGAACGGGAACTGGCCCGGGCCGAGCGTCGGTACGGCGTCCGGTTCGGAGCGGACCACCGCGCCCTGCTCTCCCTCGCGTTGCCGAGCGGGGACGGCTGGTTCGACTGGCGCGCGCGGAACGACGAGCGACTGCGGCGAGCGATCCGGTGGCCGGTCGACGGCGCCCTGTTCGACGTCCGTCACGACGCCTTCTGGCCCGGGTCGTGGGGCGAGCGACCCGGCGACGAGTCGCAGCGTCTCGAGGTGGCTGCGCGGCACCTGCGGCAGTGGCCGCAGCTGGTGCCGTTGTACTCGCACCGCTACCTGCCTGCCGCGCCGCTCGGCAGCGGGGCGCCCGTCTTCTCGGTGCACCAGACGGACGTGGTCATCTACGGCGATGATCTCGTCGACTACGTCAAGCGGGAGTTCCGGCCGGATCGTACCGAGTGGGAGACCAGCGTCGGGATGCACGACCTGGAGCCGTGGACGCTGCTCGCCTTCGGCGAGGACGTGCCCTGAACGCACCGAGCGGATCGGACTGCCGGCGGTCCTGAACGCGACGGCTGACGGACTGGAGGCACGGTGCCAGCTGGCACCGTGCCTCCAGTCCGTCCTGGGGTTGCGCCCAGGGCGTGTCAGGACTCCGACAGGAATCCGGCGCGCAGCGTGAGGGGTCCGTCAGGGAAGCGCCCGCGCCGTCGGCGGTCCGGCATGCTCGGCAGGTTGCCCGCATGCACCACGGAACCAGGAGGACACCGGTGGCCCTCATCGACAACGGCATCTACGTCAACGGAACGCGGACCCAGTCGCCGCAGGACCTCAGCCTGACCTACGAGGCGCTCGACGCCGCGGGCAGCGGGGCGATGGCCTGGATCGGGCTGTTCCGACCGACCGCCACCGAACTCGCGTCCGTCGCCGACGAGTTCGGGCTGCACCCACTCGCCGTCGAGGACGCGCACAAGGGGCACCAGCGCGCGAAGCTCGAGCGCTACGGCGACACGCTCTTCGTGGTGCTGCGACCCGCCTGGTACGACGAGGACGAGGAGACGGTCGAGTTCGGCGAGGTGCACCTGTTCACCGGGCGGGGCTTCGTGGTCACCGTGCGGCAGGCGGAACGGCCGAATCTGGCCGACGTGCGGAAGCGACTCGAAGCCGATCCGGAAGCCCTGGGGCGAGGGTCCGAGGCGGTGCTCTGCGCCGTCCTCGACGAGGTCATCGACAGCTACGCCCCGGTCGTCGCCGGGCTGCAGGACGACATCGACGACATCGAGGACGACCTGTTCGACGGTGACGTCGACCCGGCGTCCTCGCGGCGGATCTACCAGCTGCTCAGTGAGGTCATCGGGTTCCAGCGCGCCATCGGCCCGCTGCCCGGGATGCTCAACGCGTTGCTGCGCGGCGCCGAGAAGTACGGCACTGACATCGAGGTGCAGAACCAGCTGCGGAACGTCCTCGACCACGCGATCCGTGTCACCGAGCGCGTGGACACCTTCCGGACGCTGCTCGAGAACGCCCTCACGCTGCACTCGACCCTGGTGACGCAGGAGCAGAACGATGCGATGCGCCGGATGACCAGCGCGAGCCTGGCGCAGGGGGAGGAGAGCCGGCGGCTGGCGCGGGCGTCGATGGAGCAGGGCGAAGAGGTGAAGAAGATCTCGTCGTGGGCGGCGATCCTGTTCGCGCCCACGTTGGTCGCGTCGATCTACGGCATGAACTTCGAGCACATGCCCGAGCTGCGGTGGGTGTGGGGGTACCCGGCGGCGATCGTCGCGATGGTCGTGTTGGCGGTCGTGCTGTGGGCGGTGTTCAAGCGGCGGCACTGGCTCTGAGCGTGCGTGACGACGGACTGGAGGCGCGGTGCCAGCTGGCGCCGTGCCTCCAGTCCGTCGGTCAGCCCGTCCAGGTCTGCTGGATGAGGGCCTCGAGGAGGCCGTCGGTCGGGACGTTCGACTGCGTGATCGAGATCCAGGTGTCGCCGCGCACGAAGAACGTGTGCGCCGTCTCCACCCGGTCCGAGTAGTACATCGCCGTCTCGGTGTGCTGGCAGGAGCGCCCGCCGAGTGTGTCGGTGCAGGTCCAGCCCTTGCCTGCGAGGGACTGGAGCCGGGCCTGGAGGACACTTCGGTCGACGGTGCCCATCTCGAGGAACAGGTTGTCGACGTCCTCGGTGCTGCCGCTCGGCGACCAGTGGCAGACCAGCGTCGCGTCCGCGGTGAACGGTTCCTCGGGGTCGACGTAGTAGTCGGTCTTCCCCCCGGGAACCGCGGGTCGGAGCTGGTCGAGGACCAGTGAACCGAACAGGCGCGGAGCATCAGCTGCCGGAACGGCGTCCGTGCACGCCGCGGGGATGGTCCCCGTCGTGTCGGCCGTCGGGGTCGGCGTCGGCGTGATGCGGGCCGCTGACGGTGACGGTGACGGCGACCCGGACGGTGCCGGGGCCGGCGCCGCAGAGGTCGCAGCCGGTGTCGGCGCGGCGGCGAAGGGCGTCGGGACCAGGCCGAGCGCCATCGACCCGCTCGCGGCACCGATGCCGAGCACCGCGATCACCGCCGCGATGAGTCCGGCCCGACGGCCAGGGGACACCGGGCGGGGCTCGGCGCGCATGCCCCGGACGACCTGCTCCCGCATGCCGGCGAGCATCTGGCGCATGTCGTCGCCGCCGGGCGGCTCGTTGCCCATCGGAGGCTCGTGGTCGAGACGTCGTTCATCGTTCATCGTTCGTCACCGCCTTCTTGGTCCGTGCACGAGACCGCCACACGCGTTGGGTGACGGCGCCGACGCTCATGCCGAGCAGTTCGGCGGCCTCGGCGTAGGAGCGGCCCTCGATCAGGCAGAGCTCGCACACCTGGCGATCGAGTGGCGCGAGTGCGTCGATCTCGGCGCGGACCCACCGCAGCCGCTCGCGGGCATCGTCGTCCTGTTCGGGCGCAGCGAGCTCGTCCGGCAGGTCGACGCCCTCGTGTCGGCGCTGCTGCCGTCGCAGGTTCGCGGCGTGGTTCCGGCACACGACGAGCAGCCACGGCAGGAGCGACTCCCCGGGGACCTCCACCGTGTCGGCCTTCTGCCACAGCGTCAGGAACGCGTCCTGCACGATCTCCTCGACGTCCATGCGCCGCGTGACCAGTGCCCACGTGTACCGGGTCATGGTCTCGGCGTGACGGTCGAACAACGCGGTGACGGCACTGCGGTCGCCGCGTGCTGCTGCCGCCACGAGCGCGCTGTCCGGCTCGGCTGATCGGTTCATGTCCACCCCCTTCACTCCGCAGTGTGCACGGAGGGGACATCCTCACAGATCGGTGGTCGCCGGGCGTGTCGTCGGGCCTGCGCTCCCGCCGTGGCCCTGGCTCTGCCCGGCGTCCACGGCCCGCCCGCGCCCGTCACTGCGCGTGGACGATCCGCACGCGTGTGACGGCGAAGCCGGCTCGTTCGAAGGCCGCTCGCATCGGGGTGTTGGCGGCGTCGGTGGTCCCGACGATGCGGTCTTGCCCGTCGTCGTGGTGAACGTGGGTCATCTCTGCGAGCAGGTCGTGGACGAACCCGTGTCCGCGGTGTTCCGGCAGGACCCCGAGGTAGCTGATGCTCGCGTCGTACGCCGTCCTGGTCGGGATGATGAACCCCACGGTGGTGCCGTCGGGCGCGTGCGCCGTGCGCCACGCGTGCCGGTCGCCGGGCAGCGAGCGGTAGAACTCGAGATCGTCGTCGGCCAGGGCATCGACGCCCTCGCGGGCGACCATGTCGTTGGTGTGGTCGTCGAGGGAGCCGGGCGCGACGGCCGCGAACAGCGCCCGGAAGGTCGTGTCCTCGGCCGGGGCGAACCGGAGCCGAGTCGGACGCGGTGGTCTCGGGGTCGTCGTGGTGCGCGCGAAGCTGATGCGCTCGGTGGTCCGGGTGAAGCCGCCGAGGTGCGCTGCTTCGTGTCGCCACCGGACCGCTTCGACTGCTGCCGGGTCGTCCGTCCAGGTCGGCGCGACGTCCACGTTGTACTCGAGCGGAGCGCCGGCGCCGAACGCGTCGAGCCCGGCCCGGACCAACGCGGCACCGACGTCGACCGCGGCGGCGCCTCGAACACTCGTCGAGAGACAGTCCAGGGTGGCGGGTCGTTCGCTGTCTGCCTGCCCCCACCAGAGCGCTCGGCCGACGGGCTGCCCTGCGCGTTCGGCGATCCACGACCATTGCGGTCGGTAGTTGCCCGTGCGGAGTTCGTCGGTCAGGCGCTCGGCGTCGACCCACGCCACGGTCTCGTCGCTGCTCCAGCGGGTGAGGGCCGGCACGTCGTCGGGCGTTGCGCGTCGGATCCGCAGCTGCGGGGAGGAGTCGGTCATCGAGCACGAGCCTGACGGATCGGCGGTCGATCCGCCAGGCCCGCGCTGCTCCGGGATCCGCTGCGCGTCGGCCTTCCTGCGGATGAGGCCGTGTCAGCCTCCCGGGGGACGCGAGTGCCACGGAGCGCGAGGGAGACTGCCGCGATGCAGATGCGTGAGAAACAACGTGCGGTGAACCTGGGCTTCGGAGTCGGCATCGCGCTGATCCTCGTGGGACTGCTGATGATCTGGTTCGCGCCGGCGGTCTGGAGCGGCTGGGCGACGTTCGTCGTCGTCATCGGCGTCCTGTCCGCGCTCGTCGGGTTCGTCTTCGCGCTCGTCCCGGCGAACGGCCGACGCTGACGGGCGTTGCCAGGTGGCGGGCGGAGGTCAGGAGGTCAGTGACCGGCGCCGAGGTTCCCGGCGAGGCGCCCGTGGAAGGCTCGGCTGGCGTCGTTCAGCCCGGCGATCTCGACCCGCTTGCCGTGCTGGTGGTACTTCGTCTCGATGGCGTCGAGCGCGGCGACGGTTGAGGCGTCCCAGATGTGCGACCCGGTCATGTCGATGACGACGAGCTCGGGGTCGTCGACGTAGTCGAACTGGGTGGTGAGGTCGTTGCTCGACGCGAAGAAGAGTTCGCCCTCGACCGTGTAGAGCGCGTGCTGCTCACCGGTGCTGAGCGTCTCGATGCTCCGCGACACGTTGGTGAAGTGCGACACCCTGCGGGCGAAGACGATCATCGCGGCGGTCACCCCGATGATCACGCCGATGGCCAGGTTGTCCGTGGCGACGACGATCACGACGGTGAGGACCATGACGACGGTCTCGCCGACCGGCATCCGCTTGAGGGTGGAGGGCTTGATGCTGTGCCAGTCGAAGGTGCCGACGGACACCATGACCATCACGGCGACGAGTGCGGCCATCGGGATGATCGCGACGACGTCACCGAGCCCGACGACGAGGACCAGCAGGAACACGCCGGACAGGAACGTCGAGATCCGGGTGCGGGCACCGGACGCCTTCACGTTGATCATCGTCTGGCCGATCATCGCGCAGCCACCCATGCCGCCCATGAACCCGGAGCAGATGTTCGCCACGCCCTGCCCGAGCGCTTCGCGGGTCTTGCGGGAGCCGGTGTCGGTGACCTCGTCGACGAGCTTCGCCGTCATCAGCGACTCGAGCAGGCCCACCAGCGCCATCGCCAGGGCGTAGGGGGCGATGATCGTCAGCGTCTCGAGCGTGAGCGGGACGTTCGGGATGAACAGGGTCGGCAGGCTGTCCGGCAGCTTGCCCTCGTCGCCGACGGTCGGGATGGCGATCGAGGCCAGCACGGTGACGAGCGTCAGGACGACGATCGCCACGAGCGGTGCCGGGATGGCCTTGGTGACACGGGGCAGCAGCACGATGATCGCGATGCCGACGGCGCCGATCGGCCAGACGAGCCAGTCGACGCCGATGATGTTCGGCAGCTGCGCGGTGAAGATCAGGATCGCGAGGGCGTTGACGAACCCCACCATCACCGACCTCGGCACGAAGCGCATCAGCTTGGCTGCGCCGAGCCCACCGAGGACGAGCTGGAAGACGCCGCCGAGGATGACGGTGGCGATCAGGTAGTCGAGCCCGTGGTCCCGCATGACCGGTGCGACGACGAGTGCGATCGCGCCGGTCGCACCGGAGATCATCGCGGCTCGCCCGCCGACGAACGAGATCACCACGGCCATCACGAACGCCGAGAACAGGCCGACGCGCGGATCGACGCCCGCGATGATCGAGAACGAGATCGCTTCCGGGATCAGCGCGAGGGCCACGACGAGGCCGGCGAGCACCTCGCGGAGCAGGATCTTCGGGTTCCGCAGGGCGGACAGGACGGTGGGACTGGCGTGCACCGGAGCCGGTGCGGGCGTGACGGTCGTCACGGTTCTCCTTCGGTGAGGGGGTGCGGACGCTCGGCGTCCGCGGGGGAATGTCGTGGGGGCGCTTCGTCGCGCACTGACCGAGTGCGGCCAGGAACCAGAACCTTCCGCAACGGAAGAGTCGGTCGTGTCTGACTCTAACGCAACGGAAGGGTTGCAGCGCAAGCATCGGTACGATCGGTCCGGACCGGGCAACCGGGCGGAAGGGGTCAGCAGTGACGGACGCAGCAGGTGCATCGACGATGCGGATCGGTGAACTCGCAGACCGGACCGGGCTCTCCATCCGGACCGTGCGCCACTACGACGACGTCGGACTGCTCCACCCCACCGGACGGACCGAGGGCGGCTTCCGGCTGTACTCCGACGACGACCTGCATCGCCTGCTCGTGATCCGCCGGATGAAGCCCCTCGGCTACTCCCTCGAGCAGATGGCGGAGCTCCTCGGCATCCTCGACGGGCTCGAGACGGCGGACGGCATCGAGCGCGACCGGCTGCAGGCGCAGCTCGACGCGTACGTCGTCGACACCGAGGAACGCCGGGCGAAGCTCGCCCGCAACCTCGAGTGGGCCGACGAGTTCCTCGGCATCCTGCGCCGGCACTGAGGCGCCGTGACGGAAGGGAGGCGCGGTGCCAGCTGACGCCGTGCCTCCCGTCCGTCCGCTGGTCGCGTCGCGCGACCGACGCCGGCTTGTTCACCCAACCGACGCGTCCGCGTGGCAGGGTGGTCCGGGGCATCGTCGCCCGCAGCCCAGCCAGCCGCCAGCGGAGCACGATGCCAACACCCGACCTGATGATCGTCACGGACCTCGACGGGACGTTCCTCGACCACCACGACTACTCGTTCGACGCGGCTCTGCCGATGCTCGAACAGCTGCGGGCGGACGACGTCCCCGTGGTGTTCTGCAGCAGCAAGACGCGTGCCGAGATCACGGCACTGCAGACCCGCACCGGGCTCGACGGGCACGCCTTCGTGGCGGAGAACGGCGCGGTCGTGGTCGGACCGGCGGGCGAGGTGCTGGTCGGACCGCGCGACGGGGACCTCGAGCGGCTGCACGCGGAGCTCGTCCGCGTCCGCCAGTCATTGGAGCTGCACTTCGAGACCTTCGGCGGCGTGACCGACGCGGTCGTCGCCGCGTGGACGGGCCTCGACCTCGAAGCGGCCGGACGAGCGCAGCAGCGCGAGGCGTCCGAGGTCCTGCTCTGGCACGCCGAGGACGACGACCGGGCGGACGCGTTCCGCGCGGCGTTCGCCGCGCTCGGCCTCGACCTGGTGCGCGGTGGCCGGTTCTGGCACGTGCTGCCGACGGGCCGCGACAAGGGCGCGGCGGTCCGGACGTTGATCGTCGACCACGAGCGCCGAACGGGGACGGTCCCGCGCACGATCGGACTCGGCGACGGCCCGAACGACACCGCGTTGCTCGACGCCGTCGACTTCGCCGTCGTGGTCCGCGGACACGGCCCGGCACCGGGGCCGCTCGCCGACGACCGACCCGAGCGCGTCCACCGCACGACCGTCCCCGGCCCGCAGGGCTGGACCGAGGGCCTCACCCGGTTCACCACCCCGTCCGTCAGGAGCCACCGATGAGCGACTTCCACCAGAACGGCGTCATCACGACGTTCCACGACCTCGGTCGCCGCAGCACCGCGAGCCTCGAAGAGGACCTGCGGGGCTTCGCCGAGAAGCGTCCGATGAGCCTGATCCTGCCCGCGCTGTACTCCGAGCTCGAGCGCCCGGCGCTGTCGCGGATCGTCGACGAGCTGGCCGAGGCCGACTGGCTCAGCGAGATCGTGATCGGGCTCGACCGGGCTGACCGCTCGCAGTTCGAGCACGCCCGCGAGTTCTTCTCGCGGCTGCCGCAGCGGCACCGGATCCTGTGGAACGACGGGCCGCGGCTGCGCGAGCTCGACGCCGAACTGGAGCGTGCGGGCCTGGCACCGGGGGAGCCCGGCAAGGGCCGGAACGTCTGGTACTGCACCGGCTACGCCCTGGCATCGGAGCGGGCGGACTGCATCGCCCTGCACGACTGCGACATCACCACCTACGAGCGGGGCATGCTCGCGCGGCTGTTCTACCCGGTCGCGAACCCCGCGTTCGACTACGAGTTCTCGAAGGGCTACTACGCACGCGTCGCCGACGGCCGGATCAACGGCCGCGCCGCACGGCTGCTCGTCGGGCCGCTGCTCCGCTCGCTCCGCCAGGTCTACGGGGAGTCCGAGTACCTGGAGTACCTCAGCAGCTTCCGGTACCCGTTGTCCGGCGAGTTCGCGATGCGCGCCCACGTGCTGAACGGCCTGAAGATCCCCGGCGACTGGGGACTCGAGATCGGGATGCTCTCCGAGGTCTACCGCGACTACGCGACCCGGCAGGTGTGCCAGGTGGAGATCGCCGACGCCTACGACCACAAGCACCAGCCCCTCGCCGAGGCCGACGGCACCGGCGGCCTGGCACGGATGGGCAACGACATCGTGCAGTCGCTGCTCCGGAAGCTCGCGACGATGGGCGTCCCGCTCACGTCCGACTCGTTCCGGGTGCTCAAGGCGACGTACTACCGGAACGCGCTCGACATCGTCGAGGTCTACCGGCACGAAGCCGAGATGAGCGGGCTCGCGTTCGACCAGCACGCCGAGGAAGCCGCGGTGGAGCTCTTCACCAAGGCGATCCTCGACGCCGGCGGCGCCTTCACGGCGCGGCCGAACGACAAGCCGTTCATCCCGAGTTGGAGCCGGGTGCGCTCGGCGGTGCCGGACGTGCTCGACCGGCTGCGCGACGCGGTGGAGGCGGACCAGCAGGACTGATCCGGCGTCTTGCGCGCGCCCTGGGCGCGAGTCAACGGCGGACGGGAGGCCCGGTGCCAGCTGGCCCGTGCCTCCCGTCCGTCGGTCTGGCGCCGTTCTCAGGCCGCACCCTGCGGCGCCCAGCCGAGTTCCGGACCCAGACGCTCCGCGATGTCGGTGATGATCTGCGCGTAGTCGTCGGGCTCGAACGAGAACGGGAGTGCGAAGGCGACCTCGGTGACCGCCTGGTAGCCGACGTCGGTGCGCAGCCGGTCCGCGATCTCGGCCGACGTGCCGACCAGGTCCGCAGCGAAGAGCATCCCTGCTGGACCCATCGGCACGCCGACGCGGCTCGAGCGGCTGTCGACGTAGGCGCGGTAGCGGGCCTCCTGCTCGCTCGTCGCGGTGTCGGTCGGGATGACGACCAGGCCCTGCGAGACGCGGGCGGCAGCGGGGTCGGGGTGGACGTCGAGGTACGCGTCGATCTGGGCGCGCTGGTTCGTGGCGAAGTCGGTGCCGACCTCGCTGCGGGTGACGCTCGAGGTGAGCAGGTGGAAGCCGTTCTCGCCCGCCCACACGGCCGACTTCGTGCTGCCGGTGCCGTACCAGATCCGGTCGGCCAGGCCGGTGCTGTGCGGCTGGACGGTGCTCGCGAACTCCTCGATGCCCCGACGTTCGACGGTCTCGGTGTCCGTCACCGGGTCACCGCGCACCAGGTCACGGAAGCGCAGGAGCCGGTCGTTGCCGAGGTCCTCGTGCTCCAGGGTGTGGGGGTAGATCGCGTCGCGGTACAGGTCGAAGTTCATCGGGGTCCCGACGGAGAACCCGGGGTTCAGGCGGCCACCGAGCAGGACGTCGACCGTGCTGAGGTCCTCGGCCAGGCGGAACGGGTTCTCGGCGCCGATCGGGGTGACGGCGGTGCCGAGGTCGATGCGCGAGGTGCGCTGCGAGGCGGCGGCCAGCACCGCGACGGGGGAGGAGATGCCGTGCTGCAGGTGCCGGTGGCGCAGCCAGGCGCTGTCGAAACCCACGGCCTCGGCACGCTCGATCACGCGCAGGGTGTCCTCGTGGCCCTCGGACGGTCGGGCGGGGTCGAACGACCCGATCGTCAGGAAGCCGAGCCGGTGCAGGGGAGTTCCGTCGAGGGGCATGGGTCGATCGTGCCAGACCATCGGGTGGCGCGGGGGTCCGGATGGCAGGGTGTATCCGTGCACATCACCCTGGATTCTGCGACCGACATCGTCATCTCCGGCATCCGGTTCCCGGAGGGCAACCGCTGGCACGACGGGCGGCTCTGGTACTCGGACATGCACACCGGCGAAGTCTTCTCGGTCGACCCGTCCTCGACCGACGGCCCCCGGCTCGAGGCCACCGTCGACGGGCAGTCGTCCGGACTCGGGTGGCTGGCCGACGGACGTCTCATCATCAGCTCGATGGAGTCCCGCACGGTCGTCGCCGTCGAGCCGGACGGCAGCACCTCGGTGTTCGCCGACCTGTCCACGATCGAGTCGTCGCTCGTGAACGACCTGGTCGTCGACGCCCAGACCGGCCGGACCTACATCGGTGCCTTCGGCTACGACCTGTACGCGGGCGAGGAACTGCGCCCCGGCCCGCTCTACGTGATCGACCCCGACGGCTCCGTCCGTCTGGCCGCCGAGGGCCTGGTGTTCCCGAACAGCGCCAACGTCCTGCCCGGCACCCGGACCCTGGTGGTCAGCGAGACGTGGGGCGGCCGGCTCACCGCGTTCGACATCGAGGACGACGGTTCGTTGACCGGGCGTCGCGAGTGGGCAGCCCTGCCCGGTGGCGTGACCCCGGACGGCAGCACCGTGGACCGTGACGGTGCCGTCTGGGTCTGCTCGGTCGACACGGGGGAGTTCCTGCGGGTCGTCGAGGGCGGCGAGGTGACCGACCGCGTCGACGCGCCCGGGGAGTGCGCGATCGACTGTGCGCTCGGTGGCGAGGACGGTCGCACCCTCTACCTGGCGACAGCCGACAGCTACGACCCGGCCGTGACGGCGCAGACTCGCTCCGGCCGGATCAGTTCGGTCCGGGTCGAGGTCCCCGGGTGGTGAACCCGAGCGGCCTCGCCGAGGCGACGCGGCGCGCGGCGCACCTGGTCGAGCACGGGCCGACCGTGGTCGTCATGTCGCAGCAGGCGGGACTCGCCGCGCTGTCGGTCCTCTGGGTGGCCGCCACTGCCCCCGCCGCCTTGCGGCTCAGCATGCTGGTCTGGTTCCTCCTCGCCGTCGCCGGAGCGGTCGTGGCGGTGACCGCCTGGGTCCGCGCTCGACGGCACCGCAGGCTGCTGCCCTACATCGTCGACACGCCCGAACGGCCGCTCGGCGCGCTCACCCCTGCGGACCGCAAGTCCGTGACCCGGCAGTTCAGTGGGCGGGCCGCGATGACGCCCGAGACCATGCCGCTCGTGCGGGCGCTGCTCGCGTGGCAGCGACGGTCGACGCGGATGGCGATCCCGGCGCTCATCGGTATGGGCCTCGGCCTCCTCGGCCTGGCGGGGTCCGCACTCGCCACGCTGGGTCCGTGGCGCTGGCTGTTCGTCGTGCTCATCGTCTGCGCTGCAGCGTTCGTCACCGTCTTGTCGATGATCGAGAAGCGGCGGCGCGACCGGATCCTGGCCGAGATCGATCCGGCAGGCGCGCCAGTCTCCTGACCTCGCGCGCGCCGCCTCCACCGCGCGTTAGCGTGGTGCGGGGAGGCCGTGATGGACAGTCCAGGTTGGTGGGCGGCGGTCGGCTGCGCCGTGCTCCTGCTCATCGTCGAGGCGGCGATCTGGGGCATCGTGTCGATCGCTGCGGACGGACTGGGACGGAACCGCGCAGCGGGTATCCGACTGCCGTCGCTCATGCGGAGCGACGCGGCCTGGCACGCCGGACACCGGGCCGCCCGCCGGGTCATGCGGCCGTTGCTCATCGGCGCCGCGGTCGTGGCGATCGTGTCCGTTCCGGCCCAGCTCATCCCGGTGCTCTACGTGGTGCTGCTCGGGCTGTCCCTGGCGACCACGCTGGCGGCGCTCGTCGTCGGTGCGGTGTCGGCGTCCCGTGCTGCGAACAGCGTTCCTCGCGACGATTGATCGGAGCGGCCATGCTGGTCCCGTGCAGCGAATCGGGCTCAGCGACCCAGAAGGTGTTCGGTTCGTCCCTTCCCGCGGATCGGGGACCGGCGTCCTGGTGCTCGCGGGGTCGAGCGGGCGGATCGACGAGGACCGCGCGCGGGTCTTCGCGGAACTCGGGCACGTCGCTGAATCGATCCGGTGGTTCGGGGGAGCCGGCCAGCAACCGGGACCGTGGTCCGTCCCCCTCGAACTGTTCCTCGCCCGTATCGACGATCTCGAGCGGACCTGCGATCGGGTCTGGATCGTCGGGACGTCCCTCGGGGCCGAGGCCGCGCTGGTCCTCGGCGCCCTCCGCCCCTCGGTCGCGGGCGTCATCGCGTTCGCACCCACCGACGTGGTGTGGCCCTGGCCGGACGACGAGGGCGTGGAACGATCGCACTGGACCCTCGACGGCTCGCCACTGCCGCACGTGCCGTTGGCGTGGGACACCTGGCGGCGGGAAGAACCTCCGCGCTTCCGATCGCTCTACGAACACTCGTACGAAGCTGCCGCGGACTGGGTTCGGGCAGCGGCGGTACCCGTCGAGCGGATACCGCAGCTCGTCCTGATCGCCGGTGAGGACGACCAGGTCTGGCCCAGCGCCCAGAGCGTTCGCCGCATCGCAGCTCGGCGAACCGCGGCCGGGCACACCACGACCGTGGTCATCCATCGGCACGCAGGGCACCGGGCAGTCCTGCCGACCGAGCCGGTCGTGGCCGGAGGGATCGCGATGGTGCGCGGCGGTACCGCCACCGCCGACGCGGCGCTCGGGCTGACGGCACTCGAGACGATCCGGATCGCCCTTGCTCAGGACCGCATCCGTTCATCGAGCTGACCGCGGGGCTGTCCGTCGCTGACCGGTGCGAGGTTGCACACGTGGTGCGAGGCATCAGGGTCGCACCACGCGTGCAACCTCGCACCAGGCGGAACTGGCACGGCGCTCAGTGCCCGAGCTCGACGAGGAGCACGCCGACGATGATCAGCGCGATCCCGCCGAGCATGAGCGCCGTGAGCGGTTCGCGGAAGAGCACGCGTCCGAGGACGGCGGTCAGGGCGACGCCCGTCGCGGCCCAGATGCCGTAGGCCACCCCGATCGGCAGGCCGAGCGTCAATGCCACCGCGAGCAGGCTGAACGCGGTCAGGTACCCCGCGACGACGGCGACGTACCAGACGCGTTTCCCGTCCGTCGCGAGCTTGAGGCTGATCGTCGCGCCGACCTCGGTGACGATCGCGATCGCGAGCAGGACCCACCCCATCAGCGGGGCTCCTGCTCGCGGCGTGCGAGCGCCCGCTGGGACCCGATCTCGACCAGGAGCACGCCCACCGCGATGAGCGCGATCCCGACGATCATCGTGAGGGTCAGGGCCTGCCCGAACAGGACGGCGGCGAGCACCGCGGTCAGTGCGACGCCGGAAGCGCCCCAGATGCCGTAGGCGACGCCGACGGCCATGCCGCTCCGGAGCACCCGGATGAGCATGACGAATGCGGTGACGTACCCGATGCCGACGACGGCGTACCAGGCCGGTTGCTCGACGGCTGCCTGCATGGACAGGGCACCCGTGACCTCGGCGACGATCGCGATCCCGAGGAAGAGCCACTTCACGAGGCACCGCCGCCGACGAGGCTGGCGATCGCCCGAGCCGCCGTGGCGACGGTCTCGGAAGCGGCGGTGTCGTCACGATCGGCGAGCCACGACCCGCTGACGCCGTCGGCGGTCGCGATGAGCAGGCGTGCGACCTGCTCGACCGGCACCGCCCACGTGATCCCGTCCTCGCTCGACCAGGCGTCGACGTGCGCGCGGACGGCTTCGAGGTACGCCCCCTGTTCCCACGCGGCGAGCTCTGCCAGGTCGGCATCGCGACGGGAGTGCGTGACGAGTTCGACGAGGGCGAGTGCGGTCGCCGGGTCGCTCTTGGTCTGCCCGAGGTGCGCCGCCAGGCCCGCGGCGATCCGCGCCCGTGGATCGAGCCGTGTGGTCGGCGTCGCGAACGCGGCCGCCATCGCGCCCCGCAGCTGTCGTTCGAGCACCGCCCGGAACAGCGCCGACTTCGAGGCGAAGCAGTAGTGGAACGCACCGTGCGGGAGTCCGGCGGCCGTGGTGACGGCGCGCGTGGTGAGCGCGGCGATCCCGCCGTCGCGCAGGACCGCGATCGCCGCGTCGACGAGCTGGTGTCGCCGTTCCTCGATGCTGCGGTGCTCTTGGTGCAGGGTCATGGACCGACCGTACCGCCTGACTTGGCCAGGTGGCCAAGTCAGGCGGTGAACTGTCAGGGACGAACGGACGGGAGGCACGGTGCCAGCTGGCACCGTGCCTCCCGTCCGCCGACGTGGCGGGGTCCAGGGTTCCGCTCAGGCCGCGCCGTGACTGGCGCGGCTGCGCCGTGAGAGCGAGTCGATGATGACGGCCAGCAGCAGGACCGCGCCGGTGATCATGTAGCGGATCGACGAGTCGAGGCTCAGCAGGGTGAGGCCGTTCGAGATCGACTGGATCACGATGATGCCGAGCAGCGCCGACCAGGCACTGCCACGACCGCCGAACAGGCTGGTCCCGCCGATGACGGCGGCGGCGATCGCGTTGAGGTTCGTGTCGCCGGCACCGGAGGACAGGCTCGCCGAGTTGAGGCGGGCGGCGGCGAGGATGCCGCCGACGGTGGCGAAGAGCGAGGTCAGCATGAACACCGAGATGTAGATGCGGTTCACCCGGATGCCGGAGCGCCGTGCAGCCTCGACGTTGCCGCCGACCGCGAAGACCGAACGGCCCCAGCGGGTGCGCTTGAGCACGAAGTTCATCAGCACGACCAGCACGATGAAGAACACGAACGAGGTGCCGGTGCCGAAGTCGCGTGACAGGTACCAGACCATCAGCGCCAGGCCGAGGAACAGGGCGACGGACTTCACGATCGTCAGGGACACCGCCCCGGTCGACAGTCCGGCGCGACGGCGACGGGCAGCGCGGCGGATCTCGGTGAAGAAGAGTCCTCCGGCGGCCAGGACGGCGAGCAGGTAGGCGAGCCACGGCGGCAGGTACGACGCCGAGGCGAACTGCACGATCGGCGAGTCGTACGGCAGGTTGATCGAGCCGTTCGGGCCGAGGATGAGCAGCTGCAGCCCGAGGAACCCGAGCAGACCAGCGAGCGTGATGACGAAGCTCGGCACCCCGAAGCGGGTGAACAGCAGGCCGTAGAGCAGACCGGCGGCCGCACCGACGGCCAAGGCGACGGTGATCACGAGCCACAGCGGCCAGCCGAGTGTGGTGAGGCCCTGGCCGAGGATCGCCGCGGAGAGTCCGCTGACGCTGCCGACGGACAGGTCGATCTCGCCGAGCAGCAGCACGAGCACGATGCCGATCGCGATGGTGCCGACCGCCGCGCACTGCAGGGCGAGGTTGACCAGGTTGCCCGGGGACAGGAAGTCGGGGGAGAGCGCCTGGAACACCGCCCAGATGACGATGAGCCCGACGACCACCGGCAGCGAACCGATGTCACCGCCGCGGACCCGCCGGACGAACGCCTTCGCCGCGCCGCCGATCCCCTGGTCGCGCAGGAGCCGCTCGTCCTGCAGGTCGGCCGCCGAGGGGGTCGGGGTCGCCGCGGTGAGGGTCTCGTCGGTCTTGCTCATGCGCTGGTCTCCTGCTCGGTCCGGGCGGCGGCGCGACGGGTGACGGCGTTGTCGGTGGCGCCGGTGATGGCCGCGATGATCTCCTCGTAGGAGACGTCGTCGATGCGGAACGTGCCGTTGTTGCGCCCGAGCCGCAGGACCGCGACCCGGTCGGCGACGGCCTGCACGTCCGCGAGGTTGTGGCTGATGAGCACGACGCCGAGGCCGCGCTCGCGCAGGCGTTCGACGAGGTTCAGGACCTCGGCGGTCTGCGCGACACCGAGTGCGGCGGTGGGCTCGTCGAGGACGACCACCTGCGGGTCGCCGATCAGTGAACGGGCGATCGCCACGGTCTGCCGCTGCCCACCGGACAGCGACGCGATGGGGATCCGCACCGACGGGATCCGGGCCGCGAGCTGCTGCAGGAGCTCCCACGAGCGGCGCTCCATCTCCTCCTCGTCGAGGAACGGGTGCGCGATCTCGCGGCCGAGGAACAGGTTCGAGACCACGTCGAGGTTGTCGGCGAGGGCGAGGTCCTGGAACACGGTGGCGATGCCGAGGGTCTGGGCCGCCGCGGGGTTCGGGACGGTGACCTCGTCACCGCCGAAGGTGATCGTGCCGCCGTCCGGGGTGTAGACCCCGGCGAGGATCTTCACGAACGTCGACTTGCCGGCGCCGTTGTCGCCGACGATGGCGACCACCTCGCCCGGGTAGACGTCGAAGTCGATGTCGCTGAGGGCCTGGACGGCGCCGAACCGCTTGGTGATCCCGCGCAGGGACATCACCGGTTCGGCGGAGGGGTGTGCTGCTGGTGACGCGTTGCTCACGGGTGTCGTGCTCACGGGTGTCGTCCTCGATCGGTGAGGCCCGCCCGGTCCGCAGTCGGACCGGGCGGGCAGAGGGGGTCGGACCTACTTGATACCGGCGCTGTCGCAGGCCGACTTGTACTGCGCGGTGCAGATCTTCGACACCTCGTACAGGCCGTCCTTGACGACCGTCGACTCGACGTTGTCCGTGGTGACGGCGACCGGGTCGAGCAGCGTCGACTGGACGCTGGCGCCGCCGGCGGTGTCGACGGTCGTGTCGCCCTTCGGGGTCTCACCCTTCGCGAACTGGATCGCCAGGTCGGCGGCCTTCGACGCCTCGGGCTTGAAGGCCTTGTAGACGGTCATGTACTGCTCACCGGCGAGGATCCGCTGGATGCCCGCGAGCGAGGCGTCCTGCCCGGTGACGGGCGGGAGCTCGGTGACGCCGGCCGACTTCAGGGCCGCGATGACACCGCCGCCGGTGTCGTCGTTCGCCGCGTAGACGCCGGTGATCTTGTCCTTGCCGAGCTTGCTGATCTGGCCCGCTGCCCAGTCCTGCGCCTTGGCGGGGTCCCATCCGGGGGTGTCGTACTCGGCGAGCACCTTGTAGCCGCTGTCGTCGATGACCGAGTGGGCGCCCTTCTTGAACTGCGAGGCGTTGTTGTCGGTCGGGGAGCCGTTCACCATGATGATGCCCGAGCCCTCGGGGACCTTCTTGGCCTTGAGGGCGTCGACGAGCGCCTGGCCCTGCAGCTCACCGACCTTCTCGTTGTCGAACGAGATGTAGTAGCTCAGGTCGGGGCTGTTGATGAGTCGGTCGTACGAGATGACCGGCACCTTCTTGGCCTTCGCCTGCTGGACGATGGACGCAGCGGCCTCGCCGTCGAACGGGTCGAGGACCAGGACCTTGACGCCCTGCGTGAGCATCGACTGGGCCTGCTGCAGCTGCTTCGACGCGTCGCCGTCGGCGTTCGCGTAGATGACCGAGCAGCCGCTGCACTGCTTCTTCACCTCGGCGGTGAAGAGCGGGCGGTCGGCGCTGGCGTACCGGGCGGTGACGGAGTCGGGCAGGAGCAGGCCGATCTTGGCCTTCGACGCGTCTCCGCCGCCTCCGCCGGAACCGGTCCCGGCGTCCGCGCCGTTGGAACAGCCCGCCAGGGTGGTGATCGCGAGCAGCAGGGCGCTGACGCCCAGCATCGCTCGTGTGGTGGATTTCTTCATTGAAACGTCCTCCAACAGTGGACCGCCCCCATCGGCGGTGCCCTGAGTGTGACAGTGAGCGTTCTTGGCTGCAAGAGTTGAACGCAAGGACCGCGTGCCGTGACGAAAACGTTATCCGGTGGGCGCGGAGCGGTGCGGCCGGTGCAGCACGGAGCGCCCCGGCCGGCACGCCCCGGCGCGGGTCCGCCTAGCGTGCGCGCGTCACGTCCACGGCCTCGATCGCCAGGGCCAGCGCGCCGGTCACCGAGGCCTTCTCGCCGAGCTGTCCCTGCACCACGTCCGGGGTGCCGTCGACGTCGACGATCAACGACGACTCGAGGGCGTGCCGCATCGGGCCGAGCAGCAGCTCCCCGGCACGGGCGAACTCGCCGGTGACGACGACCCGCTCGGGGTCGAGGACGTTGCACAGGCCCACCGCCGCCGAACCGATCGCCCGCCCGGCCTCGGCGACGGCGCGCATGCAGACCTGGTCACCGGCCATGGCGCGCAGGATCAGGTCCGCCAGCTTGAGGGTGCCGACCTCGTCGCGCACGCCCTCGAGCACGGCGGGTGCTCCGGCGATCGCCTCGAGGCACCCGCGGTTGCCGCACCGGCACAGCGGCCCGTTCGGCAGGACGGGGGTGTGCCCGAACTCGCCGGCGATGCCGTGGTGCCCGCGGAACAGGTGTCCGCCCAGCACGAGTCCGGCGCCGATGCCGTTGCCGACGTCGAGCGTCACGACGGTGTCGCGACCCCGGGCGGCGCCGCTCCGGTGTTCGGCCAGGGCGGCGAGGTTGGCCGAGTTGTCGACCTGCACGGGCTTGTCCATGCGCCGCGCGAGGGACTGCCCGAGCGCGATGCCGTCCCACCCGCGCAGGATCCCGCCGCGCGCCGTCATCCCGGTGCGCGCGTCGATCGGCGCGGCCACGGCCAGGCCGACGGCGAGCACCTCGTCCATCGACGACTCGATGGACTCCACCATGTCCAGCACGAGCAGCGCGGTCTTGTCGAGCTCGGCATCGGCCCGGTGGTCGCGGGCCAGGGGCATGTGCCGCTCGGCCAGCACAGCGCCGTTCAGGTCCGACAGCGCCAGCCGCAGGTGCCGCGGTGAGACGTGCACCCCGGCGACCAGCCCGAGGCCGTGCGGCAGGGTCACGCGGAGCGCCCGGCGGCCGCTCGAGGTGCTCGGTGTCGCGTGCAGGGCGCCGGTCGCGACGAGTTCCTTGACGATGTTCGACACGGTCGCGGGGGAGAGCCCGGTCACCCCGGCGAGCTCGACCTGCGTCAGCCCGCCGTGCCGCTTCACCGCGCTGACGACCCGGCCCCGGTTGGCTTCACGCAGTGAAGCTTGGTTCCCCGGACTGCGGCGCGGCTCTGACACGGGGACAGCGTAACGGGCGGGTCCGGAACGCTCGCCGTGCCGGACTGGAGGCACGGTGCCAGCTGGCACCGAGCCTCCAGGCCGTTGCTGGTCGCGTCCACCGCCCGCACCCGTCGTCAGGCGCGTCGCGCCGCCCGGTCGAGGCGCGGGGTCGGGATGCCCAGGGCGGCGGCGGTCCGCCGGACGTCCTCGAGGACCGCCAGGGGTTCCGCGGCGGTCGGGTCGTCGTGCGCGGCGAGGCTCGCACGCGCGATCGGGACCAGCGCAGTGCCCGCGGCGACGAGCGTTGCCGTCGTCCCCGGCAGCCGGGCGGGCAGCGTCGTGGAGCGGTGTCGCGAGAGGTCGACGCCCCGCGCCTCCAGCACCGGGAGGAGTTCCCGCCCGATCCGGAACGCCTCGCGCAGCGCCTGTCGGTCCCCGACCATCGTCGCCAGACCACCGCTGTGCAGGGCCTGCGCGAACATGCCGGCGTCGAGCACGACGTGCAGCCACAGCCACCCGCGGATGTCGTCCTCGTCCTGCACGGTGAACCCCGCCTGCTGGAACACCGACCGCACGAGCTCCCGGCGGTCCGGAGCCGTGCCGGTCGTCCCGAGCCGGACCGACCGGAGGACGGCACCGTGCAGGACCCCGTCGGCGTCGAACCCGCCGCCGGCGCCCGGGAACCCGAACAGCACCCGGTCCGCGGCGAGCGGTGCGACCGCGGCGAGTGGTTCGTCCCACACGTTGCCGAGGACCAGCACCGTCGCGTCACCGATGTGGGGCGCCAGGGAGGCCACGGCATCCTGCAGCCGATGGTGCCCCACGCTGACGACGACGAGGTCGTACGCGTCCGCCGTCTCGATCGACTCGACCAGCCGCGTCGGCGACGTCGTCCGGGTCCGCCGGCCCAGGGGGCCGCGGCGGCCGTCGATGACGTCGGTCTGCACGGTGTCGCCGTACTCGGCCGCGCGCCCGGGCCGCACCAGGTGGTCGACGTGGTGTCCGGAGTGCTGGAGGGCCTGGCCGTAGATCGTCGCGATGACGCCCCGTCCGAGCATGAGGATCCGCATCAGGCACCTGTCCGCTAGTCTGGAGACGATCTCCACTTGGAAGATATGGAGATGGTTTCCACTTGTCAAGGAGTGCCTGTGCCGGACGAGCAGCCGATGCCCGCTGAGAAGCCGATGCGTGCTGACGCCCGACGGAACCGCGACGCGATCATCGCCGCTGCCCGGACGGCGTTCGAGCGTGACGAGCAGCTGCGCTTCGACGACTTCGCCGGACGTGCCGGGGTCGGGGTCGGCACCCTCTACCGGCACTTCCCGACGCGTGCAGCGCTGGCGGCGGCGGTGTACCGAGGCGAGGTCGATGTCCTGTGCCGGCGTGCTCGCGACTCGACGCTCCCCCCGGGCGAGAGCCTCGACGACTTCCTGCGCGGGTTCGTGGAGTACGTGGTCGACCACGCGGGGCTCGCGCGCACCCTCGCAGCCGTGGTCGACGCCACCACCCAGGCCGAAGGTGGGGGAGAGCTCGAGCGGACGCTCGCCGAGCTGCTGGCGCGCGCGGCCGCCGACGGTGCCATCCGGTCCGACGTCACCTCCGGCACGGTGCTCATGCTGCTGCACGGCATCGGGGCCGGGATCGATCGCCCCGGGTGGGCGATGGAAGCCCGTACTGCCGCCGACCTGGTCTCCCGAGGGCTCCGGGCCCGCTGACCGGCGACCGGTGGGGTCGTCCGGCCCGCGACCCGTCAGCGCAGCCGCGCCACCGGAGCGGTGCGGGCGCGGAGCAGGACGGTCACGCTCGCGGCCGCGGCGAGCAGCACGAGTGCCCACGCCGCGGTTGCGACGACGCCGTTGGGGTGGACCACCGACTGTCCGACCGCGGCCTGCACGGTGAGGAGCACGGTGCCCGCTGCCCACGCGACCGCCACGATGACCACGATCCGCACCTGCGTGGTCTGGTCTGCCAGCCACAGCAGGCGCCGACCGGCGGCGGCGAGCACGAGCGCGACCAGCGGGAGTACCTGCAGGGCGTGCATGCCGACGAAGTGGGCGACCCGGTAGTCACCGGCGACGGTGCTCCACCCGAGCAGCGGCACCCCTGGGCCGCCGTCCGCGATCCCGACCGTGTGGGCGCCGACGATCCCGTCCGGAGCAGTGAGCTGGGTGGGGTCGGACCGGTCATCAGGAAGGCGACCCCGATGCCGACGAGTGCGATGACGGCACCGGCACGGACGGCGATCGTCAGCGCCGGGGTCGGCAGACGCATGAAGAACAGGGCGATCGAGGTGACGAAGGTGCAGAGGTAGAGCGTCGTGATCGCCACCGCCATCACCGCCCACACGACCACGTGCACGCTGTTCGACACGTTGAAGTGGCTCGTCGTGCCGGTCGCGGCGGCCCACACGATCAGTGCCTGTTCGACCACCAGGGCCACGGCGACCACGGTGCCGAGCCGCCGAGCGAGCGTCCGCCACTTCGGCAGGTGGGCGATGAGCCACGCCCAGGTGACGGCGTAGAGCAGGATCGACAGCGAGAACTTCAGCGGCTTCGCCCACGCCGGTGCCCCCAGGATGGTCCGGGGGTCCACGACGAGGCCGACGACGCAGACCGCGGTGGCCACGACCATCAGGCCGGCCACGGCCATGAGTGCCGGGTGCCACGCCACCGCTCCGCGCACGGCGGCGATCCGGCCTGGCGCGCTCATGCGCCGGCCTCGTCCGTGTCGCCGACGGGGAACAGGTCGTGGGTGGCGTCCTGCTGCGCCAGGCGCCGGAGTCCCGCGAAGAGCGGATCACCGAGGACGGTGCCGATCACCATCAGCTCCGCCATCGCGGTCCGGCCGTCGCGGTGCTGCAGCGCGGCGACGTCGGCACGTGCCGCGCTCGCCGCTGCCGACACGTAGGCGTCGAGGTAGTCGTCCGGGGCGTCGAACCCGATGGTGCGCAGCCCGTCGAGTGCCCGCGCCGCGGTCTCGAGTCCCGGGTTGTCCGACGTCGCGCACCAGCCGGCGGCCGACACCCGTTCCTCGATCCGGGCACGTGCCTCCGGCGTCGCCGCGGACTCGGGGGACCGCGGGGTGGTCATCGCGTACTGGGCGACGGCGAAGACCTCGGCCAGCGGTGCCGTCTCGGCGTCCAGCACGGCGAGGACCTGCTTCGCGACGGCGACGGAGAGCCCGCCGGTCTCCAGGAGTGCCCGGACGAGCCGGACCCGCTCGACGTGCCGGTCGTCGTAGGCGGTCTGGTTCGGCGCGGACTTCTCACCAGGGGGCAGCAGGCCCTCGCGCTGGTAGTACTTGACGGCGGTGACCGGCGTCGACGACGCTCGGGCAAGTTCGGATATTCGCACTATCGGAGAGTAGCGCTATCTGAACCTGCCGACAAGGGGCGGCGGACCGTTGCCGATCCATGAGGGACCGTCAAGCTGTCAGTCCGCCTGTGCCTCCGCGCAGTTCGGCACGTGGGTCGTTGTCATGTCATACTCAGCGCAGCAGCAAGGTCGGCCGTCGGCCGGTCACTGCTCGCAGGGTTCGTCTCCTGCACCTGCCACTCCCAGCAGGTCGAGCACCACGTCCCTCGGTCGATGCGCCGCCCCCTCACCAGGGGCCGGCTGCCACCAGCTCATCGAGCTGTTCGCCTGGACACGGTCGACGCGTATCCGACGTTCGACGTCGTAGAGAGCACACCATGCAGAAGATCATCACCGCCTCGATCATCGGCGCCGCTGGCGTCGCACTCCTGCTCGGAGGCGCCGGGACGTTCGCGCTCTGGAACTCCAGCGCAGCGACCGCCGGGGGCCACATCGTCGCCGGTGCGCTCTCGATCAAGCCGACCACGCAGGCGGCGAGCTGGACCGTCAACGGTGGGTCGCCGCTCTCGACCCTGGACGGCTACCCGATCGTGCCGGGCGACGTCGTCACCTACTCGCAGGACATGGTCGTCACCGCGAACGGCAAGGGCTTGAAGGCGACCCTGGCCGTCGATCCGGCTTCGGTCGAGGCCACCTCGACGTCCGCCCCCGCCGACGTCGCGCTGGCGAAGTACCTGTCGGCGAACGCCGTGCTCACCGCGAGCGGTGACGGGGTCTCCGGTGCCGGTGCGCCGTACACGGTGACCGGGCAGACCGGCTCGCAGCAGGACGTCCGCGTCGGGGTGACCATCACGTTCCCGAAGAGCACCACCGCCGGTGTCGAGGACGGCATGCAGAACGGGTCGGTCGACCTCGACGCCATCGCCGTGACCCTGACCCAGGCGTGAAACACCGGCGCCGTGGGGCTGCGCTGACCGGCTGGCCGGCGGCGACGTTGCTCGCCGTCGCCGCGGTGGGGGTCGTGGCCGTCGTCGCGATCTCGACCGACGGTGGCACGTTCGCACTCCTCAGCGCCCGGTCGTCCACCCAACCGGCGACGATCATCGCCGGCTCGGCGGACCTGTCGCTGAGCAGCCTCACGCTGCCGTCTGCACCGCTGTACCCGGGCGCCACCGAGTTCGGCGTGGTCACCGCGACGAACACCGGGGACGTCCCGCTCGACCTCGGTGTCGCGACGGGACGTGCCGGCACGACGACGGCGTCGGGTTCGGCGTCCGCCGTGCGCAGTGACCTGCGGGTGACCGTGGGCGCTGCGACGTCGGCGGCTGCGTGCCGGTCCGGCAGCGTGCGCCCCACGTGGTCCGGCAGCCTCGACTCCACCTCGCCGCGGTCCGCAGGCATCACCCTGCGGCCGGGGGCCGACGTCGTCCTGTGCCTCGCCGTCGCGATGCCGGCGGACGCGGACGCCTCGCAGCAGGGCCTCAGCGCCGACTTCACCACCACCATCAGCGGGACGCAGGCAGGATCATGACCGACAGCACACGACGTCGACGAGTGCTCCTGCTCGGAGCGACGGCCGCCGCGGTCGTCGCGATCGAGCTCGCGGGCGGCGGGACTGCCTGGGCGACCTGGACCGCCCCGGCGCAGTCCGTCCGGGCCGCCGCGACGACCGGCTCCGTCTCGGTCGGCATCCGCGGTGTCGAGGATCTCGCCACCACGTACTCCTCGGACGCGCTGACTCACACCGCGCTCGTCACGGTGTCGAACTCGGGGTCCGTGCCCGCAGCCACCACGTTGTCGCTCGCCGCGACCGCCGGATCGGCCCTGTCGAGCGCCGTCCAGGTCGACATCTGGCAGTCCACCAACGCCAACCCCTGCTCGGGCGCTCCGTCCAGTGCTGCGATCACCGGTTCGGGCACGACGATCGCCCCTGTGGTCGCCACCCTCGCTGCCGGTGCCAGCCGTTCGACCTGTGTGCGGACGTCGGTCAGTCAGGGGCAGCGCTTCGACCTGTCCGGAGGCGCGACCACGCTCGACGCGACCGTCACCGCCCGACAAGGGTCCTGGACCGGCACCGCGCACGCCCGCGCGGCCCAGGTCATCGCCGACACCGTCACACCGTCCGTGCCGTCGAAGACCGCCGAGACCGACAGCAGCATCACGCTCACGTGGGCAGCGCCCGCGGACACGAGCGGCATCGGTTCCTACGCCGTGTACCGGGACGGCGTCCTGGTCCGCGTCGTGCCGGCGTCAGTCCGGTCCTTCACCGACACCGGGCTGCTGGTCTCGAAGTACTACGCGTACACCGTGCGCTCGGTCGCCACGGGAACGGGCGGCAACGCCTCGCCGATGTCACCGGGCATCCAGCACGCCACCGGGTGGCTCACCGCCACCAGCCGCTACGTCCTGCGGAACGACGCCACCGGCACGTGCATCGCCAGCGGGGGGACAGCCTCCGGCTCGCCGATCGTCACGACGTCCTGCACGACGAGCGCGACCCAGACCTGGCAGTTCACGCCCGAGGACTCCTGGCTCCGGGTCACCTCGCCGTCGAACTCGTCGCTGTACTGGGACGCCCCGAGCGACCGGTCCGCCGTGCTCCGTCCCGTCAACGACATCAGCGCCCAGAAGTGGACGGCCGAAGCGGTCGGCGCGGGCAGCGGGCTCTTCCGGTTCCGCAACCGGAACGACCTGTGCCTGACGGCGTCGAACGGGTCCGGCAGCACCAACACGATGACCGTCGCCGACTGCAGCACGTCCGGCCTCCAGCTGTTCTCGTTGCGATCGACGTCGTGACGTCCGCACCGCCGAAGCGGGAGCAGGCGCCGGTCACCCGCTGGTCGGGCGCGCTCCGGCTGCTGGGGCAGACGGTCGCGGTCCTGCTCCTGATCGCCGTGGTGGGGATCGCCGCGCTGGCCATCGCGGTGCCGCGCATCACCGGGTCGGTGCCGCTCACCGTGCTGACGAGCTCGATGGAGCCGGGGATGCCGCCGGGCACCCTGGCGGTCGTCCGCCCGGTGGACCCCGCGGACATCGGCGTCGGCGACATCGTCACCTACCAGATCCGGGTCGACCGGCCCGGGGTGATCTCGCACCGGGTCGTCGCCATCGCCGTCGGTGCCGACGGTCGCCGCCTGTTCACCTTCAAGGGTGACAACAACGCAGCCGTCGACCCCGAGCGGGTCGTCGCCGCGCAGGTCATGGGCCGGGTCTGGTACTCGATCCCCGGACTCGGCTTCGTGAACACCGCCGTCGACGGCGACGCCCGCGCGTGGCTCGTGCCGACGCTGGGCGCCGCGATGATCGGCTACGCCCTGTTCCTGGTGGTGCGGTCGGTGGCCTTCACCGGAGCCCGCGGAACGCCGCACGGACGTCGCCGACGCGCAGGCCCGGCTGTTCGAGCATCGCGAAGTGCCCGCCGCGCGCGACCTCGTTGAAGAACACCGGGTCGGTGTACCGGCGTAGCGCGTCGACCAGTGTTCGACCAGCAGGCGTCGGCGCAGGTCGTCGAGCTCTGTCCGGGGGACGTCGATGGTGAACGGGGTGATGCGCTCCGTCCTGATCGCAGATGTTCTTTGAACAAGACGATCTTGTTGCGGTACGTTCTTCGCCATGGACAGTCCGATGCCGGCCGATGCGCTCCCCGGGATCGACTGGGGTGCCGAGGGGATCGAATCCGAGCTCGGGTGGGCGCTGACGCTGGCGCTCCAGGGCTTCACGCGGCTGGGCAGCGAAGCGGTCGCCGACGTACCGGGCGGTCCCCGCGGCTACCAGGTGCTCGTCGCGACCACCACCGAGGAACCGTCGTCGCAACTCGGACTCGCGCAGCGCCTCGGGATCGACAAGACGCAGATGACCTACATCGTCGACGCGCTCGAGACGGGCGGGTTCGTCGAGCGCCGCCCCGCCCCGACGGACCGGCGGGTGCGGCAGGTCCACCCCACCGACGCCGGCCGGGCCCTGCTCGCCCGGACACGGTCCGCCTTGCGCGGCGCCGAGGGCGTGCTCATGCGGCACCTCGACGACGACGAACAGACGACACTGCGCCGGCTGCTGGCCCGCCTCGCGCTCACCGCCGGGCTCGGCCCCGCCGGACCCGACCACGCCGACCCCTCGTTCGAACACCCCCTCGCCGTCCCGGAGCGATCCCGACGGCGCACCACGACGACCACGTCGAACACCACTGCAGTGAGGCCCCGCCCATGACCACCACCATCCTCGTCGCCGGCGCCACCGGTGACCTCGGGCACCGCATCGTCCGCGAACTCACCCAGCACGACGTGCGGGTGCGGGTCCTCACCCGGCCCGGCAGCACGACCGCCGACGAGCACTTCGGGGACGACCCCCGGGTCGACATCGTCACCGCCGAGTACAGCGACCACGACGGCCTGACCCGGGCCGTCAGCGGATCCGACGTCGTGGTCTCCGCCGTGAGCGGGACCCGCCCGGTGATCGTCGACGCCCAGCGCGCGCTGCTCGCGGCGACCGTGGCGGCGGGCGTCCGGCGGTTCATCCCGTCCGACTACTCTGCCGACTACCGGCGGATCGCACCCGGCACGAACCGCAACTTCGAGCTGCGACGCGAGTTCGCCGCCGACCTCGACGCCGCTCCGGTGCGGGCGACCTCGATCCTGACGGGCATGTTCACCGACCTGCTCACCGGCGACGCCCCGATGATCCTGTTCGGCCGTCGGCTCGTGCTGTTCTGGTCGTCGGCGGACCAGGTGCTCGACTTCACCACGAAGGACGACGTCGCCCTGGTCACGGCGCTCGCCGCCCTGGACGACGATGCTCCGCGGGTGATCGAGATGGCGGGCGACCAGGTCACCGCACGCGACGTCGCGCGCACCATGGGCGAGCTGACGGGGGAGCGCTTCCGGCTGCAGTGGGCCGGCACGACCGGGACCCTGTCCGCGATGAGCGCCGTCGGCAGGCGCCTGTCGAAGGACCCGGACGAGACGTTCCCGGCCTGGCAGGGGATGCAGTACTTCGTGAGCATGTTCAGCGGGCAGGCACAGCTGCACCACGTCGACAACGACCGCTACGGCGTGCAGTCGTGGACGAGCGTCCGTGACGTGCTCCGCGCACACCTCAGCGCGCAGGGCCACCCGGCGACGGACTGACGGGCGCGGTGCGCGGCCGTCGGCGGCGCAGCAGGAACGCGAGCCCGACGACGACGACCGGCACCAGCGTGAGTGCGGCGAGCCAGACGAGGACGTCCCACTCGGGCGAGAGCGGCACACCGAGTGCACTCGACGACGTCCGCCAGACCTGGTCGCCGGGCCCCTCGTGCTCGGTGGCCCCGGTGACCGGGAACAGCAGTGCCGTCACCAGCGCCCAACCCACCAGCACCACGACGGCGATCAGGGTCCACGGGCGCGGAGCGGACTGGGCCGGCATCTGTGTCACCGGGCCGCGGCACGCGAGCGCTCGGCCCGGGTGCCCCACCACGTCGCGACCAAGGCTGCTGCCCCGAGTGCGAGCCCGACGACGCCGGATCCGAGACACGGGATGAGGACGAGGCCGAGGCCGATGTTCGCACCACCGCCTTCGGGGCCGAAGAACGCGTCGTACATCAGGGCACCGACGCCGAGGAACCCCACGGCGAGGAGCACGGTGCTGACCCAGTGGAGTGTGCGGGCTGTGGTCATGGTGGTCGTTCCCCTCGGGAGTGCGGTTGACGAATCCTCGCACGGTCGCTCCGCGACACATTCCCCGAGCGGCATCAGTCGATCCGCACGCGTTCCACCGTGCGCTCCGTCCTGTCCGCGATCGGTGGCTCAACCATGCCGCACGCCGGACCGGACCGGTGTCTCGATCCTGCAACGACTCAGTCGTGCCGACAGGCGGACTGGAGGCCCGGTGCCAGCTGGCACCGCGCCTCCAGTCCGGCGGTTGGTCGCGTCCACCGCTCGGACCGAGTCGGACGCCGGAACCTGCGGACGGCGGTCAGGTGGTCCGGATCGTGCAGGCCTTCGCGACGACGTCGCCGCCGGACAGGTGTGCGGGAAGCGGGGCGTCAGCGCTACCGGATCTCGAGGTCGTACAGCGAGTAGCCGTACGGGGTCGCCCGCTCGACACCGTGCACGCGGACGTACCGCCACGAGCCGTCCAGGTCGTGCCGGTCGGTCCCGCCGTCACCGTCGGTCTCGGTGGCGAGCGTCGTCCACCCGTCGTCGCCCGCGTTCCGCGCCTCGATCCGGTAGGAGCGTCCGAAGGCGTCCTCCCACCGGAGCACCGCGCCATGCAGGCGCTGCGGTGCGCGGAGGTCGACGGCGAGCCACTGGTCGTCGGTGTGCCCGCTCGCCCAGCGCGATCCCGGGTCGCCGTCCACGGCGTTCCGTGCGGGGACGCCGTCGCCCTCGTCGGCCGATGACGACACGGTCGCCCGTCGTGCCAGGTCCGGCGTCGGTTCGCCCTGCGTCGAGGTGACGCGGAGGTCCCAGAGGGAGACACCGAACGCGGTGTGCCGGCGGTCCGCGACGACCCGGACCCAGCGGCCGGTGACGTCGTCGCCCTCCAGCCGGTGGATCACCTCGCCGCCGGTCCCGTGGGCTTCTTCCGCGACGGTCCGCCAGGGGGCGTCGGCGTCGTCGCGGACCTGGACGCGGTAGGCCTCGGCCCACGCGGCCTCCCAGTCGAGCTGCACCTGGTCGATCGGCACGACCTGCCCGAGGTCGACCGCCAACCACTCACCGTCGCGTGCTGCGCTCGCCCACCGGGTTCGGGCGTCGCCGTCCACCGCATTGCCGCCGGACAGGTCGCCGCGCTCGTCCGACGAGGTGGTGACGGGCTTGCCGGCGGCCACGTCGCGAGAGCGGGCGGGTGCCGTTCCGCCGTCGTCGTCACCGTCGGTCGCCTCGTCGAGGGTCGTGACGGTGGCCGTCCCGGATGCTCCCGGCACGGTGGCCGTGACCGTCGCGGTCACACCGCCCTCGGCCGCTGCGGTGACGACACCGTCCGGTTCGACACTTCCGCCGCCGTCGACGGCCCACTCCGGGCGGTCCGCGGCGAGCCGCCCGCCGAACCCGTCGTGGTCGAACCCGTAGGCCGCCATCCGGACCGTGTCACCGGCGCGGACGGTCGTGGTGCGTGGTGCGACGAGCACGTCCTCGACGTCGACGGTCGAGGCCGCCGGGGTGCCGGACACGTGCACCTCCCAGATGGAGTACCCGTACCCGGTGAGCCGGTCGGTCAGGTGCAGGCGCACGAACCGGGCGGTCTCGCCGACGGACACCGTGTCCGCGTCGGCGGTGGTCTTGTCGACCGTCCGCACGTCGCGCCAGGGGCTGTCGGCGGTGTCCCGGACCTGCAGGACGTACCGGGCGGCGGCCGCGTTCTCCCAGTCCACCCGGACGGTGTCGACGTCGGTCAGGGCCCCGAGGTCGATCGTGTAGTCGACCTCGTCCACACCGTGCGCGCTCTCCCACCGGGTGCTCCGGTCGCCGTCGACGGCCTTCCCGGCGACGTTGCCGCCGTCCGAGGAGCTCGCGTCGACGTCGGCACCCGCTGCGGCGTCGGGGATCGACGTCACCGAGGCGACGACCGCCGAGCCCTCGACACCGCCACCGGTCGCGACGACGTACCCGGAGCCCGCGGCTGTGGTCGTCACGGTGCCGTCGCTCCCGGCGCTTCCGGCACCGGTGTACGACCAGGTGACGTCGGCGGGCAGGGCCGCCGGGTCGCCGTACTGGTCGTGGCCGGCGGCACGGAACCGCTGTGGCGTCCCGACGACGAGCCGGTCGAAGCCGGGCGTGACGTCGAACCCGGTGAGGACCGGTGCCGGTGCGACCCGGAAGGCGTACGACCCGTGCACGCCGCCGATCGTGGCGGTGACGGTCGCCCGCTCCGCGCGCTCCGATGCACGGTGGACGCCGTCGGCGCTGATCGTGCCGGTGTCGGTCGACCAGGTGACGTCGTCCAGCGCGACGGTGGCGCCGTACTGGTCGTAGCCGGTGGCGGTGAAGGTCGTGGTCGCACCGGGGACGATCGTCTTCGGGGCTCCCTGGGCGCTGACGACCACCTCGGTGAGCCGCGCGTCCAGGTGCGAGGTGATCTGCGTCTGCGCCGGGACCGCGATCTGGCCGATCACCTCGGTGCCCTCGTAGACGTCGTAGGTGTGCTGCACGGTGTCGGGGTTGTCGAGCACGTAGCTGATCGTGCCGTCCGGTGCGCGGAACACCTGGCTGAGCGGGTCCGAGGTGTGCCGGTCGGTGACCTCGGTGCCGACGGTCCGGTTCGACATCGCCTGGTGGTACACAAGGCCGGCCATCGACTGCCCGGTCACGGCCGGGTCGTCGGCCTTCCACAGCGCGGCGTGCACGTCGGCGTAGGTGTCCGGGTCGTACTGCCCGAGGAACCCGAGGACGACGTTGCCGAGCGCGTCGCCCATGCCGCTGAACACCCGTGCGGCGTGCTCGGTGTCCTCGCCGGGGGTGTGGTCGGTGAGGTCGACGCCGTACAGGTGGTCGATGGTCCGGGTGTCGGCGCGGAAGTCGTCCACCAGGAACGGCATCAGCGGGGACGGGGTCGGCCAGTCCTGGGGCCTCCGGTCGGCGGTGGGGCCGTCGAGCTCGGCGGGCACCAGCGAGTCGGGCAGGTTCTCCGGGGTCCAGTACCGGTCCGGGAACACCACCCGTCCGTCGTCGTCCACGCTCACCAGCAGGGTGTCGGTGGCCGGGTCGTACAGGGGGTTCGCTGCGGTTCGTCGGGTGACGTACCCGGGGTGGTTCGTCTCGACGGCGCGGATCGCGTCCTGCAGCTCGCCGATCGCGGCCGGCCGGTCACGGGTGATCTTCACGTCGCCGTAGCTGCCGACGCCCCACCACTTCTTCGTGAGCATCTGGATGCGTGCCGCGTTGCCGTCGGTGACCCCGGCCTGCCCGATGGACTCCGGGCGGGCGGCCATCATCTCGGCCATCAGGGCCTTCGAGAAGCCGGGATCCCAGCCGAAGTAGTCGAACCACGGGGCGATCGGCATCCACTGGATGCCGGAGATCCAGGCGGGGTCGCCGGAGAAGTACGTGGCGTGGGCCTGCCCGGAGTCGAACAGGATCCCCGCCTGCCCGTGCTCGTACTCGTCCGGGAACGCGCCGTTGCCGTCGTACGACGCCGAGGCAGGGTTGCCGCGGGCGTTCTGCCAGTACGCGCGGACGGCGGCCCGCTCGGTGACGTACTGCACCGCACCGGCGGCCTGCATCTCGTCGTCGCCCAGGACCGAGCCGAGCAGGAAGAGCCCCGCCTCGGACTGGATCGCCTCGGACGAGGACTCCTGGTTGTTGCCGCCGGGGGACGACACACCACCGGCGTTCGACCGGCCCTCCCAGACCCCGAACGTGCGCATGTGCGGGAACCGGGCGTCGTCGCGGTCCCAGTTCGCGTACTGCTTCGCGACGAGCGTCGCCATGCCCTGGTACTTCGCCGCCCACGCGTGGTCGACCCGGCCGAGCATCGCCGTCGCGACCGCGAAGTAGCCGTAGTGGAAGTGGTTGTCGTTGAACTGCGCGGACCCGTACGAGTCGGCGAACCCGATCAGGGCCTTCCACGTCGGGTACATCGCGAAGAAGTGCTCCGCCTCGCCGTCCGTGTACGTGTACCAGTCGGTCAGGGCGCGCTCGAGGGTGTCCTGCAGCGTCCGGGCGTCCTCGGTGGCACCGATCTGCCGCGCGATCGTCATGTACTCGGCGAGCTGCAGGACGTCCTTGCCGCCCCAGTAGGTGTCCCCGCCGTACGTCGTCTTCGCGGCGTAGTCGTGCAGGTACTCGCGCATGATGCGCTCGGAGTACGGGTCGTCGCCGACCGCCTCGGGTGTGGCGCCGATCGGGGTCATGCCCGTGAACGCGTAGTCCAGGGTCCAGCCGCCGTGGCCGACGGTGGTCCGCATGGTGCCGCGCGGGGTCTCGTACGTGGCGCCGGTGAAGCGCAGGTTCGTGGTGGCGTCGGCGTACTGGTGCTGCAGCCAGCCCTGGACGGTGTCGTGGCTGTCGCCCTGCAGCGTGTCGGTGCGGATCGACCACTGCTGACGGACGTTCGCCGCCGCCGGGTCGTACGCGTACGTCATCGTCGTGTCACGGGGGACCGCGAACGCGGTGCGGTGCAGGTCGTCGAGGGACAACCCCTGCTCGGGCACCGCACTGAGCACCAGGTAGGGCGTGCCCGACGAGGCCTCCAGCGTGTTCCCGACCCGGGTGAAGGTGGTGTCGTCGGGGGCGTGCACCCCGAAGACGTGGCCGTCCTGGCGGATCTCGAACCGGTCCGTCGTCACCGGCAGGTCGAGCGGTTCGCCGTCCCCGTCGGTGATCTCGGCGCCGTCCTGCAGGGTCAGGCGCGGGGTCATGCCGTGGAACTCGAACCACTCGTACGGCGAACCCTGCACGCTCGTGACGTCCATGTACTGTCCGCCCGGGCCGTCCTGCGGCATCCGCCAGCTGACGTTCCAGTCACCCCAGCGGAGCGCGTCGGCCTGCTTCGCCCGGAACGTGGTCGCGAAGCGCTCGGCGAGGCCGTCCGGGGCGTCGGTGAGCAGGACCTGGTCGACCAGGACGTGTGCCCACCCGGCGCGCAGGTCGTCCACGATCCGCAGCTGCGCGGACTGCCCCCGGTGCGCGGAGACGTCCCAGCTGTCCCACCGCAGCTGTTCGCTGTCCGTCCCGGTGCTGCTCGCCACGACGTCGCCGTCGACCAGCAGCTGCACGGCTTCGTGGTCGGGGTGCCGGCCACCGCCGACCAGGAACGCCAGGGTCGAACGGTCGATCGTGAACGCCGGCGACGTGAGGGTGCCGGTCGCGCCGTCGCCGTCCTCGTCGCTGAACGAGTTCAGGAAGCGTCCGCCGAGCCACCCGGAGACCGCGCTCTGCCCGGCGGCCGTCCCCGTGGCCGTTGCCGTGAACGCGTCACCGGTCGCGGTCCAGCCGCCAGGCAGCCCGTCCTCGAAGTCCGCCAGGGTGCGGTCGCTCGCGTCCGGGCTCGGTTCGACGGTCCCGCCGACCGTCACCGGTGCCTCCAGACGCATCGCCGTGCCGTCGCTGTTCCACCGCGTCGGGATCGTGAGCTTCGTGCCGGCGGCACTGTTCGACGAGACGAACGGGTACGCCCACATGTCGCCGGAGTACTTGCTGACCAGCAGGTCCGTCCACCACTGGTTCGTGGGCACCGGCTCGCCGGCCTTCGACGGATCGATGTACAGCTCCTGGTCGAGCGTCTTCCGCACGTCCGCGATGTCGGTGATCTCGTCGGGCGGGGCCGGCGCGTAGGAGCCGGCACCCACCTGCACGCCGTCGGCGGCGGGACCGACGCGGGACGAGCCTCCAGGCTGTCCCTGCGGTGCGGCAACCGCAGCACCCGGATCAGCCGGCGACCGCCGGGTGTCGGACGTCGCGGCGTGCGCCGTGGTGACGGCGGACGCCAGCAGTGTGGCGACGGTCAGGGCGCCGGCTGCGGCGCTGACGGCCGCTCGGCGGAACGACCTGGGACGGACGGCGGGACGCGGTGAGCTCACCGGGACTCCTGTCGGAACGGTTCGGCCGCGCACGACGTACACGGCCGTGGACGGCGGGGTCTGGTGGTGCTGGGCCTGCACCCGGACAGATCGGCAGCACCGGTCCCGCCGTCAGCAGTCCGCGTTCTGGGGATGCCCTACCGTTGGCCCCATGCCGACCATCGGACTGCGCCGGATGGTGCCGCGGGACCCCGACCAACGACACCGGGCAGCGAGTCCGCTCGAGCTCCTGTTCGACCTGGTGTTCGTCGTCGCCGTGGGGTTCGCCGCCACCAACCTGCACGAGATCGAGGTCGAGGGGCACGTCACCTCGGCCGTCCTGGCCTACGGGTTGGTGTTCTTCTCGATCTGGTGGGCGTGGATGAACTTCACCTGGTTCGCCACGTCGTTCGACACCGACGACTGGCTCTACCGGGTGATGACCTTCGTGCAGATGGCGGGGGTGCTCGTCCTCGCCGCCGGGGTGCACGCGGCCATGGTCGAGGACGACTTCACGATCGGCGTCATCGGCTACGTCGTCATGCGGCTGGCGCTGGTCGGGCAGTGGATCCGCGCCGCCGTGTCCTCCACCCGCTCCCGCCGCACCGCCGTCCTGCACGCCGTCGGCGTCACGGTCGTGCAGCTTCTCTGGGTGCTCTCCCTGGCCCTGCCCGACGAGGTCTGGGGGTACGCGGCACCGTTCCTCGTGCTCGCCGAGCTGTCCGTGCCGATCTGGGCACAGACCTCGACGGGGACGACCCCGTGGCACACCCGGCACCTGGCCGAGCGGTTCTCGCTGTTCACCCTCATCGTCCTGGGCGAGGGACTGGTGGCCTCGGCCGGTGCGGTGATCGACGCCCTCGCGCACACCGAGCACCTCGGAGCCCTGCTGGCGCTCGCCGGCTGCGGACTGGTGATCACCGGCGGGATGTGGTGGATCTACTTCTCCCGCGAGCAGCACGCGCACATCCGCTCGCTGCCCACCGCGCTCGTGTTCGGCTACGGCCACTTCTTCGTCTTCGCCGCCGCCGGCGCGCTGCCGGCCGGCATCGAGGTCGCGGTCAGCGCCGACGCCGGACACGTCGCACTGTCGTCCGCCTCGGTCGCCGCGACCGTCGCGGTGCCGGTCGCGGTGTTCGTGCTGTCGATCTGGGCGCTCGCGATCCGGCCGTCGTTGTCCACGCGGGCCAACGCCGCGGTGGTGGCCCTGGTGCTCGTCGTCCTCGCGTCGATCGCGGTGCCGGCGGTGTCGCTGACGCTCACCGCGCTCGCCGTGGCGGCGGTCGTCGTGACCCTCGAGGTCGCGTCCGCGCGGACCGACACCTGACGGACGACGGACGGGAGGCGGGCCCCAGCAGCCGGTACCGGCGCGACGCGCCAGCGGCGGGACGGCCGTGCCTGGAGGGACGGTGCCAGCTGGCACCGTGCCTCCCGTCCGTCAGGTGGTCGCGTCGACGGCGCGTCAGCGCTCCGGCTGCTCCGTCGCCGACGTGTCGGCCGACGTCGGACGCGCGTCGAGGCTCGGGTCGACCGCCGGGTCCGCCGAGATCGACTCGGGTCGCACGGGGAAGTCCTCGAGCGCACCGGCCTCCACCGTCGGAGCCGCGGCTCCGCGGCCACCGCGCACGCGGCTCTTCACCGCTGCCCACGGACGGCCGAGAGCGGACCGTGCGGGACGCTCGGAGGGCGCCTCGACCTCGAGCCCGTAGTAGGCGCCGACGTGCTCGAGCAGGACCTCGCGCTCGGCCTTGTCGTAGGCCCGGCGCTCGCGGGTGAAGGCGATGATCGTCGACCAACAGGTCAGGATCAGGACGATGCTGAACGGCAACGCGGTCGTGATCGCCGCGGTCTTCAGCGCGTTCAACCCGCCGCTCAGCAGCAGTGCGACGGCGAGCAGTGCCGACACAGCGGCGAAGAAGACGCGCAGCCAGTTCTTCGGTTCGATGTCGCCACCCGAGGCGATCATCGCCATCACGAGCGACCCGGAGTCGGACGAGGTCACGAAGAACACGCCGATGAGCAGGATCGCGCCGTAGGTCAGCACCACGCCGGCGGGCAGGTCACCGAGCAGCGCGAACAGGGACCCCTCGATGTCGACCGAGCCGTCCGAGCCGACGAGGCCGCCGGCACCGTCGGTCTGGCGGTGGATGGCCGCACCACCGAGGACGGCGAACCACAGGAACGTGAGCGCGGTCGGCACCAGGAGGACACCGAACACGAACTGTCGGACCGTGCGGCCCTTGGAGATGCGGGCGATGAAGACACCGACGAACGGCGCCCACGACATCCACCAGCCCCAGTAGAAGGTGGTCCAGGCGCCCTGCCAGGCCTCGCCCTCGGCACCCTGCTGCGCGGTGACGTTGAACGACAGGCCGACGATGTTCTGCAGGTAGGAGCCGATCGACTGCACGAAGTCACGCAGCAGGAACTGCGTCGGACCGACGATGAGCACGAAGAGCAGCAGCGCGGCGGCGAGCAGCAGGTTGAAGTTCGACAGGATCTTCATGCCCTTGGTCACACCGGTGACGAGCGAGACGATCGTGACGGCGGTGATCACCGCGATGATGGCGATCTGGCTGACGATGCTGCTGTCGGCGATGCCGGCGCTCTCGAGTCCGGCGCCGATCTGGATGACGCCGAGGCCGAGCGAGGTCGCGACACCGAACAGCGTGCCGACCAGGGCGATGACGTCGATCAGGTTGCCCCAGCCGCCGCGGACGCGGTTGCCGAGCAGCGGTTCGAGCGCCCAGCGGATCGACACCGGGCGACCCCGGCGGTGGATCGCGTAGGCCAGGGCGAGGCCGAGGACGACGTAGATCGCCCATGCGTGCAGGCCCCAGTGCAGGAAGGTCTGGGTCAGTGCCTGCTGCGCGAGTTCCTTCTCGTTGCCGGTGACGCCCGGGCGCGGGGAGGCGAAGTGACTGAGGGGCTCGGAGACGCCGTAGAACACGAGGCCGATGCCCATGCCGGCGGCGAACAGCAGCGCGAACCACGAACCGGTCGAGAACTCGGGCTCGTCCTGGTCCTTGCCGAGCTTGATGTCACCGAAGCGGCTGAAGCCGACGAACAGCGAGAAGCCGACGAAGAACGCGGCGATCAGCACGTAGTACCAGCTGAAGTTCTGGACGATGCCGTCCTGCAGTCCGAGGAACATCGCCTCGGCGGTGGAGGGGGAGATCAGGGTGAAGGCCACGAACCCCAGCACGATGACGGCGGCGGGCCAGAACACCCACCGCCGCAACTGCGGTGTCGTGGTCACGGGTCCGGGCAGGGGAGGAGTGGTGCTTGCCATGCAGTCCATGGTGCCTGCTCGCGTTCCTGTGTGTTCGCCCAGGCGTGTCGTGGTCAGAAGTCGCGCGCGGACTCCGAGGGGTTCCCGCGGCCGACCCGACCCAGGTGGAGCCTCCGCGACAGCCGGATGACCGGGCGGATGAGCAGCTGGATGCTCCCGATCAGGAACAGCCACGTGCCGGCCGTCGTGGTGCTCTCGGAGAAGAAGAGGACGCTGCCGACGATGAACCAGAGCGCCACCATCACGTCGTTGACGATGCTGATGGTCTCGTAGAGCCCGCGGATGCGGAGCTCTTCGTGCCCCACCCGGAGTGCGATGTCCCGTTCGTCCTGCGCCATCAGACGATCCTGTCAGTTCTGTGGCGCGTCCGTCCCCGTGGGTGGCGGGGCGCGGCCGTGGAAGCGCTGCGCGGCGGACGGGAGGCGCGGGGCGGGCTGGCACCGTCCCTCCAGGCACGGCCAGATGCGATTACAACGTTGACGTAGGCTTTACAGCGCTGTAAACAGGAGCCTGCGCGACGATGCGCGACGAGGGAGAGACCCGATGGTGGGAAGCAGGACCGCAACACTCCAGGCCGCGGTGAGCCGGCGGGGGTTCCTCGCGGGCGCGGCCGGAGGCATCGCACTCGGCACGATGGCGCTCGCCGGGTGCGCGACCCCGGGGCGTGCCGCCGGTGGAGCCACGACGCTCCGCTTCTACGAGCAGAAGCAGGAGGTCATCGCGTACTTCGACAAGCTGCTGCGGCACTTCGAGGGGGAGCACGCCGGCACGTCGGTCGTGCACGACAGCACCGCGGCCATCGCCCCGCAGTTCGTCCGCGGCGAACCGGCGGACGTCGGGTGCTTCAACGACAACCTCGAGCTCGCCCGGTACATCTCGCGCGGCGTGCTCAGCGACCTCGGCGACCTGCCGTCGGCCGCGCGGGTCCGACCCGACATCGACACCCTGACGAACCAGTACGCGACGTTCGAGGACCGCACGAGCGTGCTGCCGTACTCGCTCGCCGCGGCCGGCGTGATCTACAACAAGCGCATCTTCGCCGACCACGACCTGCCGGTCCCGACGACGTGGGACGACTTCGTCGAGGTCTGCCGGACCCTGCAGAAGGCCGGCGTCACGCCGATCTACGCCACCGACCGCGACACGTGGACGCTCTGGCAGGGCCTGTTCGACTACTCGGTGGGCAGCCTCGTCGACACCGGCTCGTTCTTCCGCAAGATGAAGGCCCTGGGCGCTGACGTCGGCCCGGACTCCGAGGTGTCGTTCGAGCAGGACTTCGCGGTGCCGATGGAGCGCGCGAAGACCATCTCGTCGTTCTTCAACCGCGACCACGCCACCCGGGCCTACGCCGACGGCAACCTGGCGTTCGGCAAGGGCGAGGCCGCGATGTACCTGCAGGGCCCGTGGGCGCTCGGGCAGATCGCGCTGATCGACGCGGAGCTGCCCGTCGGCACCTTCGCCCTGCCGGTGTCGAACGACCCGGCCGACCGCAAGGCCCGGGTCAACATCGACCTCGGGCTCTGGATCCCCACGGCGTCCGAGCACCCGGAGCAGGCGAAGGAGCTCGTCGAGTTCCTCATGCAGCCCGATGTCATCGACGCCTACAACCGCGACAACCTGGCGTACTCGCCCCGCATCGACGCACCGCCGCAGCAGGACGAGCGGCTCGCCGGCCTGCAGCAGTACGTCGACGACGCGGCGTTCTACCAGGGCGCCGGCACCTTCATCCCCACGTCGATCCCGCTCGGCAACTACCTGCAGTCGGCGATCCGGAGCGGGGACTTCACCTCGATGCTGCGGCGGCTCGACTCGGACTGGCGGCGGCTCGCCGGCCGTTCCGCGACGGTCTGAGCCGGACCAGGAACCAGGAGTCACCATGACCATGCAGACCCCGCTCTCCCGCGACACCGACCCGGCGACGTCCGGGCCGGCCACCGACGCAGCCCGCACGCACCGTCGTGTGGGTTCCCGCGGCGTCGGTTCACTCAGCCGCACCGAGGGCATGTACTACCTGTTCCTCGTGCCGGCCCTCGTGCTGTTCACGGCGTTCGTCGTCGCCCCCGCCTGCGTCGGCGTCTTCTACAGCTTCACCGACTACCTCGGGTTCGGGCAGTGGGACTTCATCGGCGTCGAGAACTACAAGGCGCTCGTCTCCGACCCCGCGATCCTGGCGTCGTACGGGTTCACCCTCGGCTTCGCGGCCGTCACCGTCGTCGTCACGCAGGTCGTCGCGCTGACGCTCGCGATCGCCCTGGCGAAGAAGATCCGGTTCGCCGCCGGACTGCGTTCGGTGTTCGTCATCCCGATGGTGATCTCGGGGATCATCGTCGCCTACGTGTTCAACTTCCTGTTCTCGAACACCGTGCCGGCCCTGGCCACGAGCGTCGGTTTCGGCCCGCTCGAGCAGAGCATCCTCGGCGACCCGAACCTGGCCTGGCTCGCGATCGTCATCGTGTCCGCCTGGCAGACCGTGCCCGGCGCGCTCCTCATCTACACGGCAGGCCTGACGTCCATCCCCGAGGAGCTGTACGAGGCCAGTGCACTCGACGGGGCGACCGGCTGGAAGCAGCTGCGGGCGATCACGCTCCCGCTCCTCGGCGGCTTCATCGTCATCAACACCGTGCTCGGTGTGAAGGGCTACCTCGGCGCCTACGACGTGATCGTCGGTCTGACCAACGGCGGCCCCGGCAGCGCGACCAGCAGCGTCGCGATGACGATCTTCGGCGGCTTCACCGGCGGCGACTACGCCTACCAGATGGCGAACGCGACCGTGTTCTTCATCATCACCGTCCTCATCTCCGTGCTGCAGCTCGCGGCGACCCGCGGAAGGAACCTGCGACTCGCATGACCGCCACCGACACACGACCCCCGACCGACACCCGAGCCGTGACCACCGGCGGCGGCGGACGCTCCGGCCGCGGACACCGCCGACGACTGGGCGGCACGAACTGGGCGCTGACCGTGGTCCTCGGCCTCGCGTCGCTCACCGTGCTCGTCCCGCTGTACGTGACGCTCTCGATGGCGTTCAAGACGACCGAGCAGTCCGTCGACGGCAATGCACTCTCGCTGCCGTTCCCGTTCAACCCGGGCTCGTTCGCCGAGGCCTGGCAGCTGACCCGGTTCCCGGTGTCCTTCTCGGTGTCGCTCGGCGTCGCAGCGCTCACCGTCGTCGCGACCCTGCTGCTCAGCTCGTTCGCCTCGTACGCGATCGTCCGGAACTGGCACAAGCGGTTCTTCCGGTACTCGTTCGTCTACCTGCTCGCGGCGATGTTCCTGCCGTTCCCGGTCGTGGCGCTGCCGCAGATCAAGCTGACCGCCGAGATCGGCCTCGACAACCCGATCGGCGTCGGGATCCTGCACGCCATGTTCCAACTGTCGTTCAGCGTGCTGCTCTACTCGGCGTACCTGCGGTCGATCCCGGTCGAACTCGAGGAGAGCGCCCGCATCGACGGGGCGTCCACGTGGCAGATCTTCTGGCGGATCATCCTGCCGCTCCTCGGCCCGATGAACGCGACGGTCGGCATCTTCGCGTTCCTGGCATCGTGGAACGACTTCATGATGCCGTCGCTCATCACGGCGGACCCGGGGTTGCAGACCCTGCCCGTGGTGCAGAACATCTTCCAGAGTCAGTTCGGAACCGACTACAACGTCGCCTTCGCCTCGTACCTGATGGCGATGGCCCCCACGATCATCGTCTACCTGTTCGCGCAGCGCTGGGTCATCAGCGGCGTGACCCAGGGTGCGGTCAAGAGCTGAGAGGCACCACGTGAGCAGCAGCACCACCGGCACCACCGGCACCGTCCTCCCCACCATCCGTCCGTTCCCGGGTTCGGACCCGGTCGCCGACCCTGCAGCCGTCGTCACCGGCGACCGCTGGCGCATCACCGTGCTCGACGCCGGAGCGTTCCGCATCGAGTGGAGCGACGACGGCGGGTTCGAGGACCGCGCCTCGACCTTCGCGTTGCGCCGCCGCCTGCCCGTGCCGGCCTTCACCGTGGAGCAGACGGCCGCCACCGACGGCACCGGCACCGACGGCGTCGTCGTCACCACCGACCGCGCACGCCTGCGCTACGACGGCCGCCCCTTCAGCCCGAGCGGCCTGGTGGTCGAGACCACCGGACCGGACGCCAACCGCTGGCGGTGGGGGCAGGAGCCGCGCGACCTCGGCGGCACCGGCCGCACCCTCGACGACGTCGACGGCCGGATGCCGCTCGAGGCGGGGATCCTGGCCCGCGACGGCATCACCGCACTCGACGACAGCGAGTCGTTCCTGTTCGCCGACGACGGCTGGATCGGCACGCGGGTCCCCGGTCGCCGCGACGTCACGGTCTTCGCGTACGGCCGCGACTACGACGCTGCGCTCCGCACGTACCACGCCGTCTCCGGCCCGCCGTCACGGATGCCGCGGTGGGCACTCGGCAACTGGTGGAGCCGGTACCACCCGTACAGCGACACCTCGTATCTCGAGCTGCTGGACCGCTTCGCCGACGAACACCTGCCGTTCTCGGTCGCCGTCATCGACATGGACTGGCACCGGGTCGACTCGGTGCCGCCGCGCTTCGGCAACGGCTGGACGGGGTACTCGTGGGAGCCGTCGCTGTTCCCGGCCCCCGAGGCGTTCCTGGCCGAACTCCACCGCCGGGGGATGCGCACGACGCTGAACCTGCACCCGGCCGACGGCGTGCGGGCGTTCGAGGATGCCTACCCCGCGGTGGCCCGGGCGATGGGCGTCGACCCGGAGACCGAGCAGCCGATCCCGTTCGACCCGACGGACCGCCGGTTCCTGCAGGCCTACTTCGAACAGCTGCACCGCCCGCTCGAGGAGCAGGGCGTCGACTTCTGGTGGATCGACTGGCAGCAGGGTCGTGAGACCGGGCTACCCGGGGTGGACCCGCTCTGGCTGCTCAACCACTTCCACCTGCTCGACTCGGCACGACACGCGCCGTCCGGCGGCGCCGACGCGGGCCCGGACGCCGACGCAGCGCCGGCCCCCGTCGACGGCATGACCTTCTCGCGCTACGCCGGCCCCGGCAGCCACCGGTACGCCGTCGGGTTCTCCGGCGACGCCGTCGTGTCGTGGGCGTCCCTGGCGTTCCAGCCCGAGTTCACCGCCACAGCGGCGAACATCGGCTACCCCTGGTGGAGCCACGACATCGGCGGCCACACCCGCGGCGTCCGCGACGACGAGCTCGCCACCCGCTGGGTGCAGTTCGGGGTGTTCTCGCCGATCATGCGCCTGCACTCGGCCAACAACCCGTTCATCCGCAAGGAGCCGTGGGTGTTCCCGGCCGAGGCCCGCGCCGCGATGGGCGAGGCGCTCCGCTTCCGCCACCGCCTGGTGCCGTACCTGCACACGATGAACCACGGCACGGCCGAGGGCACCGCGCTGGTCCGGCCGCTCTACCACCTGGAGCCGCGCCGCGACGAGGCGTACCGGGCGCCGAACACCTACGCGTTCGGTTCGGAGCTGCTCGTCGCCCCGATCGTGGCGCCGCGCGACCCGGTCAGCCGGCACGGGGTCGCCCGGGCCTGGCTGCCGCCGGGCTCCTGGACCGACGTCTTCACCGGCACGGTGTACGCGGGTGACCGGTTCGTCGACCTGCACCGCACGCTCGACACGGTGCCGGCCCTGCTGCGCGCCGGCGGGGTCCTGCCGCTCGCGGCGGCCGACCAGCTCGACGCCACCGTCAACCCGACGGCGTTCGAGGTCCTCGTCGCACCGGGTGCACCCGGCGAGTTCACCCTGGTCGAGGACCACGAGGGCGAGGGCAGCCGCACCGCCCGGACCCGTCTGACCTGGGATCCCGAACACGCCGAGTTCCGGGTGCACGGCACCACCGGAGCCCTCGACGTCGTCCCCACCCACCGCGACTGGCGGATCACGTTCCTCGCCGCGCCGGCCGACGGGCAACCGACATCGGCTCGCTCGGTCGACCGGTTCTCTGTCGACCTGTCCGTCGACTCGGCGTCGGGCGGATCGATCACGCTGGTCGGTGCTCCGGTCGTCGGGGTCGACGCGCGGGACGCCGTCCGGCAGGTCCTCGAGGGCGCGCAGGCCGGCAACGCGGAGAAGCTCGAGGCGTGGGAGGTCGTGGCGAAGGATCTGCCGCGTGCGGACCGCATCGTCGAGCTCGGCACCGTCGGGCTGCCCGACGCCCTGCGGGACGTCGTCGTCGAACTGCTCGGCAGCGTGCACCCGGGGGAGTCGGCTCCCGCAGGTCGCTGACGGCACGCGACGGGGGAAAGGCGGACGGGCGCGGCTCGCTCAGCAGTGTCGCGCCAGCGGCACGCGGGCCGCGCCGACCGAGCCTGCGAGGGAGGGGTGGCGGCGCCGCCACGGGCCTCCCGTCCGCCGTTCACGCGCCCTGGGGCGCCGCCCGGTCGGACGTGCCGTCCGCGTGCGGCGCGCTCTCGCCGACGAGCAGGCGGTGGCCGACCGTGACCAGCCGGCCGGGCACGTCGGAGCCGTCCATCCGCTCGACCAGCAGGTCGAGCGCGGTGTCGGCGAGGGCGACCGTGTCGGGCGCGACGGAGGTCAGGCTCGGCACCAGGCTCGACCCGAGGCCGACCGCGTCCCACCCGACGACGGCGACGTCGCCGGGGGCGTCCAGGCCGCGCAGGCGCATCGCCCGGAGCGCTCCGAGTGCGGCCAGGTCGTCGCGGCAGAGCAGGCCGTCGACGCGGAGTCCGGCGTCGAGTGCAGCGCCGAAGGCGACCTCGGCACCGGCGGCGTCGCCGACCTCGCGGGGGACCAGCAGCGCGTCGTCGAGCGGCAGGCCCGCGGCGACGAGTCCGGCGCGGTAGCCGTCCAGGCGCAGTCCGGACGTGCGCGACGACGGGCCGGTCTCGTGCCCGAAGAACCCGATGCGGCGGCAGCCGAGCGCCACGAGGTGCGCGACGGCCTCGGTGGCGGCCCCGGCGTTGTCGATCACGACCTGGTCGGCGTGCGGGGGCCGGACGTCCTCGCCGAGGAACACCACGGCGGTGTCGCCGCGGATCCGGTCGATCGCCTCGGGCGTGAGCACCTGCGGGTGGATCACGACCCCGTCGACCACACCGGCCTCGCGTCCCCGCACCGCAGAGCGTTCACCGTCGGGGTCGCCGCCGGTCTCCTCGAGCAGGAGCTGGTAGCCGCGGTCGGCGCAGACCCGCGAGAAGACGTGGGCCAGTTCGGCGAAGTACGGGCGTCGGAGGTCGGGGAACGCGAAGGCGAGCATGTTCGAACGTCCGGTCGCCAGGGACCGGCCCGAGACGTTCGGGCGGTACCCGAGTTCGTCGATCGCGGCCTGCACCCGGCTGCGCATCGGGTCGCTGACGTGCTGGTAGCCACGGACGACGTTGGACACGGTCTTCATCGAGACGCCGGCGTGCGCGGCGACGTCCTGCAGCGTGACCTTGCCCATCCGCTCACCGTAGCGGGCGGCGGGGGCCGTGGTTGCTCGCCCGTGGTCGTGCGTGCTCCCCCGCGGTCGGGGTTGCTCGCCCGCGGTCGTCAGGGGACGAGTCGGCGCTGCACGATCGCGCGGGCGACCTCGGAGAGCGGCTCGTGGTGCTCGAGCGCGTACCCGCGGATCACCGCGAAGGCGTCCTCGATCGAGACGCCGCGCAGGTACGACACGACGCCCTTGGCCTGCTCGATGACCTCGCGCGAGCCGATGGTGCGCTGCAGCTGCGCGCGGACGACCTCGTGTTCGCGCAGGGACCGCTCGTGCAGGATGCCGATCGTCGCCACGTCGGCCAGGGCACGGGCGACGCGCAGGTCCGATTCCCCGAGGGCACCCACGGCGATGCCGAACAGGTTGAGTGTGCCGATGACGGTGCTGCCCAGCCGGAGCGGGACGGCGTGCACCGACCGGAACCCGAGTTCGACCGCGCCCGTGCGGAACATCGCCCACTCCGCCGGCGCGACCTCGATGTCCGGGCAGGCCACGACCCGTCCGGTCGCGAACGAGGTCATGCAGGGTCCGGCCTCGGCGTCGAGCTGCAGGACCTCGACGAGCCGGCTCGCTTCAGAGGTCGAGGCCACGACCTCGAGCTCCTGGTCGTCGTTGGCCAGCAGTATGCCCGCAGCGTCGATGCCGAGTACCTCGGCGCAGGTCTCGACCAGGGTCTGCAGCAGTTCCACGACGTCGTAGGCGTCCACCAGGGTGTCGGCGAGCGACGTGAACGTCTCGAGGATCCGGGCTTCTCGGCCTGCCGTCGTCACCGGACCTCCTCGATCAGGTCGCCTCGCTTCTCGAACCGGACCGTGCCGTCGAGGATCTCCTCCGCCACCCGGCGCATGGTCGTCCGGCGGGCGAAGGCATGGCCCTGCAACAGCAGGTAGGCGTCCTCGGGGCTGATGTCGAGCTGCGCGAGCACCACACCGGTGGCCTGGTGGACCACGCGCCTGGACGACGGGCTCCGGTCGAGCAGGGCGTCGTCCTGGTCCGCGATGGAGCGGAGGGCTCGGCGGAGCACCCGGCGGCTGACTGCGGAGGCGAGGGTCATGGCCTGGCGTACGGTGTCCTCCTCGATCGTCGCGGGCTGCGGGACGTACACGTCGATCGCGCCGAGCGGGAACGGCCCGAAGGCGACCGGGAACGCGAAGACCGCGCCGACGGGTTCGCTCCGGACGGCTTCGTTGAAGGCTGGCCACGCGGCGTTCGGACGCTCCACCAGATCCGTCTCCAGCACCGGGGCATCGGTCGAGAGCGCGGCCCAGCACGGTCCCTCGGACAGGTCGAGCTGGATCTCGTCGATCCGGGTGGCGACCTCGTCGGTCGCGGACACGGTCTCGCTCGGGCACAGCTCACCGAAGGTCGAGATCGAGACACCGCCCATCGGCAGCGCGAGCGCGAACGGCCGACTGAGTTGGTCGTCGGCGACGTCCGCCGACCGGAGCGCACGGAGTGCACGCTCGAATGCGTCATCCATGGGCGCCTTCCCTGCCGTCTCCCGATCCTACGCGCTGGGCGGTTTCGGACGATCCGGACGGCGCAGGCACGTTCGGCGGTGGGCCGGCACGCCAGGCCGGGAGCTCGGCGGGCGGGTACGTCCCCTGCTCGTCCTGCACCCGGAGCATCGCGTCCAGGGCCACCAGCGTCACGCCGGAGGTCTCGCGCACCACCGTCCGCACCGCGTTGCCGAGCAGGAACGCCATCAGGTCCTCGCTGCCGCCGTCCGGCCGGTAGTCGCGCCAGGGACCGGCCCCAGCACGCTGCAGCGCCCCGGCGAGCACCGCCTTTGGGTCGTCGACGTCCACCTCGCAGTCCAGCACCAGCCGGAAGCGCCGCTGGTTCCGGTCCGACAGGCTCGGTGCGCCGTCCTCGTCGTCCTCGGGCGCGAAGGAGCGCAGCGCCGACGAGGGCGCGATCCCGTAGGCCTCACGGAACGCCGCAGCCATCCGACCCGCGTTGCTGAACTGCCACCGCTGGGCGATCGCCGCGATGGTCCGCCGGTCGGGTGTGCCGGATGCCGCCTGCAGGTCACGACGCACCCCCTCGAGCCGCACTGCGCGCAGGAAGGCGCCCGGCGTCTGCCCGATCTCGGTCCGGAACCGCTTCTGCAGACTCCGCGGCGACAGCTGGACCGCCGCGGCGACGTCCGTGACGGTGATGTGGGTCGTCGCGTGCTCCTGGACGAACCGGAGCGCGTCCCGCACAGCACGTGAGAGCCGAGGCGGGACGTCCCGTGCCGCACCGCTCCCGTCGTTCATGGGCCGACCGTACGGGAACCGTCCACGGTGCGTTGCCAGGACCCCGACCCGGGCCGCGGATGATCCGCCAGACGCGGTCTGGTGTCAACCCCTGACGTGACGGGAACCGTCCTGTTGATACTGAAAGTGTCTCGTGCGCCGCTGGTCGAAGCAGTGCACCACATCGAACCGACAGGGAGGCGCGATGGGACACGCACAGGGAACCTCGACCATGGTCATCGACTCCGTCGTGCGACAGCAGGTCGTCCACACCGAACGGATACGGGCACTCGCCCCGACGGACCCGACGGACATCCGGGTGCAGCCGGTCGACGCCGGGTGCTGGCGGGTCGTCGACGCTGCATCCGCCTGGGGGGACCCGGACATGCTCCTCGGCTGCGTCGAGCGCACTGTCGACGGGGTCGACTGCACGCTCATGGAGACACTGCACGAACAGGAACGGCTTGCGAGCCTGCGGGACGCCCGCTCCTGGTTCGAGCAGCGATGCGGACAGCACCTCGACGAGGCACCGTGTTGGCCGCGGTCCACGGGGACGACGCGGCCCGGACCGTCACCGCGCGGATCGACACCCAGCGCCGCCACAGCGAACGCTCCGGCACCGACCGGTCCTTCGCCGCGCGCGTGCTCGCCCAGGCCGGGCACGGTCGTGACGTCCGCTTCGACGTCGACGACGACAGTTCCCGGCTGCCCTTCCGGTTCCGGTACCGAACCCGCCGGGACGGATGCGTGAGCCTCGTCACGGCGTCGGCGACCTCCGGGTTCTCCGGGACCTTCGAACCCGTCGACCGCATCGTCGTCGGGTGGTCGAGTACCGGTGGCGTCCGTATCGCCGTCCAGGACGGTGCCGTCCTCGAGACCCGGCCCGGCACGCCCGTCCTGATGCCGACGTCGGGGGAGTTCTCCGTCCGCGCCCCGACGGGCACGCTGCAGCTGGTGAGCATCGACCGGTCACTCCTCGACCAGGTGCGCTCCTCGCTCGGAGCCGCGGCGCCGGAGCTGCCGGGCCGAGGTGCCGAACCCGCCGCGGGGGTGCTCGAACACCTGCGCCGGTGCGTCGAACAGGTGGCTGTCACCGCGACGCGCGACGGCTTCACCCAGGGCGCCAGGACCAGCGCGCAGGTCGCGCTCGTCGAGGCCGTCCTCGGAGCGTTCGGGACGCGCGTGCCCGTGAGCCTCCGGCGTGCCGTGACCCCGTCGACGGTCGAACTCGCCGTGGCGTACCTCGAAGGACACTGCGATCAGCAGCTCTGCCTCGCCGACATCTGCGACGCGGTGGGTGTGAGCCCCCGCACGCTCCAGACGGCGTTCATGCGGGAACACGGCGTCTCGCCGATGACGTTCCTGCTGCGGATGCGGCTCGACCGGGTGCGCGCGGCGCTGGAGTCCGGCAGCCGGCAGGAGACCAGTGTGAGCGAGGCGGCCCTGACATGGGGCTTCCGTCACCTGGGGCGCTTCTCAGGCACCTACTTCCGCCGATTCGGCGAGTACCCGGGCCAGACGTTGCGCGCATCGTCCGGTGCGTGCGCAGCGGGTCCGGAGCGACACGCGGGGTGATCTCGAAGGTCGTGCGACGTGTTCCGGACACCACGGTGAACACGCAAGTTCGGCCCCTAGGGTCGCCGCAAGCGCAATCGCGTGAACTCTCTCGAACCGGTCGAAGGACCGATCCGTGACTGAAAGCGGTCCACATGACCACGACTCCGCTCGCTCCGGGTTACACCCGCACTCGCCCCGCTACGGGAGCCCGAAAGGGCACCTCGACCTACTCCGCGCTCCTGGCGCAGGTGAAGGAGAACGGCCTGCTCCGCCGTCGTACCGGTTTCTACTGGGCACTGTTCAGCGCACTCGTCGGCAGCCTCGCCCTCACCTGGGTCGCGTTCGCGTTCCTGGGTGACTCGTGGTTCCAGCTGATCGTGGCCGGTGCGCTGGGGGTGCTGTTCACGCAGTTCGCGTTCCTGTCGCACGAGGCTGCGCACCGTCAGGTGTTCGAGTCCCAGAAGTGGAACGACCGCGCGGGCCGCTGGCTCGGCACGTTCCTGGTGGGGCTGAGCTACTCGTGGTGGATGAACAAGCACACCCGGCACCACGGCAACCCGAACACCGTCGGCAAGGACCCGGACATCGCCCCTGACGGCATCCGCTTCCTGCCCGAGGACGCCGCCGCCGTGAAGGGTGGCGTGATGAAGACCTTCATGCGCTACCAGGGGTGGCTGTTCTTCCCCCTCCTCACGCTCGAGGGCCTGAACCTGCACCGCTACGCCGTCATGTCGATCGTGACCGGCAACGGCACAAAGGCTGACAAGAAGCACCGCCTCATCGAGGGCGCGCTGCTGGTGGCGCGGTTCGCGATCTACCTGACGGTGGTGTTCTGGTTCCTGCCGTTCGGGATGGCATGTGCGTTCCTCGGGGTGCAGCTGGCCGTGTTCGGCGTGATGATGGGTGCATCGTTCGCTCCGAACCACAAGGGGATGCCGACCATCGCCCACGACGCGAAGGTCGACTTCTTCTCCCGCCAGGTGCGGACTTCGCGCAACATCCGTGGCGGCTGGTGGGTGTCGTTCCTGATGGGTGGGCTGAACTACCAGGTCGAGCACCACCTGTTCCCGTCGATGCCGCGTCCGGCGTTGAAGCAGGCCCGCCTGCTGGTGCGGGACCACTGCGACACCCTCGACGTGCCCTACACGGAGACCACGTTGCTGCGTTCGTACGGCATCGTCGTGCGGTACCTCAACCGTGTCGGCCTCGCCGCCCGCGACCCCTTCGCGTGCCCCATGGTCGCGCAGCTGCGCATCCACTGACGCCGTGCTGACCGCCATGCCCACGGGCACCGTGAAGTGGTTCGACCACAGCAAGGGGTTCGGATTCATCCACCCCGACGACGGGTCCGAGGACCTGTTCGCACACTTCTCCAGCATCGTCGCGGCGACCGGCTCCCGGCCGCTCGCCCAGGACGACCACGTGCAGTACGAGATCGGACCCGGCAAGAAGGGTCCGCAGGCGGACAACATCTCGATCATCCGCTGACGCGGACGACGGACGGGAGGCACGGTGCCAGCTGGCACCGTGCCTCCCGTCCTTTCTTTCCCATGGCCACTGCAGTGGTAGTCCCGGAACCTCCCGGCGCCCTACTTGATGCCGGTCGAGGCGATGCCCTGCACGAACTGCCGCTGGAACGCCAGGAAGACCACGAGCAACGGCAGCACCGTGACGGTCGCGATCGCCATCACGGCTCCCCACGGTGAGCTGAACGCCGGGTTGTTCGTCAGGGTCGACAGGGCCACCGGCACGGTCAGGTTCTCGTTGCCCTGCAGCACGACGAGCGGCCAGAGGAAGTCGTTCCACCGGGTCATGAAGCCGAGGATCACGAGCACCCCGACCAGGGGGCCGCACGAGGGCAGCACCACCCGGAAGAACGTCTGGAACTCGCCGGCGCCGTCGAGCCGAGCGGCCTCCATCAGCGCGTCCGGCACCCCGACCATGAACTGCCGGGCGATGAAGATCCCGACGACGTCGAACACGGTCGGCAGGATCACCGCCCAGGGGGAGTCGACCAGGCCGATCTTCGCGACTACCAGGAAGCTCGGCACCAGGGTGACCTGGATCGGGATCATGATCGTGACGAGGAACGCCGAGTACAGCAGCCCTCGGCCCACGAAGCGGAACTTGGCGAGTGCGTACCCGGCCATCAGCGACACGACGACGCTCAAGGCGGTGCCGACGCTGGTGATGAGCGCGGAGTTGCCGAGCCACCGCCAGACCGGCTGCGTGCTGAACACCTGCGTGTAGTTCTCGAACGTCGGCCGGGTCGGGAACAGCGAGAACGTGCCACTCTGCGACTGCCCGCCGGGGGTGAGTGCCGAGACGACCATCCAGTACAGCGGGAACACCATCAGGATGGCCAGGGCGGTGAGCCCGGCGACGAGCACCCACCGACCGGGCCGACGCCGGGAGCGGGCTCCAGCCGGACGGCGGCGGGGACCGCGGACATCGAGTACGGCCATCAGAGCATCTCCTCCGCCTTGCGGTTGGCGCGCTGCCGGAGCAGCGTGAACACGAGCAGGATCGCGACGAGCACCAGTCCGAGCGCCGCGGCGTAGCCCATCCGGGCATCGATGAACGCCGACCGGAACACGTACTGGATCAGCACGGTCGTCGAGAAGCCCGGGCCACCGCCGGTCATCACGTAGATGACGTCGAAGGCCTGCAACGAGAACACGACGTTCAGGATGAGCAGGATCGACGTCGTCGGGCGGAGCAGCGGCCAGGTGATGGTCCGGAACCGCACCCAGTGCGAGGCGCCGTCGATCGCGGCGGCCTCCTTGAGCTCGGCGGGCACGGACTGCAGCGCGCCGAGGTAGATCACCATGCAGAAGCCGATCCGGGTCCAGACCACGACGACCACCAGGGTCGCCATCGCCCACCCCGGAGCGGTCAGCCAGGGCACGCGGCCCATGCCGAGCGCTTCGAGCAGGTTGTTCACGACGCCGTAGTCGCCGTTGAAGATCCACGACATGATGACGCCCACCACGACGCCGGCCGCGACCATCGGCACGAAGAACAGGGCGCGGAACACCGAGCGTCCGGGCAGCGGCCTGTTCAGGGCAACCGCCAGGGCGAGCCCGATCGCCATCGAGGTCGGCACGGTGCCGAGCGTGAACACGAGCGTGTTCCGCAGCGCCGTGCCGATGAGCGGGTCGGAGCCCATGTCGACGAAGTTCTTCCCGCCGACCCAGGTGCCGTCGCCGAGCGAGGTGCTGGAGTCCTGGAAGCTCAGCGCGATCGCCGTGATGATCGGGATGAGCGAGAAGCCGAGGAACAGCAGCGCCGCGGGGCCGATGAACACGTACGGGACGAAGCGGCCGCGGCTTCGGCGGGCACCGTCGCCAGCGGGGAGTCCGCCGGTCGGAGGGGCGGTGGACGCCGTCGTGCGGACCGGCGCGGTCTCAGTTCGCAGTGACACTGCGCATCGCCTCCATCATCTGGTTCGAGGCCTCTTTCGGGCTCAGTTGCCCGAGCAGGCAGAGGTCGAGGTAGTCGGCGAACACCGCGTTGAGCGAGCTGAAGTACTCGCCGCTCTCGGCCTTCACCATCGAGAGCGGGATCGTCGTCCCCTGGTCGATGAACCGCTGCATCGTGTCGGTGTTCGCGGCGTACCCGATGTCCTTCGCGTCGAGGGACTTCCGGGCGGGCAGCCAGTTGCCGTCGTGGCAGAACTGCTGCATCTTCGACCGTGACGTGATCATCGCCACGAGCTCGGCCGCGAGCTCCGGGTGCTTGCTCGACTTCGTGACGGCCAGGGCGTTGCCGCCCAGGTCGCTCGCCTCGCCGACGTTGCGGATCATCGGGGCAGTGCCCCAGTTGTCGGGCATGTCGGTGTCGAGCTGCGCGATCGACTCCGGGTTGTTGAGCATCATGCCGATCTGCCCGGTCAGGAACAGGTTCCGCGAGACGTCACCGCCGCCGCTCTTGCTGAGGTTGCCGGTCGTCGCGAGTCCTTCGGCGTACCACTTCCGGCCGAAGGCCAGGGCGTCGATCGCCTCGGGGGTGTCCATCGACGGGGTCGCGCCGTCCTCCCCGAGGAACGCGCCGCCGTTCTGGTGGACCAGCGGCAGCCACCGGTACGCCGTCTCGGGCGACGACCAGCCGTACCCGAACGCGTACTTGCCGGTGACCTGCTTGACCTCCTTCGCGACGTCGAGGAACGCATCCCACGTCCACGCGTCGGCCAGGGCCTCCGGCGGTGTGACGCCGATCTGCTCCATGACGTCGCGGTTGTAGTAGGTGATGAAGTTGTCGGTGTGCTGGAAGACGCCGTACACACCGTCGTCCCGCGCGCCGATCGCCCAGAACGGGTCGCTGTAGTCCTGCCGGTAGTCCGCCGGGACGGCCCCCGAGATGTCGACCAGGCTGCCGTTCGCGGCGTACCGGCCGATCTGCTGCGGGGTGATCCGGATGACGTCCGGCGCCAGGTCGGCGGCGAGCCGCGTGATGAACCACTGGTGGAACTGGCCGGTCGTGACCTCGACGGAGACGCTCGTGCCCGGGTGCGCCGCGACGAACTCGTCGGCGATCGCCTGGTAGCTCGTGATGTCCGTCGGGATGTTCCAGGTGGACAGGCGGATGTGCTTCGTGCCGCCGCGGGCAGCGGTTCCCTGGCCCGCGCAGGCGGCGAGGGCGCCGGCCATCGAGATACCGGCGAGTGCGAGGAACCCCCGTCTGGCGAGCTGGGGGGATGGTCGGGTCGGCATGGTCCTCTCCTTTGAGGTCGTGGTGCCGTGCAGGACGGACTGGAGGCGCGGCGCGCGGCTGCGCGTCGGCGCGAGCCGGACGTGGGGTCGCGGTTGCGGACCCGACCCCACGTCGGGCGCGACGGTGTCAGACCAGCGCTGGGCGGGCCTCCCGGTCGGCCGTGTGCGCGGCTGCGCCCGCGTCCGCCGGACGCAGCGACTCGGGGAGCAGCGCCGCATGGGCGTGCAGGAGCTCGTCGGTCATCTCGGCGATGCGGTCGAGCGTGAGGTGCGCCGCCGTCAGCGGGTCGAGGGCGACCGCGTGGTGGACGTGCTCGACGTTGCCCGTCAGCGCTGCGCGCACCGCCAGGGTCTGCACGTTCGTGTTCGTGCGGTTGATCGCGGCGAGTTGGGGCGGGAGCTCGCCGAACGAGGTCGGTTGCACGCCCTTGCCGTCCACCAGGCAGGCCACCTCGACGCATGCGTCGGACGGCAGGTTCTGGATGACGCCGGTGCTGTTCGGGACGTTGCCGTAGACGACAGCGGGGACCCCCGTGACGATCGCGTTCACGATGCTCGCGCCGTACTCGACGCTCGGCGTCAGGTCGGCCTTGAGCTTCTCGAGCTGCGTGTCCACGTCGCCCTGCTCGTCGTGCGCCAGGCAGATCTCGTAGTAGTCCCAGCGCTCCGGGATGTACTCGAGCACCGTCTCCGGGTCCTTGCGGAAGTACGGCACGTACTCGCTGGCGTGGTGGCTCGACTCGGTCTCGAAGTACCCGAACGAGCGCATCAGCTGGGTGCGGACCTGCTCGTTGCCGCCCTCGTAGTTGCTCGCCGCGGCAGCCGCCTCGCTGTGGTCGCCGTCGTCGTCGTGCAGGTCGGACGCCGCGACGCCCCGCTGGTGCTTCGCCGTCATCACCTCGCGCAGACGCGGGTAGAGGTCCTCGCCGTTGCGACGCTTGAACTCGAGGATCCACGCCTGGTGGTTGATGCCGGCGCTGACGAACTCGACCTCGTCGTAGGGCACGCCGAGCGTGCGGGCGAGCATGCGGGTGGTGCCCTGCACGCTGTGGCAGAGGCCGACGGTCCGCAGGCCCTTCGCGTTGAGGAACGCCGTGGCCATCGCCATCGGGTTCGCGTAGTTGATGAACTGGGCGTCCGGGCAGAGCTCGAGCGCGTCGCGGGCGATGTCCTCGTAGGCACGGACCGACCGCAGGAACCGGAACACGCCGCCGGGGCCGACGGTGTCGCCGACGGCCTGGTCGATGCCGTACTTGCGGGGGATCTCGACGTCCCACTTGTACGACTCGACGCCGCCGACCTGGAACGTGATGATGACGACGTCCGCACCCGCCAGGGCCTCGCGCCGGTCGGTGGTCTCGAGGACCTCGACGCCGAGGCCGTGGTGGGAGACGAGTTCGCGGGCTGCGGTCGCAGTGCGGGCGACCCGGCCCGCGTCGAGGTCCATGAGGTGCAACGTCGCGTCCTGCAGTGCGGGGAAGGAGACGAGGTCGCCGATGAGGCGGAAGGGGAAGACGAAGCCGCCGGCGCCGATGATGGTGATCTTGGTCATGTGACGACGGTAGGAAGCGCCGGGGCCCGGGGTCCTCCGGCTTCGGACGGCGGGGTTCCAGGATCCTCCGATCGGACTCCGGGTCGTCCACGCCGCTGCCGTAGGCTCGGCACCGTGCTCGACGTGGAGACGGTGGAAGCGGCGTACTGGAGCCATCGCGGCCCGGCGCCGATGATGCCGTCCTCACACCGGCACGACGACCTCGAGATCAACCTCGTGCTCGAGGGACGGCTCGACTACCGGTTCGGCGGGGAGCCGGTGAGCGTCAACGCGGGGGAGATCGCGCTCTTCTGGGGATGGACACCCCACCAGCTCGTCGGTGACGCGACGGGGACCGGACAGTGCCGGTGGGTGCACATACCGCTCGGCGAGGTGCTGGCATGGGGGCTTCCGGACCACGACCTCGGTGCCATGCTGCTGAACCGTCCCGTCGTGGTGCCGACCGGTGCGGCCGGGCGGGACGTCGAGTCGATGTTGTCGTCGTGGCAACGGGACTTCGCGGACGACGGAGCCGGAGTGATCGCGAACCTCGAAGCGCAGGCCCTGGTGCGCCGGTTGCTGCGGCACCACCGCGACGCCGTGGACCAGCGCGCGGAGGGCGGGCACGGCACCGCGGACGCGATGCACCGGGTGATCGACATGGTGCGGTTCGTCGTGGACCGGTTCCGCGAACCGATCGAGGTCGCCGACGTCGCCGCTGCGGCACACCTGCATCCGCACTACGCCATGACGGTGTTCCGGCAGGACGTCGGGACCACGATCGGGGAGTACCTGACTCGGTGCCGAGTGGCCGAAGCACAGCGGTTGCTCGCGACCACGTCGATGACGACGTCGGAGATCGCGCACGCCGCGGGGTTCGGCTCGCAGTCGAGCTTCTACGCGCACTTCACCCGTGCTTGCGGGAGCGCGCCCGGGGCGTACCGAGCGCGGGCCCGCTGAGCTGTGGCTCCCACGACGTGAATCGGCCCGGACCGCGCTGCTGCGTGGTCCGGGCCGATCGTGGTGCGGGGTGTTACTTGATCTGTGCGGTGATGGTGGCGGTGCCGACGAGGAGGCCGCGCTTGACGGCGTCGGTGCCGAAGG